>NZ_JBGLOU010000001.1:236817-663037 GCF_041402765.1 Nonomuraea sp. AD125B | reverse complement strand
GGGGGGGGGGGGCGGGGGCGGCGCGGCCCGACGTGGTGCTGCGGCTCGGCGCGGAGGAGCGCCGCGAGATCGCCGGCCGGCTGCGCGCGTACATCGGCGAGGCGCGCAAGGCCGCCCACGCCCGGTTCGACGCGGCCCAGCAGCGGGCGCGGGAGGCGGAGGAGCAGGCCAGGCGGGAGTTCGTCAGTGAGCACGTGGAGCGGGGCGTGACCGAGGAGGTCGCGCAGCGCTGGTGGTGGGAGAGTCCCGACCACTACCACCACCGGCACAGCGTCCCCTGGAGCCGGCGCAACGTCTGGATCGCGCCCCTCCGCGTCGTGGGAGCGGGCACGCTGGGCGGCACCGCCGCGGTCGCCGACTGGCTGCTCAGGCGCGACTTCGCCGAGTGGGGCGAGACGATGCCGATCGAGCCGCTGCTGCGGGTCGTCGCCGCCCGGCCCGCGGAGTGGCAGGCCGACCTCGCCACGCGCCTGGCCGCCCGGCTGCGGGGCACCCGCGCCCAGCTCGACAACGGCGCCGCCGGGCTGGCGCTGGAGCTGCTGCGCCGCACCGGCGCCGAGCCGCCCGCGCACGAGCCGCTGGTCGTCGCCTGGGCGTCCATGGAGCCCCGCCTCGCCACCGACCCGCTCGCCCCGCACCTGATCCCCCGGCTGTTCGAGGCCGAGGGCGTGGGCCGGGCGCTGCGCGACGACCGGGCCGACGCCCCTGCCGGGCGGTCCTGGCTGCGCGCGCTCGCCAAGGCCTCGCCGGTCGGGCACGAGCAGCTCGTGGCGGGCTGCCTGAGCCGCTTCCTGCGCGGCGGCACCGCCGCCGACCTGCGCTTCTTCGTACGGCTGCACGACCTGCTCGATCCGGCCCCCGGCCAGGAACAGGTCCGCGACTACCTGCGGCTGCTGCCCGCCGCGCCCGGCCCGGTCGCCGAGCTGGCCCTGCGGATGCTGCGCGGGCCCGGCGTCACGCTGAGCGGCGAGGAGGTCGGCGAGGCGGTGACGGCGCTGCTGTTCCGGCCCGAGAGCAAGCTCGTACGGGCCGGGCTGACGCTGCTCGACCGGGCCGCCCGCGACACCTCCGGCGACCTCGACGACCTGGCGCCGGCGCTCGCCTCGGCGTTCCTGTGCGAGTCGTACGAGGTGCGGGAGCGCGCGGTCCGCTGGGCCGTCAAGCACGCGCGGCGCATGTCGGCCGTGGGGGCGGAGACCGTGCGGGAGGCGGCGGCCGTCCTGCCGCCCGACCTCGCGGCCCGGCTGACCCCCGGCTACGGCGCGGTCGAGACCGAGGCCGCGCCGGCCGATGTCTTCGAGCCGGGCGAACCGCCCGTGTTCGACGCGCCCGGCCGCCACCCGGTCCGCCCGGCGATGGAGACGCTGACCGGCACCTTCAACCGGCTGGATCACGAGTTCGCCTTCGACCGCTGGCTCGACGGCTTCGTCCGGCACCCGCACGCCAGGAGAGCGCCGGACGAAGTGACGGACCTGCGCCAGACGAACGAGTGGTTCAATCTGGAGCGGTGGACGGAGGCGCTGCTCCGCGCCGCCGCCGGGGAGGCCGTCGCGCCCGCCGCCGATGGGCGGCTGTCCGTCCCGGGGCCGGTCGCGCCGCTCTACGGGGCCCTGATGCGGCGTTGCGCCGAGGTCCACGCCGCGCTGGTGGAGGGGACGCTGCCGCCGTACCTGCTGGCCACGCCCACCTGCACCTCCGGTCACCTCGACCCGGCCGAGCTGGTCGCCAGGATCGAAGGCTACGAGCGCGAGGGTGTCCGGGCCCTGCCCGACGACCTGGGGCAGGCGCTGCTGAGGCTGCCGCGCGCGGTGGACCCCGATGTGGTGGCTCGCGCCGGCCGGCTGACCTCGGAGGCGGGCGTCACGCTGGCGCGCTGGCTGGCCGACCGGCCCGAGCCCGTCACGAGCGTCGAGTGGACCGGGAAGCCCGGCGAGCGCCCTCGGCCGCTCGTCCGGCACGAGCCGACCGGCATCGCGTTCGTGGACGCGCTGTTCTGCGAGTCGCCGTCCCGCCGCTGGGTGAGCTACTACCAATCGGCGTGGTGGCTCGTGCTGCCCTCCGACCGGGAGGTCCTGGCCATGCATCTCGTCCCCTATCTGTACGGCGACTGGCGGGGGCCGGGCGGCCTGCAGCCGGCGATCTCCCGGCTCTGCCACCAGGAGGGACCTGTGGGCGAGGGCATGGCGCTGCTGCTGGGCATCCTGCTGGGCGAGGAGGGCTGGGACGCCGAACGTTGCAGGGAGCCGCTGCTGCGCGCGGTCGCCACGGGTTCCCTGCCCGCCGTCGAGTGCGGCAGGCAACTGGGGCAGTGCCTGCGCCTGCTCGACCGCGTCAGGCCCACCGTGGTGGTGCGGGCACTCGACGAGTGCGCGCGGCGGGGCGCCCACCGGGAGGTCTGGCAGATCATGAGCGGCCTGCTGCCGGTCTACCTGCCGGGGCCGGGCGAGCGGGCCACCACCGCGCACACCCGGACGCTGGAGTTCGCCGCCGAGGTGGCCGGGTGGGCCGGAGCGCGTGGCGTGATCCCCGAGGTCGCGGACCTCGCCGCCCGCACCGGGTCGAGCGGGCTCGTCCGCGCGGCCCGCCGGCTGCACGGGCAGCTCGCACAGGAGGACACCGGCCCCGCCCGCTGAGCTTCACGCCCGCGCAGAGGGACGCCGGCCCCGCCCGCTGAGCTTCACGCCCGCGCAGGAGGACGCCGGCCCCGGCCGCTGACCGTCACCGTCCGCGCGGCCGTCAGCCGCCCTGGGTCCACACCGTCCGCCAGCGCGAGCACTTGCCGGTCGGCCGCGTGGCGGTGCCCCGGCAGACCTGGATCCTGATCTGCAGGACGCCGCCGACGTTCTTGCGGAACGTGCCGGTGCCCGGCTTGCAGTTGTAGATCCCGTGGGTGCGCCAGCGGCCGTTGCGGGCGCTCTGGTATTTGATCAGCGCCCACGAGCAGCCCTTGCCGTAATGGTCGTCGAGGTTGCCCGTCACCGCCAGGCCCGACTGGCCGACGACGACCTTGCCCCAGGCCGTGGCCATGCCGTCGGTGGAGTGGACGGCGCCCCACTTCCAGCTCGTGGGCGCGGCGGCGGCGGGCTGCGCGGACGCGGTCAGCGCGACGGCGGCGGCGACCGCGGCGGTGGTCAGGGCGCGGGTCAGCAGAGGTCTCTTCACGTGTACCAGAGGTACCGGGGCCGACTTGCGGACCGCTTGGAAGCGAGCGGCAGCGGACGGCAGCGGGGCGGCGCTGTCAGAAGGCGAACCCGCCGGGGCGTCCGTTGCGGTCGGCGATCAGCCCGGCCAGGGTGGCGACGGCGATCTCCGGCGGGGTGCGGGAGCCGATGTTGAGCCCGATCGGTCGGTGGACGCGGGCCACCTCATCCGGCGGCACGCCGAGGTCGGCCAGCGCCCGCACGTGCGGGCCGACGTGGCGGGGGCTGCCCATGATGCCGATCCAGCGGGCCGGCGACTTCAGCAGGTCGCGCAGGACGGGGCCGATCTCGTCGCGGTGGTGGTCGGTGAGCACGACGTCGGCGGTGGCGTCCACGTGCCCGCCGATCTCGCGTACGGCGGGGAACCCGTCGAGGCCGCGCGCGGGGTCGGGCTCCAGCAGGACCGGCCGGAAGCCCAGCTCGGCGCCGATGCGCAGCAGGCTCTCGGCCACCGGGGAGGCGAAGACGGCGACCAGGGTGCGACCGGTCTCGCCGCCGCTCTCCTGGGCGGGGGCGTCGCCGTGGGCGACCTCGCAGGCCGGGTCCTCGTCGTGGGTGTGGGTCATGTCGGCAGTCTGACATGTGACGGCGGGTCGCAGGGGGTGCCCTGACTGTCCGGCAACGATTCCATCACGGGGTGAATATCCGGCGGCGGCCGGGACAGTAGCCATGCCGGTTCTCCCCGATTCGGGCCCTGCGTAGAAGAGGCCGACATGACGCGCCCGCTCCCCCCGACCGGCCCCGGCGCCGATCACCCCACCCCCGCCGGCGCCGCCGCCGACAGACCCGCCGGCGCCCCAGGCGGCCCCGCCGATGCCTCAGGCGGCGCGGCCGGCGGTGACTCCTCCCGCCTGCCCGCGGACGAGGCGCGTGGTGAGCCCGCCGCCTCGCTGGCTCGGCGCGGCGAGGCCGAAGCCTACTTCGGCCGCCCCGGACGCGCCCTGACCCGCCATCCGTTCGTGTTCGGCTTCACCGCCGCGCTGGGCGTGCTGAGCGCGTGGCTGCTGGTGCAGGCGCTGGCCGCGTCGGCGTCGGTGCTCATCCTCATCGCGGTCTCGCTGTTCCTCGCCATCGGGCTCAACCCCGCCGTGCGGTGGCTGGAGGAGCGCGGGCTGTCGCGGCAGTGGGCGATCGCGGCGGTCTTCACCGCCGTGATCGTCTTCTTCGTCGGCTTCGGCGTGGCCGTGGTGCCCCCGCTCGCCACGCAGACCGGCGACTTCGTCACGCAGCTCCCCACCTACATCGGAGAGCTGCAGAACCACCCGCAGATCCGCGCGCTCGACCAGCAGTACCAGTTGCTCGACCGGCTGCAGCAGTACCTGCTCAGCGGCGATCTCGGCCGCCAGGTCTTCGGCGGGCTGCTGGGCGCGGCGACGGTGGTGGTCAGCGCCGTGTTCTCGGCGCTGACGGTGCTCATCCTGACGTTGTACCTGCTGGCGTCGCTGCGCTCGATCACCTCCCTCGGCTACCGGCTGGTGCCCGCGAGCCGCCGCGAGCGCGTCCAGCTGCTGGGCGACGAGGTCATCAAACGGATCGGCGGGTACGTGGCGGGCAACCTGCTGATCTCGCTGATCGCGGGCGTCACGACGTTCGTCTTCCTGTCGATCGCCCGCGTGCCGTACGCGCTCGCGATCTCCCTCATCGTGGCGATCACCGACCTGATCCCCCTGGTCGGCGCCACGATCGGGGCGGCCGTCGGGACGCTCGTCGGATTGTTCGTGTCGGTGCCGACGGGCATCGCCTGCCTGATCTTCTTCATCGTCTACCAGCAGATCGAGAACTACCTGATCGCGCCCCGGATCATGATGTCGTCCGTGGACGTGCCCGCCGCGGTCACCATCATCGCGGCCCTGATCGGCGGGACGCTGCTCGGCGTCGTGGGCGCGCTGCTCGCCATCCCGATCGCGGCGGCGATCCAGCTCGTCCTGTACGAGGTGACGCTGCCGCGACAGGACCGGCACTGATCGGCAGGTGTAATCGGACAACTACTGTGGGTATTCGTGGTCTGTCAGCCACGTTTTCACCCATAGGAGAAGTCATGCGTCGTGTTCTGCTCGTTCTCGCCCTCGCCGTCGCCGCCGCCCTGGTGACGCTGTTCCTGCCGCCGGGGCGGCGCTGGCTGAAGCGCTGATCAGCCGAAGATCTGGGCGGCGCGCCGCTCGTACGCGCGGCGCCAGCTCAGCCGGTAGAGCACCCGCAGCAGGAAGGGCGCGGTCGCGAAGATGTGCGCCCGCTGCTCCTCACTGGCGGCGTCCAGCGTCCAGGCGGCGACCATCGGCAGGTCGCGCCCGTGGCTCTTGCTGACCGCCTTGCCCGCCTCCTCCCACCACTCCGGCGTGACGTGCGCCCGGATCAGCGGCACGACCTGGGACTCCTCCAGGTCGAGGTGCGCGTTCAGCAGCTCGTGCAGGCGGCGCAGGTCCGCCGCCTGCTCGGCGGCCGGGCGGCTCGGGCCGGTCAGGCGCTCGATCACCACGTCGATCTCCTGGTGGTCGGACTCCAGCCGGTCCAGCACCTCGACGGCCGCCGGCACCAGGCCGCGGAGCAGCGGCCAGATGTTCTCGTCCTCGTCGCTGTGGTGGTGGTGCAGCGCCCGCAGCTGCATCGCCGTGTGCTCGTCGATGAGCGCGCGGCGGGCCTCGTCGGTGTCGGGGCAGCGGTCGAGCGCGTCGGCCAGGCGGCCGAAGTCGCGGCGCAGCCCGCGGTGGAAGGCCAGGAACAGGGTGAGGTCCGGGCCGGCGTTCGTGGCAGGTGTCGTGTTCGTCGTCATGCGGCCACGATGCGACGGGGCACTGCAGGACGACTCAACCGGCGCTTGCGGCGCGCTGCGCCCACCAGGTCAGGCCCGCCTGCTCGCAGCGGCGGACGGCCGCGCTCAGGTGGGCGCGGCGGGTGCCGGGGTCCTCGGCCAGCAGGCCGAGGTAGTAGCCGACCGGCCCGGCGGGGAACGTGCCCGCGCCGATCGCCAGGCGGTCCTCGTACGGCAGCAGCCGCCGGTACATCTCCCGCGCCGCCTCCGCGTCCCCCGCCGCCTGCCAGGCGAGCCCGACCAGGCAGAGCGCGGGCAGCTCGCCGAAGTCGCGGGGCATCGGCGGGCGGCCCTCGCGCCGGGCCGCCTCCAGCGCCGCGCCGTCCCCTTTGGCCGCCGCCGTCAGGATGCGGACGGCCTGCCGGTGCGCGGGGAACGGCGAGAAGCGCTCGATCAGCTCCTCGTCCTCGACCGGCTCGCCGTGCAGCAGGTGCGTGGCGACGACCGCCGAGTCCAGCGCGGGCCGGGTGTGCCACAGGTTGAGCCGCTCCCCCGCCTCGGCGGCGGCGGTGTACGCCTCCTCCGCCCCGGCCCGGTCGCCTTCCATCAGGCGGCGGGCGCCGCGGTAGATGAGGTGCTGGAAGCGGGGCCAGGGCAGGTCCAGCCGTTCGACCAGCCGGTCGGCGCGGTGGGCGGCCTCGTCGGCGGCGCGCACGTCGTACAGCTCCAGGCGGGTGCGTTCCTGGATCAGCCATCCGAGCAGCTCGAAGCCGGGCAGGCCGAGGCGGGTCAGCTCGTCGCCGATCGCGTCGAGCTCGCGCAGCCGCTCGGGAAGCTGGATGCCGAGGTAGCGGGCGTTGAGCGTGACCGCCAGCAGGCGTTTGCCCGCGCCGGCGGCGACCAGGCGGCGGGCCATGGCGAGCGCCTCGGCGGTCGCGTCGTCGCACCGGGGGTCGGCCGAGCCGTCGTAGCGTTCCATGCCGAGGCAGCCGAGCAGGCGGCAGCGCAGCTCGGAGTCGCCGGCGGGGAGCCGGTCGAGCACGTCCTCGACGCGTTCGACGACGTCCACCTCGGTGTCGCCGTAGGTGTAGAACTTCCACAGTCCGGGGGCGTCCAGGCTGGTGAGCGCCTGCGCGGTGAGGGTGTCGTCGCCGGTGGCGTCGGCGGCGAGCACGGCCTCGTTGCGCGTGGCCCGCGCCGAGAAGCCGTCGCCCGCGTCGAGCTGGGCGCGCACCAGGCCGAGCAGCAGCCGTACGTGCCGGGACGGGTCCGCGCCGGGGATCCGGCCGTGCGTGTCGGCGGCCCGCCGCCACCAGGTGACCGCGTCGTCGTAGGCGTGGCGGGACGCGGCCCGCCCGGCCGCCGCCACGCACAGCTCCACGGCCTCGGCCGTCGCGGCCGGCCCGGCGGCGAGGGCGTGCGCGGCCATCGTCGCGGGGTCGGCGGCGGGGCGGCTGGCGAGTCCGCGCAGCACGGCGAGGTGCAGCGCGGCGCGGCGGGCCGGGGGCAGGTCGGCGTAGCAGGTCTCCCTGATCAGGTCATGGGTGAACGTACGGTCGTCGGCGAGCAGCCGGGCGGCGCGAGCGGCGGCGACGGCCTCCTCGACCGGCACGGCGCCTGCCTCGGCCGGCGTCACCGCCGCGAGCGCCCCGGCGAGGAGGAGGTGGTCGGTGGCGTCGCCGGCGACGGCGGCGGCCTCCAGGACGGCGCGGTGCGGCGCGGGCAGGCGGCCGATGCGCTGGCGGAGCACGTCGGCCAGCCCCTCGGGCACGGTGGCGAGAGCGCGGGCGAGCCCCCCGCCGGCGGCCAGGTGCAGGGTCTCGCGGATGAACAGCGGATTGCCGCCGGTGCGTTCGGCCAGCGCCGCGGCCTGGCCGTGGTCGAGCCCGGACAGCTCGGCCACCGCGGCGGCGTCCAGCCCGGCCAGCGGCAGCCGCAGGGCGTGACTGCGGCTCACCATGGCGAGCGCGTCGTACATAGCGGGCGGGCCCTCGCCCGAGCGCACGGTGATCACCACGGCGACGCGGCCCCGCAGCAGGCGGGCCAGGTCGGCGAGCAGTCCGAGCGAGGCGGTGTCCGCCCATTGGAGGTCGTCGATGAGCAGGAGCAGGGGGCGTCCGGCCGCCGCGGCGGCGAAGTGGCGGGCCACCTCGCGGTGCAGCCGGAACCTGGCCTCCCCCGTCTCCCCCTCCGGGTCCCCTGGAGCGTCGTCGGCGTCGAGGAGCGCGGCGGGCGGCTCGGCTCCGCCCTGCTCCAGCAGTTCTCTGGCGATCTGCCGCCAGGGCCACAGGGGCGGAGCGCCCGACCTCTCGTGGCAGTGTCCCCAGGCGACGAGCCAGCCCCGGGCCTGCCGCCCGCGCGCGAACTCCTCAGCCAGCCACGTCTTGCCGATCCCCGGCTCGCCTGAGATCACCGCGATCCCGGTGCGCCCGGCCTCGACCTCGGCGGCCAGCTCCGCCAGCCGGTCGAGCGGCCCCGCCCGCCCCACCACCACCGGCCCCCCGCCGGTCACCCCCGCACCCGGTGACGCGCCGCCGGGCGCGGGATCGGGTAAGGCCGGGGTGGTCTCGCCGAGTGCCGGGTCCTGGGTGAGGATCATGGACTCCAGGCGGCGGAGGCCGGGCCCCGGGTCCAGCCCGAGCTCCTCGGCGAGATGCCGCCGCGCGGTGCGCAGGGCGTCGAGCGCGTCGGCCTGCCGCCCGAGCCGGTACAGGACCCGCGCCAGCGCCTCCCACAGGCTCTCGCGCAGGGGGTGCGCGCGGGCCAGCTCCGCCAGCTCGGCGGCGGTCGCCGGCGAGGGCGCAAGCGCGGCCAGCCGCTGCTCGCGGGCCGCGAGATGGGCCTGGTGCAGGCGTTCGACCTCGGGCCGCAGCCAGGGGACGTCCGCGAACTCCTCGTACGGCGTCCCCCGCCACAACGCCAGCGCCGCGTCCTGGTCTCCCTCGGCCGACAGGCGGGCGAACTCGTCGGCGTCGAGCCGGTGCGGGCCGAGCGCGTACCCCGGCGGCCGGTTGACGAGCACGGCCGACGGGGTGCGGGGGGCGCGGCCGGGTTCGAGCAGGCGGCGCAGGTGGGAGACGTGGGTGTGGAGCGTTCCGACGGCGCGGGCCGGCGGCTCGCCGCCGTAGAGGGCGTCCAGCAGCGCGTCCACGGAGACGGTGGCGCCGCGCGCGAGGAGCAGGCGGGCCAGCAGCAGCCGGGGACGCGGCCCGCCGACGTCGACAGGGCGTCCGTCGACGCTCACGGAGAAGGGGCCGAGGACGTGGAACTCCACCGCCATGCGGAGATTGTGCCACGATCTTCGGTTCTGTCACCCGGCTCAGAGCGCCGGGAAGACCTCCGGTGCGGCTTCGCGCAGGTGCTCCTGGGTGCGTACGGCCGCGTCGAGCGCCTCCCGCAGCGGGCCCAGCAGGACGCCGTCGCGCTTGAGCAGCCGTCCTTCGACCATGACGTCCCGTACCAGACCGGGGTGCCCGCCGAGCACGAGGCTCGCGGCGGGCTCGACGACCGGCGCGGTGGCGGCGCCGCCGGTGGCGACCACGATGAGGTCGGCCCGCTTGCCCGGGGTGATGCTGCCCGTACGGTCGCCGAGGCCGGCCGCGGCGGCGCCGCCGGCGGTCGCCATGGCGAGCAGGTCACGTGCGGACAGCGGTTCGGGGTGCCCGGACTGCCGGTGCTGGGCGAGGGCGGCCCGCATCTGCGCGAACAGGTCGCCCGACGTGGCGATCTCGGTGTCCACGCTGAGCCCGGTCACCATCCCGGCCGCCTTGAGCCGGCCGGTGGCGGGCGTGCCGAGGCCGGGCATGGTCAGCTCGATGAGCGGCGACACGGCGGCGGTGACGCCGAGGTCCGCGGCCAGTTTCAGCTCGTCGTCGCCGCAGCCGCAGGCGTGCACGATGGTGATCGTCTCGTCGAGCAGGCCGAGCGTGTCGAGCTGGGTGAGGCTGCCGGCGTTGCTGAGGTGCATGGTGGCGCGCAGGCCGAGCGCCCTGGCGAGTTCCAGGTCGCGCTTGACCGCGCTCGCCCGCGACATCTCGGGGCCGCGGGCGGCGAGCGCCATCGTCACCCGGGCCGAGTCGTCCGACAGCCCGGCGCGGACGCGGTGGACGTCGTCGGGCAGCACGGCGTCGCTGTCGCCCACCCAGCGCATCGGGTCGGTCTGCGGCCAGCCGTAGGCGAACACCGCCCTGATCCCGCTCTCGCGCAGCGCCGCGACGGCGGCGTCGGAGTGTTCGGGGGTGTTCTGGATGTGCGCCCAGTCGACGAGCGTGGTGATGCCCGCCTCGATCGCGCCGAGCGCGCCGAGCAGCGTGGCCGCGTGCACGTCGGCCGGGCGGAAGGCCGGGCCGAGGCGCAGGAAGGCGGCCCCGAGGTAGTCCATCAGGCTCCAGCCGAGCCCGAAGTGCCGGGTGGCGGACTGCCAGGTGTGGCGGTGGGCGTCCACGAGGCCGGGCAGGACCAGGGCGCCGCCGGCGTCGAGGACGTCGGCGGCGGGCGGCAGCTCGCGGCCGGCGGGCAGCACGTCCGCGATGCGGCCGTCGCGCACGGCCACGGTCGCCGGGCCGTCGGGGACCGCCGCGTCCATGGTGATGAGGTGGCCGCCGGTGATGATCAGGTCGTACGGGGACATCGTCTTGGACATCGCCTTGGACATCGTCTTCCTCCCGGGTCGGTGATGCCGTGTTCGTGGCACGACCCGATTTGTGCCATGACCCTCTTGTGGCGGACTCAAGCGGGCGCTTCAGTCGTCCGCGAGTGCCCGCTCGCCCGGCCGGGTCAGCGGGCGAGGCGGGTGCTGACGCCGGTGACGAGCCGGCCGAACAGCCAGGTGGCCAGCCGGTCGGGCAGCGCGACGGCGCCGCGCAGTGCGGCCTCGCTCTGGAACGCCGTACGTGGCCCGGCGGTCGCCACGCCCCGGGTGGCGGCCGTCGAGGCCAGGGCGGCCCGCCGCCTGCGGGCTCGCTCGTAGGCGGGCAGCGCCGCGGCGGCGTTCTCGCCGGTGGCTCCGGTGAGGGCGTGGATCAGCGCCGCGACGTCCTCCAGCGCCTGGCCCGCGCCCTGGGCCAGGATGGGCGGCATGGCGTGCGCGGCGTCCCCGATGAGCACGCTCCGCCCCCGGCGCCAGGGCAGGGAGGCGCGGCGCCTGGTGTGCGGGAAGAGCTGGAGGTCCTTCTCCGACAGCGCCGCCAGCAGGGCGGGGACGGGCGCGCCGTAGCTCGCGTACCGTTCGCGCAGGGCGGCCAGCGCGCGTTCGGGGTCGGCCTCGTCGCCGGGCCGCCATCGCAGGTCGATGAGCCATTGGAGCATGCCGTCGCCCGCGGGGAGCAGGCCGACGAGGCCGAGGCGGCCGAGGAAGAGCAGGGAGCGGGAGCCGAGGTCGAAGGGGGCGGGGATCAGTCCCTGCCAGGAGGCCGCGCCGGTCGGGCGGGCGCCGGTCGCCGGGGCGGCGCCGAAGAGGGCGGAGCGGACCGGGCTGTTGGCGCCGTCGGCGCCGATGAGCAGGTCGGCGGCGTGCTGCGTGCCGTCCTCGGTCTCGGCGCGCACGGTCCGGCCGTCGTCGTGGAGCCGGATGACGCGGGCGCCGAACCGTACGGTGTCCTCCGGCAGGCCCTCGGCGAGCCGGGCGATCAGGGTGCGGCGGGGGATGACCATCGTCGGGGCGCCGAGCTCGCGTTCCAGCCGGGCGGTGTCCACCGTCATCAGCGGCCGGCCGCGGGCACTGCGCGCCTCCAGGGTGTCGAGCCGCCGGCCCAGCCCTTCCAGGGGGACGCCGAGGTCGCGCAGGACGGTGGTGCCGTTGCTCCACAGGATGATCGCGCAGCCGCCGTCCCGCAGCGCGGGCGCGCGTTCGAGGACGGTGACCTCGTGTCCCGCCGTCCGTAACCCCCTGGCCGCCGCCAGCCCGGCGATGCCGGCTCCCACGATGACGATGCGCATGACCCACCCCTCTACCGTTGGTAGTACTACCTCCAGTAGAGCAGAAGGGGTCCGCAGTCCATGATCCGGATGCGGCGGCGGCCGGGTCAGTGCAGGAGAGTCGCCACCGTCACGGCGGTCAGCACCGTCGCGAGAGGGATGGCGGGAAGAAGGGCGGGCGCGTACGCGAGCACCAGCGCTCCCCCGGCGCCCCCGACGGGGACCGCGGTCAGGACCGTCAGGTCGCGCAATCGGGCCCCC
Organism: Nonomuraea sp. AD125B; assembly: GCF_041402765.1. NCBI lineage: Bacteria > Bacillati > Actinomycetota > Actinomycetes > Streptosporangiales > Streptosporangiaceae > Nonomuraea > Nonomuraea sp. AD125B. The sequence goes on along the minus strand of NZ_JBGLOU010000001.1, from coordinate 650,911 downwards.
TGCGGACGACCGACCGTGATGAGCGCGGCGACGACGCCGGTGAGCGTCCCGGTCAGGTACGTCGTCGACACCGGATGGCCGCCGCCGAGCCCGCGCATCGCCGCGCTCTGCAGGCCCATCGCCCCGGCCGCCAGGGCGAGCAGCCCGTGCAGCGGGACGGCGGCGGGCCGGGGACCGGCGGCCACCCAGCCGGCGGCGAACACGGCGAGCACGGCCAGCTCCACCGCCAGCGCCGCGATCACCCCTCGCGGGCACCTCCACCCGGCCCCGGCCGCCGTCTCCCGCCTGCTCCGGAAGCGGCTCGTGATGCGGGTGCCGCCGAGGACGCCCGCCACGTAACCGCCGATGGCCGTGACCCCGGTCAGGAGCTGGGCGAAGGCGGCGGTGCCGATCGCGAACCCGCACACCACCAGGTTGCCGGTCATGACGCTGCTGAACACGCCGCCGAGCCGGGCGAACCCGGCCACGTCCAGCGCGCCGGTGCCGACGGTGAGCGTGACGGCGAGCACGGCCAGCCGCCCTCCGCCCTCGGCCGGCGGGACCGGTGCCGGCGGGCCGGCGGGCATCAGCCGGGTGCGGGCGCGCGGGTGCCGGGCGTCGTCCCCGCCTCGGTGAGCCTCATCCGCGCCTCCGCCCTCGTCCCGCTTCCGGAGCTCTACCCCGGCCGTCAGGACGGGCCGGCCCGGCGGGCGCGATCATTGCCGGGTCTTTGCGCGGGCGCCGGTCAGGAGGGCGGGCTCACGTAGTGGTGCAGGAGCGCGGGCTCGCCGGCCGCGTTCAGCCAGGTGGCGCGGCTGCTGCCGGTGCGCCGCCAGCCGGAGCGCTCGTAGCGGGCGATGGCCGCCTTCCCCTCGGAGGAGACCTCCAGCGTGACCGGCCGCCCGCCCGCGGCGGCGCGTACGGTGTCGAGGAGCAGCCCGGCGAGCCCCCGCCCCCGCGCGGCCGCGACGACGAACAGCCGGGTGACCTCCAGGTCGGCGGTCAGCCCCACGTGCCCGAGCACCGCCGCGTCCTCGACGGCCACCCACGCCCGCTCCAGCCCGCGGGGGGTGAGCCAGCCGCCGGGGTCGTCCGGCCAGTCCACCGGGTAGCGGTCGGCGACCTGCACCTCGGCGAGGGCCTTGACGCACGCCTCCAGGTCGCCGGGGGTTCTCGGGCGGATCAGCACACCGGCCAGCCTAGAGCGGCCGGCGTGGAGCAGCGGGCCGGGGTCAGCGGAACCGGCCCGCGATCTGGTCGAGCGCCTGGTCGATGAGGTCGCGGAAGTCGCGTTCGTCGTTGCCCGCGCACCACCACTGGGTGGCGACGCGCAGCGCGGCCAGGAACGCGGCGGTGATCACCTCGGGCCGTACGCCGTCGGGCAGGGCGCGGCCGGTGACCGCCTCGGTGAGCTCGTTCTCCAGCCGGACCCTGACGGTGAGCTGCCGGGCCAGCAGGGAGGGGTGGCGCATGGCGAGGCGGGTGCGGACGAGCAGGTCGCGGTCGCCGCCGCCGGCCTCGTGGTAGAGGACGTCCATGGCGGCGCGCAGCGCCTGCCAGGCGGTCAGCTCGGGCGGCTGGTCGCGTACGCGCCGCACGAGCGTGCCGAGGCGCTGCTCGTCGCCGTAGAGGAGGGCGTCCTCCTTGCCGGCGAAGTAGTTGCTGAACGTGCGGCGCGAGATGTTGGCCGCGTCGGCGATGGCCTCGACGGTGACGTGGTCGAGGCCGTGTTCGAGGGTGAGCCGGAGCGCTGCCTCGTGAACCGCCTGGCGGGTCTCGGCCTTCTTGCGCTCACGCAGCCCTGGCGTGCTGCTCATGATGGAAAGAAGTCTACCCGCCGGGAATATATGCCCAGTGCGCAAAGTTTTCCCGATGTGCATGTAAGGTATCCGGGTCCCGCGATCCGGGATCATCCCTGACGTTCGTTCCCCCACAGGAGGTTGCGCGTGAGCGCACAGCCGGCAGCGCCGTCCGCGGCGGAGCCGATGACCCACAAGCAGGTCCTCGAAGCACTGAGCGGCCTGCTCCTCGTGCTGTTCGTCGCCATGATCAGCGGCACCGTCGTCTCGGTGGCGCTCCCGCAGATCATCGGCGCGCTGAACGGCAGCCAGTCGCAGTACACCTGGGTCGTCACCGCGTCCCTGCTGGCCTCGACCGCCTCGACCCCGATCTGGGGCAAGCTCGCGGACCTGTTCAACAAGAAGCTGCTGCTCCAGATCGCCATCGTGATCTTCATGGTGTCCTCGCTGGCCTGCGGTTTCGCCCAGAACACCGGGCAGCTCATCGCCTTCCGCGCGATCCAGGGCCTCGGCATGGGCGCGCTGCAGATCCTCGCCCAGGTCGTCATCGCCGCCATGATCAGCCCGAAGGAGCGCGGCCGTTACAACGGCTACCTCGGCGCGGTCATGGCCGTGGCCACCGTCGGCGGCCCGCTGCTCGGCGGCTTCATCGCCGACACCTCGTGGCTCGGCTGGCGCTGGTGCTTCTTCATCGCGGTGCCGTTCACCGTCGCCGCCTTCGCGCTGCTGGCCAAGACCCTGCACCTGCCCACCGTGCGCCGCACGGACGTGACCATCGACTACTGGGGCGCCGCGCTCATCGCGGCCGGCGTCAGCGTCCTGCTCATCTGGGTGACCTTCGTCGGCAACTCCTTCGAGTGGCTGTCCTGGCAGACCGCGGCCATGGTCGGCGGCGGCGTGGTGCTGCTCGCCCTGGCCACGTGGGTGGAGGCCAAGGTGCGCGAGCCGGTCGTGCCGCTGCACGTCGTCCGCCGCCGCGACCCGGCCCTCGCCATCCTGGCCAGCCTCGCGGTCGGCATGGCGATGTTCGGCGGCGCGGTCTTCCTCGGCCAGTACTTCCAGATCGGCCGCGGGTACGGCCCCACCGCCGCGGGCCTGCTGACCATCCCGATGATGGTCGGCGTGCTGTTCTCCTCGACGATCAGCGGCCGGATGGTGTCCAGGAGCGGGCAGACCAAGCCGTACATCCTGGTCGGGCTGGTCGTGCTGCTGGCGGGCTTCGTCGGGCTGTCGACCATCGACCACGAGACCTCGCTGGTGCTGGTGTCGCTCTACATGCTGGCCGTCGGCGTCGGCGTCGGCATGTCCATGCAGAACCTGGTGCTGGTCATCCAGAACACCGTCCCGCTGCGCGAGATCGGCGCGGCCAGCGGCGCGATCACGTTCTTCCGCTCGCTCGGCGGCACGGTCGGCGTGTCGGTGCTCGGCGCCATCCTGGCCAACCGGGTGGCGACCAGCATCGCCGAGGGCCTCGCCAAGGCGGGCATCCCGGTGACGGGAAGCCAGGCGGGCAGGAGCCTCAACATCGCCGACATGCCCGCGCCGATCGTGCCGATCGTCCGGGCCGCGTACGGCGACGCCACCGGCCACATCTTCCTCGTCTCGGCGGGCATCGCCGTGGTGGGCCTGATCGCCGCGGCGTTCCTGCGGCCCGCCACGCTGCGCGACAGCCTGGACCTGCCCGAGCCGGCCGGTGAGGCCGCCGAGCAGAAGGTCGCCGGCAAGGCCTGACCCTCGCCATCAAGGCCGCGTCCCTTCAGGGGCGCGGCCTTCTTTTTGTTCGGAAACTCTCCGAAAGTTTCAAGGACTGCCGGACGCGTTCTCCCTGACTACTAGAGCCGTGGACGTGCCGGCGAGGTCGCCACGACCGCCTGAGGCGTTGACATCCTTCTTGACGGATCCGATACTTTCGCCAGTCTGCCGATAATTTCGAGGTAGAGGAGATCCGATGAACGATGCCCCGACCCGTCACCGACCCCGCCGCGGCGGCCGGCTCCGGCTGCTCCTCGGCGGCGCCTCGGCCCTCGCGCTGATCCTGTCCGCGCTGGTCATGCCCGGCACCGCCGGCGCCGACACGACCGTCACCTCGAACCAGACGGGCACCGACAACGGCTACTTCTACTCGTTCTGGACCGACAGCCCCGGCACCGTCTCCATGAACCTCGGCTCCGGCGGCAACTACAGCACGTCCTGGAGGAACACCGGCAACTTCGTCGCCGGCAAGGGCTGGAGCACCGGCGGCCGCAGGACGGTCACCTACTCGGGCAGCTTCAACCCGTCGGGCAACGCCTACCTGACCCTCTACGGGTGGACCCGGAACCCGCTCATCGAGTACTACATCGTCGACAACTGGGGCACCTTCCGGCCCACCGGGACGTACATGGGCACCGTGACCAGCGACGGCGGCACGTACGACATCTACCGGACCACCCGCTACAACGCCCCGTCCATCGAGGGCACCAGGACCTTCGACCAGTACTGGAGCGTCCGGCAGTCGAAGCGGACCGGCGGGACCATCACCGCCGGCAACCACTTCGACGCCTGGGCCGGCAAGGGCATGAACCTCGGCAGCCACGACTACCAGATCCTCGCGACGGAGGGCTACCAGAGCAGCGGCAGCTCCAACATCACGCTCGGCAGCTCCTCCGGGGGCGGCGGGGGCGGCGGCGGAGGGGGCGGCGGTGGCGGCGGCTGCTCCGCGACGCTCTCCGCCGGGCAGCAGTGGAGCGACCGCTACAACCTCAACGTCGCCGTCAGCGGATCGAGCAACTGGACCGTGACGATGAACGTCCCCTCCCCCGCCAAGGTCATCGCCACCTGGAACATCAGCGCCAGTTACCCGAACGCCCAGACCCTCACCGCCCGGCCCAACGGCAGCGGCAACAACTGGGGGGTGACGATCCAGCACAACGGCAACTACACCTGGCCGACGGTCTCCTGCAGCGCGAGCTGACCAGCTGATCCGCCCCTCGCCGGACCGTGCCCATGACATTCGTCAGGGGACGGCCGGCGATGGGCTGTATAGGCTGCTTGGCGTGAAGGGCAGGCTGTGGAACTGTCTCTACCTCGTCGTCCTGGTGTGGCCGCTGCCCACGTTCCTGGCCTCCTCCCCCTCCCCCGGGCGGGTGGCGCTGGCGACGGCCGGACTGGCCGCCTTCGTCGGGCTCTACCTGGGGGTCATGTGGTGCGTGGAGCGGTCGCGCCGCACGGCGGGCCTGCTCGCCCTGGCCCTGCTGTACGCGGTCGCCGCCGCGATGACGCCGCTGCTGGGCGAGCTGTGGCTGTTGTCGATGTGGTTCTTCCTCATCGCGGCGGTGGCCGTGTCGCTGCCGGAGCGGGCGCTGCCGGTGGCGGCCGGGGCGACGATCCTGGCCGTCACGCTGGCCTTCCCGCTGCTGCTCGGCCTGTCGCTGGCCGAACGCTGGTGGTTCCCGCTGCAGGGCGTGATCTTCGCCGTCGCGATGCGCGCCTTCCTGCGGCTGGAGTCGGCGAACCGGGCGCTCAGCCAGGCCAACGCCGAGGTGGAGCGGCTGGCCGTGGACAACGAGCGGCTGCGCTTCGCCCGCGACATGCACGACCTCCTCGGTCACAGCCTCGCGGTGATGACGGTGAAGAGCCAGCTCGCGGCGCGGCTGGTCACCGCCGACCCGGAGCGGGCGCGGGCGGAGGCCGAGGAGGTGGAGGAGCTGTCCCGGCAGGCGCTGGCGGACGTGCGGGAGGCGATCACCGGCTACCGGGAGCTGTCGCTGGCGGATGAGCTGGACGGCGCGCGGCGGGCGCTCGCCACCGCCGGGGTGCGGCTGGAGGTGGCCGCCGGGCCGCTGCCCGCCGACGTGGAGCCGGTGCTGGCCTGGGTGGTGCGGGAGGGGACGACCAACGTGGTACGGCACAGCGGTGCCCGCCACTGCCGCATCCGGCTGGGGGTGCGGGGCGGGGAGGCGTACGCGGAGGTGAGCGACGACGGCGGCGGATGCCGTACGGACGTCGCAGGCGCGGCGGGCAACGGGCTGCGGGGGCTGGCCGAGCGGGTCGAGGTGGCGGGCGGCGTCCTGGACGGCGGCCCCGCCGAGGGCGGCGGCTTCCGGCTGAGCGCCCGCCTGCCGCTGGCGGGCGCGGCCGCATGATCCGGGTGCTGCTGGCCGACGACCAGCACCTCGTACGCGCGGCGCTGGCGGCCCTGCTCGGCCTGGAGCCGGACCTGGAGGTGGTCGGCCAGGTGAGCCGCGGCGACGAGGTGGCCCCGGCCGTCACCGCGCTCCGCCCCGACGTGGTGCTGCTCGACATCGAGATGCCCGGCCGCGACGGCCTCACCGTCGCCGGGGAGCTGACGGGCGTGCGGGTGATCATCCTGACCACGTTCGGCCGGCCGGGCTACCTGCGGCGGGCGATGGACGCCGGCGTCGCCGGGTACGTGGTCAAGGACGCGCGGGCCGGTGAGCTGGCCGACGCGGTGCGGCGGGTGCACGCGGGCGGCCGGGTGTTCGACCGCAAGCTGGCCGCCGCCAGCGTCTCCACGGGCGCGAACCCGCTGACCGGCCGGGAACGGGACGTCCTGCGGGCCGCGGCGGAGGGCGGCACCGTCGCCGACATCGCCCGCCGCCTCCACCTGTCGGACGGCACCGTGCGCAACTACCTGTCGTCGGCCATCGGCAAACTCGGCGTCCGCAACCGCGCCGAGGCCGCCCGCGCCGCCGAGGCCAAGGGCTGGCTGTGACCCGCGCGCCCTGCTGACGAACGTCACTACCGGCCCCGCCGGGGCCTGGCGACGCTGGATTCATGGGAAAACGGCTTGTGCCCGCTCTCGGGCTTTTCGTGCTGTCCCCGCTGGCGGGCGAGTTCCTGCTGGGGAACCTGCCCGTCACCGCGCTGCCCGCGCTGATCGTCCTGGCCCCGCTGTACGGGGGCGGCGCCCTGCTCATCCGCGAGCTGGCCCGTCGGCGGGGTGCGGGCTGGCCGGGCATGGTGCTGCTCGCGGTCGCGTACGGGGTGGTGGAGGAGGGGCTGCTCACGCGGTCCCTGTTCGATCCGCACTTCGCCGGGATGGACCTGGCGTCGTACGCGTGGCTGCCGGGCGTGGGCGTGAGCGCCTGGTGGACGACGTTCGTGCTGGGCGGCGTGCACGCGGCGGGGAGCGTTCTCGCGCCGATCGCGGTCATGGAGGCCCTGGTGCCGTCCAGGGCGGAGGAGCCGTGGCTGGGCCGGCCCGGCCTGGTCGTGGCCGGGGTGCTGTACGCGCTGGGCGCGGCGGCGACCGCGCTGAACCCGGACGCCTACCGCGCGCCGGCGGGACAGCTCGCGGCGGCGGCCGTGACGGCGGCCCTGCTGACCGCCCTCGCCCTACGCCGCCACCGGCCCGCCGCCACACTCGCAGAACAGGCGCAGGGGCAGGAGCGGGAGCGGGAGCGGGAGCGGGCGCAGGAGCAGGGGCCGGAGCGGGCCCAGGCGCAGGAGCAGGAGCGGGCGGCGGAGCGGGCACGGGGGCAGGCGCCGGGACGGGCGGTGAAGCGGGCGCCGGGGGCGGGGGCGGTGCTGGGGCTCACGCTCGTGGCGGGCCTCGCCTTCTGGCTGGCCGCGCTGACGATCGACGTCCTCCGCGCGTGGCCGGCCGTGGCCGCGAACCTCGCCCTGTACGGGGCGGCGTACGCGCTCGTCGCCCGCTGGGCGCGCCGGACGGGCTGGGGGGCGGCCCAGCGGTTCGCGCTGGGCGCGGGCTGGATGCTCACCTACGCCTGGCACTCCTTCCCGCAGCCCCCGGCCCTGCCCGCCACCCCGGCGGTGGACCTGGCGGGGAACGTGGCCTTCGCCGCGGCGGCCGTCGTCCTGCTCGCCGTCGCCTGGTCCCGGGTCCGGTCGGCACACGGGGCGGAGGAGACCGCCACGCTCTGACTCTCCGCAACGGGGTGTTTTGCCCGGTCCTGACCGTTGCTCTGGCACCGTGGAGTATGGCCATATTGGGGGAAGAACGCTGGCACACCGCCATCCGGGACCGCGCCGCGACGCTGGCTTTTCCGGAGTGGACACCGCGCGCGGAAGACTGGGCGCAGCTCCATACGGGTTTCATCGACGATGGGACGCCCTATACCGAGGTCTCGGTCTACCGGGACGACGACGGCCGGCAGCGCATCCATTACCGCCGCTACATCGCCGAAGAGCTGCAGCATTTCTGGACCCGGCTGATGAGCGAGTCCGGCGACTGACCCCGCCGGCGTCGTCCCGGACAACGCAAGGTGCCCTGCGGCCGGAGGCCGCAGGGCACCAGCACGTCAGGCGTCAGCCCTGGTCGCCCGGCACGTTGTTCTTCCAGTCCTCGGGCTTGGCGGCGCCGGGCTTCTTCTCGGCGCCGTTGCGGCCCGGCATCGCGCCCTTGGCCTTGCCCTTGTTCTTGTCCTTGTCGCCGCTCTTCGGCTTGCGCGCGTCCTGAGCCATCCGACTTCCCTTTCTGCGTGTCACGGAGAGAAGCGGTTCACTACTCCCCGTACACGCGGATGCCCTCAGGGGAGGTCCACGAACGACCGAGCGGCCAAGATGCGACAAAGCACGTTAAATAACGCCGCGCGGGCCGGAATCCCGTGCGGCATGATGGCGATCGTGACGGACATCGATCCCGCGAGCGCGCGGGCCCTGGCCGAGAGCCTGCGGCAGGTCTACAGCGCCGTGGCCGAGAGCATCGGCGCCGACAACGCGGCCTCCCCCCTGATCACTCAGGTGACCGAGCACCTGGGCTGCCCTCTCAGCGACGTGGTGGTGGTCGAGGAGAGGTACCGCTTCTACGAGCACGCCGCGCTGCAGATCGCCACCGATCTCTACCTCGACCGCCACTCGCCGGGTGCCCGCTGGTTCGGCATCGTCGGCGGCGAGCGCCGCTGGGAGAGCATCATCAACATGCTGCTGGCCGCGATGCGTGACGGGAGCCGGCTGCTCGGCCGCCCCGACTACGGCACGGCCGCGATCGGGCCCGAGACCACGATCGAGGTCGTGCAGCTCGGCCTGGTGGCCACCGTCGCGCCCGACGGCACGCCGGTGGTCCTCGCGCTGAGCGAGCGCGAGGACCACGAGCCGCACACCCTGCTCACCGTGCTCACGGCCGAGCGGGGCACCGCGACGGCGGTGCGCGAGGAGATCGACCGGCTCAAGCGGGAGCACGACCCGCTCCGCGGCCAGGTGCTCAGCTTCGGATTCAGCGAGCACCGGGACAACGAGCTGCTCACCTTCCTGCCCCGCCCCGAACTGGCCGCCGAGGAGGTGGTGCTGCCGGAGGGACGGCTGGAGGCCATCGAGGAGCACATCGTCGGCATCGCCGAGCTCGCCGACCGGCTGACCGCCGCCGGCCAGCACCTGCGCCGCGGCCTGCTGCTGTACGGGCCGCCGGGAACGGGCAAGACCCACACCACCCGCTACCTGATCGGGCGGCTGCGCGAGCACACGGCGGTGCTCATCACCGGGCCCGCCATGCGGCGCATCGACTACGCGGTGGCGCTGGCCCGCACGCTGCAGCCGTCCCTCGTGGTCATCGAGGACGTCGACCTCATCGCCGAGGACCGCGGCCACCACGAGACCAGCCCGCTGCTGTTCTCCCTGCTGGACGCGATGGACGGCATCGGCGGCGACGCGGACGTGACGTTCGTGCTGACCACGAACCGGGTCGAGGCGCTGGAGCGGGCCCTGGTCCAGCGGCCGGGACGGGTGGACCTCGCGGTGGAGGTGCCGCGTCCGGACGCGGCGGCGCGGGAGCGGCTGGTCCGGCTCTACGCGCGCGACCAGCGGATCGACGCCGACACCGGGAAGGTGGTCGCCGCGACCGAGGGCGTGACGGCGTCGTTCGTGAAGGAGCTGATGCGGCGGGTGATCCTGATCGCGCTGCGCGCCGGCGCGCCCGCGCTCACCGACGAGCACTTCGACACGGCGCTGCGGGCGATGGCGGGCGACGACCAGTCACTCACCCGGGCCCTCCTCGGGTCGCAGGAGGGCTCACGGGACGGGGTGATCCCGGCCGACCCGAAGGACACCCGCACCCCGGCCCGCCTGTCACCGCCCGCCTGCTGACCTCCGCCGCTCACCCGCCGCCCACCGCCCCGCCCGGGCGGGCGGGCGGGCGGGGCCGGTCACTCGCCGACGGCCTTGGCCGGACCGGTGGCCTCGCCGGGCAGCAGGGTGGCCGCGGCGCCGGTGATGGCGAGCAGCCGGGCCGGCATACCGTGCACGCCGGTCAGCACGAGGGAGCCGCCGCGCCGCCACGCCTCGCGCTGCACGCCGAGCAGCGCGCTCAGCCCCGCGCAGTCGCTGAAGCTCAGGCCGGCCGCGTCGATGACGATCCTGCGTACGCCGCGGCTCAGCAGCTCGTCGCAGGCGGCGCTCAGCCGCGGGCGGGTGAGGATGTCGAGCTCGCCGTCGAGGCGCACCACGGCGTCCCCGTCGCGCTCCTCGACCAGGACCGTCAGCCAGTCGGGCGCGCGGCCGCCGGGCAGCGCGTGGCCGGATTCGTCGGTGGTCATCGGCATCGGGTGGCTCCTGTCACGACGGAAGAGAAGGCGCGCGGCGGTCGAGGTCTCCGTCCGGTCGCTCCTGGCCGGGCGGGTGGTCGTCGGTGAACAGGGACAACAGCCCTTCGATCTGATGGTCGGCGTCGGCGGGGTGGCGGAACGGACGGCTGGGGTCGACGCTGTAGCGGGTGCGTCTGCCCACGCGGGTGCGGGTGATGTAGCCGCCGCGTTCCAGATCGGTCACGATGTTCTGGGCGGCGCGCTCGGTGATGCCGATCGCGGCCGCGATGTCGCGCACCCGCGCGCCGGGATCGCGGGCGATCTCGGTGAGCACCCGGGCGTGGTTGGTCAGGAACGTCCAGGACCGGTCCGCCGGGGAGGAACGCACCTGCTCCATTGATCCTCCTGGTGGTCGCGGATGGGTGGTGTGCGCACGTCCTGGCGAAATACTATTACGGAAAAGTTTTTCGTGAAAGTGGGGGGCGCACCACGCGCCGTTCAGTGAGCGGTCGGACCCGCGTAGTCCATGTAGAGGCGGAGCCGGGAGTGGCCGTCCGGGTGGTCGAGGTCGACCCGGTCGCAGACGCTGCGGATGATGAACAGGCCCATGCCGCTCGTGGGGTTGCGGGCCGGGAGCCGCCTCAGGTGCTCGGGGAGGAGGGTGCCGCCCTCGTCCAGGATCTCGACGACCATGCCCTTGTCGCCGGCGCGGGCGACGAGCCGGCCGCCCTCTCCGCCGTGGTCCAGCACGTTCGTGACGGCCTCGTTGACCGCCAGGACCAGCAGCTCCACCCGTCTGGCCGTCATGCCGGACGTCAGGGCGTGATCGCGGAGCACCGCCCGGACCGCGCCCAGGTCCGTGCCGGTGGGGAGGCTCAGTTCGAGCAGGTCGCTCAACGTGTCATGTCCCGTCTCGTCAACGTGCCGCGGCTCACGGGCGGATCCGTCCACTGTGAGACCGCCCGCCCGCCGGAGAGGCAGTCGGGGCTCCTGATGCCGGCACGACGGTCATTCCGGACGTATCAGCCCGTTCGTGGCGTGGTCGAGGTCGTCGTAGGCGGGCAGCTGCTCCTCCAGCTGGGTGATCTCCAGCAGCGCCGCCATGCTCGGGTTCACCTCGATGAGCCGCAGGCCGCCGCTCCGCTCGCGCGCCCGCTCCTGCGCGATGACCAGCGCGCGCAGCCCGCTGGAGTCGCAGAAGGCCAGGCCGCCCAGGTCGCAGACGATGTGCGGGCACTCGTGCGGCGCGCCGCCGAGCAGCTCGTCGAACGCGCGCGACAGGTCGGGCTGGGTCTGCCTGTCGAGCTCACCGCTCAGGGTCAGCAACCAGTAGCCAGGCCGGCGCTCCACCTCGATCGCGAGTGCCGTCACCGCTTTCCCCTCAAGGTCCGTGATCCAGGCCGGACGTCTCGTCCGGGCCGTCGCGGAACCCCCGCGGCGGCTAGGCGGCAAGCCTACGCGGACGCGGACGGCCCGCGGTACGCCCCTCCTGGCGCCGCATCTCGGGGAATCGCCCACAATCGTCTTCACTGGTCGTCGACAATCTTGTTTCTTCGTGGTCCACACCTGGTCGCGTCCGATTCCCGCGGTGGTCGCGGCGAGGGCGCCCAGATCCGGCGTCAGGCACGCTCCCGCAGCGGTTCACGGCATATGTCCCGCAGCATTGTCAGCCGCCCCTTCCCCCCGCCGCCACGCCGAAACCCGGGCGTTCAGGCGTGGATGAACGGCGGAATTCAGCCGGGGAGCAGGGCGGAGCTGAGGCCGAGAACGGCGGTGACGAGATTGTCGCCGAGCCGCCGCCAGGCCCGTTCCGCCTCGTCCGGCGTGGCCTCCCCTGCGGCCAGCTCGGTCTCCAGGTCGGCGCACATGTGGACGAGGAGCAGCCGGATCATGGCCGCGTGCCGCTCGGTGAGCTCGGCGTCCCGCCCGGCCCCGGCGACGGGGTGGAGGCGGTCGAGGCGCTGGAAGGAGGGCGTGCAGGTGTACGCCCGCCGCGCGTGCTCGCGCAGCCCCGGATCCACGACGGCCTGCGCGAGGAAGCGCCCGTACCAGGAGGGGGTGCCGAGCTCGACGTGATGCTCGATGCCGGGCTCGACGACGCAGGCGATCCACTCGCGCGGCGACGCCTCACCCCGCTCCTCCAGCACGGCCACCAGCCGGGACCGGTGCCGTTCGACCGCGGCCGCGTGCTGCTCCAGGATGGCGACGATCAGCTCGTCCCGGGAGCTGAAGTGGTACTGCACGGCGGAGTTGTTGCGCTGCCCGGCCGCCTCGCGGATCATCCGCATGGAGACGCCGGCGAAGCCGTGCTCGGCGTACAGGCGTTCGGCGGTCCGCATGAGCTTGTCCCGGGCGCGCAGCGAGCGCGGGGACGGCCGGGAGGACGGCGCGGGGACCGCCGTGCTGACGTTCATGACCGTCCTTAATGATGAATTCGGCGCAGTCTTTCCCCGATTATCACCACGGACGCGGCCGGCTCACCAGGTCACCCACACCTCCTGGAGCCCGCCGGCGATGCCACCGGTGCGCAGCCGCAGGTCGGACGGGTGGTCGCGGAGCCCGAGGCCGGGCAGGCGCCGGGTCAGCAGGCCGAGCACGACCTGCAGCTCCACGCGGGCCAGCGGCTGGCCCAGGCAGTAGTGCGGGCCGGCGCCGAAGGTGAGGTGCTGGGCGACGTTGGGCCGCCTGGGGTCGAATCGGTCGGGGTCGGGGAACTTCGCCGGGTCGCGGTTGGCGGCCGTGGTGCTGGGGATCACCGTGCTGCCCGCGGGCACGAGGGTGCCGCTCAGCTCGACGTCCTCGGTGATGTACCGGGGCACGCCGCCGATGATCGACAGCGTGCTGTCCAGGCGCAGCACCTCCTCGACGGTGCCCGGGATCAGGTCGGGGTCGTCGACGACGGCCTCGTAGCGGGAGCGCTCGGACAGCAGCACGGCCGTCATGATCGCGATCATGTTGGAGGTGGTCTCGTGCCCGGCCAGCAGCAGCCCGCGCACGGTGGAGATCAGCTCGTCCTTGCCGAGCCGGCCGTCCTCGGCGTCGCTGATCTGGGTGAGCTCGCTCAGCAGGTCGTCGCCGGGATCGGCGCGGTTGCGGTCGACGAGGTCCGACACGTAGGCGTTGAACTCGCTGTAGGCCTGGTCGACCTCCTGCTGCGTGTAGGCGGTCAGCGTGAGCATCACCCGCGACCAGTGCGCGAACTTGTCCTGATCCTCGGCCGGCGCGCCGACCAGGGCGCAGATGACGCGCACCGGCAGGGGCAGCGCGAGCCCGGTCGTCAGGTTGCCCGGGGAGCCCTTGGCGAGCATGGCGTCCAGCAGGTCCTCGGCCATGGCCTGGACGCGGGGCCGCCACACCTCCATCTTGCGCTGCGTGAACCAGCCGCTGAGCAGCCGCCGCCACCGCAGGTGGCCCTGCCCGTCGCGGATGGCGGAGCCGCCGGCCCGCTGCCGGCTGAACACGCCGCCGTCCTCGGTGGTGGCCAGCCGGGCCGCGCCCTCCCTGGCCAGGTCACGGCTGAAGCGCGGGTCGGCCATCACGGAGCGGGCGTCGTCGTAGCGGGTGACGAGGGTGGCCACGTCGCCGCTCGGCAGGCGTACGTGCGCCACCGGGCAGCCTTCGCGCAGCTCGGCGAGCTGCGGCGGCGGCTCCAGCGCGGCAGGGCGGTCGAACGGGTATGCGGGGATCTCGTCAGCCATCGCTTTGGCCCTCCAGCCGGTGAGTCCGACCCTCCGAATATAAGATGATCATCTTATTCCGGCAACGTCCGCCCGCCGCCGCGTTGTTCCCGCCCGCTTCTGGGTACTGGCGAGGCTTCCGATCGAGAGGAGGCGGCGTGAGCCGAGGCGGTTCCCAGCAGGCGACCCTGGCGGCCCTGGCGGCCAACATCGGGATCGCGGTGATGAAGTTCGTGGCGTTCCTCTTCACGGGCTCGTCGTCGATGCTCGCCGAGGGCATCCACTCCGTCGCCGACTCCGGCAACCAGGGGCTGCTGCTGCTCGGCCGGTCACGCTCGAAACGCGGGCCCACGCCGGCCCACCCGTTCGGGTACGGCCGCGAGCGGTACTTCTACGCCTTCCTCGTGTCGGTGGTGCTGTTCTTCGGCGGCGGCCTGTTCGCCCTGTACGAGGGCTACGAGAAGATCAGCGACCCGCACCCGTTGGAGAGCTGGCCGTGGGCGGTCGGGGTGCTGCTGGGCGCGATCGTCATGGAGGGCCTGTCGCTGCGCACCGCCGTCCGCAACGCCAACCGGTTGCGCAAGAACCGGTCCTGGACCCGCTACATCCGCGACGCCAAGGCCCCGGAGCTGCCGGTGGTGCTGCTGGAGGACGCCGCGGCCCTGACCGGCCTGGCCTTCGCCCTGATCGGCGTCACCCTCGCCCTGATCACCGGCAACACGGTCTGGGACGGGGTCGGCTCGGTCGCGATCGGCGTCCTGCTGATCATCGTGGCGGTGACGCTCGCCAGGGAGACCAAGAGCATGATCATCGGCGAGGCCGCCTCCCCCGAGATCCAGCGCTCCATCGAGGACGTGCTCAGGGACGACGACGTCATCGCCGGTTACACCCAGCTCCGCACCCTGCACCTGGGGCCGGAGGACCTGCTCGTGGCCGCCCGCGTCACCGTCGCGGGACACCGGGAGTCGGACGCGGTCGCCGAGGCGCTCGGCGAGACCGAGCGGCGCATCCGCGACCGGGTGCCGATCGCCTCCGTGATCTACCTCTCCCCTGCCCCCGCCACCGAGCAGGAGCGGCGGCAGGGCGACCAGGATCAGGTGAAGCGGCGGTAGCTGACGGCGCGGCCGTCGTTGGCGACGGTCCCGATGCTGACGGTGGACCCGGCGTGCGGCGCGTGGATCATCTTGCCGTCGCCGATGTAGACGCCGACGTGCCCGGCGGGGTTGCCGAAGAAGACCAGGTCGCCGGGCTGCGGCGTGCTGACCGGCGTGCCGCTCGCCTGGTAGCCGGCGGCGGTGGTGTCGCCGATCTTGATGCCCGCCTGGTTGAGCACGTAGTAGACGAGGCCGCTGCAGTCGAAGGCCGACGGGCCGTTGGCGCCCCACACGTACGGCTTGCCCATGTGCAGTCTGGCGGCCTCCACGATGCGGGCGCCGGTGGCGGTGCCCTTCTCGAACGGCAGGGGCGTCGGCGGCGGGCCGTCCCCGGCGTAGCCGGCCCCGGGTCCGCCGCCAGGCCCGCCCCCGGTTCCGCCCATCGGGCCGGCCCCGCCTCCGTCGTTGCCCTGCAGGGTCGTCTTCGGCAGCGGAGCGGGCTCCCACTTCACCGTGTGGCCCGGTCCCGGCACGAACGTCTGGTCGCCGGACGCCTTGATCGCGGCGAACGTCGCCGCCCGGTCGCTCGGCGCCTTGGTCTCGGCGGTCGCCCAGTCGCCCAGGAGCTTCTTGACGTCCTTCATGGCCTGGGTCACGGCCGTCTCGGCGTCCTTGCCGTGCGGCCGGGCGTCGGTGAGCGCCTTGGCGACCAGGGGCTTGACCGCGGCGTCGTCCTCCTTCTTGTCGGCCTTGGGGTGGGCCGTCCGCCAGGCGCGCACGTCGTCCAGCAGCGTGTTGCAGATCCCCTCGACCTTCGACTTGGCCGTCTCCAGCGCCTGGGCGGCGTTGTCGAGTGCGCCCGCGCTGTTGGTCAGGGCGTGGTGGAAGGCCGTGCCCGCGCGCTCGTAGCCGCTCATGTAGGTGACGAAGGCGTCCGCGGACCCGCCGTTCCACGCGTTGTCGACCGTGCGGACCGCGGCGCTGACCCGGCCGGCGTAGCCGTCGACCTTGCCGGCCGCGCCGCGCCACCGCTTGGCGATGCCGCGGATGGTCTCGGGGCTGCCGCTGACCTTGCGCAGCAGCTCGGCCAGCTCGGCGCCGTCCGGCAGCGCGGCGACCTGCTCGGCGACGCCCATCAGGAGTCCGCCCCGCTGGCCAGGTTGGCGTTGCGGACGTTCTGCCGCACCTTGTCCAGCGCCGCTTCGACGCCTTTGAGCTTGGAGCCGGCCTGGCCCAGCTCGCCGCCCGCCTCCTTCTCGATCGCGTCGACGGCGGAGGCCAGGCCGGAGGAGTCGGCCAGCTTGCCGAAGATCAGGGAGTCGGTGGCGCCGGCGGGATAGCCCCCGGCCAGCTCGGTCGCTTCCTTCCCCACCCGCAGCGCGACGGACGCACAGTCCTCCAACGCCTGGAAGTGGACTTCTAGCCCGCCCATCGCCAGCTCACCCCGTGTGTTCGCCGTGATCTCCGTCGGTGCGGGATCCATCTTGCACCAATCGCCCCTTCTGACGCATCCGTCCGGCCGGATCGGGCCCGCCTTCCCGATGTATCGGCACCGAGCGCACGTGAATGCTGGTAAGGGTTGAACCATGATCTTCTTCAGGCGGGCGGCCCAGGCCGCCGTGCTCGCGTCCCTGACCGTCCCGATCGTCCTCGTCGCCGCCGCGCCACCGGCCGCGGCCGAGGCTGGGTCGGCGGCGCGGGCACGTCGCCTGCTGGATCAGCTCAAGGTCGCCCGCCCGCTGCCCATCCGCGGATACAGCCACCAGCGGTTCATGCCGCGCTGGGCGCACCACAAGGGCACCTGCGACGCGCGCGAGACGGTGCTGGCCCGCGACGGGCGGCGGGTGCGCAGGAACGCCGCCTGCCACCCGGTCAAGGGCGCCTGGTACAGCCCGTACGACGGCAAGTGGCTGAAGAGCGAGCGCCTGGTGGACGTGGACCACGTGGTGCCGCTCGCCTACGCCTGGCGTTCCGGGGCCAGCCGGTGGAGCCAGGCGAAGCGGCGGGCGTTCGCCAACGACCTGACCCGCCCGGAGCTCATCACGGTCAGCCACTCGGCGAACCTCGCCAAGGGCGGCCAGGGCCCGCAGAGCTGGCGGCCGCAGCGGCGCGCCTACTGGTGCAAGTACGCCACCTCGTGGATCACCGTGAAGCACCACTACCGGCTGTTCGTCACGCGGAGGGAGCGGGTGGCACTGCTCAACATGCTGCGCACCTGCCGGTGACGCCGTGCCGTCACGGATCAGGCGTCGTCCACCTGCTGGAGCTCCGCCAACGCCGCCGGGACGCCGTCGCTCTGAGCGGAGGTGACCGCCGGCGTCTCCGGAGCTCCGGCCGGGCTCGCCGGCTCGGCGGCCTGCCTTGCGGGTCCGCCGGACCCCTGCGTGACGGGCTCTGTGGCCAGCTTTCCCAGCTGCTCGGCCAGCGCGCTCAGCTCCTTCGGGCCGAGCCTGCGCACCCGCTGCGCCGAGATCTCGAACTCCAGGCCGTCCGCCCGCCTTACCGTGATCTTCGTGTCGGCGGTCCGGTGCCTGAGCCAGGCGATCGCGGCGGCGGCGAACGCCACGCCCGCCGGGCCCAGGAGGTCCAGCACGATCATGGAGATGGGCTGGCTCACGCCGGGCGCCGTTCGGCTCCCGCCGCCGGTCAGATGTGCCCTGCCACGGAGCTTCTCCTGGGAGTTGAGATATCGGGCGAGCTCCGCTTGCGGTTCGCCGGAGTTGCCGATGCTTCGGACTTGGACTTCTATCCTCAAATCCGAGCTCCTCTCACTGAAGCCGCCAGGGTACGGCATACTTCCCGTTATCCATAACACCCCCTCATCAGAATTAGCCACAAAAATCATGCCACTACCCGAAATGTCGCCTTCTGCTCCCATTGGGCAGCGATTACCGCTACTCGAACGACTACTGACCGGTCGCCCCACCGGCTTCCCGAACCTGCTGATCTGGCTGGAATTCGGCATCCTGCGCAACCTGCGCGGAGCGCTGACGGCGCTCATCGCCGCCTGGCTCTACATTCCCGTAGCCCTCACCGCGGCGGTCACCCTCGGCCTGTACGGCGCCATGCTCGCCACCGTTTTCTCGGCCGCCTCCACGGATGGCACCATTTTCGCATCCCTCCATATTCCACTCTTAAGTGACGCCTTCGCCACCCTGTCCGCGAAAACGGGGGGCGTCGGCGCCGCCATGACCGGCGCGGCGCTCGGAATGGCGATCGGCTTCCTTCTCGGCCTCGCCTGGGTCTTTCTGAGCCCGTTCGACAACGGCCTGATCGACGGCTTCGCCGTCCTCCTCGTCACCATCGCCCTGGGCGTCGTCGTGGGCTTGCTCTACACGCTGTACCGCGTGGTCTTCGAGCGGAAACTCCTCCACATCACGGGCGCCCGGCGCATGAGCCGGCGGGAGGCGGCGCTGATCCTGCCACTCGTCGAGGAGGCTGCTGCCCGGCTGGGACTCCCCAACCATCCGCCCGTGCTCGTCGACGACAGCAACGAGCCCGTCGCTCACGCCTATACCAGGCATATCGTGATCACTCGCGGATTCCTTGAACACTTCGCCTACGATCGTGAGACGATCTCCGCGATACTCGCGCACGAGCTGGTGCACTGGCGCAACGGAGACCCGATCTCCGCCAGCTTCGTCCGGGGCGTGGCACTGCCGTTGTACGTGGTCCAGGCCGCCGCGGGTTCCTTGCTCAACCAGACGCGCAACTCGCTGCTGCGTTTCCTTCTCTGGACGGTCTTCTGGCCGGTCTTCGTCACCGTCCGCTACCTCGTCGTGCCCATGCAGGCGACCGACTCCCGGGAGGCGGAGTACCGCGCCGACCAGGGCGCCGTGCTGGCGGGCTACCGCGCGGGCATGCGCCACATACTGAGCGACCTCCGCCGGTCGTTCGAGGGCGGGCGCAACGGCTGGGCCGCGGCGATCTGCGCCTCGCATCCTCCCCCTGAGCTGCGCCTGGAACGACTGGAGGAGCCCGGCCGCGCTTACTCCCTGCCGGAGGACGGATCATGACGGTCACGTACCCCCAGGGCGATCCGGCCAGCGCGCTGATCGACTACAGGTCCAGGCGACGCCAGTTGGCCATCGGCGCCGCCGTCTTCATGGCGTTGGTCGTGCTCGTGGTCACGCTGAAGATCGTGCAAGGCGTGTTCTTCACGCCCGAGAGCACGGTCCGCGCGTTCTTCCAGGCGCTGGCCGACCGGGACGCCGGCGCGGCCGGCGGTCTCGTGACGCCGGCTCCGGGGCGAGAGCTCGCCGGTGAGGACCTGCGCGGCGACGCCGTGCTCAAGTCGTCCGGCTACAGTCCTCCGACGGGCGTCCGCGTGGAGCCGGCTGCGGTCGGGGAGGACGATCAGGCCACCGTCAACGTGAGCTACCTGCTCGCCGGGCAACCGCAGCGGAGAACCTTCACCCTCAAGCGCGACGAACGAGCGACGGAGGGCCCGTTCCGTGCGTGGCGCATCGTCGAGGGCGCGATCCAGGAGGTGTACGCCCGGGCGGAGACGGCCGAGACGGTCCTGGTGGCCGGGACGCCGGCGATCGTGAGCCGCGGACTCGTGAACGCCTTCGGCTATCCCGGCGCCTACCAGGTCACGCTCCCTGAGCAATCGCTCCTGCGGGCCGATCCGGTCACCGCGTACCCAGGCGTCGATCGGCACATACCGGTCGCACTGCTGCGCCCCACCGTCAAGCCCACGGCCCAGGGGGAGGTCGATCGACAGGTCCGCAAGTTCCTCGACCAGTGTTCAGAGAGCCCCGGGACCGAGGACACCAATTGCCCACGACCGTGGGCGTTCCTCTCGTCCCCGGACCTGACACAGATCAAGATCCTCCGCTACCCGACGTGCGAGATCACCATCTCCCAAGGCCAGGTCCTCGTCAGGGGAGAGTTCCAGGCCGGCGTCCAGCGGAAACCGCCGTACGGCTACAGCGGGACCTCCACCTACGTGGTGTCCGGCATCGTGACCGCGACGGACGGCGCCGTGGTCTTCCAGCCCGAATGATCTTCACGTCCCCTCGTTCAGGGGGACGCGTACCGGCTCGCCCGTGGACAGGGTGATCACGGCCTCGTCCGCCGTCACCCGTACCTCCGGCAGGGGCGGCTCGCCGGGGGCGGCGGTGAGGAGGATCAGGCTGACGTACACGGCCGTGCCGCCCGGGTGGGCCGGGCAGGTGACGTACGGGGTGGCCGAGCACGGGCCGAAGGCGTTGACGCCGTCGCCGGTGACGACGCCGGCCGAGGTGAAGCCGTGCAGGCCGCGCGCCGCGCTGGTCAGCCCGTCCGGGCGCCGGGCCACGGCGTGGACGCCCTCGACGTGCGTGGCGGGGGGCAGCCCGTCGGCGAGGGCGTGGCCGCCGTCGCGGACCAGGTGGCCGGCGGGCGCGGTGACCTGGTGGACGCGGATCTCGGCCGGCCCGTCCGCGACCGAGGTGGTCACCACACGGACGTCCCCGTCCCGGTACGCGGAGGCGGCCACCCGCTCCCCCACCGCCAGCGGCTCGATGCGGCGGCGACGCGAGGGGACGCCCTCCGGGGACACGACGGCGAGCTGGTTGTCGGCCGCGTCCGGCGCGAAGTCGGGGCCGGTGTGGCTGGTGTAGGCGAGCCGCAGGTAGAGCGGATCGGGCTCGCCGTCCTGGCGCTGGACGCGGTCGCGGTCGCTGCCGTGGTTGAGCAGGCGTACGACGCCGTCGGCGCGGGTGGCGTGCAGCAGCCAGCCGGCCGGGGGCACGGGC
Source organism: Nonomuraea sp. AD125B (assembly GCF_041402765.1). Lineage (NCBI taxonomy): Bacteria > Bacillati > Actinomycetota > Actinomycetes > Streptosporangiales > Streptosporangiaceae > Nonomuraea > Nonomuraea sp. AD125B. The sequence goes on along the minus strand of NZ_JBGLOU010000001.1, from coordinate 630,141 downwards.
ACGACCTGGTCGGCGAGGTCGACAAGCGCGGGCTCCTCCGGCGCGGCCCAGGCCGGGTGGTCCGGCGGCAGGAGCAGGCCGAGGAACGCCTTGCTCGCCCAGTACGGCGAGGCGGGACCCGAGTAGTCCTGGGTGCCGGGCGGGAAGGGGGCGTACCAGCCGCAGGTGAGCAGCCCGCGCTCGTCGGGCGCGCCGCGCTCGGCGAAGTGACGCAGGACGCCGCTCGCGATGCGCCGGGTGCGGCCGGGCGGCAGCGGCGAGGCGCCGGTGAGCTCGCCCAGCCACAGCGGGACGGCGGTCGCGAACCGGTAGATGAGGGAGCGGCCCTGGTGGACGGGCCCGCCGTCGGCGGCGAAGAAGTGCTGGTAGTCCTCCAGGAACAGGCGCAGGCGGGCGGCGTAGCGCTCCTGGCGGGCGGTGTCGCCGGACATCCTGGCCCACAGCGACGGGTAGAGGTGCAGCGCCCAGCCGGTGTAGTAGTCGAAGTTCTTGCCCTTGCCGTCGGAGTACCAGCCGTCGCCGGCGTACCAGTCCTCGATGCGCTCCAGGCCGGCTTCGATCTCGGCGGGCTCGTACGGGCCGCCCGCCTCCGCCAGGAACTGCTCGACGACCACCCGGAACATCACCCAGTTGTTGTCCGGCGTACGCCGTCCCAGCATCCCGGCCAGCCAGGCGAGCACCCGCTCCTGGACGGCGGGGTCGAGCCGGTCGTACAGCCAGGGCCGGGTCTCGTGCAGCGCCAGCGCGATGGAGGCGGCCTCGACCAGCGGCTGGGACATGTCGGTCAGCGGCGGCCAGGCGCAGGGGTGCGCGGGGTCGGTGCCCGCGGCCAGGCCCTCGGCGTAGCGTTCCACCAGCGCGGGCGGGACCTCGCCGCCGGCGCTGGCGATGCGGAAGGCGGCCAGCAGGAACGTCCTGGCGAAGCCCTCCAGGCCGTCGCTGACGGGCCCGGACCGGCTCGGGATGCCGGGCAGGCGGTACTGGGCGAAGCCGTCGGCAGCGTACGGGACCACGGCGTCGAGCAGGCGGTCGGCCATGGCCTCCCAGTGCGCGCGGGTCCAGCCGGTACGGGGTGACAGGCGGTGGTCAGGGGGTGGGAGAGGCATGGAACGGGATCCTACGCCGTTCGCTGGAAAGCGGTTTCCACCGAAGCGCTCCCCGCCGCGTCCGCGCGCCGCATTGCATGGACATGCAGAGGTGTGTATATACTTCTGCTCGTGTCCAAGGTACTCACCTCCCTGCCTGTCGGTGAACGAGTCGGGATCGCCTTCTCCGGTGGTCTCGACACTTCGGTAGCGGTCGCGTGGATGCGCGAGAAGGGTGCAGTGCCGTGCACCTACACCGCCGAGATCGGCCAATACGACGAGCCCGACATCGCCTCCGTCCCCGGCCGCGCCACCGCCTACGGCGCCGAGATCGCCCGCCTGGTCGACGGCCGGGCGGCGCTCGTGGAGGAAGGGCTCGCGGCGCTGGCCTGCGGCGCGTTCCACATCCGCTCCGGCGGGCGCACCTACTTCAACACCACCCCGCTCGGCCGGGCGGTCACCGGCACCCTCCTCGTGCGCGCCATGCTGGAGGACGGCGTGCAGATCTGGGGTGACGGCTCGACGTTCAAGGGCAACGACATCGAGCGCTTCTACCGCTACGGCCTGCTGGCCAACCCCTCCCTGCGCATCTACAAGCCGTGGCTCGACGCCGACTTCGTGCACGAGCTCGGCGGGCGCAAGGAGATGTCGGAGTGGCTGCTGGCCCACGGCCTGCCCTACCGCGACAGCACCGAGAAGGCCTACTCGACCGACGCCAACATCTGGGGCGCGACCCACGAGGCCAAGTCGCTGGAGCACCTCGACACCGGCATCGAGATCGTCGAGCCGATCATGGGCGTGCGGTTCTGGGACCCCGAGGTGGAGATCGTCCCCGAGGACGTCACGATCGGCTTCGAGCAGGGCCGTCCCGTCACGATCAACGGCAAGGAGTTCGCCTCCGCCGTGGACCTGGTGCTGGAGGCCAACGCCATCGGCGGCCGGCACGGGCTCGGCATGTCCGACCAGATCGAGAACCGCATCATCGAGGCCAAGAGCCGCGGCGTCTACGAGGCCCCCGGCATGGCGCTGCTGCACGCCGCCTACGAGCGGCTGGTCAACGCCATCCACAACGAGGACACCCTGGCGAGCTACCACGTCGAGGGCCGCAAGCTCGGCCGCCTGCTGTACGAGGGCCGCTGGCTCGACCCGCAGGCGCTGATGCTGCGCGAGTCGCTGCAGCGCTGGGTCGGCATGGCCATCACCGGCGAGGTGACGCTGCGGCTGCGCCGCGGCGAGGACTACTCGATCCTCGACACCTCCGGCCCGGCGTTCAGCTACCACCCGGACAAGCTGTCCATGGAGCGCACCGAGGACTCCGCGTTCGGGCCGGTCGACCGCATCGGCCAGCTCACCATGCGCAACCTCGACATCGCCGACTCCCGGTCCAAGCTGGAGCAGTACGCCCGGCTCGGCATGGTCGGCGGCGGTCAGCCGACCCTGGTGGGCGCGGCCCAGGCCGCCTCGACCGGCCTCATCGGCGCCATGGACGAGGGCGGCGCGGAGGCCATCGCCTCGCGCGGCGAGGCCGTGGTGGAGGAGGAGCTGCTGGACCAGGCCGCGATGGAGTTCGGCACCGACTGAGGGTGAGCTGAGCGTGAGCGACGTGAGGCCGCGGGGTGTTCCCCCGCGGCCTCACGCGTTCCTGTTCGGCAGCAGGCGGGCCGCGTCGAGGGCCAGCGCCAGGTCCACCAGGTCACGGGGGCGGGCCAGCGAGCGGCCGGTGAGCTGCTCGATCCTGCGCACCCGGTTGACGATCGTGTTGCGGTGGCAGAACAGCCGGGCCGCGGCCCTGGCGGCCGAGCCGTCGCAGGCGAGCCAGGTCTCCAGCGTGGTCAGCAGCGTGTCGCGGTCGGCGGAGTCGAGCGCGAGCAGCGGCCCGAGCGCGCTGTCCAGCAGGTGGAAGGCGAGGTCGGGCCGGGTGAGCATGAGCGCGGCCGGCACCCGGCCGTCCAGGCGGGCGATCTCGGGCCCGCCGTCCACGCAGGTGCGCATGGCGAGCAGGGCCAGCTCGTGCGCGGCCGCCAGCTCGGCCAGGCCGGTCACGACGGGGCTGACGCCGGCCACGCCGCTGATGACGTAGCTGAGCTCCCTGCACAGGTCGTCCAGGCCGGCCCCGCCGAGCGCGGCCACGGCCACCTCGTGCCCGGTGCGCATCCGCCACAGCAGGCGCATGCCGTCCAGCGACTCGGGCAGCAGGGCGTCGTCCTGCCGGCCGCCGCGGCGTACGGTGACGACCGCGTAGCTGCCGTGCTCGGGCAGGTCGAGCGCGGCCTCGGCGGCGCGGACCACCCCGGCGTCGGCGGTGCCGTCGAGCAGGGCGTCGAGCAGGGCGTTGACGCGTTCCCTGCTGCGGCCGAGTATCTCCTGCTCGCGCCGGTTGTAGGTGTCGCAGGCCACCATGGACTGCCGGTCGATGGCGTGCCAGACGTGCCCGGCGGCGCGCACCAGCACGCTCAGCCGTTCGGGCCGCTCGCGTTCCATGTGGTCGACCAGCGCCGACCAGACGACCTGGCCGGCCAGGCGGTACATCCGCAGCAGCGAGTCGAGGGGCAGGCCCTGCTCGGCGCGGCGGCGGGCCATGTTCGCGGTGAAGACCAGGTCGCGGCGCTCGGAGGGCGGCTGCAGGATGGCGGTGAGCCCCAGCCGGACGCCTTCGAGCGTGCTCTTCCAGTGCTCGTCGTAGGGGACGCAAGCGCAGTACACCTCGTCGCCGTCGCGGGTGCGGGCGACCAGCTCGCCGGTCAGCTCGGGCAGGTGCTCCAGCAGGACCACGGCGGCGGTGCGGAGCGTCTGGCGGACGTCCTCGTCCACGACCGTAGGGGGACGCATTCCCCGAGGCTGCCATCGCCCGCCGCTCCAGAACAAGGCTCTGTAGCGTTTTGTGATCCATCGTTGTGCGGCTGCACAACCGGGGCCCGGCCGCGGTGGGCAGGCCGCCTGACTTCCCGCCGGCATCTGGACGACGGCGCACGTCAGCGGTTTGGGTGAGCCGGCATGGGGTCTTGGGAGGAAGTCGTATGGCCGAACTGACCGTCGGCGATCTCGTCGTGGACTACGGGCCGGTACGCGCCCTGGACGGCGTGTCGATGCGGGTCCCGTCCGGCGCGGTCGTGGCCGTGCTCGGCGCGAACGGCGCGGGCAAGACGACGCTGCTGCGCGCGGTCTCGGGAACGCTCCGGTTCCAGCGCGGCCGGATCGCGCGCGGCGCGGTCGAGCTGGACGGCGCCCGCCTGTCCGGCCTCGGCGCGGCGGCGGTGGTGCGGTGCGGCGTCACGCACGTGCCGGAGGGCCGGCGGGTGTTCGCCCGCATGACCGTGGAGGAGAACCTGCGCGCGGGCGGCCTCGGCACGCCGCGCCGGGCCGCCGCCGAGGCGAGGGAGCGGGTGCGGGAGCTGTTCCCGGTGCTCGCCGAGCGCTCCCGGCAGCCGGCGGGGCTGCTGTCGGGCGGCGAGCAGCAGATGCTGGCCATCGGCCGGGCGCTCATGGCGGGGCCGTCGGTGCTGCTGCTCGACGAGCCGACGCTGGGGCTGGCCCCGCAGATGGCCGCCAGGATCGCCGCCACGATCAGGGCGATCAACGCGGCGGGCACGTCGGTGCTGCTCGTGGAGCAGAACGTGGCCACGGCGCTGTCGCTGGCCTCCTACGCGTACGTGCTGGAGGTCGGCGCGGTGGCGATGGAGGGCCCGGCGGCGGCGCTGGCCGCCAGCGACGAGGTCAGGCGGCGCTACCTGGGCGTCAGCGACGAGGCCCCGGCCGAGGCGCGCCCCCGCGCCGGGCTGTCGAGGTGGTCGGCGTGACCGCGACATCAGGCGCGACCCCGGAGTCCGGCGCGAGCGCGACATACCGACCGGGCGGTATGCCGCCACTGGAGGTGCGTGACGTGACCGTCCGCTTCGCCGGGCTGACGGCGCTCGACGGCGTCAGCTTCACCGTCGAGCCCGGCACGGTGCACGCCCTCATCGGCCCGAACGGCGCCGGCAAGTCCACCTGCTTCAACGTGCTGTCCGGCGTCTACCGGGCCACCTCGGGCAGCGTCCGGCTGGGCGGGACCGAGCTGACCGCGCTGCGCCCGCATGAGGTGGCGGCGCTCGGCGTGGCCCGCACCTTCCAGAACATCGCGCTCTCCCCCCGCCTGCCGGTGCGCGACAACCTGCTGCTCGGCCGGCACCGGCTCACCCGCGCCGGCTTCGTCGCGGCCGGGCTGCGACTGCCCCGCGCCCGCCGCGAGGAGCGCGCCCACGAGGCGAGGGTCGCGGAGATCGCCGCGTTCGTCGGGCTCGGCGACCTGCTCGGCACGCCGGTCGGGCTGCTGCCGTACGGGATCCGCAAACGGGTGGAGCTGGCCCGCGCCCTGGCGATGGAGCCGCGCCTGCTGCTGCTCGACGAGCCGGTGGCCGGGATGAACAGCGGCGAGCGGGTCGAGATGGCCGAGCTGATCGTCTCGGTCAGGGAGAGCCTCGGGATCTCGATCCTGCTGGTGGAGCACGACATGGGCATGGTCATGCGCCTCGCCGACCGGGTGACCGTGCTGGACTTCGGCCGCCGCATCGCCGACGGCCCGCCCGCCGAGGTCCAGAACGATCCGAAGGTCGTCGGCGCGTACCTGGGCACCGGGGAGGGCTCGTGATCACGTTCCTGGAGCTGCTCGTCAACGGGATCTCCATCGGGGCCGTGTACGCGCTCATCGCGCTCGGCTTCGTCGTCATCTTCAAGGCGACCGAGGTGGTGAACTTCGCGCACGCCTCGCTGCTGCTGGCCGGCGGCTACGTGGTGGCGCGGCTGCACGGCGCGATCGGCTTCTGGCCCGCGCTGCTGGCCGGGATCGCCGTGGCCGCCGTGCTCGGCGCGCTGGTGGAGTTCCTCGTCATCCGCCGGTCCAAGGCGGCCACCCACAGCGTGCTCGCGATCGTGACGATCGGCGTGGACATCGTGCTGACCACCGAGCTGACCCGCAGGATCGGCACCGAGGTGCTGGCCATGGGCGACCCGTGGGGGTCGCGGGTGGTGCACCTGGGGCCGGTCCCGGTGGCCGAGACCCGGCTGGTCGCGCTGGTCACGGCGGCGCTGCTGATCGCGGTGTTCCTGCTGGCGTTCAAGTTCACCGGCTGGGGCGTGGCGATGCGGGCCACGGCCGAGGACCCGGAGACGGCCGCGCTGATGGGCGTGCGGCTCGGCCGGGTGTCGCTCAGCGCGTGGGCGGTGGCCGGGGCGCTGGCGGCGGTGGCCGCGCTGTTCCTGTGCGTCTTCCCCACGCCCGGCCTGGACCGCGGCGCCTCGTTCGCGGCGCTGAAGGCGTTCCCCGCGGCCATTCTCGGCGGCCTGGACTCCACGACGGGCGCGCTGGTCGGCGGCCTGGTCGTCGGGGTCACCGAGGCGCTGATGACCGGCTACCAGAACGACCTGACCTTCCTGGGCCGCGGGATCGGCGACGTGGCGCCGTTCCTCGTCATGATCGCCATCCTGCTGCTGCGGCCCTCGGGCCTGTTCGGCACGAAGGAGCTCGCCCGTGTCTAGGCATCTGATCAGGGCCTGCGTGCTGGCCGCCTTCGTGGCGGTGCCCTTCTACCTGGAGGGGTTCTGGCTGCAGGCGGGGCTGTTCGCGATGTCGGCCGCGGTCGGCGCGATCGGGATCAACCTGCTGACCGGCGCCACCGGCCAGCTCTCCATGGGCCACGCGTTCTTCCTGGCGGTGGGCGCCTACGCCTACGTGTACTTCGCCGCCGAGCCCACGGAGGCGCTGGGCGGCCTGGGGCTGCCCACGCCGCTCGCCGCCGTGCTCGCCGTGGTCCTGTCGGGGGCGGCGGGCGGGCTGTTCAGCCCGATCGCCGGGCGGCTCAAGGGCGCCTACCTGGGCATCGCCACGCTGGCGCTGATCTTCCTGGGCCAGCACCTGCTGTTCAACGCGGGGCCGGTGACGGGCGGCTTCAACGGCCGCGCGGTGCCGCCCCTGGAGCTGTTCGGCTTCGTCCTCGCCGACACGCCGGAGCTGGTCGTCATGGACGTGCCGTTCGGCGCGCTGGAGCGGCTGTGGTTCCTCGGCGGGGCGGTGCTGCTGGCGGCGGCGCTGTTCGCGCGCGGCGTGCTGCGCGGCCGTCCCGGGCGGGCCATGAACACCATCCGCGACCACGAGATCGCCGCCGGGGTGATGGGCGTGCCGGTCGCCCGCTACCGGGCCGGGGTGTTCGTGCTGTCCTCGATGTACGGCGGCCTCGCCGGCGTGCTGCTCGCCCTGGTCTTCCAGCGCACGGTGCCGGACTACTTCGGCATGCTGCTCTCCCTCGACTACCTCGCGATGATCGTGATCGGCGGCCTCGGCTCGGTGGGCGGCGCGGTGATCGGGGCGGTCTTCGTCTCCCTGCTGCCGCAGTTGCTGACCCGCTACGGCGACGCGCTGCCGCTGGTGGCCGCGCCGGGCTCCGGCGACGGCGTCTCCCCCGCCGAGGCCGCCCGCCTCCTGTACGGCGCGGCCGTGGTCGCGGTCGTGCTCTTCCTGCCGGGCGGGCTGCTCGGCCTGCTCCACTCGCTGCGCCGGCGGCTGCCCGGCCTGCGGCTCCCCCTGTCCGCGAACCCCACCCCGTCCCCCGAGACCAGGAGCTGACATGTCCAGTAACCGCAAGGCCGTCGTGGCCGCGCTCGTGTCCCTGGCGCTGGCCGCCACCGCCTGCGCCAGCGGCAAGGCCACCGGCGGTGGCGGCCAGGCGAGCGCCACCGGCGGCGACGGCGTCAAGACGGGCCCCGGCGTGACCGGCGACACGATCACCCTCAGCCTGCTCACCGACCTGACCGGCCCGTACGCCTCGCTCGGCAAGAGCCTCACCCAGGCCCAGCAGCTCTACTTCGACCAGGTCAACCAGGCGGGCGGCGTCTGCGGCAGGAAGATCGAGACCGTCGTGCGCGACCACGGCTACGACGCGCAGAAGGCGATGGCGTCCTACGCCGAGGTGGCGCCGAAGACGGCGGCGATCCCGCAGTTCATCGGCTCGCCGATGGTGACCGCGCTCAAGGACAAGATCAACGCCGACAAGGTGCTCACCATCCCGATGGCGTGGGCGACCGGGCTGCTCGGCAGCGAGGCCATCCAGGTCACCGGCACCACGTACGACGTGGACATGATCAACGGCGTGGACTTCCTGGTGAAGGAGAAGGGGCTGAAGTCCGGCGACAAGATCGGTCACCTGTACTTCGAGGGCGACTACGGCGAGAGCGCGCTCGCCGGGTCCACGTACGCGGCGGGCAAGCTCGGCCTCACCGTGGTCGAGCAGAAGATCAAGGCGACGGACCAGGACATGACGGCCCAGGTGGCGGCGTTCAAGAAGGCGGGGGTGAAGGCCGTGCTGGTCTCGGCCGGCCCGCGCCAGGCCGCCTCGCTGGTCGGCGTGGCCCTGGCCGGCGGGATGGACGTGCCGTTCATGGGCAGCAACTCGGCCTACAGCCCGCAGCTGCTCGACACGCCGGCCGCGCCCGCGCTGCTGAAGGACTTCTACTACGTGACCGCCGGCGCGCCGATCAGCGCGCCGCTGCCCGCGTACCAGAAGCTCATCGCCGACTACCGGGCCAAGTACGCCGGCCAGCCGCTCGACAGCGGCGTGGCGGCGGGCTGGACGGCGGCCGTCATCGTCGGCGACGCCCTGCGCAAGGCGTGCGAGAACAAGGACCTCAGCCGGGCCGGCATCATCGCGGCCCACCGCTCGCAGAAGGCGTGGGAGGCCGGGCTGGGCGGCACGCCGATGGACTTCAGCGTCTACGACCGGCCCGCCTCGCGCGCGTCGTACATCGTCAAGCCGGACAAGGACGCCGTCGGCGGCGCCACGCTCGTCAAGGAGGCCGCCGTGTCCGAGCTGGCCGAGGGCTACACCGTCCCCACGGCGGGCTGAGCCGGCGACATGGCCGCGTTGCTGGAGGTCTCCGGGCTCACCATGCGCTTCGGCGGGGTCACCGCGCTCTCGGGCGTGGACCTCGCCGTCGGTGAGGGCGAACTCGTCGGCCTCATCGGGCCCAACGGCGCGGGCAAGAGCACCCTGTTCGACTGCCTGACCCGGCGGTGCGCGCCGCAGGAGGGGCACGTGCTGCTGGCGGGCGAGGACCTGGCCCGGCTGCCCGCGCACCGGGTGGCGGAGCGCGGGGTGGCCCGCACCTTCCAGAACACCGCGCTGTTCCCCGGCCTGTCGGTGCGGGAGAACGTGATGGCGGGCGCGCACCGGCACGGCCGGGCCGGGTTCTGGGGGGCGGCGCTCGGGCTGGCGGCGGGCGAGGAGCGGCGGCTGCGGGAGACGGCGGACGCGCTGCTGGCCCGGTTCGGGCTGGGCGAGTACGCCGACCATCCGCCCGAGGCGCTGCCGTACGGGACGACCAAGCTCGTCGAGATCGCGCGGGCGCTGGCGTCCGGGCCGCGGCTGCTGCTGCTCGACGAGCCGGCGGGCGGGCTCGCCCCGTCCGAGGTGCCGGCGTTCGCCGGGCTGATCCGGCGGCTGCACGCGGAGCTGCGGCTGACGATCGTCGTCGTGGAGCACCACCTGGACTTCGTGCTGTCGCTGTGCCGCAGGATCGTCTGCCTGGAACGGGGACACAAGATCGCCGACGGCCCGGCGGAGGTCGTCCGCCGGGACCCCGCCGTGGTGGCGGCCTGCCTGGGAGTCACCCCATGACGGGCCCGACGGGCGGGGCCGGGCTGGAGGTGCGGGGACTGCGGGCCGAGTACGGGGCGGCCCGCGTGCTGCACGGCGTGGACCTGACCGTGCCGGAGGGCGAGATCGCGGTGCTGCTCGGCCCGAACGGCGCGGGCCGCACGACGCTGCTGCGCGCCCTGTCCGGCCTGGTACGGGCGCGCGGCACGGCCACGCTCGGCGGGACGCGGCTGCTCGGCCGCGCCCCCGACGAGATCGCCCGCCTCGGGGTCGCGCACGTCACCCAGGAGGGCGGCACGTTCGGCCCGCTGACCGTCGAGGAGAACCTGCGGGTGGGCGCACGGGCCCGCCCGTGGCCGCGGCGCGGCGCCGGCGAGGACCTGGAGCGGCTGTTCGGCTGGTTCCCGGTGCTCCGGGCGCAGCTCAGCCAGCCCGCGGGCACGCTGAGCGGCGGCGAGCAGCGCCTGCTCGCCATCGCCCGCGCGCTGATGGCCCGCCCCCGGCTGCTGCTCATGGACGAGCCGATGCGCGGCCTGGCCCCCAGGACGGCGGGCCTGCTCTTCCGCACCATCCACGCGATCAACAGGGACGAGGGGACCACGATGGTCATCGTCGAGCACAACGTGCCGGCGGCGCTGGAGGTGGCGCACCGGTCCTTCCTCATGGAGGCGGGCCGGATCACCGCCAGGCGCGTCCGAGGGAGGTGGTGAGCCGGTGTTCGGCCAGCAACTCCTCGAAGGGCTGGGCGCCGGCGCGGGGTACGCGGCCCTCGCGCTCGCCCTGGTGCTCACCTACCGCTTCACCGGGATCGTCAACTTCGCGCAGGGCGAGCTGGCCATGCTCGCCACGTACGTGGCCTGGCAGCTCGTCGTGTCCGGGATGCCGTACTGGGTGGCGCTGCCGGTGACGGTGGCGCTCGCCTTCGCCGCGGGCGTGGTGACCGAGCGGCTGGTCATCCGCAGGCTGGAGAGCGGCGCCGGCGAGGTGACGCTGGTGGTGACCACGATCGGCCTCTACGTGCTGGTCAACGCGCTGGCCACGCTGGTGTGGACGGCGGCGCTGCGGGCCTTCCCGAGCCCGTTCCCCGACGCCCCGCCGGGGCTCGCCGCGCTCGCGGCGGCGGGCGTGGCAGGGACGGTGCTCGGGACGCTGGCGCTGGTGGTGCGGCGTACCGGGCTCGGCCTGGTGATGCGGGCCGTCGCGGCGGACGCCCGCTCGGCGCGGCTGTCGGGCGTACGCGTGGGGTGGGTGCTGGCGCTGGGCTGGGGCGCGGCGGCGGCGGTCGGCGCGCTGTCGGGGGTGCTGCTCGCCCCGGCGCTCTTCCTGGAGCCCTCGATGATGACCGGGGTGCTGGTCCACGCCTTCGCCGCCGCCACGCTGGGCGGGTTCGACAGCGCGCTCGGCGCGGTGGCGGGCGGGCTGGCCGTCGGGGTCGCCGAGACGCTGGCGGGCACGTACCTCGGGTTCGTCGGGGCGGATCTGAAGATCGCGGTCCCGCTGGTGATCGTGGTCGCGGTGCTGCTGCTGCGCCCGCAGGGCCTGTTCGGCTCGGCTCCGGTGGAGCGGGCATGACCGGCGTCCGCGGGGCCGCGCTCACCGGGCACCGGCGGCCGGCGGTGGGGCTGGCGGCCGGCGACCGGCGGCCGACATGGCCGTGGCGGCGGGCCGCGCTCGTGGTGATCGGGGTGGCGGCGGTCGGGCTGCCGTTCGTGCTGCCGCCGTACCGGCTGTTCCAGGTGACGCTGGTGCTGGTGTACGCCGTGGCGCTGCTCGGGCTGGACCTCGTGGTGGGACACAGCGGGCAGATCTCGCTGGGGCACGGGGCCTTCTTCGGCGTCGGGGCGTACGTGGCGGCGGTCATGATCGGGCGGCTGGGGCTGCCGTACCCGGTGACGCTGCCCGCCGCCGCGCTGGTCACGTACGGGCTGGGCTGGGCGGCCGGGCTGCCCGCGCTGCGGCTGCGCGGCCTGTACCTGGCCGTGGTGACCTTCTCCGTCGCGGTGGTGCTGCCGCCGCTGCTCAAGCGGTTCCCCGAGGTCACCGGCGGCGCGATGGGGATGCCGGTGGCCACGCCGCGCGGAGCCTGGCTCGACGACGACCAGTGGATCTACTTCCTGGTGCTGGCGACGGCGGCGGTGGCCGTGGCCGGGATCCGCAACCTGACGCGCTCGCGCGGCGGGCGGGCGCTCACCGCGATCCGGCAGCATCCGGCGGCGGCCGAGGTGCTCGGCATGCGCGCCGCGTCCCACCTGACGCGGGCGTTCGCCTGGAGCGCGATGTACGCGGGCGTGGCGGGCGCCCTCCACACGTGGACGACGGGGTTCGTCGCGCCGGACACCTTCACGCTGAGCCTGTCCATCACCCTGCTGGCCGGGGCGGTGATCGGCGGCCTGGCGACGCCGGCGGGGCCGCTGCTCGGCGCGCTGGTCGTGACGGCGGTGCCGGCCGCGGCCCGCGAGCTGGACCCGGCCGCCCCCGGCCTGGTGTCCGGGCTGCTCATCGTCGTGGTGGTCTACGCGGCCCCGACCGGCCTGGCGGGGCTGCTGCGCCGGGCCGCCGCCGCCGTGGCCGCCCGGCTCCCGGCGGGGAGGCGGGCATGAGGCGGGTCCTGCTGGTCCTGATGCTCCTGCTGGTGACGGGGTGCCGGACGGGCGGTGGCGGCGGCGCCGTGCTCACCGGCGAGTGCGCGGGCCAGGACGGCACCGGCATCGGCGCGGACCACGTCAAGGTGGGCGGGATCTACCCGCTGTCGGGGCCCGCCTCCGCCTACGCGGCGGTCGCGCAGGGCGCGGGCGCGTACTTCGCGCACGTCAACCGGCACGGCGGCGTGGACGGGCGGCGCGTCGACTTCCTCGTCCGCGACGACGCCTACGAGCCGGCCCGCGCGGTCGAGGAGGCCCGCAGGCTGGTGCTGCACGAGCGGGTGTTCGCGCTGTTCCAGACGCTCGGCACGCCCTCGACGGCGGCGGTGCGCGAGTTCGCCCACCGGTGGAAGGTGCCGCAGGTGTTCGTCGCGACCGGGGCCGCCGCATGGGGGGCCGAGGCCGCGCGCCGCCCCTGGACGATCGGCTTCCAGCCGAGCTACGTCGCCGAGGCCCGCGTCTACGCCCGCTACCTCGCCGAGGAGGTGCCGCACGCCCGCGTCGCGGTGCTCTACCAGAACGACGACTTCGGCCACGAGCTGCTGGACGGCTTCCGCCGCGCGATCGAAGGCACCTCGGTGCGGATCGTGGCCGAGCGCGGCTACGAGGTGACCGACCCCGGCGTGCAGGGCCAGCTCGCCAACCTCGCCGCGTCGAAGGCGGACGTGCTGCTCGACGTGAGCACGCCGAAGTTCGCCGCGCAGGCGCTGGCCGCCGACGCCGCCATGACCGGCTGGAACCCGCTGCACATACTGAACGGCGTGGCCGCCTCCCCCGCCGTGCTCAAGCCGGTCGGCTACGACAAGGTGCAGGGGGTGATCACCGCCGGGTTCCAGAAGGACCCGGCCGCGCCGGAGTGGGCCGACGACCCGGCCGTGCGGACGTATCTGACGGCGCTGGAGCGCTACGCCCCCGAGGCCGACCCCGGCAGCCAGCAGGTGGTCTTCGGCTGGATGGCGGCGGAGGCGTTCGTCAAGACGCTGCGGAGCATGCGCTGCCCCTCGCGGGAGGCGCTGCGCGCGGCGGCGCACCGGCTGGACGACGTCCGGCTCGGCATGCTACTGCCGGGGATCACGCTGTCCACCGGGCCGGGTGACGCCTTCCCGATCGAGGCCGAGCAGCTTTCGCGCTTCGAGGGCGAGCGGTGGGTGCCGTTCGGGCGGGTGATCGACACCCGCGCCGGATGATCACGCGGGGCGGCGGTGGATGAGCATGTCGTCGTCCGGCAGCGTCGCGGTGCCCGGGGAGCGCAGCAGCGACGTCGCGCCCGCCCAGCGCCGCAGCGTCGCGACGGCCTCCCTCTGCTCGGCCTCGGGCAGGGAGGCGATGTTAGCGCCGTGGTTGGCCCCCGGCACGACGTACAGGTACGAGTCCCGCCCCGACGGGGTGAACCGCTCGGCGCTCCAGGGGTCGTTCTGGCCGTAGACGAACATCATCCGCTCCGACTGGCTGCGCACCCAGAAGTCCACGTCGAGCATGGGCAGGGGCTGGTGCCGGGCGCGCAGCTCGACGGGCAGCACCGAGTTGGGCTGGTAGAGGCCGCGGTACCGGGTGAGGCCGCGCAGGTGGGCGAAGGCGAGGTCGGGCCAGCCGAGCTGGGTGGCGGCCTGGTGGTAGTAGGGCCAGTAGTACTCGAGGCCCTGGTCGGTGTAGAAGCCGAAGAACGCGACGTTGTCGATCCAGGCGTAGAGCTGCTCGTCGGTCGCGGTGGCGGGTGGCACCGAGGCGCAGTCCGCGGCCGTCGAGTACTGCCAGAAGGCCCACACCGTGTCCAGGACGGTCATCTCGTACGAGCGGTCGGCACTCCCGAGCGTCCTGGTGAAGGTGTAGCCGTTGCGGGCGGCGTCCGCCTCCAGCAGGGGGACCATCCGGTCGCGGCGCAGCAGCGCCTCGCGCTGCACGGTCTCCAGCGCCTGCCGGCAGGGGGCGGTGCCGACCTCGGCGAAGAAGCGGTCGTAGTCGCGGTCGAGCTGGTTGACCGGGTCGTCGGGGGCGACGTAGGCCACGACGCCGTCCACGTCGCCGGGGTAGAAGCGGCGGTGGTAGACGGAGGTCATGCCGCCCTTGCTGGCGCCGGTCTGGATCCAGCGCCCCGGGTAGATCGTCCTGAGCGCCTGGACGATGCGGTGCTCGTCGGTGGCCTCCTGCCAGATGTTCAGGTCACGCCAGTCGGCGGGCACGGGGCGCGAAGAGCGGAAGAAGCGGTGCTCGACGGAGACCTGGTTGGCGTCGAGGATCCTGGTGGGCTCGGTCCGCGAGGGCGCGGGGTCGGCGGCCAGGCCGTAGCCGCCGGTGTAGAGGACCACGGGCACGTCCACGGCGCGGTGGAGCAGGGTGAGGCGCTGCTGGAACGTCCCCTTGCGCGGGTCGCGGTGGTCGATCGGCTGGGTGTAGCTGAGGACGAAGAACCGGTAGCCGGCCGGCCGCGTCTCCGACACCACGGTCAGGCCGGGGACGGCCCTGAGCTGGTCCAGCGGGTCCTGCTCCTCCTCCGCCGCGGCGGCCGGCGCGCTCATGGGCGCGGTGACGGCGGTCAGGATGAGCAGAACGGTCAGGAGCAGGCTTCGCACGGTGGCGCCTCCAGCCGGACGTGAGCACGGGTCCGACCGCAGTGTCCCCGCGATCTTCCCGCAGGGCAAGGGTTGACTTCTCCCGTTTCGTCCCGAGAAGCTCCCGCCGGCGCAGGCGGGACCGCCTTCGCGGCCCTCGCCGGACATATTGCCGCATTTCAGCTTTTATTATTTTTTCGGAATTTACAGTTACGCGAATGTCGATCCAATGAATCCAACTAGTTATCAATAATCCGCCCATCGGCCGCCACCGAAACATAGATTTCTTCGTATCTCCAGAAGGGGGCGGGACAATGGGAACTGAATACGCGCCGGTGCAGGTGCTGGTTCGCGACGGGGTCATGCAGGTCGGCAGCGACACCTACGCGCTGCGGACCATCACGCACATCGGACAGCGGAAATTGGTGGCGGACAAGGGCGCGGCGTGGCGGAAATTCGTCGTCCGCGCCCTGCTCACCCTGATCTTCGGCGGCGTCCTCGTGGGGGCGCTGGGCGACATCTGGACGCTCGCGCTCGTCGTCGTCCTCGCGCTGCTGATCTGGCGGCTCGTGGCGGTGCTCCGGCTGCCGCCGGTGTACGGCCTGGTCATCGGCACCGCCGGAGTCGAGCGCGAGGCCGTCTGGGGCACCGACAGAGGCGAGATCGACCAGCTCTCGGCCGATCTCACCGCCGCCGTGGGCAAGCTCGACCTGCCGCCGATGACCTTCAACATCACCCACGCCGTGGGCCGCAACGAGGTCATCAACCAGTACGGCGCCGGCAGCATCGGGAAAGCGACCCACCACGGCGCCGGAAACATCGAGACGCGATGAACGGCGGCGACGAGATCCACCAATACGGGCCGGGCAGCATCGGAAAAGCGGTGCATCACGGGACCGGGGACATCGTGGCCGGCGGGAAACATCAGTCGTCCCCGCAGCCGCCGCAGCCGGTTTCTCCGGGACCGCCCGGAAGAGCACCCGGAAGAAAGCACCGGAAATCGCGGAGAAACGGGGCGGCGGCGGCCGGCTGCGCGGTGCTGTCGGCGATCGTGAGCGCGCTGATCAATCTGCTCACCGCGTCATGGAGCTGGTGGGTGTTCGCGGCCGCCGCCGTCCTGCTGTCCGTCTGGGCGGCGGTCGCGTACGCGGGGGAGAAGGGCCAGCGGGGCTGACGCCTCCTCCCCCGCGCTCGGCGGCTACGTCGTGAGCACGACCTTGTTGCACTCGTCCATCTTGTGCTTGAACAGCTCGAAGCCGCGCGGCGCCTCGCTGAGCGGCATCCGGTGCGAGATGACGAAGCTCGGGTCGATCTCGCCGGAGCGGATCCGGTCCAGCAGCGGACGCATGTAGCGCTGCACGTGACACTGCCCGGACCGGATCGTCAGCGAACGGTTCATGACGGTGCCCATCGGGAACTTGTCGACGAACCCGCCGTAAACCCCGATCACCGACACCACGCCGCCGTTGCGGCAGGCCATGATGGCCTCACGCAGCACGTACGGCCGCTCGGTCTCCAGCCGGGCGGCCTGCTTGGTGCGGTCGTAGGCGTACATCGCCGGGGTCGGATGATGGGCCTCCATGCCCACGGCGTCGATGCAGGCGTCGGGGCCGCGCCCGCCGGTCATGTCCCGCAGCGCGTCCAGCACGTTCACCTCCTCGTAGTTGAGCACCTCGGCGCCGGTCCGCTGAGCCCGCTTGAGCCGGTACGGGAAGCGGTCGATGACGATGACCCGGTCGGCGCCGAGCAGGAACGCGCTGGCCGCGGCGAGCTGCCCGACGGGTCCCGCGCCCCAGATCGCGATGGTCTGGCCCGGCTTGATGTCGCACATCTCGGCGCCCATGAAGCCGGTGGGGAAGATGTCGGACAGGAACAGCACCTTCTCGTCGGGCAGGTCGTCCTCGATCTTGATGGGGCCGACGTCGGCGAACGGGACCCGGGCGTACTCGGCCTGCCCGCCGGGGAAGCCCCCCAGAATGTGCGAGTAGCCGAAGATCCCGGCGGGCGAGTGGCCCATCAGCTTCTCGGCCATCCCCGCGTTGGGGTTGGAGTTCTCGCACACCGAGTACAGCTCGGCCTCGCAGGCGAAGCAGGAGCCGCACGCGATCGTGAACGGCACCACGACGCGGTCGCCGGGCCGCAGGTTGCGCACGCCGGGGCCGACCTCGACGACCTCGCCCATGAACTCGTGGCCGAGGATGTCGCCCTTCTTCACGGTCGGGATGTAGCCGTCCACCAGGTGCAGGTCGGAGCCGCAGATCGCGGTCGAGGTGACGCGGACGATCGCGTCCCGCGCGTTGAGGATCTGCGGGTCCGGGACGTTCTCGACCTCGACGCTGTTGCGGCCGGTCCACACGTTGGCCTTCATGCGCGTGCTCCGATCGGCTGGGCGGGACGCTGGTGGAGCTGACGCCGGGCGCGGTGGCCCTCGGGGCTGCCCTCGGAACGGACCACCTCGCCGGTCTCCATGACCTGCTTGAAGCGGCGCAGATCGTCGCGTACCTGCTGCTCGGGGTGCTCGCCGAACATGCGGGCGACCGCGGCGGCCAGCTTGCGGCCGCGCATGCCGTACTCCAGCGAGACGTCCACGACGGTGCCGCGTCCCGCGGGGCCGTCGGTGAAGCTGACCAGGCCCGCGTTGCGGACGCCCTTGCCGGGCACCGAGCGCCAGGCGATCAGGTCGCCGGCCCGCTCGTCGATGATCTCGGCCTCCCATTCCAGGTCGACCACCGGGCCCTTGGCCCGCCAGCGGGAGCGGCCCCCACCGAGGGTGCGGACGGACTCCAGATGGGTCATGAAGGTCGGCAGGTTCTCCAGGTCGCGCCAGAAGCGGTAGACCTCGGCGCGGGGCTTGTTGATGGTGATGGAGGCGCGCACCTGGAGCGGGCTGCGGGCCTTGCGGGCGCGCATCCCGGCGCAGGCGGCGTCGAGGGCGGCGATGCCGGCGACCGCGCCGAGCGCGCACAGCGCGCGGCGGCGCCGGCCGCCGGTGCGGTTGGCGGCGGCCGTGCCGAGCAGGCCGAGGTCCATCGCGTCGCCGGCCATCCTGGTCCACGTCCACCGGGCGGGCGTCTTGCCGCCGAGCAGCAGCGCGGCGTGCAGCAGCTCGCGTCCTCCCACGAGCCTGGCGATCGTCGTGGCCCCCGGCGCGTCGTCGACGCCGCACAGGCGGGTCACGGCCCGGGGCGCCGCGAGCTGCGCCGTGCCGAGCGCGAGGCTGGTCCAGCCCAGCGCACGGCCGAGTCGGTCGGTCATCATGCGGTCCTCACAGGTGTCGGATGTACGTGCGAGCGCCGGGAGACGCCACGCCTCCCGGTGCCCTTCGCGCCCCGTACCCCTGACAAAAGGGATGACACACCCAGTTTCCGGCACGAAATACACGCAGCGTTAAGCCTTTATTCTGATCGTCATGGACTCGACGCATCCCGGCCCCGTTTACCGGACGGTGACCGACCCGAGCGGAATGCTGGCCCTCCAAACTTTCGGACGTCCGGATGGGGAGGACATGGTTTTCCGCATTTCCGGCTCCGTCTACGCCAACATTCCCGGTGACGCGCTGAAACCTGATATTCCGCATGGCCGGAAATTGTTCGGGATCGAGGGCTACAACATTCGCCGCCTGTACCGCGTGCCCGGCACCGACCGGCTCCACCAGCTCTCCCGCGAGATCGTCTGCTACACCGACCCCGGCGACCCCGTGCGCGTCCTGCGCGAATGGGCGAACCCCCTCGACGGCCGCACCTACCCGGTCGTGCCGATCAACAACGACGCGGTCAACTTCGGCCCGTTCCCCATCACCCCCGCCTTCGCCGGGCCGCCCGTCCGCCGGCTGCACGACGAGAGCGTCTGGACCAGCGACATCGCCGTCCGCGCCGACTACGGCGCCACCCTGGGCGAGACGTTTGGCCTGGTCGGCGGCGTCTACACGGCGCAGGAGATGTTCGAGTTCCAGGTGGACGACCGCGAGGTGGCCGCGCGCACCGTCCCCGGCGAGATCCCCGACGGCGCGATGAAGGTCAAGGTGAGCTGGACGCGCACGGCCCCGTGGGCGCCGTTCATGGGCCTGGCCGAGAGCGAGGTGCGCGGGCAGCTCACCTACCGCGCCCACGCCTGGTCGCTCGACTCGTACGCCGACGTCGAGCCGTGGCTGCGCGCCGAGGTGGAGGCCCATCACCCGCTCTACACGGCCGCGCCTGACGAGCCGGGGCCGAGCCAGAACTCCTGGACCTCCTTCCACGCCAAGCAGCTCGACAAGGGCGCCATGACGTGGGCCGGCTGGTGCGCCGCCCACGGCCGGCCGTGAGCACGCCGGTCCTCGACCCGCTGACCGGCCGGATCGAGCGGCCCCTGCGTCCCGTCCCGCCGGACCGGCTCGCCGGGATCGCGGCCGGGCTGCGCGCGCGGGCCGCCGGGTGGGCGGCGGCGGGGCCGGCCGGGCGCGGCCCGGTGCTCGCCCGCTTCGCCGCGGCGCTGGCCCGCGACGAGGACCTGCTGGCCGCGCTGGTGGCCGACACCGGGCGGGTCGCCGAGTCGGTGCTGGAGCGGCAGGTCGTCGCGGGGGCGGTCGAGCGGTGGGCGCGGCGGGCGCCCGCGCTGCTCGCCCCGCCCGCCGGGTTCGCCGCCGAGCTGCCCGGGGTGCACGTGGCCGGGGACGCGGTGCCGTACGAGCTGGTCGGGGCGATCACGCCGTGGAACTTCCCGCTGCTGCTCGGCCTCCTCGACGCCGCCCCGGCGCTGGCCGCCGGCTGCGCGGTGCTGGTGAAGCCGAGCGAGGTGACGCCGCGCTTCATCGAGCCGCTGACCCGGCTGGTGCCCGGCGAGCTGCCGCTGGCGGTCGTCGAGGGCGGGCCGGTCACCGGGGCGGCGCTCGTGGGGCTGGTGGACGCCGTGGTGTTCACCGGCAGCGTCCCCACCGGGCGGCAGGTGGCCGAGGCGGCGGCCCGCGCGTTCGTCCCCGCGCACCTGGAGCTCGGCGGCAAGGACCCGGCGATCGTCCTGGCCGGGGCGGACCTCGACCGGGCCTCCTCGGCGATCCTGTGGGGCGGCACCGCCAACGCCGGCCAGTCCTGCCAGTCGATCGAGCGGGTCTACGTCGCCCGCGAGGTCCACGACGACTTCCTGGCGCTGCTCGCGGCCAAGGCGGAGCGGACCCGGCTGACCTGCGAGGGCGGCCCCATCGGGCCGATCATCGCGCCCGACCGGCCCGGCGTGATCGCCGCCCACCTGGCCGACGCCGCGGCGCGGGGCGCGGTCACGCACACCGGCGGGACGATCGAGCGGCACGGCGGCGGCCACTGGTGCCGCCCCACCGTGCTGTCCGGCGTGGACCACTCGATGCTGGTGATGACGGAGGAGACGTTCGGGCCGGTGCTGCCCGTCATGGCCGTGGACGGGCCGGACGAGGCGGTCGCGCTGGCGGCCGACTCGGCGTACGGGCTGTCGGCCGCCGTGTTCGCCGCCACCGAGGAGGAGGCCATGGCGGTGGCCGCCCGGCTGCCGGTCGGCGCGGTCAGCGTCAACGACGCCGCGCTCACCGCGCTGGTACACGAGGGCGAGAAGCACTCCTTCCGCCTGTCCGGGCTCGGCGGCTCGCGCATGGGGCCGGCGTCGATCGCCCGGTTCCTGCGCCGCCGCGCCTTCCTGATCAACCGATCCCCCGCCGCCGACCCCTGGTGGCACCCGACGGAGGAATAGCCGATGGGACTGCGCGAGGAGATGCCGCTGCTGGCCCGGCACGAGGGCGAGTGGGAGGGCGAATACCTCCACCTCGGCCGCGACGGAGCCCTGCTCGACCGGCACCGCGTCCACATGACGTGCCGCATCGCCGGCGACGCCGCCTACCACCAGACCAACCGCTACACCTGGGACGACGGCCGCGCCGAGGTGCACGAGTTCCCGGCCGCGTACCTGGGCGGCGGCCGGTGCCGCATCGACACCGACCGGCTGGAGGGCGAGTTCCGCGAGGTGGACGACAGCACGATCTACCTCACCTGGCGCTACAAGGGCCGGCCGCTGCGGCTGTTCGAGCTGATCGTGCTGAGCGAGGACGGCCGCTCCCGCAGCCGGGTGTGGCAGTGGCTGGAGGACGGCGTGTGCGTGCGCAGGACGCTGATCGACGAGCGGAGGACCGGCGCGTGACCGCCTACCTGGCCCTGGCCCTGCAGCTCGGCACCCGGGCGATCAACGCGGCCGCCGACCCGCGCGCCGAGATCGCCGCCGCCGTCGCCCACGTCTCCGAACGGGTCGCGGGCTCCAAGGCGTGGCTCGGGCCGGAGCTGCGGCTGGTGGTGCTGCCCGAGTACGCGCTGACCGGCTTCCCGATGCGCGAGAGCCTGCCGGAGTGGCGCGAACGGGCGGCGCTCGACCCCGGCGGGCCCGAATACCGCATGCTGGCCGGGATCGCCGTCCGCGACGAGGTGTTCCTGTGCGTCAACGCCTACGAGCGCGACGAGCACTTCCCCGGGCTGTACTTCCAGGCGACGGTGATCCTCTCCCCCGCCGGGGAGGTGGTGCTGCGTTACCGGCGGCTGCACTCGCTGTTCACGCCTTCGCCGTACGACGTGTGGGAGCGCTACACGGAGGTGTACGGCATCGACGGGGTGCTGCCGGTGGCCCGCACCGAGATCGGCAACCTGGCGGCGCTGGCCTCGGAGGAGGTCCAGATGCCGGAGCTGGCCCGCGCGCTCGCCCTGCGCGGGGCCGAGGTGTTCTGCAACCCCACCTCGGAGGCGTCCTCGCCGGACCTGACGCCGAAGGCGATCGCCCGCCGCGCCCGCGCCGTGGAGAACCTGACGTACGTGGTGGCGGCCAACTCCGGCGGCCTGACCGGCACCGCCGTCCCCGGCGACTCCGTCAACGGCGGCTCGGAGCTGATCGACCCCCAGGGCCGAGCCCTCGCCCGGGCGGGGTCGGGCGAGACGCTGGTCGCCGCGGCCGAGCTGGACCTCGCGGCGCTGCGCCGCGCCCGCCGCCGCCCCGGCCTGGCGAACCTGCCGAGCCGGGTCAAGGCCGCGCTGTGGGCCGACGAGTACGCCCGCCACGACGTCGAACGCCCCTGCGGCCTGGAGGCGGGCCCTCGCGAGCGCGCCTGGTTCCGCGCCCGCCAGTCCGAGACCATCGCCCGCCTCCTCGGCCCGGAGGAACCCCCGGCCTAGCTCTCCTTGGCCAGGGAGTCGCCGTCGGTCGACAGGTGCACCACGTTGTCCTCGATCCTGGCGACCTGCTCGGGCGCGACGTACAGGTCGCGCGCGAACAGCCCGCGGCCGTCCACCTTCACGAAGCCGGTCCGCAGCAGCCGGGCCGCCAGCACGGGCGGCAGGTCGGGCTCGGCGTGGCTGAAGACGTCCGACAGCACGGGCACGAAGCCGGGGCCGCGCCCGGTCTGCTGTCCGTCGGTGGTGGCCGCCTGCGGGTCGCCCATCTTGACCAGCTCCACCGTCCCGACCTCCTTGCCGTCGCGGTCGACGACCTTCATGCCGGTGTGCACCTGGCTGATGCCGGGCCGCTGAGGGATCTGCACGGCAACGCTCCTTCGCTCTCGGTCCGGCCGTCACGACTACCCAGCGCGGGGGCGGAAAGTCCTGCCGAACTGGGTGGACGCGGCGTGGGATCGCGGCTCAGGATGGCGGTGAGCCCGCCTCTCGGCCGGAGGACCATCGCATGCCCGATCTGGACGGATTGTCGTACGAGCCGCTGACCCCCGTCTCCTTCCTCGACCGGGCCGCCGACGCGCACGGCGACCGGATCGCCGTGATCGACGGCGACCGCCGCGTCACCTACCACGAGCTGCGCGATCGCTGCCGCCGGATGGCGGGCGCGCTGGCGTCCCTGACGCGGGGCCGCCCGGTGGCGGTGCTCGCGCCGAACACCTCCGTGCTGCTGGAGGCGAACTTCGGGGTGCCGTGGGCGGGCGTGCCGCTGGTGGCGATCAACACCCGGCTGGCGCCGGGCGAGGTCGGCTACATCCTGGAGCACTCGGGGGCGGGCGTGCTGGTGCACGACCCGGTCTTCGACGGCCTGGTGGACGCGGCCTGCGCCGGACTGGCCGAGCCGCCGCTCCGGATCCGGGCCGGCGCGGAGTACGAGGACCTGCTCGCGAAGGCGTCGCCGCTGGCGCTCACCCCGGCCGACGAGCGGGCGCTGCTGTCGATCAACTACACCTCCGGCACCACCGGCCGCCCGAAGGGCGTCATGTACCACCATCGCGGCGCCTATCTGCAGGCCCTCGCCATGGTGGGGCACGCCGGGCTGTCGCCGGCCACCGTGCACCTGTGGACGCTGCCGATGTTCCACTGCAACGGCTGGTGCTTCCCGTGGGCGGTGACGGCGGCGGCCGGGACGCACGTGTGCCTGCCGAAGCCGGACCCGGCCGAGGTGTGGCGGCTGCTGCGGGCCGAGGGCGTCACCCATCTGGAGGGCGCGCCGACCGTGCTGTCCATGATCGCCCACGCGCCGGACGCGGCTCCGCTGGAGCGCACGGTGCGGGTCTCGACGGGCGGCGCGCCGCCGTCCCCCGCGATCCTGCGCCGCATGTCGGGCCTCGGCTTCGACGTCATCCACCTGTACGGGCTCACCGAGACGTTCGGCCCGGCGATGATCTGCGACTGGCGGCCGGAGTGGGACGGGCTGACCGGCGAGCGCCAGGCGCGGCTGAAGGCCCGCCAGGGCGTGGGCAACATGATCGCCTGCACCGCCCGCGTCGTGGCCGCGGACGGCCGCGACGTGCCCGCCGACGGCACGACGGTCGGGGAGATCGCGCTGCGCGGCAACAACGTCATGCTCGGCTACTACCGCGATCCCGAGGCGACCGCTGCGGCCGCGCCGGACGGCTGGTTCCGCACCGGCGACCTCGGCGTCCGCCATCCCGACGGGTACGTGGAGCTGCGCGACCGCAGCAAGGACGTGATCATCTCGGGCGGCGAGAACATCGCCTCGGTGGAGGTCGAGCAGGCCATCGCCGACCATCCGGCGGTGCTGGAGGTGGCGGTCGTCGCGGTGCCGGACGAGCACTGGGGCGAGGTGCCCGCCGCGTACGTGACGCTGCGCGAGGGCGCGACGGCCACCGCGGACGAGATCAGGGAGCACGTGCGGGCGCGGCTCGCGCGGTTCAAGGTGCCGAAGCGCGTGGAGTTCGGCGACCTGCCGAAGACCTCCACCGGCAAGATCCAGAAGTACGTCCTGCGGGACGAGGCCTGGGCAGGCCGGGAGCGCCGCATCCACTGAGGCCGCTTTCAGACAATCTGCAGAAAAGGTAAGTACCCTCCCCCACCATGAAGTGGCAGCGTAAGATCACCACCGCGCTGGAAAGGCACACGGGCCTGCGCATCGAGCGGGTGTCCAAGACCTCCGGCCCGGCCGCCAAATCGGTCGTGCCCGCCAAGAAGGCCGCCGACGTCTCGTTCCGCCCGCCGGCGGACCCCGAGGCGGACCGGCTGCTGAGGGCGCCCGTGTTCGTCATCTCCCCCGTGCGGTCCGGCTCGACGCTGCTGCGCTCGATGCTGAACTCCCACCCCGACCTGCACGCCCCGCACGAGCTGCACGTCCGGCGGCTCGGCGTCGACTTCGGCACGAGCTTGGCCGAGAAGGCGATGGCCGCGCTCGGCCACAACAAGGCCGACCTGGAGCACCTGCTGTGGGACCGGGTGCTGCACCGGGAGCTGGTCCGCAGCGGCAAGCGGTACGTCGTGGACAAGACGCCCGCCAACGCCTTCGCCTACGAGCGCCTGGCCGCCTGCTGGCCGGACGCGCGCTTCGTGTTCCTGCTGCGCCATCCCGCCTCGATCGCGACCTCCTGGCACGAGGCCAGCCCGGACAAGCGCACGCCCGAGGAGGCGGCGAAGGACGCGCTGCGCTACATGAAGGCGGTGGAGCGTGCCAGGAAGGCGCTGCCCGGCCTCACCGTGCGCTACGAGGAGCTGACCGCCGACCCGGAGCGGACGCTGCGCGGGATCTGCGACTTCCTCGCCATCGCGTGGGAGCCCGCCATGCTCAGCTACGGCACCCCCGAGGTGGTGACCAAGGGTCTCGGCGACTGGAAGGACAAGATCCGCTCCGGGCAGGTGCAGCCCGGCCGCGAGCTGCCAGGGCCCGAGGAGGTGCCCGACGTCCTCAAGGGGATGGCGCGCACGTGGGGGTACCTCCCGTGAGGATCCGCTACATGCTGCTGCACGCGTACGGGATGGGCGGCACCATCCGCACGGTCGTCAACCAGGCCAACGCGATGGCCGAGGCCGGCCACGACGTGGAGATCGTCAGCGTGGTGCGCCGGCGCGGCAAGCCGCAGTTCGCCATCGACCCGCGGGTGCGCCTGTCCGCGCTGGTCGACCAGCGCGACGGGGTGTCGGCCGACTCCCTGGTGCGCAAGGTGTGGCGGCGGGCCCGCGGCAAGATCGTCCCGTACGGCGAGTTCGCCGCCGAGTGGTTCACCGAGCGCGTCGAGGCCGCCGTGATGGACTACGTGTCGTCGCTGAACGACGGCATCCTCGTCACCACCCGCCCGGCGCTCAACCTGATCTCCGCCCGCCGCGCCTCGCGCAAGGTCATCAGGATCGCCCAGGAGCACATGAACCTGGCCGCCTACCACGAGGCCGTACGCGAGCAGATCGCCCGCCACTACGGCCGCTTCGACGCGGTCGCCGTGCTGACCGAGACCAGCCGCGCCGAATACCACGCCATCCTGGACGACACGCCCATCGTGCGCATCCCCAACGCCGTCCACATGGACCACCGCGAGCACTCCGACCAGAGCAACCCGGTGGTGATCGCGGCCGGGCGGCTGGTGCCGCAGAAGGGCTACGACATGCTCATCCCGGCCTTCGCCTCGGTGGCGGAGGAGCACCCGGAGTGGCGCCTGCGCATCTTCGGCACCGGGCCTTCGCAGCAGAAGCTGCAGCAGCGCATCGCCGACACCGGCATGGACGGGCGGATCACGCTGATGGGCCGCAGCGACCGCATCCACGAGGAGCTCGCGCGGTCGTCGATCTACGCGCTCAGCTCGCGCATCGAGGGCCTGCCGATGGCGATGATCGAGGCGATGGGCCACGCCCTGCCCGTGGTCGCCTTCGACTGCCCGACCGGGCCCGCCGACGTGCTGGTCTCCGGCCAGAACGGCGTCCTGGTGCCGCCGCGCGACGTGCAGAAGCTGGGCGAGGAGCTGGGCCGGCTCATGGCCGACCGCGAGCTGCGGGCGCGCCTCGGGGCCGCCGCGGCGGCGACGGCGCACGCCTACACCCCGGAGGTCGTGATGCCGCTGTGGGAGGAGCTGTTCACGCTGCTGAGCACCGGCCGGCCGGTGCCCGCCGACTTCGGCAAGGCACGCTGACCTCGCCGTACGCGTCAAATCCCGGTCCGGTCCGCCGTCGCCGGGGCATGCCGGGAGCGGGCCGGGAAAGGACCTCCTGAGAACCGACAGGGTGCTCAGGAGGTCGTCATGGCCGCGTCACACAGCATGTTCCGCCGCAAACCGGTCGAACAGATCGCGGAGGAGCACGAGGGCGAGCTTTCCCGGTCGCTGGGGCTGTGGCAGCTCACCGCGATCGGCGTCGGCGGCATCATCGGGGCGGGCATCTTCGCCCTCGCGGGCGCGGTGGCCAACCAGACGGCCGGGCCCGCGGTGCTGGTGTCGTTCCTGCTGGCGGGGGTGGCGAGCGGGGCGGCGGCGTTCTCCTACGCCGAGTTCGCGGGCATGATCCCGAAGGCCGGCTCCGCCTACACCTACGGCTACGCGGTGCTCGGCGAGATCGTCGGCTGGTTCATCGGCTGGGACCTGCTGCTGGAGTACACCGCGATCGTGGCGGTGGTCGCCATCGGCATCTCCGGCTACTTCGGCTTCCTGGTGGAGGAGCTGGGCCTGCGGCTGCCGGCCTGGATGCTGGGCGCGCCCGGCACCGGGGACGGCCACGTGGTGGACCTGTTCGCCGTGCTGCTGTGCCTGCTCATCGCCTTCCTGCTGAACCGCGGCATCAAGACGGCCGCCCGGTTCGAGACGTCCGTGGTGGCGATCAAGGTCGCGGTGGTGCTGGTGGTGATCGTGGTCGGGTTCTTCTTCATCGACCCGGCCAACTACTCGCCGTTCTTCCCGTTCGGCGTCAGCGGGGCGATCACCGGCGCGGCCACGGTGTTCTTCGCGGTGTTCGGCTACGACGCGATGAGCACGGCGGCCGAGGAGGCGCGCGACGCCCGGCGGCACATGCCGAAGGCCATCATCTACTCGCTGGTCGTCTCGATGATCCTCTACGTGCTGGCCACGCTGGTGCTCACCGGCATGCAGAACTACCGGGAGATCGACCCGGAGAGCGGCTTCTCCTCGGCGTTCGCCTCCGTCGGGCTGCGGGGGCTGGCGGCGCTGATCGCGGTGGGCGCCATCGTCGGCATCCTGACCGTGATGTTCACGTTCATGCTGGGCGTCACCCGCGTGTGGTTCTCGATGAGCAGGGACGGGCTGCTGCCCGGCTGGTTCGCCCGGCTGCACCCGGTGCGGCGGGTGCCCTCGCGGGTCACCTGGATCGTGGGCGTGGCCTCGGCGCTGATCGCCGGGTTCCTGCCGATCAGGGAGGCGGCCGAGCTGACCAACATCGGCATCCTGCTGGCGTTCGTGGTGGTGTGCGCGGCGGTGATCGTGCTCCGCTACCGGCAGCCGGACCTGCACCGGGAGTTCCGCACGCCGGGGATGCCGGTGGTGCCGGCGATCGGCGTGGTGTTCTCCCTCTGGCTGATCACGTTCCTGGAGCCGCTGACCTGGCTGCGCTTCGCGGTGTGGTTCCTGATCGGGCTCGTGGTCTACCTCTCCTACGGCCGGCGGCACTCGGCGCTCAACCCGGGCTGAAGCGGGTTTTGCCAACCCCATACCAAGACAAAGGCGTACGAAAAGGGTCACGGCATAGCCTGGGTCCTTGGGGGCTTCCATCATGACCATCGCTGCGCCGAACAGCGGGCCGAATCTCGAACCGGACAGGTGGCGGACCGTGTCGCCGGCCGGCTCGCTGCCGGCCGAGCTCAACAGCTTCGTGGGCCGCCGGCGGGAGATCGCCGAGGTCAAGCGGCTGCTGGGCGAGGGCAGGCTGGTGACGCTGGCCGGCGTGGGCGGCGTCGGCAAGTCGCGGCTGGCGCTGCGGGTGGCCTTCGACCTGCGGCGGGCCTACCACGACGGGGTGTGGCTGGTGGAGCTGGCCGCGCTGGAGAGCGCCGAGCTGCTGGTCGCGACCGTCATGGCGGCGCTGGGCATCCAGGACAGGGCGCCGCGGCCCTCCATCGAGGTGCTGGCCGGCCACCTGCGCGACCGGCGGACCCTGGTGGTGCTGGACAACTGCGAGCATCTGCTGGACGCGTGCGCGGCCCTGGCCGACCGGCTCGTACGCGCCGCGCCCGGCCTGCGGATCCTCACCACCAGCAGGCAGGCGCTCGGCGTCACGGGCGAGCAGGTGCTGCAGGTGCCGACGCTGGCCGTCCCCGAGGCCGCCGAGACCGCCGGGGACGCCGAGGCCGGTGCGCGGGCGGACGGCCAGACCGACGCGGTGCGGCTGTTCGCCGAGCGGGCGCGGGCCGTGCTGCCCGGCTTCGAGATCACCGACGCCAACCGCGAGGCCGTCGCCCGCGTCTGCCGCCGGCTCGACGGCATCCCGCTCGCCATCGAGCTCGCGGCCGTACGGCTGCGCGCGCTGTCGGTCGAGCAGCTCCTGGAACGGCTGGACGACCGCTTCCGGCTGCTCACCACCGGCGCCAGGACCGCCATGCCGCGCCAGCAGACCCTCCGCTCGCTCATCGACTGGAGCCACGCCCTCTGCACCGAGCAGGAACGGCTGCTGTGGAGCCGGCTGTCGGTGTTCTCCGGCGGGCTCGACCTGGAGGCGGCCGAGCAGGTGTGCTCCGGCGGCGGCATCCCGCCCGAGGACGTGATGGACCTGGTCGGCGGGCTGGTGGACAAGTCGGTGCTGGCCCGCGAGGAGCACCGGCAGAGCGTGAGATACCGGCTGCTGGAGACCATCAGGCAGTACGGGCGCGAGCGGCTGCGCGAGTCGGGCGAGGAGGCGGAGCTGCGTGCCCGGCACCGCGCCTACTTCCGTGACCTGGCCCTGCGCGCCCGGCGCGGCTGGTACGGGCCGGACCAGGTCTCCTGGTTCGCCCGCCTGCGCGCCGACCACGGCAACCTGCGCACCGCCCTCGACTCCGCCCTGCCGTCCGGCTCGCCCGGCTCCTCCCCCTACGCACCGGGGCCGGACGGCCTCCGCGACGGGCTGGTGCTCGCCACGGCGCTCTGCTTCTACTGGATCGCGGCCGGGGCGTTGCGCGAAGGCCGGGTGTGGCTGGCGCGGCTGCTGGCCGCCGCGCCCGAGCCGACGCCGGAGCGGGCCGAGGCGCTGTGCGTCCAGGCCCGCCTCGCGGTGCTGCAGAGCGACTTCGAGGAGGCGGACACGCTCCTGCGGGAGTGCCGGGAGCTGGGCGACGCCCTGCCCGACCCGCCGCCGGCCGCGCCCGTCGCGTACGTCGCCGGCCTGGCCGCGCTGATGCGCCACGACCTCAGAGAAGCGGTGACGCTGCTCGGCGAGGCCGCCGACGGCCACCGGTCGGCCGGCGAGGAGAGCGGCGTGGTCAACGCGCTGATGTACCTGGCGACGGCGCACGGCCTGCTCGGCGACGACGAGCAGGCGATCGACCGGTTCAAGGAGTGCCTGGCGCGGTGCGAGGCGCGCCACGAGCACTGGTTCCGCTCCTACACGCTGTGGATGTTCGGCATCGAGACCTGGCGGCAGGGCGACCCGGCCCGCGCGATCGAGATGGAGCGCGAGGCCATCCGGCTCAAGCAGCCGTTCGACGACCGGCTCGGCGTCGCGCTCTGCGTCGAGGCGCTGGCCTGGATGACCGCGGACGCCTCGGCCGAGCGGGCCGCGACGCTGCTCGGCGCCTCGCAGGAGAGCTGGCGGGCGTTCGGCGGGCCGCTGTTCGGCTACCTGGAGGGCTACCACGAGGCCGCCGAGGCGGTGGCGCGCGAGCACCTCGGCGCCCGCGGGTTCGCCGCCGCCTTCCGCAAGGGCGTGGAGCTGCCTCCCGGCGACGTGCCCGGGTACGCGGCGGGCAGCGAGAAGACGGGCGGCGAGAAACGGCAGCCCCGCGCCGCGCGGACCGGCGAAACCTCGCCGCTCACCCGCCGCGAGCGGGAGATCGCGGCGCTGGTCGCCCGCGGCATGAGCAACAAGGAGATCGCGGCCACCCTGGTGATCGCGCAGCGCACCGCCGAGGCGCACGTCGAGCACATCCTGTGCAAGCTCGGCTTCACCTCCCGGGCCCAGATCGCGGCCTGGGTCGCCGGGCAGGGCGATCAGGCCGGGGGCTGAGGCGTGCGCAGCCGTACCGGACCGAACAGGCCACTGGCGCGCTGGCCGGCGAAGACGAAGTGCGTCGGGCTCACCTCGTCCAGGTACGGCCCCAGCGTGCCGAGCACCAGGATCTCCACCACGTTCGCGCCCTCAGCGAGCTCGACGGGGAACCGGTACGGCGAGCAGACCCGCACCCCGCAGGGCTCCCCGTTGACCACGACCTCGGCCGTGCCCCGTACCCGGCCGAGGTCGAGCAGGCCGGGACCGGCGGCCGGGACGGTGACGGTGGTCCGGTAACGCACGCCGCCGCTGTAGCCGGGCAGGCCCCGCTCCTCCCAGTCGCCGAGCCGCATCCGGCCGGGGCCGCAGGCGAAGCGGACCGGCCCGCCGAAGGCCGCCCCCGCCCGCGCCCCCGGCTCGGTCACCACCCGCACCTCGATGGGCCCGCTCCCGAGCCCGCCACCCAGCTCGACGACCCGGCCTTCGGGGCCGGGGCCCGGCTCGATGGCGTGGCTGGTCGAGCCGAGCGCGGCGCGGACCTCGACGCGGCCGGTCGTGGGCAAATCGACGGCGGTCGCGCCCGGCGGGACGTCGAGCAGGAAGCGTTCCTCCCCCGGCCGGTCGCCCGGCACCGCGAACCGGGCGGGCGGCGCGGACGGCCGCCCGTCCAGCCAGCCCGCCTCCGGCAGCGGATGCGGACGGGGCCGCAGCCAGAGCGCGGCGGGGTCGCCGTGCTGACGGCGGCGGACCCGGGGCTCCGGCGACCAGTGCGGCCCCGAGACGGCCAGGCCGTCGGCCAGGATCCAGCCGTCCGACTCCACGGCGATCGTGTTGCGGCCGGGCCGCAGCAGGGGGGCGAGGTCGTAGCGGCGCACGCGCGGGATGTCGGCCTCCGCGTACGGGTCGAACCCGCCCTGCCGGCCCGCCTCCACCTCGTTGACCAGCACCCGGCAGAACGTGGTGGACGCCACCTGCAGCACCTGGTCACCGTCGCCGGCCTCCACGACGGTCTCCAGGCGGGACCCGGCGATCCACTCGGGCCGGGCCGCGTCGGCCGGGTCGTCGGCCAGGCAGGCGTAGGCCCGCAGGTCCAGCTCCTCGTCAGGGACGAGCAGCAGCTCCAGCAGGTGCTCGCCGGGCGGCACGGGGTCACGGGTGACGGCGGCGTACCCGGCGTCGTCCAGGGGGCGCGGCTCGCCGTCGAGCCAGAGCGTCTTGGCCGCGCCCGCGCCGAGCGCCAGCCACCGCGGCGGGCCCGGCGGCACGGTGAGCACGCTGCGGAAGCTGGCCTCCGCCCCGGCGGCGACCCGGCCGAAGGCCAGGAACTCCACCGGCACGTGCCCCTTGGGGCCGAGGGTGTCGCGGTGCACGGGGTCCTTGCGCAGGCCGCGCGAGGCCGACCAGACCGAGGGCGTCCACGGGCCGTCGCCGACCCGCTGCTCGCCGCGCGGGCCGAAGGTGACGTGCACGGGCTCGCCGCCGGGCGTGCGCAGCGTCCAGAGCTCGACGCCGGCGCCGCCGCCGAAGTCCGCCCAGGTGTCGTCGAGGGTGGGGACCAGCTCGACGTCCCATTCGTCCCCGAGGTTCGTCTCCACGGGGTACGCCGGCTCCGGCGAAGCCGGGCCGTCGGCGAGGTCGTCGGCCGGGTCCGCGGCGAGGTCGTCGGCGAGATCGTTGGCCGGGTCCGCGGCGAGGTCGTCGGCGAGATCGTTGGCCGGGTCGTTGGCCGGGTCGTTGGCCGGGTCGTTGGCCGGGTCGTTGGCCGGGTCGTTGGCCGGGTCGTTGGCCGGGTCGTTGGCCGGGTCGTTGGCCGGGTCGTTGGCCGGGGCGGCGGCGGAGCCGTCGAAGACCAGCAGTGCGGCGGGCCCGTCGTCGAACGGCACGACCACCTCGACGGCGTCGCCGCGCCTGACGTGCCGCAGCGGGACCGGGTCGCCGCCCGCGAAGGGCCGCAGCAGCCGGGGCGCGCCCGCCACGTCCCGCACGGTGACGTGCATCTCGCGGGCGTACCGGGCGGGGTCGAAGTCGATGTCGGCGTCCAGCCAGCCCAGGTCCACACCCCGCTCCTCCGGCCGGCCGACGCCGATCCTGCTGGCCATCGGATGCGTGGCGGTCAGGAACACCAGCGTGGCGTCGCCGGTCTCGCGCACCAGCGCGGGCACCGGGGCCTCCACCCGGCGCGGCATCGCGGCCAGCGCCTCCCCCACGTCCTCGGGGGTCGCGGCGAGCCTGGCCCGGCCGCGCAGCTCCGGCGGCACGGCGCCGACGGCCACGAGCAGCCCGCCCGCGTCGGTGAACGCGGCCAGCCGCGCGGCCACGTCCCCGTCCAGCGCGGTGACGGCGGGCAGCACGATCGCCCGGTACGCCTCCGTGGACACCGCGAGCCGCCCGTCCGCGACCTCCGCGCGCCGTACCGAGTCCTCGTCGATCACGTCGGCGTCGAGGCCCAGCAGGTCGAGCACCCCGGGCTTCGTGGCGAACCACGCCATGTCGCCCACCAGCGCCCGGTAGACCTCGTCGGCTCGCGCCGCCTCCGGCCCGGCGGGCGCGCCGCCCGCCAGGGCCGTGCCGGACTGGACGGTCGTGGTCGGCAGCAGCACGGCGACGTCGCAGGCGTGGCGGCCCAGCGACAGGGCGGCGCACAGGCGGGTCACCGCGTCGGCGAACACCCGGTGGTGCCGCCAGTACGGCTGCCGCCAGTCGGTGGACGGCGGCGCCCACTCCCACCAGCCGCGCCGGGTCGTGTAGTAGACCGCGTGCGGGTTGTAGAGCGTCGCCCCTGCCCGCAGCCACGGCAGCAGCCAGTCGAAGGTCTCCTCCAGGGTGCCGCCCCAGCCGCTGGAGTGGAACGCCTCGATCCAGACGCGGGAGCGGCCGTACAGGTGGGCCAGCGAGGCGTGCAGGCGGGCGTCGCCGTGGTGGTCGGAGCCGGGCGCGGAGAACCAGCGGTGGGTGCGGGCGTAGTCGGCGTACAGCTCGACGCCCGCCACCGGATGCCCGGCGCGGGCCGGGTCCTGCTGGTCGCAGCCGTTCAGCAGGCCGTGCCGCTCGTGCCAGGCGGCGAGCGGACGGAAGAACGCCTCCTCGGCCAGCTCGGCGCGGGTCCGCTGGTAGGCGGCCCAGTCGGGGTCGGCGAGCGAGAACTCCTTCCCGCGCCGCGCCAGGTGCTCCTCGGCGAAGCGGGGCGACCAGGTGGGCAGCGTGGGCAGCTCGTCCTGGAACGACCCGGCGACGACCCGCCCGAACCAGTGCCCGATCCGCCGCTCGAACTCGCCGTGCACCCGGTCGAGCAGCACCGCGCACGCCTCGGCCGACAGGTAGTCGAAGCCGCGCGTGGTGACCTCACCGCCGGGGCCGAGCCACTGCCCGGCGAACTCCGGCCGCTCCTGCACCAGGCGGGCCTGGAGGTCGGCGCCGGAGAAGCCGAGCTGGTCGTAGAACCACAGGCGGGCGCCGAGCTCGAAGGCGTCGGCGCACACCCCGTCCAGCAGCTCCCACCACGCCTCGGACAGGAACGGCGGGTCGTCGGCGTCGGCGCCGAACAGCGGCCCCGACGGGGCGAGGTTGAGTATGACGAGGTTGTGCACTCCCCCGGCGACCAGCCGCTCCATCTGCCAGCGCAGCCGGTCGCGGCGCAGGGGCTCGCCGCTCCACCACCAGATGGCGGCCGGCGAGTACGCGCGCGGCGGGTCCCGGAAGATCCGGGCGGCCTCGCTCATCCCTTCAACCCGCTGGAGAAGCCCTTGATGACGTAGCGCTGCAGGGCGAGGAAGACCGCCACGATGGGCAGCGCGCCGAGCACGAGGCCGGCGAAGACCAGGCCGTGCTGGGAGACGTACTGGCCGACGTAGGCGAAGACGCTGACCGGGACCGTCTCGAAACCGGAGCCGCCGAGGTAGACCAGCGGGGTGAAGAAGTCGTTCCAGATGAAGACCGCGTTCAGGATGAGCACGGTGCCGGTGATGGGCCGCAGCAGCGGGAAGACGACGCGGGTGAACGCCGTCAGGTGGCCGGCGCCGTCGATCTGGGCGGCGCTGGCGTACTCGCGGGGCAGCGCCCGGATGAAGCCGGTGTAGAGGAACACGGTGAACGGCAGCTGGATCCCGGTGTAGAAGAGGATCATCCCGGCGTGCGTGCCGATGAGCCCGAGGTCGGTGACCAGCCGGTAGAGCGGGATCATGCCGAGCTGGAACGGCAGCACGATGCCGAGCAGGAACAGGATGTAGAGCCCGTAGCCGAGCCGGGTCTGCACCCGGGCCAGGAAGTAGGCGGCGAACGAGCCGAGCGCGATGAGCGCGACCAGGCTGACCACGGTGATGACGGTGCTGTTGACCAGCGAAGGGCCGAGCGCGGCGGCCGACCAGGCGGTGGCGAAGTTGTCCAGCGTGGGCGGGTCGGGCAGGGCCAGCGGCGCCTGCGAGATCTGCGCCGGGTCCTTCAGCGCCAGCGACACCAGCGTGTAGACGGGGAACAGGAACGCCACCGCTACCGCGATCATGACGATCTCCAGCAGGAACGTCCGCCGCATCACACGCTCACCTCCCGGCCGCGCAGGTAGGAGACCTGGATGAGCGAGACCGCGGCCACGAACAGCGCCAGCACCAGCGCGACCGCGGTGCTGTAGCCG
The DNA here is from genome assembly GCF_041402765.1 of Nonomuraea sp. AD125B. Taxonomy (NCBI): domain Bacteria; kingdom Bacillati; phylum Actinomycetota; class Actinomycetes; order Streptosporangiales; family Streptosporangiaceae; genus Nonomuraea; species Nonomuraea sp. AD125B. The sequence goes on along the minus strand of NZ_JBGLOU010000001.1, from coordinate 595,303 downwards.
AACTTGCCGAAGACGAACGCCTGCTTGTACAGCACGGTGGACAGGGTCTCGGTGGCGTAGCCGGGGCCGCCGTTGGTGGCGGCGAAGACCTGGTCGAACAGCTTGAGCCCGCCGATCGTGGACAGCATGAGGTTGATCGTGACGGCCGGCGCGAGCAGCGGCCAGGTGACGTACCTGAACCGCTGGAACGTGCCCGCCCCGTCGATCATCGCGGCCTCGTGCAGCTCCTTGGGCACGCCCTCCAGCCCGGCCAGGAAGATGACCATGGAGTAGCCGGCGTACTGCCACACGACCATGCCGGCGATCGACCACAGCGCCACCGACGGGTCGCCGAGCCAGTCCACGTGCAGGCCGAGCAGGCCGTTGAGCCCGGCGTCGGGGTCGGGGTTGTAGATGTACTTCCACAGGAAGGCCACCATGACCGGGCTGACGACGACCGGCGCGAAGAAGACCACGCGCAGCAGGGCGCGGCTCCTCAGCTTCGCGTGCACGCCGAGCGCCAGCAGCAGCCCGACGCCGTTCTGCACGGCGACGACGGCCAGGGTCAGCAGCAGCGTGTTGCCGATCGAGCCCATGGCCTGCTCGTCGCCGAGCAGGGTGCGGAAGTTGGCCAGGCCGACGAACGACCAGTCCTCGCCGATGCCGCTCCAGTCGGTGAAGGCGTACACGACGCCGCTGATCGCCGGGTAGAGCACGACCAGCGCGTACACCGCGAGGGCGGGGGCGGCGAACAGCCAGGGCGGGGTGGTGGCGCTGCGGCGCGGGCGGGCGGCGCTGGCCGGCCGCGCGCGCCGGACGGTCAAAGGGGTCACTTGCGGTAAGCCTCGTCCATCTTCTTCAGTGCTTCGTCGATCGTGGAGTCGCCGGCCAGCAGCTTCTGCACGACCGCGAAGTGCACCGGCTGGACCTCGGCGTTGGGCCAGCGCTGGTCCATGAACGGCACGGCGCGGTCCTTGGTGAACGGCAGGAACGACTCCACCGCCGGGTCGATGGTCGAGGAGGCGTCCTGGGTGAGCGGGATGGCGGCGATCTCCTTGGCCCAGGCGTTGATGTTCTCCTGCTTGCCGAGGAAGTCGACGAACGCCTTGGCCGCCTCGGCGTTCCTGCCCTTGGCGCTGGCGCCGAGGCCGACGACGACGCCGGCCGGGATCCACACCGAGGCGGCGTCGTCGGCGCCCGGCAGCGGGAACATCGACAGGTCGTCGGGCGAGGAGGCGGCCTTGCGGAAGTCGGGCAGCACGGCCGAGACCTGCACGGCCATGGCGGCCTTGCCGGTGGCGACCATCGAGGTCTGCTGCTCGAAGGTGGTGCCGTTGGGCTTGTCGTTGAAGAAGCCGCGCTTCTGCAGCTCCAGGTACATCTCGAAGGCCTGCTGCCAGCCGGAGCCGGCGAAGGTGGCCTGCCCGGCCTGCTGCTTGTCGTCGAACGTGGGGTCCTTGGCGTAGACGGTGGAGGGCACCAGCGCGTACGTGATGAGCTGGGTGACCCACGGCGTCTGCGCGCCGAGCGCGATCGGCACGACCCCGGCCTTCTTGAGCTTGTCGCAGACGGCCAGGAACTCGGTCCACGTGGCAGGCGGCGCGTCGATGCCGGCCTGCTGGAAGACCTTCTTGTTGTAGACGGCGCCGATGACCGACGAGCCGGCCGAGTACAGGTAGGTCTTGCCGTCGAGCTGGAAGGCGGGCTTGAAGCCCGCGGGGATGGTCTGCGTCCACGCCTGCGCCGACAGGTCGGCGAGCAGGCCGGCCTGGGCGATCTGGGTCATCGACATGGCGCTGCCGCTGCCGGGATAGACCACGTGCAGGTCGGGGGCGTTGCCCGCACCGAGCTGGGTGCGCAGCGAGGTCTGCACCTGGTCGGTGGGCGCGTACGAGGGCGTGACGCGCACGCCGGGCGTGGCCTGGGCGTAGGCGGCGGCCAGTTTGTCCATCGGCGCCTTCTGGTCGGAGACGCCGACGAACTTGAGGTCGGTGGTGGTGCCGCCGCCGCCCGTCGTCGCGGTCGTCTCCGGCCGGGTGGAGCAGGCGGTGGCCGCGCTGGCCAGCGCCAGGCCACCCATCAGGCGGAAGAACTGCCCGCGGCTCACCCGGGCGTCGTGCAGAAGGCCGGTCATGCTCGCCTACCTCCATGAATTGATTGTTAATTTCACAGCCAATTCTGTTACAAGTGATGGATGCAGGGAGGTTACGAGTCGCCCCAGCGGGGTGTCAAGAGTAGGATGCGCAGCCGTCTCACCAGTGTGGAGAGGGCGGAGAGGGCTTCGGTGGATTCGCGTCAGCACACCCCCAGCAGGTCCGCCCGGTGGCGCGGCATGGCCGAGCACATCGTGCGCCAGGGCTCGGCCTCGGTCGCCGAGCTCGCCGAGAGCTTCGGCGTGAGCGTGATGACCGTCCACCGCGACCTCGACGAGCTCGAACGCCAGGGCATGGTCCGCAAGGTCCGTGGCGGGGCGACGGCCCAGGCCAGCAACGTGTGGGAGAGCAACATCGCCTACCGGCTGCAGGCCCACACCGCCGAGAAGGACGCCATCGCGCGGGTGGTGGCGGCCCAGATCGAGCCGGGCAGCTCGATCATGCTCGACGACTCCACCACGGCCCTGGCCGTGGCCCGCCATCTCGGGGAGCTCGCGCCGCTCACGGTGGTGACGAACTTCCTGGAGGCGATCCGGCTGCTGGCCGGCGTCCCCGACATCCGGCTCATCGCGCTGGGCGGCGAATATCACGCGAGCCATGATTCGTTTCTCGGCCTCGGCTGCGTGGACGCGGCCGAGGCCGTGAGCACCGACGTGGTGGTGGTGTCCACCTCGGCCGTCTCCGACCAGTACGCCTTCCATCAGGAGCAGGAGATCGTCCTGGTCAAGCGGGCGATGCTGCGCTCGGGCACCCGGCGCATCCTGGCCGTGGACGGCTCGAAGCTGGCCAGGGTGGCGCTGCACCGCGTGGCGCCGCTCGACGACTTCGACGTCATCGTGGTCGACTCCGGCGCGCCCGCCGACCTGCTGCAGCGCCTGCACGACCGGCACCGCAACGTCCTGGTCGCGCACGTGTGACCCTGCCGGTGACTCTGCCGGCCCCCGGCGGGCGGCGAATGTAACGTCGAGGACGTTATTTGTAACTCCACTCTTGTTACGAGCACATCCTGCTTGCTACAAAGTGAGGGCTTTCGCCCCCCAGCGTAGGAAGCAGGAGCATGGATCATCCCTCCCGTAGATCCTTCCTCGGCCTCGGCGGCGCCGCCTTCGCCCTGGCCTTCACCTCCGACCTGGCCGACCCGTGGACCGCGCGGGCCGACTCGCGCGCCCTGGCTCGCGGCGACTACCCCTTCCGGCTCGGCGTCGCCTCCGGCGACCCGCTTCCCGACCGGGTCGTGCTCTGGACCCGGCTCGCGCCCGAGCCGTTGCATCCGCTCGGCGGCCTGCCGTACCAGAAGATCAAGGTGGAGTGGGAGATCGCCGAGGACGAGGCGTTCACCCGGCGCGTACGCCACGGCTCGGTCTGGGCCAGGCCCGAGTACGGCCACTCGGTGCACGTGGACGCCACCGGCCTGCGGCCCGGCCGCGACTACCACTACCGCTTCCGCGCCGGCGGCGAGCTGAGCCCCGCCGGCCGCACCAGGACCGCGCCCGCCCGCGACGCCAGCCCGGAGGCGCTGCGCCTGGCCTTCGCCTCGTGCGCGTCCTGGCAGGACGGCTACTACAGCGCCTACCGCCACCTCGCCGACGAGCGCCCCGACGTGGTCTTCCACCTGGGCGACTACATCTACGAGTTCGGCATCGTGCCGACCGGCGGCAACCGCAACACGCCCGTCCCCGAGCAGTTCCGGGTGCAGTGCGACACCCTCGACCGCTACCGCGTCCAGTACGGCCTCTACAAGAGCGACCCCGACCTGCAGGCCGCCCACCACGCCGCGCCGTGGATCGTCACCTGGGACGACCACGAGGTGCTCGACAACTGGGCCGGCCGGTACGGCCCCGGCGGCGAGGTCAGCGAGCAGGACTACCTCGTCATCCGCGCCAACGCCTTCCGCGCCTTCTGGGAGAACATGCCGGTCCGCCTGCCCTCGGTCGAGGGCCCGGACGCGCGCGTCTACCGGCGCTTCACCTTCGGCGACCTCGCCGAGTTCAACGTGCTCGACACCCGCCAGTACCGCGACGACCAGGTCTGCGGCGACGGCCAGCAGGTGGACTGCGCCGACCGGCTCGACCCGGCCCGCCAGATGATCGGCGCCGAGCAGGAGAAGTGGCTGCTGGACGGCCTCGGCGCGTCCCGCGCCCGGTGGAACGTGCTCGCCCAGCAGGTCGCCATGATGCAGCTCGACTTCGACGCCGGACCGGCGCAGAAGCTCAGCATGGACCTCTGGGACGGCTACAAGGCCGCCAAGGACCGCCTGCTGACCGGCCTGGTCGAGCGCCGGGTCAGCAACCCGGTCGTGCTGACCGGCGACATCCACTACAACCTCGCGGGCGACTTGCGGACGAACTTCGACGACCCCGCCTCGCCTGCCGTCGGCGTCGAGCTGGTGTGCACGTCCGTCAGCAGCGGCGGCAACGGCAACGCGAACACCGGCGTGCCGCCCGGCGGCAGCGATCCCGTCAACCCGCATGTGCGCTTCTCCAGCTACCAGCGAGGCTACGTCTCCTGCGAGGTCACGCGGAGCCAGTGGCGGGCCGACTTCCGGGTCGTCCCGTACGTGGACCGGCCCGGCGCGCCGGTCTCCACCAGGGCCAGCCTGGTCACCCTCGACGGCGCCCCCGGCCTGCACGCGCTCTAGGAGGAAGGTTTCGAACATGCGTCACCTCACCGCCGCGCTCGCCGCGACCACGGCCCTGGTCACGACGGTCCTGCTCACGACCGCCGCCACGCCCGCGCCCCCGTCCCCCTCGCTGCCCGCCCCCGCCTCGGAGCCGCCGTCGTCGGTCTCGGTCAAGGTGCGGCCGGGCACGTCCAAGGGCAGCGGCGCGCTGACCCCGATCGCCGGCGCCGACCGCCTGGTCGCCCCGCTCGGCGTGGACCCGGCCTGCCCCGCCAGGATCGACATCGGCCTGCGCAGCGACGCGAAGAAAGCCGGCTACGCCACCGCCGCCGTCGAGGTGGACCCGCCGCTGACCGCGTCCCGCGCGATGCTCACCAGCTACCTGCCGCCCGGCTACGAGCTGTCCGCCAAGCTGCTGGTGGCCGTGCCGCCCGGCACCGCCGAGGGCACGTACGGCCTGCGCCTGCGCACCTCTGCCCGCAGCCTGGAGGTGCCGGTCGAGGTCATGCCCGTGGACCGGCTCGACAACGGCGGGAACGTCGCGCTGCGCCGCCCCGTCACCGCCTCCTCGCAGCACACCAACGCCAACTACCCGCCGTGCAGCGTCGCCGACGGCGACCGCTCCTCCAACGGCTGGGCCGGCGGCAACGGCTGGAACGACGCCACCGCGCGATCCTTCCCCGACACGGTCGCCATCGCGCTCGGCGGCGCGCGCCAGATCTCCCGCGTGGACCTGTACACGCTCGACACCGAGCGTTACCCGGCCTACCGCTACGGCGTGCGCGACTGGGACGTCCAGGCCCAGGTGGGCGGCCAGTGGCAGACGGTCGCGCAGGTGCGCGGCAACACCGCGGGGACCGTGCGCTCGGACTTCGCGCCGGTCACCGCGGACGCGGTCCGCGTCGTGGCGCTCGCCTCGAACGGCGCCAACGACTACACCCGCATCATCGAGGTCGAAGTCCGCTGAGCGAAGGGAGAACGCCGGTGAGCGGCACGTTCACTCGGATCACACCGCGCCCCGTGAAGGTGGGGCTGGTCGCCGGAGGGCTGGGGGCGTACTGGCCGCAGTTCCCCGACCTGCTGCCGCAGTTGCGGCGCTCGTCGGCGCGGGTGGCCGAACGCATGAAGGCGCTGGACTGCGAGGTCGTGGACGTCGGCTTCATCTCCGACGCGCAGGAGGGCGCGGCGGCGGCCGAGAAGCTGCGCGCCGCCGGGTGCGACCTGATCGTCGGGTTCCTGACGACGTACATGACGGCCACCATGCTCGTGCCGATCGCGCAGCGCAGCGGCGCGCCCGTGCTGCTCATCAACCTGCAGCCGACCGAGTCGATGGACCACGCCACCTTCGACACCGGCCAGTGGCTCGCCTACTGCGGCGCCTGCCCGCTGCCGGAGATGGCCAACGCCTTCACCCGCTGCGGCATCCCGTTCCGCTCGGTGTCGGGCTACCTGGAGGACGAGCGGGCGTGGGAGCGCATCGGCCGCTGGGTGAAGGCGGCCGGGGTGCGGGCCGCGCTGGGCCGCGGCCGGCACGGGCTCATGGGCCACCTCTACCCCGGCATGCTGGACGTGGCCACCGACCTGACGCTGGTCAGCGCCAACTTCGGCGGCCACGTCGAGGTGCTGGAGTTCGACGACCTGCGGGTACGGGTGGAGAAGGTCGGCGACGACGAGGCCGCCGGCCGGGTGGCGCTGGCCCGCGAGGTCTTCGAGCTGGACGGCTCGGTCAACGAGGAGGACCTCCAGTGGGCCGCCCGCGTCTCGGTCGGCCTGGACCGGCTGGTCGAGGACTTCGCCCTGGACAGCCTCGCCTACTACCACCGCGGCCTGGACGGCGAGATCCACGAGCGGCTGGGCGCCGGCATGATCCTCGGCGCGTCCCTGCTCACGGCCCGCGGCGTCCCGGCGGCCGGCGAGTACGAGCTGCGCACCTCGCTCGCCATGCTGATCATGGACCGGCTGGGCGGCGGCGGCTCCTTCACCGAGCTGCAGGCGCTCGATTTCGCCCGCGGCCACGTCGAGATGGGCCACGACGGCCCCGCCCACCTGGCGATCAGCTCCCGCCGCCCGCTGCTGCGCGGCCTCGGCGTCTACCACGGCAAGCGCGGCTGGGGCGTGTCGGTCGAGTTCGACGTGACGCGCGGCCCGGTCACCGCGTTCGGGCTGCGCCAGGACCGGGACGGCGGCTACGGCTTCGTGGTCTCGGAGGGCGAGGTCGTCGAGGGTCCGCTGCTGCAGATCGGCAACACGACCTCGCGGGTGGACTTCGGCTGCGACCCCGGCGAGTGGACCGACGCCTGGAGCGCCAGCGGCATCTCCCACCACTGGGCTCTCGGCACCGGCCACCGCCTGGCCGAGCTCCGCGCGGTCGCCGACCTGCTCGGCGCCGGGATCACGCACGTGCAGCCGGGGCGATGAACGGGGGTAAACCCGTACGATGAGGGCGTGCGCGGACTCATCCGCTCGTTAGGGCGCTCGGTGTGGAACGAGCCGCGGGCGCCCGGCGCGCCGCGGCGGGTCTGGCGGGACTGGGCGCTCGTCGCGGTGCTCGTGCCGGTCGCGGTCCTGGAGGGCGTGCTGCGGCCGGACCTGCCCTTGCGGGTGCCGGCGGTGGTGCTCACCGTCGTGCTGGTGCCGTTGCTGCTGTGGCGGCGTCGGCGGCCGCTGCTCATGCTGGTGACCGCGTTCGTGGTGAGCGGGGCCGCGGGGCTGGCCGCGGGCGGGCAGGACGTCGAGACGTACACGATGGCGTTCGTGCTGATCCTCGTCTACGCGCTGTTCCGCTGGGGGTCGGGGCGTGAGGCGGTCGCCGGGCTCGGCATCGCGCTGGTCGCGCTGGGGCTGTCGGCGGCGCAGGGCCGCCTTGAGCTGGGCGACCTGGTGGCGGGGCTGGCGGTGACGGCGGCGGCGCTCGGGCTGGGCGGCGCTCTGCGCTTCCGCGCCGGCGCCCGCTCGCGCGAGCTGGACCAGGTGAAGCTGCTGGAGCGCGAGCAGCTGGCCCGCGAGCTGCACGACCTCGTGGCCCACCACGTCTCGGCCATGGCGATCAGGGCGCAGGCGGGGCTGGCCGCGGCGGCGGCCGAGCAGCCGGACGCCGCGGCCGACGCCCTCCGGGTGATCGAGGCCGAGGCGTCGCGCACGCTGGCCGAGATGCGCACGATGGTGCACGTGCTGCGCCGCAACGAGCCGGCCGAGCTGACGCCGGGCAAGCAGCTGGGCGACCTCACCGAGCTGGCCGGCCGGGCGCGGGTCGGGCCGGCCGTGGACGTACGGATCAGCGGCGACGTCGAGGGCGTCCCGCCGTCGGTGGGGGCGGCGATCTACCGCATCGCGCAGGAGTCGGTCACCAACGCCCGGCGGCACGCCCGGCACGCCACCCGCATCGAGGTGGACGTCGCCGCCGACGAGGCGGCGGTGCGGCTGCGGGTGTCCGACGACGGCGACGGCGTCGTGGCCCGGCAGATCTCCTCGGCCGGGTACGGCCTCATCGGCATGATCGAACGCGCGGGCCTGCTGGGCGGCACCTGCGAGGCGGGCCCGAACCCGGGCCGCGGCTGGACCGTCACCGCGGTCCTGCCCAGGACGGGGGCGACGACGTGAGCGACCAGGACCAGGGCCCCATCCGGGTGATCGTCGCCGACGACCAGGAGATCGCCAGGACCGGCCTGCGGATGATCCTCGACCTCCAGCCCGGCATCGAGGTGATCGCCGAGGCCGGCGACGGGCGGCGCGCGGTCGAGCTGGCCCGGCGGCTGCGCCCCGACGTCTGCCTGTTCGACATCCGCATGCCCGCCCTGGACGGCATCGAGGCGACCCGCCTGCTGGCCGGCCCGGCCGTCGCCGACCCCATCGCGGTGGTCGTCATCACCACCTTCGACCTGGACGAGTACGTCTACGCCGCGCTGCGGGCCGGCGCCCGCGGCTTCCTGCTGAAGGACGCCGGGCCCGACCTGCTGGCGCAGGCGGTGCGGGCGGCGGCCGGCGGCGACGCGCTCATCGCCCCGAACGTCACGGCCCGGCTGCTCGGCGCGTTCGCCGGGTCGGCCCCGTCCGCGCCGCCCGCGCAGCCGGTCGAGCCGCTGACCGAGCGGGAGGAGGAGATCCTGGCGACGGTGGCGCGCGGCCGGACCAACAGCGAGATCGCCGCCGAGCTGCACATCTCGCTCAGCACGGTCAAGAGCCACGTCGCGAGCCTGATGACCAAGCTCGGCGTGCGCAACCGGGTCGAGATCGCGATGTGGGCCTACGAGACGGACCGGGTCAGGCGCTGACCCCGGTGGCCCGTGCCGCGGCGGATCAGCGCTTCGGCCACCGCCAGGTTGACCGCCCATCCGGCGCCGAGCAGCAGCGCCCGCGTCGTGCCCGTGGGATCGCCGCCCGCGGCGCCCGTCCAGAGGCCCAGGATCAGCGCCTGGCTGCCCGCGCCGAGTCCCAGCGCGTAGGCGCGGATCATCCAGGCGCGGTGGCGGGCGTAGCGGCGGCGCAGCACGGCGGCCAGGCCGAGGACGAGCGCGGCCGCCATGAGCGAGCCGAACCCGAGCCGGAAGGCGGCCAGCAGGTCGCCGTCGCCGTCCTGGCGCGGGTAGGAGAGCGTCATCCAGATGCCGGACAGCGCCACGACCAGCCCGAGCGGCAGCAGGATCCGCCCCATCAGCCGGTGCCTGGCGGGCGGCCTGCGGCCCCCGAACTGGAAGGCCCCGAGCACGGTGTAGCCGGTCGCCGCGATGATGTGCGCCACGACGGGCACGGGCATGGCGGCGAAGCGGGCGCCGTCCGGCATGACGTCCGGGCCGCCGGACAGGGCCGACAGCCGGAGCGCGCCGGCCACCAGGGGGACGACGGAGAGCGCGATCAGCGCGACGGGCACGAGCCGCGACGCGCGGCGCCCGGCTGAGCCGGTGGGAACGGATGCCTGGGTCATGCCCCGATGGTGGCGGCCGGGACGGGGCCCGCTCATCGGCGCTTCGGCCCTGATCCAGGCGTCCCAAAGGCCACTCGGGAGGTCGTACTTTCGGCGGTTACGACGGGGCGGGGCCGCGCCCACACTGGCGTTCGTCAGTCCCCACCGACGGTCCCCACCAGAACAAGGAGCGCCCCATGAAGGCCTTCGTCCTCGACTCCTACGGCTCCCCCGACGCGCTGAAGCTCACCGAGCTGCCCCGCCCCGTGCCCGGCCCCGGTGAGGTGCTGGTGCGGGTGCGCGCCACGTCCGTCCAGCCCTTCGACTGGCACCTGATGCGCGGCGAGCCGCGCCTGGCCCGCCTCATGCCCGGCGGCCCCGGCCTGTTCCGGCCGAGCCTGCCGATCCTCGGCGCGGACGTCGCCGGCGTCGTCGAGGAGACCGGCCCCGGCGTGACCGAGGCCGCCCCCGGCGACGAGGTGTACGCGATGTCCGGCGGCGGCGGCTTCGGCGAGTACGCCGCCGTCAAGGTCGCCGACCTGGCGCCCAAGCCGCGGACGCTGTCGTTCGAGGAGGCCGCGGCGGTGCCGATGGCGGCGCAGACCGCCCTGCTGGCCCTGCGCGACGACGGCGGCCTGGAGGAGGGGCAGCGGGTCCTGGTCAACGGCGCCTCCGGCGGCGTGGGCACGTTCACGGTGCAGCTCGCGCGGGCGTTCGGCGGGAAGGTCACCGCCGTGTGCAGCCCCGCGAACCTGGACCTGGTGCGCTCGCTCGGCGCCGAGGAGGTCGTGGACTACACCAAGGAGGACGTCCTGGGCCTCGGCCGCCGCTTCGATCTGGTCGTCGACGTCGCGGGCAGCCACCCCGGGCGGGCCTTCCGGCGGCTGATCCGGCCGAAGGGGCGGCACGTGCAGGTGGGCGGGCGGGGCAGCCGGTGGCTGCAGCCGATGGGGCGGATGTTCGGGACGCTGGCGGCCGCGCCGTTCCTGCCGCACCAGGTCGCCATAACCAACGGCCCGTGGAAGGAGACCCGGCGCAACCTGATCACGCTGGGCGCGCTCATCGACGCGGACGAGGTGCGGCCGGTGATCGACCGGCGGTACACCTTCGAGGAGATCCCGGCGGCCGTCCGCTACCAGGAGGAGGGCCACGCGCGCGGCAAGGTCGTCGTCACCGTGACGGAGTCCTGACGTCCGCGCGCGCAGGTCAGCCCGCCCGGCCGGGGGCCGGGGCGGGGAAAGCGCTCATAATCCCGATTTTGTCGGGCATTCTAGGGAACCGCGCAGGACGCACGACAGCGATGGGAGTCCTTGATGCCGTTCCTGACCCAGCTCGCCGACGTCGCCCGCCGCACCGGCAGCCCGGTCACCGAGGTGGCCGGGTGGCGGACCCGGGGCCACGGACCGCAGCCGGAGGTGCAGGGCGTCGTCTGCCACCACACGGCCGGCCCGGCCGGCGGCGGCGACTACCCGTCGCTGGCCGTGGTGCGCGACGGGCGGCCCGGCCTCGACGGCCCGCTGTCGCACTTCGGGCTCGGCCGCTCCGGCCGCATCTACGTGATCGCCGCCGGGCGGTGCTGGCACAACGCCCCCTCGACCTCGCCCTGGCACGACAACTCCAGCTCGCTCGGCATCGAGGCCGAGAACAACGGGACCCAGCCCTGGCCGGCCGCGCAGCGGGAGTCCTACGTCCGGCTGTGCGCGGAGCTGTGCCGCGAGTTCAAGCTGCCGGCCTCGCGGGTCAAGGCGCACCGCGAGGTCAACACCGCCAAGCCCGACCCCCACTCCATCGACATGAACGACTTCCGGGCGTCGGTGGCCGCCATCATCAAGGCCGGCCCTGGCGCCTTCTGGACGGAGGAACTCGTGAGGAACCTGCCGGTGATCAGGCTCGGCGACGACAACTACGACGTCAAGACCGTGCGCGGCTGCCTGTTCGCCCGCGGGCACGTGCCCCCGGCCGCGTACGCCGACCTCCCCGGCGGGCTGCGCGCCTGGCTGGAGTCCACGGTCGCCGACGAGGGTCTCATGGCGCTGGTGAGCGCGTTCCAGCAGACGAGGGGGCTCGGCGCGGACGGCGTCGTCGGCCCGGAGACCTGGCCGCCGCTGCTGCGGGTCTGACCCCCGGCCTCGGCCCGGTCATGGGCAGGTGGTGCGGTCCGCCGGGACCGTGCCGTCCAGGAGGAACCGGTTCACGGTGTCGTCCACGCAGGAGCTGCCCGAGCCGTACGCGCCGTGGCCCTCGCCCCGGCGGATGAGCTCCACGCCGACGCCCAGCCGTTCGGCCATCGTGGCCGCGCCCTCGTACGGCGTCACCGGGTCGCCGGTGGTGCCGACCACGAGGACGGGTGGCGCTCCCGGGGCGCGCACGTCGGTCGCGGGCGCCGCGCCGGCGACCGGCCAGCCCGTGCACTGCAGCAGCGACCAGGCCAGCAGCTCGCCGAAGACCGGCGAGGCGGTGCGGAACTCCGGCAGCCGGGCGCGTACGTGCGCGGCGGTGTACCGGTCGCTGGAGTCGGCGCAGTTGACGGCGGCGTTGGCGGACTGCAGGCTCGTGTAGCGGCCGTCGTCGCCCCGGCCGTAGAGGGCGTCGGAGAAGTACAGCAGCAGGTCGCCCTTGCCGTCCTCGATCGCCGAGCGCAGCGCGAGCCGCAGGTACGGCCAGGACTCGCGGGAGTAGAGCGCGGCGGCGATGCCGTACAGGGCCTGGGTCTGGGTGAGCCGGCGTCCGCCGGCGGCGGGCAGCGGGCGGGAGTCGAGGCGGGCGAGCAGCCGGGCGATCCGCCGCTCGCCCCGCCGGTTGTCCTCTTCCCCGCCCTTCCGCGTGGCGGCCCGCCCGCCGGGGACCGGGCAGTCGCGCCGCCCGGCGCAGTCGCGCAGGAAGTTGCCCAGCGCCCGCTGGAACCCCTTCGCCTGGTGCAGGGCGACCTGCTCGGCGTTCTCCGTGGGGTCAACGGCGCCGTCCAGCACCATCCGGCCCACCCGCTGAGGGAACAGGTGGGCGTAGACGCCGCCGAGCTTGGTGCCGTACGAGATGCCGAAGTAGTGCAGCCGCTCCTCGCCGAGCGCCTGCCGCAGGAGGTCGAGGTCGCGGGCGGCGTTCTCGGTGCCGACGTACGGCAGCACGGCGCGGGCGTGGCGGGCGCAGGAGGCGGTGAACGCGCGGAAGCCGCCGATCAGGGTGCGCTCCTCGGCCGGGTCGTCGGGGGTGCCGTCCAGGTCGCGCCAGGCGTCGAACCTCCGGCCGTCCAGACAGCGCACCCCGTCGCTGCGGCCCACGCCGCGCGGGTCGAAGCTGACCAGGTCGTAACGCCGGTGCAGCTTCAGGTAGCGGTCCTTGGCGATCGGCGGCAGCGTGGCCACGCCGGACTCGCCGGGGCCGCCGAAGTTGAAGACGAGCGAGCCGAGCCGCCGCTCACCCGCGCCCGGCCTGGCCTTGGCGCGGATGAGCGCCAGCCGCAGCCGCGGACCGTCCGGACGGGCGTGGTCCAGCGGCACCTTCAGCGTCGCGCACTCCCAGGCGGTGCCGTCGGACAGCGGCTCCGGCCGGTCGCCGTTCTCCTGGGCCGGGCACCGCTTCCACGTGAGCTCCTGGCCGGTCGCGGTGGCGGTCGCGGTGGCGGGCGGGGCGGCCACGGTGGCGGCCACAGTGACGGTCACAGTGGTGGCCACCAGGGGAAGCAGGGCGGCCATGGCCGCGGATCTCCTCATGCACGCTCCTCGGGCAGGCGGCCGGTCGCCGCGCGACGACATCCTGGCGGCCCGCACGCTCCGGCGTACGGCGGTTTCCCGCGCCTTGGCGCGGCCACGACCACGTCATCGACGTCCTGCCCCGGGGCGGGTGAAACTTTCATCGGCCCCTGCCGGACCTGCTCCGGTCGCCGGGCTGGTGGGCGGCGTGGCCCGCGAAAAGGGGTGTGCCGGCGTCCCGGTTCGTGCCCGGCCGGATGACGCGGGCACCGGACCCCGTGCACGTCCGACCATAATCTCGCCGCGAGTGGACCCGCCCTACTCCCCCATCAGGAGGACGTGCATGCGAAGCCGCATCGCGCTGTTGCTCGCCGCCATCGCCGTCGCGCTGCTGCCGCTCAGCCCGGCACAGGCCGCGTACGGACCCCCGAGCCCGATCGTCCTGCAGGTGAACGCGAGCGACGGCACCCAGCTCGCCCGCGTCGAGGGCACGGTCGCCTTCGACGACGGGAACACGCGGTACACCTATTCGCTGGTGCTGTGCCGCCGTTCGAGCTTCCAGGCGCCGTACGTCAGGATCTACGTCAACGGCGTCCTCTACAACACCCTCTTCTGGAACCCCTCCACGACCGTTCCCTGGTGCTTCTACTCCGGCTTCGCCTCCCCGCACTCGGGCGAGGTGGACTACGGGGCCGTCGTCCGGAACGTCACCTTCGAGCTGATCGGGTCCAGCTTCCCGAACAACGTCTACAGGGAACACCGCAGCGGCTTCACCTACGACAACCCCTACAACTGACGATCCCGTACGACGGCGGAAGGCCGCGCTGACGCGGCCTTCCGCCGTCGCGGTCTTGCCGTGATCATCCGGCTCTGCTTATGTGGTCGGGATGAACCGTCGAACATCACCTGCGAGCCGCGTCGCGCTGCTGCTCGTCCTGGTGGCGGTCCCTCTTCTGCTGGTCAATTGGCTCGTCGCCGACCTGATCCTGGGGTCGGGCTGCGTCTCCCCGTACGAGGGCGGCAACATCACGGAATGCGCGGGCGGGCTCTCCGAGGAGGAGATGTCGGCCGTGGCGGGGCTGGTGGCGTTGGCGCTGTTCGCCCTCCAGTCCTGGTTGATCGCCCGGCGGTACGGCAGGAAGAAGGCCGGGCTGCCGGTCGAGGGCTGATCGGCGGCGGGCGTCAGAGCTCCACGCCCTCGCGGGGCGTCAGAGCTCCACGCCCTCGCGGAGCAGGGACCACGCGCGGCGGACGGTGGCGCGGCGCTCAGGGGCCGGGATGTGGGCGAGGGCGCCGGCGATCATGCCGAAGATCAGCACGAGGTCGTCAGCCGAGACGCCGGGACGGATGCGGGGAGCCCGCCGCGGGTCGTCGAGGACGCCCTGGAGCAGGCCGACCACGCGCTCGCGCAGGCCGAGGATGCGCGGGTCGGGCTCGGCGGAGGCCCGTGAGACCAGCTCGATGAACGCGGTCGAGGCGACGGCGTTCTCGGTCATCACCGCGAGCAGGTCGTCGATGGTGCTGCCCGGCTCGGCGGCGAGCGACTCCAGGGCGGCGACCTGCTCCTCGAACACGGCCATGGCCAGCGCGACGCGGTCGGGGAAGTGCCGGTAGAGGCTGCCCTGGCCGACGCCGGCGGCGCGGGCGACGGAGCTGAGCGGCGCGCCGTAGCCCTCGGAGGCGAAGACCTGACGCGCGGCGGTGATCAGCGCGGCGCGGTTCTCGGCGGCGGCGCTGGGTCCTCTGTTCGGTCGACGCGGCCCCGGCATGAGGGCTATCGTACAACCGGACAGAGATGTCCGGTTGCCGAGCACCCCCAGGAAGGACAGGCTCATGAACGCATTCGACGACCGCGTCGCCCTCGTCACGGGAGCGGGGTCGGGGATCGGCCGGGCCATGGCGGTGGCCTTCGCCAAGGCCGGCGCCCGGGTGGTGGCCGCCGACGTGGACCGGGCGCGGGCCGAGGAGACGGCCGCCGTCGTCGGCGAGGCCGCGCTCGCCGTCACCGCCGACGTGGGCGACCAGGCGTCGGTGGCGGCGCTGACGGAGGCGGCGATCGGCGCGTACGGGCGCATCGACGTGCTCTGCAACAACGCCGGCATCCTGGACACCATGGCGCTGCCCGCCGAGATCGCCCCCGAGGTGTGGGACCGGGTGATCCGCGTCAACCTGACCGGCGCGTTCCTGGTCACCCGCGCGGTGCTGCCGCACCTGCTGCGCCAGGGCCGGGGCGCGATCGTCAACACCGCCTCCGAGGCGGGCATCCGCGGCGGCGCGGCCGGAGCCGCCTACACCGCCTCCAAGCACGGGCTCATCGGCCTGACCAGGAGCGTCGCCTGGGCGTACGCCAAGGACGGCATCCGCTGCAACGCCATCCTGCCCGGCCCCACCGCGACCAACATCGCCGACGGGGCCACTTTCGACCCGGCCGGCGCCGCCCGCCTGTCGCCGGTGCTGGCCCTGGGCGAGCTCATGGCGCAGCCGGAGCAGATGGCCGACGCCGCGCTCTACCTGGCCTCGGACGCCGCCTCGTTCGTCAACGGCGCGATCGTCCCCGTGGACGGCGGCTGGTCGGCCGGGTAGGAAGGGGCGCTCAGCGGGCGGGCAGCTCCTCGTCCAGGCCGGACGGGGCGCCGGCGAGGTGGCGGGCGGCGGCGCGGCGGCCGGGGATGGCGGTGACGATGAGCGCCGCCAGCACCGCCACGCCCGCCCCGATGACGAACCCGGTACGGAAGCCCGCCTCGGAGGGCAGCGTCGCCGGACCGACCTGGATCGTCATGTTGGCCAGTACCGCGCCGAGCACGGCGCTGGCCGACGAGGTGCCGATCGAGCGCATGAGGCTGTTGAGGCCGTTGGCGGCGGCCGTCTCGGTACGCGGGACCGCCGACATGATGATCGACGGCATGGCCGCGTACGCGAAGCCGATCCCGGCGGCCACCACGGCAGAGAAGATGAGGATGCCCCAGGCGTGCCTCATGAGGACGAGGGCCAGCAGGTAGCCGGCGGCGATGACGAGCGCGCCGAGCAGCAGGGACGTCTTCGGCCCGCGCGCCGCCGACAGGCGGGCCGCCACGGGCGAGATCGCCATCATGACCAGCCCGCCGGGCGCCATCCACAGGCCGGCCTCGACCATCGAGCGGCCCAGGCCGTAGCCGGTGGCGACGGGGAGCTGGAGGAGCTGCGGGGTGATGAGCGACATCGCGTACATGGCGAAGCCGATCACGATGGAGGCCAGGTTCGTCATGAGCACCTGGCGGCGGGCCGAGGTGCGCAGGTCGATCAGCGGCGCGGGCACGCGCAGCTCCCACCAGCCCCACAGCAGCAGGACGAGCACCGAGGCCCCGAACATGCCGAGCGTGGTCCCGCTGGTCCAGCCCCATTCGCTGCCCTTGGAGACGGGCAGCAGGAACAGCGCCAGGCCGGCCGACAGGCCGATCGCGCCGACCACGTCCAGGCGGCCGGGCGACCTGACCGGCGACTCGGGCACGATCACCAGGATCAGCACGCTCATCAGCAGCCCGAGCCCGGCCGCCGCCCAGAACAGCGCGTGCCAGCTCACGTACTGGGCGACGAGCGCGGCGGCGGGCAGGCCGAGCGCGCCGCCGACGCCGAGCGAGGAGCTCATGAGTCCGATGGCCGAGCCGAGCCGCTGCGGCGGGAGCACGTCGCGCATGATGGCGATGCCGAGCGGGATGACGCCCATGCCGAGGCCCTGGAGGGCGCGGCCGGCGACCATGGGGACCAGCGTCTCGGCGGGCGCGCACACGAACGAGCCGGCGGACAGCAGGAGGGCGCTGGCGACCATGACGCGGCGTTTGCCGTAGAGGTCGCCGAGGCGGCCGGAGACGGGCATGGCGACCGCGCCGGCGAGCAGCGTGGCGGTGATGGCCCAGAAGGCGTTCGCGGTGGTGGTGTGGAGGAGGGCCGGGAGGGTGGCGATGAGGGGGACGATGAGGGTCTGCATCAGCGAGACCGTGATGCCCGCCGCCGCCAGCACCCCGACGATCAGTCCGCTGCGCGGCACCGTGCCCGGTTCGTCCATGCGTCGCTCCCCCGATGTCGGCCTGCACGCCAGGCGCAAATGGTGTGCATCATACACATGCCCACTCAACGGATATTCTTGACTCCCGCGACGGGAGGCAAGGTGCGCAGGGAGATCGCCGACATCGAGCGGGAGCTCATGCTGATCGGCCGTTACAAGGAGCTGGCGGCGGCCGGCCGGCCCGACGAGCGGCTGCTGGAACGCAGCAGCTACATCCTGCTGAGCCGGTTGGAGGCCGAGGGGCCGCTGTCGATCGGGCAGCTCGCGCGGGCGTTCGGCCTCGACACCTCCACCGTGAACCGGCAGACCGCCGTGCTGCTGCGGGCCGGGCTGGCCGAGCGCATCCCCGACCCGGAGGGCGGCATGGCGCGCAAGCTCCGCGTCACCGAGGAAGGGCTGCGGCGGGCGCGGGCCGAGCGGGAGGGCCGGCTGCGCGGGCTGGCCAAGGTGCTGGAGGGCTGGACGACGGAGGAGCTGGAGTCCTTCGCCGGCGGGCTCGCGCACTTCAACGCCAGCATGGAGCGCTGAGAACGTCCACCCGGTCTCTCCCGCGGTCATTCGCCGGCGAAGACCCTCAGTTGCAGGGCGAGCGTGCCGTAGTAGCCGACCAGCGTCGTCAGCTCGAACAGGCCGCGCTCTCCCAGCACCGCCACCGCCCCCGCGTACTCCTCGTCGTCCAGCCGGCCGCGCGCCGCGAGCGCGGCCACGGCCCGCAGCGCGGCGCGCTCGGCGGGGTCGTCCGGCTCGGGCAGGCCGCCCTCGCGCAGCGTCGCCAGCTCGTCCTCGGTCAGGCCGCACGCGCGGCCGACCGCCTCGTGCGCCTCGCGCTCGAACGCGCTGTCCCAGTGCGCGGCCACGGCCAGGATCGCCAGCTCCCGTACGCGGGCGGGCAGGACCGAGCCGTAGCGCACCGCGGCCCCCAACGCCTGCAGCGCGCCGCCGACCGGCGGGCTGAGCAGCATCGCGTTGAACGGGCCGCGCAGCCGCCCATCCGCGTCGGCCAGCGCGAACGGCTGCGGGCCCCGCGACCGGGGGCCGCCGGCGATGGCCTGGTAGACCTGCCGCTGCTCCTCGTCCAGCTCGTCCGGGCGCAGTCCGGGCAGGCGTCGCCCGGGGTCGCTCCGCTCCACTCACGGCCTCCGTCCGTCCGTTTAGCTGCGCATTACAGCCTGCCTCCTATCGTGACGCCCGAGGAACTCTCGGGAGCGTTCATGTCACAGAGAAAGGTCAAGCGCAGGCGCGCCGAGCTGCGGCGCGAGGAGGCTGCGCGGCAGGTCAGGCACAAGCGGGCGGTGCGCAGGTTCGCGCTGGTCGCCGTCGCGCTGGTCGCGGTGGTGGCGGTCGCCACGGGGGTGCTGGTGGTCACCTCGCTCGGCAAGCCGCCGGAGACGGCCGCCCCGGCCGCCCCGGCGGTCCCGTCCGCGTCCGTTTCGCCGGCGGCTTCCCCCACTGCGACCCCGTCGCCCTCACCCTCACCCTCACGGTAGGAGGCCGGCGGTCACGCGCGGGCCACGGCAGGGAGCGCGGCGTGCTCGGCGTGCGTCTTGAGCATCGCCAGGCTCTGGCGCAGCCGGCGCTCGGGGTCCGTGCCCAGCAGCCGGGCCACGATGTGGCCCGCCGCCCCCGCCACCGGGTTGTACGAGAGCCGCACCTGCACCTGCGTCCGGCCGCCCGGGCCCGGGGCCAGCCGCAGCGTGCCCGCGTGGGCGATGAGCTCGCCCTCGGCCGACTTCCAGGCGAGTTCGCGGCCCTCCACGCGGCGGGTCTCGCTCGCGTCGAACCGTACGGGTGTGCCGGCCGGGCCGCTGACCAGCCAGTGGGAGGTGCGGCCGTCGACGGACAGGCGTACCTCGTACACGTGCGGCATGAACTTCGGGAACGCCGAGTAGTCGCTGATCAGCCCCCAGACGGCGGCCGGGGGCGCGTTCACGGTGACGGCGGCGGTGACGTCGACCCCGCGGCGCCCGGCGTTGATCCCGGTCAGGCGGCGCAGCGGCAGGTTCGTCGCGGCGCGCACGGCCAGCACCCCGGCCAGGCCGCGCGCCGCCGTCGAGAACGGGCCCGGCAGCCGCAGGGTCCAGAGGACGACCGCGGCGGTGCCCGCCAGAAAGCGGGCGGACGGCGACCACTGGACCTGCAGCAGCTCGGGCACCGGCCGCCGGAGCCTGCCGCCGTGCAGCCGGGACGTCCCTCCGGCCTCGCGGTGGGCGGTCCAGACGGCCTCGACCCCCCGCACGCCGGGAACGCGGCGAATCGCCCGGCGGGCCCGTTCGTCCTCCGCGGCCAGCACGTCGCCGGCGAGCGTGACGATCCCCTCGTCCACCCGGACCTCGACGGCGTGCGCGTGGCTGACGTGGCGGCCCAGCTCGGCGCGTACGCGCTCGTGCAGCACCCGGTCGTCGACGGGCTGGCTCCTGCAGCGGTAGCGGACCGCCGCGGCCAGCCCCCGGCTGCGGTTGGTCAGGTCGCGGCTCAGGACGCCGAGGCCGTCGCGCAGCTTGTGCGTGGCGTGGGCGGCCTTGTCCCGCCCTATGGCCCGGCGACTGCGTCCTCGTACCGGGTCGCAGAAGTACGCCACCGCGGCCCCGGCGCAGAACGCCGCCCCCGCCGTGACGGCCCTCCCCGGCCCGCGCCGCCCTCCGGCGGCTCTGTCGTCCGTGCTCAGGCGCATGGTGTCCCCCCTCGTCCGCCCCTCGACCAGCGGCTACCCGCCTCCGGCCCCTGTCATGCGTCATCGCTGTTCATCGCACCGGCCCAAAATATGTCCCTTTTGTCGGCATATGTCGTTTTTCAAGGGAAGGTCGGGGCATGGAGGGACGGATTCCGACCGGGCGCGTACGCGCAAAGGAGCGGGCCATGAACGAAACGGGCAAAGTCGCGCTGGCCCTCGTCGCCGGCTACTACCTCGGCAGGCGGCACAAGCTGCGCATGGCCTCGGCCATGGCGGCGACGATGCTCTTCCGCAAGCTCAAGCGGAACGGAGGCGACCTGCTGAGCGGCTCGCCGGAACTGGGCGAGCTGACCGGACGGCTGCGCGGGGAACTGCTGGATCTGACCAAGTCCGCCGCCATGACGGCCGCGGTCCGGCAGATAGAGACCCTGGCCGACCGGCTGGAGCAGGCCGGGCAGGCCGAGAAGGGCAGCGAAGAGGGCGCCGAGGAAGGCACCAAGAAGGGCCCAGAGAAGGACACTGCAGAGGACACCGAAGAAGGCACTGCAGAGGGCGCCGCAGAGGGCACTGACGAAGGCGCCGAGGAGGACGCCGACCAGGAGGGCGGCGGCGAGGAGGACGAGGAGGAGGAAGAGCCCCGCAGCAAGAAATCCCGCCTCCGGAAGCCGCACGTGCCGAAGCCGCACGTGCCCAGGGCCGCCGATCGGGTCAGAGCGGCCGCGTCGGGCGTGGCCCGCCGCCGGTCCGCCGAGCGGGACAAGACGAAGGAGTGAGCGCGATGACCGAAGCGCTGAGGGCGGCGGAGAAGGTCGTCGGCAAAGGCAAGGAAACCCTGAAGAAGACCCCGGTGGCCGGCAAGGCGGTCTCGAAGCTGCCGACGGGAGAGCTCAGCTCCGCGCTGAAGCGGCTGGGGGTGGCCGCCGCCGGGCGGGCGTTGTCGTCGGCGATCGGCAAGGTCGAGGGCGTGAACGGGCGGCTGAACGACTTCACGCCGGGTCGCTCGCGCCGCCGTTCGGGCCGCGGTTCGGGCGGTGACCCCGGCGATGACCCCGGCGATGACCCCGGCGGTGGCTCGGAGGGCGGCTCGGGAGGCGGGCTGCTCAGCGGCGCCAAACAGTTGCTCGGCGGGTCGGGAGGCGGCTCGATCGGCGGCTCGACGCTGGCCGGAGCGGCGAAGGGTGCCATCAAGGGCGTGTTCGGCAAGATCGGCAAGATTTTCAAGCGCGGTAAAGGCTCGGGCGGCAAGTCGCTCAAGGTCACCAACATCGTCGAGGCGATCGACATCGGAGCGCCCCGCCGAATCGTCTACAACCAGTGGACGCAGTTCCGGGACTTCCCGACGTTCATGAAGAAGGTCGAGAACATCGACCAGCAGTCCGACGAGAGGCAGAACTGGAAGGCGCAGGTCTTCTGGTCGCACCGCGCCTGGCGGGCCAAGATCCTGGAGCAGACGCCGGACGAGCGGATCATCTGGCGGTCGGAGGGCGACAAGGGGTACGTGGACGGCTCGGTCACCTTCCACGAGCTCACGCCCGATCTGACCCGCGTCGTGGTGATCCTGGAGTACTACCCGAAGGGGCTGTTCGAGCACACCGGCAACCTGTGGCGGGCCCAGGGGCGGCGGGTACGGCTGGAGCTCAAGCACTTCGCCCGGCACGTCATGTCCCACGTGATGCTGCGTCCCGAGGAGATCGCCGAGGACGGCTGGCGGGGCGAGATCCACGACGGCGAGGTGACCCCGCCGGAGGAAGCGGAAAAGGAAGGCGCACCCGAAGAGGAGGAAGGCGCCGAGGAGGAAGCGCCCGAAGAGGAGGAAGGCGCCGAGGAGGAAGCGCCCGAAGAGGAGGAAGGCGCCGAGGAGGAAGCGCCCGAGGAAGAGGAGGGCGCCGAGGAAGAGGAGCCCGAAGAGGAGGAGCCCGAGGAAGAGGGCGCCGAGGAAGAGGAAGAGCCAGAGGAGGAAGAGGAGGAAGAGGAGCCGGAGGACTACGAGGAGGCTGAGGAAGAGGAGGAGCCCGAAGAGGAAGAGGAAGAGGAGCCCGAGGAGGAGCAGCCGGCTGCCGAGGAGAAGCGCGGGGTGCGGGCGGAGCCGCGCCGTGCGGGCAATCCCAGGGAGTCGATGCGCCCGATCCGCCGCAGGTCGTGACCATGCCGGTGCCGGGTGAGCAGAACCAGGGCGCGCGCCTCCGGGCGCCCGCCCTCTACGTGTACGGCATCGTCCCCGCCGACGTCGAGGTGGACGGGCAGGCCCAGGGCGTCGGCGAAGCCGGCACCATGCGGGTGATCCGCCACCGCGAGATCGCCGCCCTCGTGAGCGAGACGGACCAGAGCACCCCCCGGCCGACCGACAGGGCCGCGCACGAGGACCTGCTGGACGCCACCGCCGCCGAGGTCCCGGTGCTGCCGCTCCCCTGCGGGACGGTCGTCCCGGACCGGGCGGCCGTCCTCGACGGCCTGCTGAAGCCGCGTCACGACGAGTTCGCCCGCGCGCTCCGGGAGCTGGAGGGGCGGGCCGAGTACCTCGTCGAGCTCCGCTACGCCGCGCAGGAGCGGCCACGCGAGCCCGACGTGCGCGCCTTGGTCGAGGCGCTCGCCCCGGTCTCGGCACGCCTGTCGCCGGGTCGCCCGACCGGCAGGCGGGACACGGCCCGGCTGGCGGTGCTCGCCGAGACCCGCCGGGCCGGCGAGCTGGAGCGCGCCCTGGACACCCTGGCCGAAGGCTGGGCGGGCCGGATCGAGCTGCGTCTGTTCGGCCCGCTCGCCCCGTACGACTTCGTGCCGTCCGGCTGAGGTCAGCGGGAGGCGGCCAGGCGGTTGGTGAGCAGCGCCTCCATGACGGCCTGCGCGGCGGGCAGCAGGTTGGCGGCCTGGGCGAGCACCCGCGAGGCGGGCCCGTCCACGACGGCGGCCTCGACCTCGGCCCCGCGGCGGAGCGGCAGGTGGTGCAGGAAGATCGGGTCGGGCCCGGCGGCGGCGAGCAGGTCGGGGGTGACCCGGTAGGGGGCGAGCGCCGCCGTCGCCGCCGTGGAGACGGGCCAGGCGCCGGTGCAGACCGCGTCGGCCTCCTTGACCGCCTCGTACGGGTCGGGGGTGACGATCACCTTCCCGCCGCCGCCGGAGGCGGCCTCCTCGGCCCTGGCCAGGACGGCGGGGTCCGGTCCCGCGTCTTCCGGAGCCGCGACGGCGAGGGTCAGGCCGGTCAGGGCGACGGCCTCGATGAGGCTGTGGGTGACGTTCGAGGCCGGGCCGACGCAGGCGAGCTTGCGGCCCCGCAGGTCGCCGAGGTGCTCGCGGAGCGTCATGAGGTCGGCGAGGGTCTGGAGCGGGTGGTGGTCGTCGGTCAGCGCGTTGAGCACCGGCACGTGCGCCGCCCGCGCGAACCTGACCGCCTCGGCGTCGTCGCTGATCTGCAGGACCACGAGCGCCGTGTACGCGCCGATCATCTGGGACGGCTCGCCCAGGCGCCCTTCGCGGCCACGCCCCCGCGTGCCGGGCCCGGCGTGCAGCGGCGTCCCTCCCAGCCGGGCGACGGCGGTCTCGATCGGCACGCGGATCCGGGCGCACGGCCGCGTGCAGTACATCAGCACGGTACGCCGGCGCAGCAGCCCGGGCGCCGCGAGCGGCCGGGCCTTGAAGTGGTCGGCACGGTCGAGCAGGAACCGCAGCTCGTGCCGGTCCAGGTCGGCGATGCGCAGCAGGTGCCTCACAGAAGCCGCTCCTCTCGGCGGGCGACGCGGGCGAAGGGGGTTCGCCATCCCAGCACACCACTGGGCCTACCCACGAGTACGGAGGCTAAGGAATCCAAATGGACGGACTTTCGTCCCTACGGCAGCCGGAAGGTGAAAACGCAGGTGCCGGAGGGGATGGAGGCGGTCAGGCGGACCCGATGGACGGTCTCCGGGCGGCCGTCGTGGCCGCGCACCTCCAGTTCTTCCGGCGAGGCGCGCCACGGTTCGGGCACGCGGAGCGTCACCGGCCCCCACGAGACCGTTCCCCGGCCCACGACCGGGCGGCGGCGCGAGACGAACACCTCCTCCACCCGGCACTCCCCGCCGTGGAAGGTGAAGGCGTCGGCGACGTCGAGCCGGCCGGGACGCCAGGTGAAGGTGCGGACGAGGCGGGCCAGGCGCGGCGTGCCGTACGCGGCGCTGAGGTCGAGGGCGAGCAGCAGCGGATCGCCGGGGGCGTGCGCGACGACCCGCGCGGCGCGTTCCCGCCCCGGGAGCTGGGCCGCGCCGTCGATCAGGGGGACCGAGTGCCAGTCCGCGGCGGCCTGCGGGGTGCGGTAGCGGAGCGGGCCGAAGTAGTCGCGGGTGTACTCGGGCGCGCCGAGGTCGTCCAGGATCGGCTCGCCGCCCGCGCACAGGACGAAGTGGCCGAGGTCGAGGTGGTTGTGCGGCTCGTCGTTGTGGCCGCCTTTCGCGGCGAACGCGCTCCCCTCCGTGCGGGCGGCGACGATCCCGGCGTGCGGAAGGAACGCCTGCGGGGCCGGCGGGCGGCGGGCCGCGCCGGTGGTCCACCAGAGGGTACGGCTGAGGTGCGCCCAGCGGTAGCAGGGGTCGTCGTGGAAGGACGGCCCGTCCCCCGGCCGGGCGGGCACGGGGACGTCCAGGCGTACGGCCAGCCGGTCGAGCAGCCCGGCCGGGTACGTCCCGTGCCCGGTCGCGTCGGCGAAGGCCGGGCGGTGGCCGCCGCCGAGGTCGATGGCCGCGGGGTAGGCGGCCATGGCGCGTACGTGGGCGCGTACGTGGGGGTCGTCGAGCAGGTCGCGGCCGGTGCGTGCGCGCAGCGCCTCGGCGAAGTAGACGAAATACCCGAAACCGTAGGCCCAGTAGTCGGCGCCCTCCAGGCAGGCGCCGTCGGGGGCGACCCCTGACCGGTACGACGCCAGGGCCGCCTCGACGCGGGGCAGCAGGACGGGCAGCCGGTCGGAGTCCAGGGCCAGGGCGGCCATCCCGGCGGCGCCGGCGCAGACGGCGGCCCAGTTGTGCGCGCACGTCTCCCACCACCAGCGGCGCTCCTGCACGGGCGCGAGGACGCGCCGGTCCACCTCGTCCCGGACGCGGGCGCTGATGGCCGGCGCGATCCGGTCTCCCAGGAGGGTGACCGCCTCGGCCAGGGTGTGGGCGGTCTCGGCGGCGAACAGGTCCACGTGCCGGCCCCGGTCCGCCGGGTCGTCGCCGTCCGGGGCGTGGGCGGGCAGGATCCAGGTGTGCTCGTCGCAGACGGACCCGAGAAGGGCGTCGAGCGCCGGGTCGGGACGGTCGTCCAGGTGAGCGGCGAGGAGCAGTGCGGCCAGGCGACGGCGCCGCTCGAAGTAGACGGCCTCGTACGCGAGCCGGTCACCGAACTCGGCGAAGCGCCGCCACAGGGAGAGGGTCAGCGCGGGCGCCTCCGTCTCCCGGGCCCGCACCGCCTCCACCCGAACCTCCCGCACGAACCGCTCCAGCACGGCAGGCAAGGGGGATGGGGCGGGCATCAGGCGATGTGGGGGAGGTCGGAGGGGTGGACGGCGCCGTGGAGGGGGTGGCCGTGGGCGAGGCGTTCGACCTCGGCGACGGCGAACTCGCCGAGCCGGCGCAGCTCCCGCCCCCGCGCCCCGCTGATGTGCGGGGTGACGAGCACGTTGGGCAGCCCGAGCAGCGGATGCCCCTGGGGCAGCGGCTCGGGCTCGGTCACGTCGAGCACGGCGCCGATGCGCCCGCTCGCGCAGTGCCGGACCAGGGCGGCGGTGTCGATCAGCGCGCCCCGGGCGGTGTTGACCACGACCGCGCCGTCCCGCAGCAGCGCGAGGCGACGCCCGTCGAGCAGGTGGCGGGTCTCCGGCAGCTCCGGCGCGTGCACGGTGACCAGTTCGGCCTGGCGGCACAGCTCGTCGAGCGGCACGTGCCTGGCGCCGAGGGCGGCGGCCTCGTCCGGCCCGACGTACGGGTCGCTGAGCAGGATGTCGGCCCCGTGCTCGCGCAGCCGCGCGATGACCAGCCGGCCCACCCGGGAGGCGCCGACGACGCCGACGGCCGCCCCGGTCAGCCCGCCGCCGTCGCCGGGGGTGGCCACGCCGGGCAGGGCGTCGCCGGACCAGCCGGCCGCCGCGTACGCCCGCGCCCGCGCGAACGCCTGCTTGGCGGCGAGGACGAGCATGGCGAGGGTGTAGTCGGCGACCGGCACCGCGTTGGCCGCCGCCGCCGAGGAGACCGCGATGCCGCGTTCGAAGACGGCCGGCGTCAGGTGCCCTTTGACGCTGCCGGCGGCGTGCACGACCGCGCGCAGGCGCGGCGCGGCGGCGAGCACGGCGGCGTCGATGCGCGGGCAGCCCCAGCCGGTGATGAGGATGTCGGCGTCGAGCGGGCCGTCGAAGGAGTCGATCACGCCCCCGGCGACCCCGGCCACGGCCGCGAGCCGGCGCATCAGGTCGCGAGGGAACAGCTCGGGCAGCAGGAGCGGCTGCATGGCGAACGCCACGCGCGGCATCATCCGGCCGTCACCCGGGTCGCCGCTCGGGCCGTCATCCAGGTCGTCGCTCCGGCCTGCGCTCCGGGCGTCGCCCGGCCTGTCGCTCGGGCCGTCGCCCAGGTCGTCACCCGGCCGGTCGCTCGGGCCGTCATCGCGACGCCACCGGCGGTCCGAGGCGGCGGACGGAGCCGCGGACGACGATGTGCGTGCCGAGGGTGAGGACGCACGCGCCCCCCACGCCGTCCGGGGCGCCGGTGGAGGGCGGGCCGGGGGTGAGGCGGCCGAGGGCCAGCCGGACCGCGGTGCGCCCGAGCTCGTCGTGGGGCAGGTGCACGGTGGTCAGCCCGAGGTCCTGCGCCGGGGGGACGTCGTCGTAGCCGACGATCGAGATGTCCTCGGGCACGCGCAGCCCGTGCTCGCGCAGCGCCTGGATGGCGCCGGCGGCCACCAGGTCGTTGCCGGCGAAGACGGCGGTGAAGGTCGGCGGGCCGGCGGCGAGGCGGCGGCGCATGGCGGCGTAGCCGGCCTCACGGTCGAACTCGGCCTCCACCTCCAGAGAGGGGTCGG
The DNA here is from genome assembly GCF_041402765.1 of Nonomuraea sp. AD125B. Taxonomy (NCBI): domain Bacteria; kingdom Bacillati; phylum Actinomycetota; class Actinomycetes; order Streptosporangiales; family Streptosporangiaceae; genus Nonomuraea; species Nonomuraea sp. AD125B. The sequence continues at coordinate 568,232 of NZ_JBGLOU010000001.1, read as the reverse complement.
CGGGGACGCCGTGCTCGGCGAGGGCGGCGCGGTAACCGGCCACGCGGCTGTCGGAGGTGGTGTGGCCGGGCCGCAGCCCGAGGTAGAGGATCCTGCGGTGGCCGGCCGACAGCAGGTGGGCGGTGACGGCGTGCGCGCCGCCGGTGTTGTCGAAGCCGACGACCAGCGCCGGCACCCCCTCCCCCAGCGGCGGCCGGCCGCACAGCACCAGGCGGGAGCCGGCGGCGGCGAGCGCGTGGGCGTACTCGGTCATGCGCTCGCGGTATTCGTCGTCGACGACCACGCTGCCGACGAGGATGACGGCCTCGGCCCGCTGCTCGCGCAGGAGCCGCACGATGGACAGCTCCCGGCCGGTGTCGCCGCCGGTGGTGCAGATGAGCGAGAGCCGTCCCTCCTGGGCGGCCTGTTCCTCGACGCCCTGGGCGATGAGCGCGTAGTAGGGGACGGCGACGCTGTTGACGACGATGGCGATGGCCCCGGGGCGGGCCGCGGACAGGGCGCGGGCGTGGGCGTTGGGGACGTAGTCGAGCTCGCGCACGGCCCGGACGACCTTGTTGCGGGTGGCGGCGAGCACCGGGTATTCGCCGCCGAGCACGCGGGACACCGTGGCCACCGAGACGCCGGCCCGCTTGGCCACGTCCCTGATGGTGACGCGGTTGGACGGGGTCATGCGGGCCTCCTGCTGGTAACCGGTTACCTGATCGCTGTCCTGGACGGTAAGAGATCCGCTTTCCGCCGTCAACCCCGCCTGCACCGCGATTGTAACGAAAAGTTAACAGCGTGTTGACTCGTCGCGTCGATCGCGTTTACCGTCCGGCTCACGACGTCTGAAGTAACCGGTTACCTGGCATCGGCCCCGATCCTTCCCCCCAGAGAGGTGGCCCCGATGGACGGACCACTCCCCCGGCCACTCACCCGGCGCGGACTGCTCAGAGGATCCGTGCTCTTCGTCGCCGGCGCCGCCGTCGCCGCCTGCGGCGGCGACCCCCTGGCCAAGACGAAATCCACGCCCGCCGGCGGCGCCCCGAAGATCACGCTCAACCACTGGTACCACGAGTACGGCGAGGAGGGCACCCAGCAGGCGGCGATGCGCTACGCGGCCGACTTCACCAAGGCCAACCCCGACATCGCGGTCAAGGTCTCGTGGATTCCCGGCGACTACGCCACCAAGTGGACCGCCGCCGTGCTGACCGCCGACGGACCGGACGTGTACGAGGTCAACGACGTCAGCCCCAATATGGTCAAGGCCGGCCAGGTGACGCCGCTGGACGAGGTGCTGGGCGCGGAGAAGTCCGACTTCGACCCGAAGGTGCTGGCGCCGTACACGTGGGGCGGTCAGGTCTACGCGGTGCCCATGATCATCGACCCGATGCTGCTGTTCTACCGCAAGTCCCTGTTCCAGAAGGCGGGGGTGGCGGTGCCGGGGAGCTTCGCCGAGCTGGTCGCGGCGGCGAAGAAGCTGACGGCGGGCAAGCAGAAGGGACTGTTCGCCGGCAACGACGGCGTCGGCGCGCTCAACACGATGGTGCCCTGGTCGAACGGCAACCTGCTGATCGACGACCGGAAGATCATCTACGACGACCCCCAGGTGGTCGAGGCGCTGGCCGGGCTGAAGGAGCTCTACGACGCCAAGACGACGCTGCAGGGCTACTCGACCGACTGGTGGGACCCGGGCGCGCTGATCAACGGCGCGGCGGCCATGCAGTGGGTGGGCCTGTGGGCGGTGCCCGGCATGACCGAGGCCCTGGGCGACGACTTCGACGCCTTCCCGCTGCCGGCGTTCGGGCCGGGCGGGCGCCCGGTGGTGAACATGGGCGGCTGGGTGCAGGTCGTCAACGGCAAGAGCCGCAACCTGGACGCGGCCAAGCGGTACGTGCGCTGGCTGTGGGTGGAGAACACCGCCGCGCAGACGGACTGGAGCCTCGCCTACGGCTTCCACGTGCCGCCGCGCATCAGCGCCGCCGCCAAGGCGGACAAGCTGACCAGCGGCCCGGCCAAGACCGTCATGGACGCGGTCGCCGCGCACGGCGTCAAGCAGCCGGCGCTCTGGACCGCCGAGGTGCGCCAGCCCTACACCGACGCCGTCACCGCGATCGTCAAGAAGGGCGCCGACCCGGAGAAGACGCTGGCCGAGGCGGCCAAACGCTCGCAGGACATCCTGGACAAGGTGCCCGTGCTATGACGACCCCGGCCGGCCTCGCCAGGCTGCGCACCGGCCGCTGGCCGGCCTGGCGCGCGTTCGTCCTGCTCACGCTGCCGATGGTGGCGGGGCTGTTCCTGTTCAAGTACGTCGCCATCGGCTGGGGGCTGCTGCTCAGCTTCAACGACGCCCGGGGCACGATCAGCCTGGGCTCCTGGAACGGGCTGGAGAACTACCGGCGGCTGCTGTCGGACCCGGCCTTCACCCGGTCGCTGGTGACGATCCTGCTGTTCACGCTGTTCATCGTGCCGGTGACGTTCGCGCTGGCGCTCGGGCTGGCGGTGCTGGTGAACCGGCTGCGGCGGGGGCGGGCGCTGTTCCGCACCACGTTCTTCGTGCCGGCGGCGGTGTCGTACGTGGTGGGCGCGCTGATCTGGAAGATGAGCCTGTTCAACGGCACGCCGTCCGGGGTGGCCAACAGCCTGGCCTATCTGCTGGGCCACGAGGACGCCATCGGCTGGGTCGCGACGGTCGATCCGCCGCTCTACTGGATCGTGCTGGTCACCGTGCGGCTGTGGCTGCAGACCGGGTTCTACATGATCCTGTTCCTGGCCGGGATCCAGCAGGTGCCCGCCCAGCTCTACGAGGCCGCGCGGGTGGACGGCGCGCACTCCGAGTGGACGCTGTTCCGGCACATCACCTGGCCCATGCTGCGCAACACGTCGGTGGCGGTCACGCTGCTGCTGATCATCAACGCGTTCCAGGCGTTCGACGAGTTCTACAACATCCTGGCCTCCAACCTGTCGGGGCTGGGCGGCGCGGACGGCCGCACGCCGCTGATCTACCTGTTCCAGACCGCGCTCGGCGAGCAGAACTACGGGGCCGGATCGGCGGGCGCGTTCGTGGTGACCGCGCTGATCGTGGCGTTCACGCTGCTGCAGGGGCGCTTCGCCGGGTTCGGCAGGACGGCCGAGGAGGAGGCCCGATGAGGAGGCTGCGGCTGGGCTCGTACGCGGCGGTGGTGGTCTTCGCGGTGCCGTTCCTGCTGCCGTTCTACCTGCTGGTCCGCAACGCGCTGATGACCAAGCGGGAGCTGGGCTCGCTCGACTGGCACTGGTGGCCGGAGACGGTGACGTTCCAGGGGTTCGCCGACGCCTTCGGCAACGACGCGGTGCCGCTCGCGCACGCGCTCGGGAACTCCACGCTGATCTCGGCGATCTCCGCGCCGCTCGCCACGCTGCTGGCCTCGATGGCCGGGTACGCGCTGGCCCGCATCCCGGTCGCGGCGGCGCGGCCGGTGTTCTTCTTCATCATCGCCACGATGATGGTGCCGGGTGCGGCCACGTTCATCCCGACGTTCGTCGTGGTCGGGTCGATGGGCGGGGTCAACACGCTGTGGGGGCTGATCGCGCCCGGCCTGTTCAGCGCGTTCGCGGTGCTGCTGTTCCGCGGCTTCTACCTGCGCTTCCCGCGCGAGCTGGAGGACGCGGGGCGGGTGGACGGCCTCGGCCATCTCGGGCTGTACGTCCGGCTGGCGCTGCCGAACTCGGGGGCGCTGTTCGCCTCGCTCGGCATCCTGTCGTTCATCGAGCACTGGAACGCGTTCCTGTGGCCGCTGGTGATCGGCCAGGACCCGGAGTACTGGACGGTGCAGGTCGCGCTGTCCACCAACCTCAACCAGCAGGCGCTCAACCTGCCCGCGCTGTTCGCCGGCGCGCTGGTGGCGATCCTGCCCCTCGTCGTGCTCTTCCTGGTCGCCCAGCGCTGGATCGTGCGGGGCGTCCTGCTCAGCGGAGTCAAAGGCTGATCCGAAGGAGCTTCCCATGTCCCGTGTGCTGCCCCTGCTGGCCGGGCTGTTACTCGTCCTGCTGCCCGCGCCGCCCGCACGCGCCGCGCCCATGAACGCGCCCGTGACCGTGCCGGTGGGCGCGCCGTTCACCGACACCTCGGGCGGCGCGCTGCACGCGCACGGCGGCGGGGTGCTCAAGGTCGGCTCGTACTACTACTGGTTCGGCGAGAACCGCAACGCCGACGGCACCTTCCGCTACGTCTCCGCCTACCGGTCGGCGGACCTGCGCAACTGGGAGTTCAGGAACCACGTGCTCACCCAGTCCAGCGCGGCCGAGCTGCAGGTGGCCAACATCGAGCGGCCGAAGGTGATGTACAACGCGGCGACCGGCCGGTTCGTCATGTGGATGCACAAGGAGAACGGCAGCGACTACGGCGAGGCGCGGGCCGCGGTCGCCGTGTCGGCCACGGTGGACGGGAACTACACCTACCTGCGGAGTTTCCGGCCGCTCGGGCACATGTCCCGCGACATCACGACCTTCACCGACACCGACGGCGCGGGTTACATGATCTCGGCCGCGGACGAGAACTACGACCTGCACGTCTACCGGCTGAGCGCCGACTTCACCGACGTCGCGTCGCTGGTGCGGGTGTGGGACGGCGACCACCGGGAGGCCCCTGCGCTGTTCAAGCGGGGCGGCGTGTACTTCATGCTGACCTCGGGCGCCACCGGCTGGCAGCCCAACCAGGCCAGGTACGCCACCGCCACCTCCATCACCGGCTCCTGGAGCGCCTGGCAGGACGTCGGCGACGCGACCACCTTCGGCTCGCAGCCGGCGTACGTGCTGCCGGTGCAGGGCACCTCCGGCACCTCGTACCTGTATCTGGGCGACCGGTGGGCCGGGGCGTGGGGCGGGCCGGTCAACGACTCGCGCTACGTGTGGCTGCCGATCCAGTTCCCCTCCGCGACGTCGATGAGCCTGTCGTACGCGCGGGAGCTGACGATCGACGCGGCGGCCGGCACGATCACCGCCGTGGGCTCCGGCCACGACCGGCTGACCGTGCGCCACTCGGGCAAGTGCGCCGACGTGCGCAACGCCTCCGGCGCGAACCTGACCGCCGTCATCCAGTACACCTGCGGCTCCGGCTTCAACCAGCAGTGGCGCGTCCAGTCCGTGAGCGGCGGCTACGTGCAGGTGGTCGCCAGGCACTCGGGCAAGTGCCTGGACGTGAACGGGCAGAGCACCGCCGACGGGGCCGCGATCCAGCAGTACGCCTGCGGCTCGGGCGCCAACCAGCAGTGGTCGGTGCAGGACGCGGGCGGCGGGTACGTACGGCTGGTGGCCAGGCACTCGGGCAAGTGCGCGGACCTGCCGTCGTCGTCGCAGGCCGACGACGTGCAGTTCAAGCAGTATCCGTGCAACGGCGGCCAGAACCAGCAGTTCCTGCGCACCCCGCTGTAGGGGTGCCTCGTCCCCAGAAGTGGTCATGACCTGGTAAAAGGCCCACCCCCGCCCGAATCGGCACAATTTGTGACGATACAGTGACGAATTGTGAACGAGAAGCTCGTGGAAATAGCCTGGCCCGGCCTCGGTATCACCGTGGCCGCCGAACTCGACCAGCGGAACCCGGCCCTCGCGCAGTGCTTCTGGGACGCGTTGCCGTACCGGAGCCTGCAGGGCCACGCCCTGGTCGCCGGCCACCACCTCTACCACGTCGCACCGGTCCACTCGCTGCTGCACGCGCCCGCGGAGCACCGCGTGGACCGGCGCACCGTCCCCGACGGGACGCTGTTCGGCTCTCGCCTGCAGCACCTCGGCATCAAGTACGGCGAGCTCACCGAACCCATGACCGCCACGCCCATCGGCCAGGTGCTGCCGGAGCACCTGGACGGCCTGATCGAGGCGGGCCGCGAGGTCTGGCGGGCCGTCTACACCACCAAGGAGCCGGTCATCGCCGAGGTGCGCCGCGCCGGCGAGAGCGGCGGGCACCGGCTGCCCCGGCTCCCGGTCGGCGACCCGCAGGTCAACGCGCTCATCTCGGACGTGCACGCCGAGACCGAACGCATCTGGCTCGACCCGCCGCGCGAGCTGGTGGACCTGCACGAAGGCCGCATCGCCTCCCGCGCGGGAAGCTACGAGACGGTCCTGACCACGCTGCTGTTCGTCAACGGCGAGACCCGCCCGCTCGGCTACAGCTGCTACGGCGGCCTCGTCCGGGCGGCCATCGAGGGCATGCCGATGCCGTGGCTGCGGCAGATGACCCGGCTGCTGGCCCACACCCCGGCGGAGTTCCTCGGCTACTGCGGCCTGGACACGCTGTGGGGGTTCACCCGGCGGCTCCTGGACAACCTCGACCGCATCAACGACCACGTCGACTTCATGTCGGTGATGGCCACCATGGCCCTCTACTGCAACTGCCTCGGCGGATGGAACCTGCACCTGTTCCCGTGGGAGGCGGGCGACAGCCTGCGCCGCGTGGAGGCCCACGTATGACCGACACGCGCGTGGCGGTGATCGGCGGCGGCGTCATCGGCCTGTCGATCGCCTACCATCTCGCGGAGGCCGGAGTCGAGACGACGCTGCTCGAACGCGGCGCGCTCGGCTCCGGCGCCTCGCGGGCCACCGCCGACGTGGTCCGGTCGTACTTCGCCGGCAACCCCGTCAGCTCGGCGCTGGCCGTACGGAGCCTTGCGGCCTACCGGGACTTCCCGGTCCGGCCGGGGGCCGACCTGCCGCTGCGGCAGGTCGGCTACCTCGTCCTGTTCTCCACGCCCGAGCAGGTCGCCGCCTTCGAGGCCGACCTGCCCGCGCAGCGGCGGGCGGGTGTGGACGTGGGGCTCATCGGCGTGGAGGAGGCCAGGGAGCGCAACCCGCTCATCGGCGACCTCCCGCTGCTGGCCGCCGCCTGGTCGCCGCAGGCGTACGTCTCCGACACCGCCGCCATCGTCACGGCCTACGCCGAGGCGGCCCGGCGCTCCGGCGCCACGCTGATCACCGACCGCCCGGTCTCGAGGATCGACTCCTCGGCCGGGCGGGTGTTCACCGAGGACGGCGGCGAGCTGACGGCCGAGGCGGTCATCTGCGCGGCCGGCGCCTGGTCGCCCGCCCTCGTCCGCGGCGCGGGCGTGGACCTGCCGATGACCGAGCCCATCGAGCAGGAGCTGCTGCTCACCGATCCGCTGCCGCCCGGCACGCCGGAGATCCCGTGCACGCTGCACGCGGCGAGCGGCCTGCTGTCGCGGACCCGCGGCGACCGGCTGCTCGTCGGCATGGGGTATCCGGGTCCCGACCGGGAGGCGTGGCGGCGCGAGGTGGCGGAGCGGTTCGCCGAGGTGTACCCGGGCCTGTCGGGGCTGGGCCTGCGCCCGGCCGTCACCGGGCTGCGCGACGCCAGCCCGGACCGGCGCGCCTTCATCGGCCACCTGCCGGGGCCGCCGGCGTTCCTGTACGCCACCGGCTTCTCCGGGCACGGCCTGTGCAACGCGCCGGCCGCCGGCGAGCTCGTCCGCGACCTCTACCTCGACCAGGACCCCGGCATCGACGTGACCGCGTTCGCGGTCGGCAGACAACGAACGGGATGACCCATGACCGAGCTCGTGCGTTTCATCATCGATCCCGCGGCGCCGGACCCGCACGCCGACAACGACCGGCTGCGCGCGGCCGGGCCGCTCGTGCCGGTGACCGCCGAGGGCGTGGACGCCTGGGCGGCCACCAGGTACGCGACCCTGATGACCGTCCTCACCCATCCCGACCTCACGAGGGAGATCCAGTACTGGGACCCGCTGGAACGTTCCACACTGCCGCCGGGGACCGCCATCGACCGCATCGTCACCGACATCTCCATGCTGAACGCCGACGGCGAGGAGCACCGGCGGCTGCGCGCGCCGCTCGCCGCCGGCTTCACCCCGCGCCGGGTGCAGGGCCTGCGGCCCAAGATCGAGGCGCTGACCGCCGCGCTGATCGACGACCTCGCCACCCTGCCGGCCCACGAGCCCGTGGACCTGCGGGCGCGCTTCGCCTATCCGCTGCCGCGTGACGTCATCTCCGAGATGATCGGCATCCCGCCGGCCCATCAGGAGCGGATGCACGAGCTGACCGACGCCGTCGCGCACGTCAGCGAGGACCTGGCGGACGGCCCGCGGGTGCGCGAGGAGCTGCACGCGCTGCTGCACCGGATCATCGAGGAGCGGCGGCGCTCGCCCGGCGAGGACATCATCACCGACCTCATCAGGCTGCGCGAGCAGGACGGCGGCAGGCTCTCGGAGGACGAGCTGTTCGCCACCATCGACCTGCTGTTCATCGCCGGCCACGTGACGACGGTCAACCTCATCACCAACGCCGTCGGCGCCCTGCTGCACACGCCCGGCCAGCTCGCCCTGCTGCGCTCGGGGAAGTGCCCGTTCAGCGCGGCCGTGGAGGAGACGCTGCGCTGGGACTCGCCGATCGCCTACTTCCCGTTCCGGTACGCCAAGCGCGACGTCGAGATCGACGGCGTGCACCTGCGGGCGGGCGAGGCCGTGCTGGCCTGCTTCGCCTCCTCCGGACGGGACCCGGAGCAGTTCGGCCAGGACGCCGACCGCTTCGACCTCACCGATCCGCCGGCCTCGCACCTGGCCTTCGGGCACGGGCCGCACTTCTGCCTGGGCGCGCCGCTGGCCCGGCTGGAGGCGGAGATCGCGTTGCGGGCCCTGTTCACGGCCTTCCCGGCCATCAGGGCCGCCGGGCCACGGGAGGAGTTGCGCCAGATCGACACGCTGCTCGGCAACAGCACCCGTACGATGCCGGTCGTCCTCGGGCCCCGCGCCCGGTAGCCGGCGGCGGCCGGGACGCCGGAGCGGCTCCGGCGTCCCGGCCGTCCCCGGGGGCGGTAGCCTCTTACCGTGTCTCAGCCCGATCTGCGCGCTCCGATGCGCCTGGCGACCACCATCCGCCCCTACGACTGGGGGTCGGTGACGGCCCTTCCCGAGTTGTTCGGCACGGAGCCGACCGGGCAGCCGCAGGCCGAGCTCTGGATGGGCGCCCACCCCGGCGCGCCCTCCACCGTCGGGGGCGTCCCGCTCGACGCCGTCATCGCCGCCGACCCGGCCGCCGCACTCGGCCCCGGCACCGCCGCGCGCTTCGGCGGGCGGCTCCCCTACCTGCTCAAGATCCTGGCCGTGGCCCGCCCGCTGTCGCTGCAGGTGCACCCCAGCGCCGGGCAGGCCCGCGCCGGCTACGCCGCGGAGAACGCGCGCGGCATCCCGCTCGACGCCCGCGAGCGCACCTACAAGGACGACGCGCACAAGCCCGAGATGGTGTGCGCCGTCACGCCGTTCCACGGGCTGTGCGGCTTCCGCTCCCCCGCCGCCACCGCCGGCCTGCTCGACCGGCTCGGCGTGCCCGGCCTGCGCCCCTGGATCGGCGCGCTGCGCGACGGCGAGCCCGCCACGGCCCTGCGGACGGTCTTCGCCGAGATGCTCGCCGACGCGGCCGCGCCGCTGCGCGCGGAGGTCGAGCGCGCCCTGCTCGCCGCCGGCGACCCCGAGCTGGCTCCGTACGCGGAGATCGCCCGCGCCTGCCCGGGCGACCGCGGCGTGACCGCCGCCCTGCTGCTGCACCACGTCGAGCTGGCCCCCGGCGAAGCCCTCTACCTGGGTGCCGGCGTGCCGCACGCCTACCTCGGCGGCGTGGCCGTCGAGATCATGGCCAACTCCGACAACGTGCTGCGCTGCGGCCTGACCTCCAAGCACATCGACGTGCCCGAGCTGATGCGGGTGGTCGGCTTCGCGCCCGGCGAGCCGCACCGGGTCGCCGCCGAGCCGGGCGGTCCCGGCGAGCACCGCTACCTGCCGCCCGCGCCGGAGTTCGCCCTGGCCCGGCACGAGCTCGACGGCGAGCGGGCGCACGAGCTGCCCGGCGGCGTGCCGCAGATCGTGGTCTGCGTCGAGGGCGAGGCCCGGCTGGCCGGAGCCACGGCGCTGCGCCCCGGAGAGTCGGCTTTCATCCCCGCGGAGGTTTCGACCACCCGCCTTGAGGGTAAGGGGACGGCCTACCGGGCGGCCCCAGGAGCTTGAAAACCGGGCATGCTTGACAAACCGGGCATCTCGACGATGCAGCTTGATCCGCGGCGAACAGTGCCGTAGGTCCCGGTGCCCGCGGCCCTTCGCCACTACCCCCAGGTTCCGCCGCCCGGCCATCATCATGGTGTCCCCGCTCATCGGAGGTGAACCGATCATGGTTGGCGGTCGCATGCTCATGGAGGCGCCGGCTCTCGACGTCGAACTGCTGGCGGTCAAGAAGCGGCTCGCCGAGCTGGAGGAGCAGGTGCGCACGCTCAGCGCGGCGAACCTGGCCCTCGTCCGCGCGATGGAAGGGCTCGACGAGCGCGTACGCGCCCGCGAGGACGATCGTCCCCTGGCCCCCACTCCCTGAGACCTCCCGGCCCTCGGGCGTCAGGGGCGCCGGCGAGCCCTGATGACGTAGTCCACGTGGGCGCCGGGGGTGCCGTCGGGCGCGGTGCGCTCGCGGGTGAACTCCTCGCAGGTCAGCACCTCCCACCCGGGCCCGGTCAGCTCGACCGCGTCGAGGACGTCGCCCGGCGTCGGGAAGGCGACCTCGACGGGCGGCTTCTCCACCCAGGACGGCCAGCCCAGGTGCCCGATGATCAGCAGCGTCCCGCCGGGGACGACGGCCGCGGCGGCCTTGCGCAGGACCTCCTCGCGCGGCAACTGCACCGGGGAGTGCAGGTAGCTCGCGCTCACCAGGTCGTAGGAGCCGTCGGGGAAGGACGTCGCCAGGTCGTGGCGGCGCCACTCGATCCGGTCGGCCACGCCCGCCCGCTCCGCCTCCTCGGCGGCGCGGTCCAGCGCCACCTGGGAGATGTCGGCGGCGGTGACCCGCCAGCCGCGCTGGGCCAGCCAGACGGCGTCGGCTCCCTCGCCGCAGCCGAGGTCGAGCGCGCGGCCGGACGGCAGGTCCGCGGCCTCGCGGACGAGGGCGACGTTGGGCGCGCCGCTCCAGATGCGGTCCTGCTCGCCGTAACGGCCGTCCCAGAACTCCTCCGCCGTGACCCCTTCCGGCACCTCGAATCCGCTGTTCCCGTGACCGTGCCCATGCCCGTGACCGTGACCGTGCTGGTTCTGGGCGGTCGCGCGGAGTGCGGCGACCGCCTGACGGTTCTCCTGCTCGATCAGGTCCGCGTTGATGGCCGCCCCCGCCCGTACGCCGCCCGCCGCCGCGGCGATGACCTGGTCGGTCACGTTGACGGCGTTGCCCGCCACCCACACGCCCGGCACGCGGGTGGCGCCGGTCGCGTCCCCGGGGACGTGGGTGCCGATCACGTGCCCGGCCATGACCAGCTCCTCCGTCTCCAGTCCCAGGCCGGGCAGCAGGTCGGCGCGGGCGCTGAGCCGGGAGCCGACGGCGAGCGCCTCGCACGGCACCAACCGCCCGCCGTCCAGCCGCACCCCGATCAGCCGGTCCCCGTCGACCTCCAGACCGGCCACCCGCTCCTCGACCACGGTGACGCCCCGCGCGGCCAGCTTCTCGCGCTGCTCGTCGTCCGGCCGGGGCCCGTCGTGCAGGAAGAACGTCACCCGCTCGCTCCACTGCCGCCACAGCAGCGCCTGGTGCACCCCCAGCGGCCCGGTGGACAGCACCCCGATGGCCCGGTCACGCACCTCCCACCCGTGGCAGTACGGGCAGTGCAGCACGTCCTTGCCCCACCGGTCGGCGAGGCCCGGCACGTCCGGCAGCTCGTCCACCAGGCCGGTGGCCAGCAGCAGCCGCTCGGCCACGACCGCCGTCCCGTCCGCCAGCGTCACCCGGAACGGGCCCGGCTCGTCGCCGCCCAGGTGCTCGGCCGCGACGACGGTCCCGGTGACGATCTCGCCGCCGTACCCGGCGACCTCCTCGCGGCCGGCGGCCAGCAACTCGTGCGGCGGCACGCCCTCCCTGGTCAGGAAGGTGTGCACGCCCTCGGCGGGGGCGTTGCGCGGCCGGCCCGCGTCCACGACCAGCACCTTGCGCCGCGCCCGGCCCAGGGTCAGCGCCCCGCTCAGCCCGGCGGCCCCGCCGCCCACGATCACCACGTCGTACTTCGTGTTCACCACTTCGGCTCCTTCTACGTCGCCTTGTGAGGTCAACTGTCCGCGATCAGCGGCCGAATTGACAAACTTCGTTGCCGGAATGGCAAAATCGAAAGGGTGGAGGACCTCGACGAGACACTGCAGTCGGTGGGGCCGCGGCTGCGCGCCCTGCGCCAGGAGCGCGACGTGACGCTGGCGGAGCTGTCGAAGAGCACCGGCATCTCGGTCAGCACGCTGTCGCGGCTGGAGTCCGGGCACCGCAAGCCCACCCTGGAGCTGCTGCTGCCGCTGGCCCGCGCCCACCAGGTGCAGCTCGACGAGCTGGTGGGCGCGCCCGTCACCGGCGATCCGCGGGTGACCATGCGGCCGGTCAAGCGCAACGGCGTGACCTGGATCCCGCTGAGCCGGAGCCCCGGCGGGCTGCAGGCGGTCAAGCTGATCTACCCGCCCGGCTGGCCGGGCTTCGTGCCCGAGCAGAAGGTCCACGAGGGCTACGACTGGCTGTACGTGCTCTCGGGGCGGCTGCGGCTGCTGCTCGGCCCGCACGAGGTGGTCCTCAAGGCGGGCGAGGCGGCCGAGTTCGACACCCGCACCCCGCACGCCTTCCAGAACGTGGGCGACGAGCCGGCCGAGGTGCTGGCCCTGTTCGGGCCGCAGGGCGAGCGCATGCACGTACGCGCCCGTCCTGCTCCGAAATAGCCTCGGACGGTCAGCCGCGGGTGTCGTCGGTGCCGAAGCCGTCCAGCGCCTGGCGCTCCTCGGCGGTCTGCAACTCCTGGAAGACGGTGATGTGCAGGCCGCCCGGCGCGTCGAGCCGGGCGTTCAGCGACTGCCACGGGGTGACGGTCGGCGGCGCCACCTCGCTCGCGCCGGCCGCCACCAGCCGCTCGGTCGTGCCGCGCGAGTCGTCCACCTCGAACGCCACCCGGAGCTTGGGCGCGACCTGCCGCCCCACCTCGACCTCGTCGATCATCTTCTTCTGCGCCGGGTTGGCGATCTCCAAGGTGGCCCGGCCGGCGTCGAGGATCGCCACCCGTGCGCCGTCACCGGTGGAGAAGGCCGCCTCCTCGGGCAGCCCCAGGACGTCCCGGTAGAAGGCCAGCGCGGCCTCGTAGTCCTCGGCCTCGACCACCAGGCGAAGCTGGCGGACCGGGCCGCGGCCCTCGGCGTTCGTGCTCAATGCGTGCTCCTCAGTGCTGCGCGGATGCTTCCCTCTCCGCAACCCGCGCGGGCCGCACGATCATCCCGGGCGGGCCGGTCAGCCGCGCCCGTAGCGGTCTTCAGCTCGCCAGAAGTACCAGAACCCGCCGACCAGCGTGACCACCGCCCAGCACAGGCACGAGAGCCACACCATGGACGGCGGCGTGTGGCGGGTGAGGAGCAGGTCGCGCATGAACTCGATGAACGAGGCCGCCGGATTGAGGTACATCGCGGTGGCGACCCACTCGGGCAGCCCCGCCGAGCCGACGACCTTGTCGTGGATGGCGAAGAACACGCCCGAGGCGTACAGCCAGGTGCGCATGATGAACGGCAGGAGCTGGCCGAGGTCCCGCAGGGACGCCCCGAGCCTGGCCATGATCAGCCCCGCCCCGATGTTGAACATCGTCTGCAGCAGCAGGACCACCGGGACCATCAGCCAGAACCAGCTGATCGGCTCCCCGGTGAGCAGCACGATGACCAGCAGCACGCCCATGGAGACGGCGAGCTGCTGGAGCTCCTGGATCGTGTACGCCAGCGGCAGCGAGGCCCGCGGGAAGTGCAGCGCCCGGATGAGGGACAGGTTCCCGGAGATGGACTTCGCCCCCGCGGTGACCGTGCGCTGCGTGTAGGTGAACACGAACATGCCGGTCAGCAGGAACGCCGGGTAGTTCGGGATGTTCTTGCTGCCGCCCAGGATGAGGCCGAACATCACGTAGTAGATCGCCGCGTTCAGCAGCGGCGTGAGGACCTGCCACAACTGCCCCAGCGCCGACCCCGAGTACTTCGAGACGTTGCGGGAGGTGGCGTAGGTCAGGATGAAGTGGCGCCGTTCCCAGAGCTGGCGCAGGTAGGCGGGGAAGCGGGGGCGCGCGATGGCGGGGCGCAGCCCGTGCTTCCTGGCGAGCTCGGCGAGCGACCCGCTCTCGGGCGCGGTCTCTTCCAGTTGGCTCATGGGCACCTCGGTCGCGACGGTCCGACAACGGGGGATGCTAGCAAGGGACCCGCGTGTCTTCCCTGCTTATGGCCGTGGACGGGCGGCGCGGCGTCAGGGGACGGTCACTCCGGTGACGGCGAAGCGCTCCACCTCGGCGACGTGGCCGCCGGTGGAGGCCACGACGGTCAGCGTCGTGCCGGGCGCCGGCTTGAAGGTGACCTCGGCCGACCAGGGGGACTTCTCGCCCCCCGCGCCCACGCAGCAGTGCTCGCCGAGCGCCTTGCCGCCGCCGGGGCGGCGCACCTGGACGCGGATGCTCTCGTCCACGCCGGTGATCCGGCCGCCGACGGTCATCGGGGAGCCGACGGAGGCGCCGTACTCGGGGGTGGTGAGGGAGAAGGTGGTGTCGTCGGTGCCGACGACCTCCCAGGGGGCGTCCGCGCCCTTCCCGTAGCGGACCAGGTGGACGACGGCGGCGACCATCGGGCGCGGGCCCTCCTCGGCGGTGAGGCCGACGTGCACGCGGGCGTGGGCGCCGTCGAGGTTCGTCTTCACGGCCCGGTCGATCTCCCTGAAGCCGAGGTGGTCGCGGGCGAAGCGGACCGCGGTGCGCGCCGGGTCGAGGTGCCAGGCGTCGGCGCCGTCCTCACGGTGGCGGCTCCGCCACGCCTCCGCGGCCGCGGCGTCGGCGAACGGCCACAGCGGCTGGTAGCGCCCGGCCACGAGGTCACGGGACCTCGTGGGCGAGGCGCTCTCCGGCGACCCGGGGGTCGACGGCGGCGGGGAGGTCCCGGCGGGCGGGGAGGTCTCGGCGGGCGGGGCGGTGGACGGGACGGACGGGGACGGGGTGCGGCCCGGTTCGCCCCCGCAGCCCGCCGCGGCCGCCCCCAGCGCGACCAGCAGGACCACGGCGCGCCCGGTACGTGCTGTCATGTCATGCCTCCTGGGGGTGGGGGTTCACGCCTGCCGTCGGGGGTCCTACCCTGCCGGCCTGAAGCCCCACCCGGGACTTCAGGCCGAATACGCGCCCGTCAGCCGGCGGCGGAACACCCAGTACGTCCACGCCTGGTACCCCAGCACGACGGGCGTGAAGACGGCCGCCACCCAGGTCATCACGGTCAGCGTGTACGGCGAGGAGGCCGCGTTCGTCACGGTGAGGCTGTTGGCCGGGTCGAGTGCGGGCAGCACGTTCGGCCACATGCTGGTGAACAGGGTGGCCACGAACGCGGCGATGGCCAGGGCGCTGCCGGTGAAGGCCCAGCCGTCGCGCCCGCGCAGCGTGGCGATCAGCGCGACGGCGAGCCCGATCGCGGCCACGGCGACCGCGGCCCAGGACAGGACGCCGGCCCGCGCCATGAGGAGGAAGGCGAGGACCACGGCGACGGTGATCGGCGCGAGCGCGGTCGCGATCCTGGCCGCGCCCTTGCGCAGCTCGCCGGTGGTGCGCAGGGCGAGGAAGACCGCGCCGTGCTGGGTGCAGAGCAGCAGCATGGCCAGGCCGCCGAGCAGCGCGAACGGGTTGAGCAGGGTGAACAGCGTGCCGGTGTACTCGTGGTCGGCGTCGAGCGGCACGCCCCGCACCATGTTGGCGAAGGCGACGCCCCACAGCAGGGCCGGGCCGAGCGAGCCCCAGAAGAAGGCGCGGTCCCAGCCCTTGGTGCTGTCGCTCTTGCCGCGGTACTCCAGGGCCACGCCGCGCACGATCAGCGCCAGCAGGATGAGGAACAGCGGCAGGTAGAAGCCGCTGAAGAGGGTCGCGTACCACTCGGGGAAGGCGGCGAAGGTGGCGCCGCCGGCGACCAGCAGCCACACCTCGTTGCCGTCCCAGACGGGGCCGATCGTCTTGACGATGGTGCGGCGCTCGCCGTCGCCGCCGCCGAGGAAGGGCAGCAGGATGCCGACGCCGAAGTCGAAGCCCTCCAGGACGAAGTAGCCGGTCCACAGCACGGCGATGAGCAAGAACCAGACGGTGGTGAGTTCCATGGCCGGTGAGTTCCTTAGTAGGACAGGGCGGGCACGGGAGCTTCGGGTTCGAGCTCCTCCTGCGCGCCGCGCTTGATGAACTTGAGCAGCAGCCGCACCTCGATCACGGCGAGGACCGCGTACACGAGGGTGAACCCGACCAGGGTGATCGCGACGGAGGGGACATCGGCGGTGGGCGAGACGGCGGCGGCGGTGCGCATGAGGCCGAACACCGTCCACGGCTGGCGGCCCATCTCGGTGAAGATCCAGCCGAGCGAGTTGGCGACGAACGGCAGCCCGATGCCGAGCATGGCCAGGCGGTAGGCCCACGTGCCGGCCGGCAGCCGGCCGCGCCGGGTGAGCCAGAGGCCGGCGAGGGCCAGCAGCGCGGACAGCATGCCGAAGCCGATCATGAGCCGGAACGACCAGTACGCCAGTCCGACGACCGGCCGGTAGTCGCCGGGGCCGTACAGGGCCTGGTATCGCTCCTGGATGTCGTTGACGCCCTCGACCCTGCCGTCCAGGGTGTTGGTCGCGAGGAGGCTGAGGCCGTAGGGGATCTGCAGGTTGACGTGGTTGCGGCCGTTCTCGACGTCGCCGATCGCGAACAGCGAGAACCCGGCCGAGCTCTCGTCCTCCCACAGCGCCTCGGCGGCGGCCATCTTCATCGGCTGCTGCTCGGTCATGATCTGCGCCTGCATGTGGCCCGACAGCGACACGCCGGCCGCGGCGACCAGGCTGACGACCATGGCGAGCCGGGCCGCGGGGCGGAAGACGTCCACCTCGCGCCGGCGCATGAGGAACCAGGCGCTGACGCCGAGCACGAAGCCGCCCGCGACGAGGAAGCCGCCGGCGATGACGTGCGGGAAGGTGACGAGCGTGGTGGAGTTGGTGAGCACCGCCCAGATGTCGGTCAGCTCGGCGCGGCCGTTGTTGATCCGGTAGCCGACCGGGTGCTGCATCCAGGAGTTGGCCGCGAGGATGAAGTACGCGGAGACGTTGGTGCCGATGGCGGCCAGCCAGATCGTGGCCAGGTGCACCTTCTTCGGCAGCTTGTCCCAGCCGAAGATCCACAGCCCGAGGAACGTCGACTCCATGAAGAACGCGATCAGCCCCTCCATGGCGAGCGGGGCCCCGAAGACGTCACCGACGAAACGCGAGTAGTCACTCCAGTTCATCCCGAACTGGAACTCCTGCACGATGCCGGTCACCACGCCCATCGCGAAGTTGATGAGGAACAGCCGCCCCCAGAACCGGGTCATGCGCAGGTACTCCTGCTTGCCGGTGCGGTACCACGCGGTCTGGAGCCCGGCCACGATCACCGACAGGCCGATGGTCAGCGGCACGAACAGGAAGTGGTAGACGGTGGTGATCCCGAACTGCCATCGGGAGAGGTCGAGGACGTCCATGCGGATCAGCGTCTTGCAAGATCTCGGGCCTCACCTAGGGCCCTTGGTCCTCTCCGTCCGGGACCTCCGCCTTTCTGAACCGCTCAGCTCAGCAGGTCGCCGACGGGACGGCGGACCGTCTCGGCGTCGTCGAAGGTGATGCCGAGCCGCATGATCATCTGCGGGTGCGCGCCGCCGCACAGCTCCTCGCGCAGGAACGCGCGCAGGTGGTCCATCTCCAGGGCCTGGGTGTGGAAGGCCGCCGACACGCCGTACGCGCTCGCCTTCAGCAGCACGTGCTGCAGCGCCTCGCCGGCCTTCAGCCAGTCCTCCCTGGTGTCGCCGGCGGTGGTGAGCACCGTCACGACGCCGGGCGAGGTCGAGCCGGCCTGGTCGGCGGGGTTGCCCCAGTCGTGGCGCCAGGCGTAGTCGCGCTGCGCGAAGGCGGGGTCGGTGCGCGGCTCGTCGTGCGGGTAGGCCCCGGCGGGCACGCCGTCCTTGCGTGCGCTGCCCGGCGGCCGGGCCCAGCGGACGACCTCCAGGTGGCGGGGCCGGTCCTCGCTCTGCACGATCTGGGCGGCCCGGGTCAGCGCGGCGACCGCCTCGACGGCCGGCGGGGCGAGGACGAGCAGCGCGGCGCCCTCCTGCCCGGCGGTCGCCGCCAGCGACCGGACCAGCCGGTCCGGGACCGGCAGGGTGGTGAACCCGGACCGGTGCGTACGCCGCCGCTCGATCTCCCCGGCCAGCACCCGCGTGTGCTCGTCGGGCTCGGTCCCGGCGCCGGGCCGTACCAGGGCGAGCAGCGACGGGCGGTCGGGGTCGGGCAGGACGCGCACGACGGGCTCGAAGCCCGCGCGGCGGATCGCCGTGCGGATGGTGAACAGCGCCGCGCCGCAGCTGATGAGCAGCTCCCTGCCGGCCGGGTCGCCGACGCGCAGCCGGCGCCCGGTGTCGGCGCGCAGGCCGATCTCGTCGCCGGCCACGGCGAACGACCAGGGCTGGGTGTTGTGCACGGACGGGGCCCAGCGCGCGGCTTCCAGCGCGGCCTGGACGGCGTCGCTCGCCGTACGGATGCTCATGTCCCCACCTCCAGCGGACGATACGACCAGTCCATCACGGCAGGTGGCGGCCGATGAGGGCCGAAGGTCCCCTCCGGGCAGGGGCGTCGGGCCCGCGAGCGGCCCGGCCTGACCAAGGACTGCCTCACCAGGGACTTCCGTCCCTACTCCCCCGGCCCGCCGGGAGCTGTGATGGAGGCGACCGCAAAGGAGGCAGGCATGCGAATGACCGTAGCGGACGTCATGACCGGCGAGGTCGTCTCCGTGACCGAGGAGACGCCGTTCAAGGACATCGCCCAGGCCCTCATCGAGCACGGCATCAGCGCCGTACCGGTCGTCGACGGCGACCGGCACGTGGTCGGCGTGGTGTCCGAGGCCGACCTGCTGCGCAAGGAGGAGTTCCGCGAGGAGTTCTACCGCGAGGGCTACCGTCCCCCGCTCCGCGCCCGGCTGCGTCACCCCAAGGGCCGGCAGAAGGCGGAGGGCGACACGGCCGCGGAGCTCATGACCCGTCCCGCCGTCACGATCAGCGGCGAGGCCTCGGCCGTCTCGGCCGCCCGGCTCATGGACGCCCACGGCGTCAAGCGGCTGGCCGTGGTGGACCACAACGGCCGCCTGACCGGCGTCGTCAGCCGGCGCGACCTGGTCAAGGTGTTCCTGCGCCCGGACGAGGAGATCGCCGAGGAGGTCCGCGACGAGATCCTGGACCAGGCGCTGTGGGTGGACACGGCGGGCGTCCACGTGGAGGTGCACCAGGGCGTCGTCACGCTCACCGGCTGGATGGACCGCCGCACCGAGGCGGCCGTCGCGGTGCGCATGACCGGCCGGGTCAACGGCGTGGTCGGCGTGGCCGACAAGCTGACCTGGAAGCAGGACGACACGAGGTGATCGGGACGGCGCGACCGGCTTCCCTCGGATGATCTTGGCGCGGTAGCCTTCGGCGTCCCCTCGTCGTGGAAGGACCGCCGGTGTTCCGTCTCCTGGCCGTGCTGGCGGCCGTCACGCCCGCCGTTCTCGCGTCGGTGATCCCCGGCGAGACCTGCGGGTACTTCGGTTACCGGATGCCGGAGCCCTCCGCGCTCGCCGTGGCGGTGTACTCGGCCGCGGGATGGGCAGCCGATCTGCTGCCCGTGGCGCTGGCGCTCGCCGGGCTGTGGCTGCCGCGCCGCTTCCCCGTGCTCGGGGCGGCGGCCTCCGGGCTGGTGCTGCTGCTGGGCGGGCTGACGTACCTGGTGCCGTACGTCTCGATCTGCGGGACGACTCAGGGCCTCGGGCTCGTGACCGGGTGCGCGGCGGCGGCGACGGCGGCCTGTCTCCTCGCGCGCCGCGACGCCGGCCCGCGCCGGGTCCCGGCGGCGGTGGCGGCGGCCTGGACCACCGTGATCGGTCTCGCGCTGGCCCGCTCCTTCACGCTCTGGGGGCCTGACGCCTACCTGGGATGCTTTCCGGACCTGACGGACGAATGGGCGTCGTGGTGGATGCACCTGGACACCTCCGAGCGGCTGGGCCTCTGGGTGGCCGTGGCGGCGCTCGGCGCCATCCTCGTCAGCGGCAGGGGCGCGACGGCCGCCGCCGTGGCGCTGCTCGTCCCGGCGCTCTACACGCCGCTTGCCACGGTCCTGTCGGGCGCCGCGCACGACTGCTCCAGCCTGACGGAGCTCGTCGTTTGGCCGTACGTGGCCGGGGCGGTCATCGGCGTGATGGCGGCCAGGGCCGCGCGGGACGTCACTCCGGCAGGTCGCGCGTGACGTCGGGGACGTGGAACCCGACGCGGGGCGGGCGTCGGTAGCCGGTGGCGGGCGGCCGCTCGGGGATCTCCAGCGGCGCCCGCCGCACCGGGTGGTACGGGATCGAGGCCAGCAGGTGGGAGATCATGTTGATGCGGGCCCGCCGTTTGTCCTCGCTCTCCACGTCGTACCAGGGGGCCTCGGGGATGTGGGTGTGCACCATCATCTCGTCCTTGGCCCGCGAGTAGTCCTCCCACCGGGTGATCGACTCCAGGTCCATCTCCGACAGTTTCCACCGCCGCATCGGATCCTCCAGCCGGGCGCGGAAACGCCGCTCCTGCTCGGCGTCGCTCACCGAGAACCAGTACTTGCGCAGCAGGATGCCGTCCTCGACCAGCAGCCGCTCGAAGATCGGGCACTGGTGCAGGAACCGGGTGTACTCCTCCTGGGTGCAGAAACCCATGACCCGCTCCACCCCGGCCCGGTTGTACCAGCTCCGGTCGAACAGCACGATCTCCCCGGCCGCCGGCAGGTGCGCCACGTAGCGCTGGAAGTACCACTGCGTGCGCTCCCGCTCGGTGGGGGCGGGCAGGGCCGCGATGCGGGCCACGCGCGGGTTGAGGTACTCAGCCACCCGCTTGATCGCGCCGCCCTTCCCCGCGGCGTCCCTGCCCTCGAAGATCACCACGATCCGGTGGCCGCCGGTCTTCACCCACTCCTGCAGCTCGACCAGCTCCGCCTGCAGGCGGAGCAGCTCCTTCTCGTACGGTCTGCGCTTCAACCTGCCGGTCCTCGCATCGGCGTTCATGCTGGCAGCCAACCGTCTCCCGGCCCCCCGGGGCAAGGATCAGCGCACCACGGCGACGGCGCAGCGGGCGTGGTGGAGGACGCCGCGGCTGACCGAGCCGAGCAGGGCCGAGCCCATCGCGCCGCGCCCGTGCGAGCCGACCACCACGAGGTCGGCCTGCGCGCCGGCCGCCGTCAGCACGTCCACGGGGTGCCCGGAGTGCGTCTCCTCGATGACCTCGACGGCGGGGTGCTCCGCGCGGAAGGGCTCCAGCGCGGCTGCGACCAGCTCGTGCTGGGCGGCGCGGATCTCGTCCACGTCGTAGGCGATCTCCGGCGCGAACGCGTGCACGGGAAGCTGCCAGGCGTGCACCGCCCGCAGCTTGGCGCCGCGCAGCCCGGCCTGGCGGAAGGCGTAGGCGAGGGCGGGCCGGCACTCGGGCGAGTCGTCGACGCCGACCACGATCTCGCCGCAGGCGGGCTGCCGCGCGGCGCGTACCACGACGGCGGGGCAGCGGACGTGCCCGGCCACGTGAGTGCTGACGGAGCCGAGCAGCGCTCCGGCGAAGCCGCCGAGCCCGCGGCCGCCGACCACGATCTCGCTCGCGCCCTCGGCCTCCTCGCGCAGCACGACGGCGGGGGCGCCCTCCACCTCGCGCGTCTCGACCTCGACGTGCGGCTGCCGCTCGCGTACCAGTGCGACGGCCTCGTCCAGGATCCTGCGGCCCTCGCGCAGCAGCGCGTCGGGCAGGACGGGGGTGGGGAACCTGCCGACCTGGTACGGCGTGCGGTCCACGGCGTGCACGATCCGCAGCGGCTCCCGCGTCCGCACCGCGTCGGCGGCGGCCCACTCCACGGCCGCGCGCGCCGCCACCGATCCGTCGACGCCCACAACGATCATGACTTCCTCCTCGGCCGCTCCTGCTGACACCTCAAGTGGACCGCGCGGGCGGCGGCCGGGTGCAGGGCCGGAGGTCCCGGGGCGCCGGGTCCAACGGCCCTTGGGCTGGCCGGGGGTCTCGCGGGTAGCGTTCAGGACATGGGCACCGCTTCGGCGGACCTCGATCCGACGCCGGCCGCCGGGCGGCCCAGGAACGGGGGAGCCATCATGACCGGAACCGGCGATCTGGGCCGGCGCCTGATCCATCACCGCGAGCGCCTCGGCCTGACCCGCGAGCAGGTCGCCGCGCGCGCCGAGATGTCGGCGGGCTACGTGCAGTACCTGGAGGAGCACGCCGACATGCCGGACACCGGGTCGCTGCACCGGCTGGCGAACGCCCTGGACACGACGATGGACGAGCTGCTCGGCGGGGGCCGCGAGCGGCCTCCCGGGCGCGGCCCCGCGATGGCCCACCCCTCGCTGGAGGTGCTGGGCGAGGACGAGTGCCGGCGGCTGATCGAGCCGGGCGGGATCGGGCGGGTGGCCTTCTCCGGCTCGCACGGGCCGACGGTGCTGCCGGTGAACTACCGGATGCACGGCGGCGCGGTCGTCTTCCGCACCGCCCACGGCGGGCCGATGGACCAGGACCTGCGGTCCGGGGTGGTGGGCGTCGAGATCCTGATCGCCTTCGAGGTGGACCATTTCGACGAGACCCGCCGCGAGGGGTGGAGCGTGCTGGTGCAGGGGGCCGCGCACCACGTGCCGGAGGAGGAGGCGGCCGCGACGGCCGGGGCCGGGGTGACGCCGTGGGCGGGCGGCGAGCGCCACCTGTACGTCAGGATCGTCCCCCAGCAGATCACCGGGCGGCGCATCCGCGGGCTGTGATCACCCGGTGAGGCCGCCGTAGTGGGCGGCGACGGCGGCGAACGCCTCCTTCGGCTCCCAGGGCAGGTCCGGGTAGGTGGTGCCGCGGCCCTCGGCCAGCGCCTTGACGATGCCGTAGCTGGCCAGGTCGAGGTCGTCGCGCGGGTCGCCGTCCGGGCGGTGCACGTGGTCGTAGAGGGCCAGGATGAACACGAACGCGCTGTCCACGCCGGCGGCGTCGAAGATCTCCAGCAGCTCGCGCACGTACGCGGCCTGGCCGGGCTCGTCGCGCTCGTAGACGCCGCGCAACCGGACCGGGCCGTGCTCGTCGTACTCGACGGCGTCCAGGGCGGTGGCGCCGAGGTCGCCCGCGCCCCGGTAGCCGGCCGCGCCGAACTCGGTGATCGCGACCGGCTTGCCCTGCGCGACCAGCGCGCGCACGCCGTCCTCGAAGCGGTCGGCGACCTCGGCCGACCGGTAGAGGTCCACGGAGACGAAGTCGAACGGCGTCCAGTCGACGCGTTCGAGCGGGATGGAGGCGTAGGTGACCCGGCCGCCGAACCGTTCGCGGACCAGCGCCACGGCCTCGCCGAGGAAGTCGTTGACCAGGGTGCTCGCCCCGGCGACGCGCTCCGGCAGGCCCTCGCCGCGCAGGAGCCCGTCGAGCCGTTCCCTGAGGCTGCCGCCGGGCAGGAAGCCGGGGTTCATGAGGCTCAGCTCGGCGCCGGTGACGAAGACGACCTCGGCGCCGCGCCGCCTGACGCGCTCCGCGCGCTCGGCGCAGTCGGCGAACAGCTTCAGGCACTCCTCGCGGGTCAGCTCCAGCGGGTAGGGCGAGAACCAGACCTCCAGGCCGAGCTCGGCGGCGCGGGTCGCGGCGAACTCCAGCCGGTCGGGGTCGCCGCCGATCACGCGTACGGCGGTGCAGTGCAGGTCGTCGCGGATGATCCGCAGCTCGCGGCGGACCACGTCGTGGTCGAACTCCCGGCGGGAGAGCCCGCCCTTGTTGAGGAACCCGGTCTCGTAGCTGATGCCTTTGGCGCGCATGACCGCACGCCTCCTTCCAATTAAGGTACGGCCAGTACCGTAGACCTAGACGGCGCAGGGCACAACCTCGTTCCGCTAAGGTACGGACGTGAGCGATTCGACGAAGCGGCCCCGCCGCCGGGGCGCCGCTCTCGAGGAGGCGATCCTGCGCGCCGCGGCCGACGAGCTGGCCGAGTCCGGCTACGCCGGCTTCACGATGGACCGCGTCGCCGCCCGCGCGGGCACCAACAAGAACGCCCTCTACCGCCGCTGGCCCAACCGCCTCGCCCTCGGCGTGGCCGCCTACCGCCTGCTGACCGCGACCGTCCAGCCCCCCGACACCGGCGACCTGCGCGAGGACGCCCTGGAGATGCTGCGCCGGGCCAACCGGCACTGGAGCTCACCGCTCGGCATGATCCTGCGCGAGCTGATGGCGGCGGCCGGGGGCGCGAGCGAGCTGCTGACCCGCCTGCCCGACCAGTCCACGGACACGACGGCCGCCACCTGGCTGACCATACTCGGGCGCGCGGTCGCCCGCGGCGAGGCCGCCCCGGAGGCGCTGCATCCGCGGGTCGCCACCGTGGCCATGGTGCTGCTGCGCAACGAGTTCGTGGTGCGCGGCGTCCCTAGCGCGCCCGACGACGTCCTCGTCGAGATCGTCGACGAGGTGTTCCTGCCGCTGGTCCGCAGGCGCGGCGCGGCGGGCTCATGACGTCTCCAGCACGATGGTGGTGCCCCGGGCGTCGGAGCGCAGGGTGAAGCGCTCGACGTTGTTCCTCGCCAGCCAGAGCCCCCGGCCGCGCGGATGGTCGGGCGGCGGCAGGTGGGGCTCGGCCGCGCCGCCCGGCCCCTGGTCGTCGACCCGGCAGAAGAGCCGGGGGCCCTGCTGCCACAGGCTCAGGCTGCCGTGCCCGCCGCCGTGCCGCACCGCGTTCGTGGTGATCTCGTTGACCGCGACGACGAAGCGGTACAGCGTCAGGCCGCTCAGCCCCCATGTGCGGCAGGCGCGCTCCACCTCGTGCCGGAGCAGGACCAGCGTGTGACGGTCGAACTCGAACGCCAGCAGGGCCTGCCGGCCGGACGGCCGCGTCCCGGAGTTCCCCTGCTCGCTCATCGCGCCTCCCCGGGGAGGAGCGGGCGCGCGGCCAGGATGCAGGTGTCGTCGTCGGGGTTGGCGTGGCGGAGCTGTTTCAACAGGTCGGCCAGCGGGTGCGGGACGGGCTCGGCGGTGATCCGGTCGAGGACGGCCAGCACGGGGGCGAGCCCTTCGTCGAGGTTGCGCCGGCGGTGCTCGACGAGGCCGTCGGTGTAGAGCAGCAGCACGTGGCCGGGGCGCAGACGGGTGGAGGTGGTGGTGTAGCGGGCGTCGGGGAAGGCGCCGAGCAGCGGCCCGCCGGGCCGGTCCAGCTCGACGGTCCGGCCGGCGCGGGCCAGCAGCGGCGGAGGGTGCCCGGCGCGGGCCCACACCAGACGGCCGGTGGCCGGCTCGTAGCGGGCCACGACGGCGGTGGCCGTCACGGGCACCCCGCGCGGCGGGCCGGTCGGGTCGCCCGCGAACAGCAGCCGGTTGAGCGCGGCGAGCAGCCGGGCCGGGTCGCGGGTGGTGGTGACGGACAGCGCGGCCAGGGCGTGGCGGAGCCGGGCCATCGCGGCGGCCGCCTCGATGCCGTGCCCGGCCACGTCGCCCACGGCGAGCAGGACGGCGCCGTCGCCGGCGGGCGCGGCGTGGTACCAGTCGCCGCCGACCCTGCTGGCCTGTTCGGCGGGGAGGTAGCGGACCGCGACCCGCAGGCCGGGCAGGTCGATCGGCTCGCGCGGCATCGGCAGCACGATCTGCTGGAGCCGCCCGGCCAGCTCGTGCTCGGCGGCGAGGATGCGCTGGTGCTCGCGGAGCTGCTCCTCGACCTCGGTGAGCCTGAGCCTGCTGGTCTCGCGGGCGGTGACGTCCTGGAGGATCCCGTACACCTTGACCGGGGCGCCCGCCGCGTCGCGTACGGCGTCCACGACCATTCGGACGTGCTTGACGCGGCCCGCCACCCCGATGCGGAAGGTGGCGTCCACGGCCTCGCCGCGGCCGAACGCCTCCGCCGCCTCGCGGCGTACGGGCAGGTCCTCGGGCAGGACCAGCGCCTCGCTCTCCTCGCGGGGCAGCGGCCCGGCGGCCGGGTCGCGCTCGTAGATCTGGTAGAGCCCGGCCGACCAGCGGGTCTGCCCGGCGACCAGGTCCCATTCCGCCCAGCCCAGGTTGCCGAGGCGCTCGGTCTGGGCGATGCGCTCGGCCAGCCGCGTCTCCTCGTCGTGGCGGACCCAGCTCTGCAGCAGGCCGCCGCCGACCGGCCACACCTTCACGGTGAGCAGCACCTCGGCGGGCACGCGGTCCGCCGAGCTGACGTAGGGGACGGGGCCGACCTCGCGCGGCCGGCCGTCGCGCAGCGTCTCGCGCCAGGCGTCCCAGATGGGGCCGCCGACCACCGAAGGGTAGATCTCGCTCATCCTGCGGCCGAGGATCTCCGCGCCGCCGCGCCCCGACAGGTCCACGACGGACGGGGCGGCGGCGGCGATGACGTAGTCGGCGACCTGGCCGGTCACGTCGTACTCGGGGAGGATCAGGATGTGACGCTCGGGCAGGGCGTCGAGGACCTGCCGCACGGCCTCGATCCACGCCGGCCGCGGCGACGCGGGCTCGCCGGCCGCCTGACCCGCCGGCCCGGTCGCCGGCGGGGTGGGCCGCGGGGTGGGGGGCAGGGTGGGGGGCAGGGCAGGCGAGAGCGTGGGCGGTGGGGCGGGGGGCAGGGTGGCGTGGCGGGCCGGGCTCAGGCGGGACGGCAGGGCCGCCTCCACGGTGGCGGCCAGCCCGGCCTCGCCGCGTGGCGGCAGGCGTTCCAGCGCCGCCAGCACCTCGGCGGCCAGCTCCTGGACGGGCCGCCGCCGCTCGGCCGCCAGCCGTACCAGGTAGGCGTGGGCCTCCCCCACCCGGCAGCCGGTCCGCCCGGCCAGCAGGCCGCTCGCCCGCGCCAGCAGCACCTCGGGGTGGGAGCGCGCCCGCGCGAGGCGGGCGTCGAGGTCGGCCAGCCGGCCGCGGTAGCCCTCCAGCGGGTCCATCATTCGAGGCCGAACGCGGTCAGCAGCCCCGTCGTGCGCAGTTGGTCCAGCATGCGGCGGGTGGGGTTCTCCACCCGGAAGTCGGCCTGCGCGGCCAGGGCCACGCGCATGGCGTCGACCAGCACCCCGATCCCCGTGGAGTCCATGAACGTCACTCCCGCCAGGTCGACGCGGACCGCCTGGGGCCGCCGCTCGGACACGGCGTCCGTGATGATCTTGTGGATCTCGGTCGAGTTCGTGAAGTCGATCTCGCCGCGCAGCGTCACGCGCAGCGCGCCGTCGTCGTTGGTGTCGACCGACGCCTCATGCATGGCGTTTACCCCCTCCAATACCGTTCAAGAAGATGAAACCGGCATGAACGCCACGACTTACCGACTCCGCGACTCTGCGTCTCACACGGGTTGCACTAGGCGTATTCTTCCGCAACGATCGCGCGCTGTCAGTGGTACGTCGCACCGCAAAGCCGCCGGGCGCCGGTCAGCGGGGCACCCGCAGGACGAGCATGGCCACGTCGTCGTCGTTGTCGCCCGGCCGCACCCCCGACAGCAGCAGGTCGCAGAGGGAGTCCAGGGGCCGCTCGGCCAGCCCGGCGGCGTAGGCGGCCAGCCTGTCGAGCCCTTCGTCGAGGATGCGGCTCGGCGACTCGATCAGCCCGTCGGTGTAGAGCAGCAGCGTGGAGCCGGGCGGCAGCTCGACGGCGGCCTCCGGCCGGGGCGCGCGCAGGCCGGTGCCGAGCAGGAGGCCGTGGCCGTCCTCCAGGTAGCGGGCCCGCCCGCCGTGCTCCACCAGCAGCGGAGGCGGATGGCCCGCGTTGGTCCAGCGCAGCGTCCAGCGGCCGGACGGGCCGGGCTCCAGCCGGGCGAGGACCATGGTGGCCATGACGGGCTGGACCATCCGCGTCACGGCCTGGTCGAGCCGGTCCACGATGGCGTGCGGCGGATCGTCCTGGCCGCCCGCGAAGGCGCGCAGCATGTTGCAGACCTGGGCCATGCCGGCCGCGGCGTCGAGGTCGTGGCCGACGACGTCGCCGATCACCAGGGCGGTCGCGCCGCCGGGCAGGGGGAAGGCGTCGTACCAGTCGCCGCCGACCTGGGAGGCGCGCGGCGCGGGCCGGTAGCAGGCGGTCATCCGCAGGCCGGGCACCGACGGGAGCTGCGGCAGCAGGTGGCGCTGCATGGTCTCGGCGACCCGGCGCTGCCGCTCGTACAGGCGGGCGTTGTCCAGCGCGAGGCCGGCCCGGCGCGCGATGTCCTCCACCAGCAGCAGCTCGCTGCGGGTGAACGCGTCAGGGCGGGAGGCACGGCCGAGGGTCAGCGCCCCGACCGTCTCCCGGACGCCGCGGATCGGCGCGATGCTCGCCGAGTGCATGCCGGTCGCCTGGAACAGCTCCTGCTGGACGACCGCGAGGGCCGAGTCGGGCTGCCCCCGGTAGGTCTCGGGCCCGGCCAGGGCCGCGGTGACCCCGCGCAGCGCCCGTGACAGCGGCATCGAAGACGCCTCCGGCACGGGCGGCATGGCTCTCTCCAGGTCCTCGTGGTGGACGAGCCCGCCGTTCTCGTGGTGCACGACGACCTGCCGCGCCACGCCGCCCTCCTCGGTGAGCAGGTCCACGACCGCCCAGTCGGCGAGCAGCGGCACCACCAGCCGGACGAGCTGGCGCAGGATCTCCTGGACGTCGAGGGTGGAGGTGAGCGTCGCCGTGGTCTCCGCGAGGAGTGCCAGCCGGTCCAGCTCCGACAGCGGACCCTCGGCGTCGGCCGCCCACGGGCCGGGGGACGCGGCCGGGTCGACCTGGTGGAAGATCACCACCGCGCCCCGCTCCCCCGGCGCGAGCTCGCAGGGGGCGACGGTCCAGGCCAGCGGCAGCAGGGAGCCGTCGCCGCGCTCGAACCAGGCGAGCTCGCTCTGCAGGGTGCGCCCGGACAGGAACGCCTGCTTCACCATGCAGCGGATGCCGGGGATCGACTCGCCGCGGCTGTCGCGGTGCAGCAGCTCGTGGGCGTTGCGGCCGAGCAGGTCGGCGGTCCGGCGGCCGACCAGCCGCTCGGCCTCGGCGTTGACCGCGACGATGAGGCCCCGGTCGTCCACGACGTACACGCCGGCGTCGATGAGCTCGGGCAGCCGCCAGGCCCGCGCGGCCGAGCCCAGCCCGCCCGGAGCCGGCCCGGCCGACACCCGCCCGCCCGGAACCGGCCCGCCCGGGACCCGCCCGCCCGGAACCGGCCCGTTCCCGACCCGCCCGCTCCTGCCGCCGGCACCTTCCATGGTCCGGATCTCCTTCGACTCACCTCCCGCTCCCTCTACCCGCCGGATCTGACCCCATTACCCTCGGCTCCGCCCTTGTGACGCGCAGTCACCATGGCGCTACTCCTTCCGCGGGGCGTCGTACACGCCGACGGCCCAGCCGCCCGGCTGCTCGCCCACCTCGGCCGACAGACGTTCGAGCACCTCGGGACGGGACAGCGCCCCGGCCTGATCGTCCTCGTCGCAGCCCCTCGGCTCGCAGCCGACGGTCGACTTCATCACCTTGCTGATCGGGGCGTCCGAGGGGAAGACCCAGACCTCCAGGGTCTGGGGCCGCTTCAGCCAGTCGGCCGGCGCCGACAGCTCGTCGTGGTGCGGGCCGCCGCCCTTCCCGCACCGGCCGCTCGTGCCGCTCGGCTCGCCGCTCCTGGTGTCGGTGATCGTGACGACCCAGGCCCGCGGATCGGCGCAGACCACCGTGAAGCCGGTGGAACGGCTGACCGGGGTGAAGGTGATGGTCCGGTGGACGCCGACCGTGGAGAATTGCTCGGCGTGGATGCGCGGCATCGTGAACTCCTTGGCGCCCAGCTTCACCTGGTACGTCGCGGGCAGTTCCGGGGCGCGGACCACTTCGGCCATGTCCGCGGGCGGGCCCGCGGTCATCGAGGCCGGTGGCGCT
This sequence comes from Nonomuraea sp. AD125B, assembly GCF_041402765.1. Lineage (NCBI taxonomy): Bacteria > Bacillati > Actinomycetota > Actinomycetes > Streptosporangiales > Streptosporangiaceae > Nonomuraea > Nonomuraea sp. AD125B. The sequence continues at coordinate 538,386 of NZ_JBGLOU010000001.1, read as the reverse complement.
TCCTGCCGGATGACCGGGAGGGTGAACACCAGCGTGACGGCGGCGGCGAGCGCGCCGCCCGCGCCCAGCGCCCGCCGGACCCGGCGACCCCGGTGGATGCGGCGGCCCCGCCGGACGATCGCGTCGAGGCTCACGGACGGCTCGCGGCCGGCCGGGTGGTGGCCGCGCTCGTCGAGCAGCGCGCGCAGGTCGCTTTCCGTGTGTCTCATCGCGAGGTCCTCTCCAGCGTCATGGTCCGGATGTCGGGATCGACGCGCAGCCGGGTGAGCGCCCGGCCGAGCTGGCTCTTCACCGCTCCCAGCGAGCAGCCGACGATGTCGGCGACCTGGGCGAGCGTCCGGCCCTCGAAGTAGTGCAGGACGATCACCGCGCGCTGGCGCGGCGACAGCGTGCCGATCGCGTTCCACAGCGCGGCCTGGTCCTCCAGCCGGGCGGCCGGGTCGTGCGGGTCGGCCGTGTCGGGCAGCGTGGCGGCCGGGATCTCACCCCGCCAGCGCCGTCTCCACCAGGAGGAGTGGGTGTTCACGATGATCCGGTAGACGTACGGATCGGGGTTGCCCTCGATCCGCCGCCAGGCCAGCCACGCCTTGGCCAGCGCCGTCTGCACCAGGTCCTCGGCCGTGCCCCAGTCCCGGGCGAGGAGGTATGCCATCCGGCACAGGCGCAGGTGACGCTGCGCCACGTACTCGGCGAACCCGTCGTCCATCAGTCAGCTCCGTCTTGTCGGTTCCGGCGATGACTACCGGCCGGGAAGGCGGTTCGGTTGACAGCGACTCGCAGATGTACATGCCTTTTGGTGCCTTCTGGGCTATGGTCACCGGTATGACGGGACCGTGGCGGACTGCACCCGGGTCCATCGCACGTCTCGGCGTGATGGGCCTGGTTCTGCTGTCCATGGTGCTCATGGTCTGCACGAACGCCGGCTCGCGCGCGGGCGCCGCGCACGCGTCGGCGTCGGTCTCCCACTCCGGCTGGACCCCCGACGGACTGGACGCCCGCCTGTCGAGCCTCCCGCCCGTGCAGCACGTCACCGCCCGCGAGCTCCACATGCTCTCGCTCTGGCCGCGCGGCGACCGCGCGTCGGACGCGCACCTGGCGCTGCTGCCGAGGACGGGCGCCGAGCCGGCCGCTTTCCGCGACCCCCAGCAGCTCGGTCACTGCGCCGCGGGCTCACGCAGCCCGCCGTCGATCTGACCGGTTCCCGCTCTACGTTCCGCGTTCCTTCCGGGCCGCCCGCCGTCGCGGGTCGTGGCCCTTCCCCGTGGTTTCCCTTCCGAGAAGGAGCCGATCTTCGTCATGGCCGGCGTTGGATCCCTTCACGACCTCATGCGGCACTACGACCAGCACCTGGAAGGGCTGGAGAGCCTGCGTACCCTGCTGCACGACCAGCTCGCCGCCGCCCGGCGCCTCCGGGACTCCCGGTCGGCGCGCCTGGCGGCCGCCATCGAGGCGGCGCTGGAGCGCATGGACCGCGGATGCTACGGCACCTGCCTGCGGTGCGGCGCGCTGATCCCGTTCGAGCAGCTCATGCGGCGGCCCCAGCGCCGCCACTGCGACGGCTGCGCCGAGACCCCGACCCGGGCCGCCTGACGGCCCGCCGGTGACCGGCGGCCGGGCTCGGGAGCGCCGCGCTCGTCCGGCGTGGCGGTCGCGAGTTCAGCCGCCGGAAAGATCATGATAAGTTCGGCGTCGCCGTGCATGGCCCGCGAGCTGAGGAGGTGAGACCGATCAACGCTGTGACAGATCGGGGCTCCCTCCCTCGCATGGCCTAGGGAGCGCCCGCAGCAGTCATCCCGGAAGGCATGAACCGCTTTGCGCTTCACTTCTCCGACGTCGTCGGACGGCGTCACCGAACGATCGTTCACCCTCGGCGAGATCCCCGGCGTGCTCTGGACGCCGCAGGACGCCACCGGCCCCCGCCCCCTGATCCTGATGGGGCACGGCGGCGGGCAGCACAAGAAGGCTCCGGGCGTCGTGGCCCGCGCGCGGCGCTTCGCCGCCGAAGGCGGCTTCGCGGTGGCCGCGATCGACGCGCCCCATCACGGCGAGCGGCCGAAGAGCGAGGAGTTCGCCCGGATCACGGCCGGGCTGCGGGCCGGCATGGCCGCGGGTGAGGACGTCGGCGAACAGCTCGCCGCCATGCACACGTTCCTCGCCGGACAGGCCGTGCCCGAATGGCGGGCGGTCCTCACCGCCCTGCGGGAGCTCGACGCCGTCGGCGGCGGGCCGGCGGGCTACTGGGGGATGTCGATGGGCTGCGCGCTCGGCGTCCCCCTCGTCGCCGCCGAGCCGCGGATCGGCGCCGCGGTGCTGGGCCTGCTCGGGGTGAACGGGCTGGCCGCGAGCGCCGCGGAGGTCGCCGTCCCGGTGCTGTTCCTGCTCCAGTGGGACGACGACATGGTGCCAAGGGAGCAGGGCCTGGCGCTGTTCGACGCCCTGGCCTCGCCCGGCAGGACGCTGCACGCGAACCCCGGCGGGCACGGGGAGATCCCCGAGCCGGAGACCGGCAGCGCGCTGCGGTTCTTCGCCCGGCACCTCACGTAGGCTCCCCGCCTCCTCACGCTGAGCGTCAGGAGGCGCGTCAGGAGGCGGAGGAAGCCGCCACCTGCGCCGGTCGCCGCAGCTGCGCGGTGGTGGCGGGCGTCGCGGGCGTCTCGGCCGCCGCCGGGGGCTGCTGCGGCTCGGCGCGGTGCCCCTGGCAGTAGCCGTTGCTGACGATCAGCCGGCCGCGCGCGGCGGTGTAGGCGCTGTTGTCGGGAGCGATGAGCACGCCCTGGCAGGTGGGGCAGACGAGAGGCTGGTCGGCGGTCATGGTGGCCCTTTCGGTGAGGGAATCGTCGTACGGGCACGCGATCAGAGGGCTCTGCCCAGGACACGCCGGGTCACACCCGGCGATTCCGCATCCGTCGCCGTCCCAGCGCGATCGGGGGGCCGCGCCACCTCGCAGTATGCCTCGCGCGCCTGCTCGGCGCGGCGCGCGGGGCGCGGGGCGGCTAAGGATCGTCATCCCGCGAGTACGATTCCTTACCTTCCACGAGGGACAACTTCTCCCGTGGAACGGGGGGTCGCCGTCGCCAAGGTGATATTCATCTCAACTGCGACAAGCCGTATCAATTACTGAGATCCGCCGTAGAACCGGACGGCTCGGCCGCGGCCGTGCGGGGCAGGACGGTCGCGGCGATGAGCACGGCGGCGAGCAGCAGCCCGGCCGCCAGGGTGAGCCCGAGCGCGTACCCCTCGGCGAGCGCCGCCGGGCCGGCCGACCCGCCGGCCCGGCCGTACGCGACGGTCCCGAGGCCGGCCAGCCCGAGCGCGGCCCCGAGCTGGCGCGAGCTGTTCAGCAGGCCCGACGCGGTGCCGCTCTCATGGGCCGCGACGCCGGCCGTGGCGGTGGAGACGACCGGCCCGAGACAGAGCCCGAACCCGGCCCCCGCGACCACCGAGGGCCCGAGGACGTCGGTGAGGAAGGCGCCGTCCGGGCTGATCAGCCCGAACCAGGCGAATCCGGCCCCGGTGAGCAGCCCGCCGAGCACCATGAGGGTCCGCGGCGCGAGCCGGTAGCCGAGCCGCACGCCGAGGGCGGCCCCCGCGACCACGGCGAGCGCGAACGGCAGGAACTGCAGCCCGGTCAGGGCCGGCCCGCTGCCGAGCACCCGCTGCAGGTAGAGGGAGACGAAGTAGAAGGCGGCGGCCATCGCCGCGCCGAGCAGCAGGTTGTAGGCGTTCGCCGCGGCGACCGAGCGGTTGGCGAACAGGCCGAGCCGGATCAGCGGCTCGCGGGCGGTGGTCCGCTCGACGTACGCGAACGCGGCCAGCAGCGCCACGGCGGCGGCCAGCGTCACCACGGTGACCGGCGAGGCCCATCCGAATTCCGCCGTGCGTACGATGCCGAACACCAGCAGCGTCATGCCCGCCGTGACCAGGACCGCGCCGAGGACGTCCGGCCGCCCGCCGCGCACCAGGGCGAGACCGGCCGCGACCCGCCAGACCAGGGCGAGCGCGACGGCCGCCATGGGCACGTTCACGAACATCACCCAGCGCCAGCCGGCGTACTCGGTGAGCACGCCGCCGATCAGCACGCCGAGCGCGCCGCCCGCGGCGTTCGTGGCGCTCCACACCCCGAAGGCCCGCACCCGCGCCCGTCCGGCGGGGAACGCCGCCGTCAGCAGCGCCAGGGCGGCCGGGGCCAGCGCGGCGGCGCCGACGCCCTGCGCGGCGCGGGCGGCCACCAGGTGGCCGGGCGCCTGGGCGAGGCCGCCGAGCAGCGAGGCGAGGCCGAACAGGACGAGCCCCGCGAGCAGGACCCTCTTCCTGCCGTACCGGTCGGCGGCCTTGCCGCCGAGGAGCAGCAGGCCGCCGAAGGTGAGCGCGTAGGCGTGGATCACCCAGGTCAGGCCCACGCCGCTGAAGCCGAGACCGGCCGCGATGCTCGGCAGGCCGACGTTCACGACGGACAGGTCCAGGGACACCATGAACTGCACGACGGCCACCGCGGCCAGGGTGATGCCCGGCCCGGCGCTTCTCATGGACTTTTGGAACATGTTCCGAAAGTAGCACCGCGAGTGCCCGGCCGTCGACAGCTGATGAGGGCCGCCAGAATGGGACGGTGTCCGGAACCGAATCGTCGCGCGGCCGCACCGGCCGGCCGCCGCTCACCTCCCGCGAGCAGATCCTGGCCGCGGCCCGCCGCATCATCGACAGGGACGGCTGGGAGAAGCTGACCGTCCGCCGGCTGGCCGCCGAGCTGGGCATCGGCGCGACGACGGTCTACCACCACGTACGCGACCGCGAGGACCTGCTGATCCAGCTCCTCAACCAGCACGCCGACCAGACCCTGAGCCCCGACCTGCCCGCCGAGCCGCGCGAGCGGATCGTGGCGGCGGCCGTCGCGATCCACGACTCCCTCGCCGCCTGGCCGTGGGCGGCCGAGGTGCTCACCACCGACGGCTTCCTCGGCCGCCTCGGCGAGTCGGCGCTGCGGATGGTGGAGGCCGTCGTGGCCGCCGCCGTCGACCACGGGTGCACGCCAGAGCAGGCCGTGCACGTCTTCCGCAGCATCTGGTACTACACGGTGGGCGAGATCCTGGTCCGCGCCCACTCGGAGGGGCGGCGGCCGGCCGGCGACGGGCGGCCCGCCTTCTTCGCCGGCGTCGACCTGTCACACCTGCCGCGCCTCGCCGCCCTGGGCGACCAGTGGCCCGCCCTCGCCGCGCGCGACACCTACCGGGAGGCGCTGCGGGCCTTCGTCGACGGGCTCCTCGCCCAGGCGGCCCGCTGACCTTTCTCGTCGCCTAATGGCGACAAATTCCGTTGCAGGGCGGTTTCTCCCTCAATACGACGGAGAGCGAAGCGAGCGAGCGCCAGATCGGCACGTTCCCGGTGGAGGACCAGATGCAGGAAAAGCTGCGCGCCGGGCACCGCGAGCAGCCGGATGACGTGATACCGGCCCTTCAGCGTGATCAGGATGTCCTCGATCTCGTCGTCGCGGCCGAGCCGCTGCCGGGGCGGCTACGTCGTGGTGTACGCGGTGGGCCGCATGGGCCTGCTGGACGTGGCGCGGCTGCACGTCGAGTCGCGTCCCACGGTCGAGCGGCTGAACAAGCTGCTGACGCAGGGCAACCCCAACTGACCGGCACCATAGATACAAGCATGGATGCATGCACGGTACGCTGGGCGTATGCCTAATGCCGCCGCCAAGCGCCCCTCCGCCGCCGAGACCGCGTACACGCTGACCAAGGAGCTGATCCTCTCCGGCGAGCTGCCCGGCGGCAGCCTCATCAGCGAGGGCGAGATCGCCGGCCGGGTCCAGGTGAGCAGGACCCCGGTGCGCGAGGCGTTCCTGCGGCTGGAGTCGGAGGAGCTGCTGGCGCTGCACCCCAAGCGCGGCGCGGTGGTCGTGCCGGTGCCGCCCGGCGAGGCGGCGGACGTGCTGGAGCTGCGGCTGGCGCTGGAGCGCTCGGCCGCCGAGCGCGTCGCCCGCACCGGCCTGGCCGGCGAGCACCTCGACCGGATGCGCGAGCTGCTGCGGCGGCAGCGCGCCCTCGCCACGGCGGCGGACGTCGGCGGGTTCGCCGCCGCCGACGAGGCGTTCCACCGGTGCGTCGTGGAGGCGTCGGGGAACCGGCTGGCCGGCCGGTTCTACGCCACCCTGGGCGATCGGCAGCGCCGGATGAGCGTGTCCGCGCTGACGCCCCGGCCGGAGCGGCTGTCGCTGCTGGCCGACGAGCACGAGACCCTGCTCGGCCACCTGGTGGCCGGCGACGCCGCCGCGTTCGCCGCGACGCTGCTCGCCCACCTCACCGCCACGCACGGCTCCCCTATCAGCTGACCGTGAAAGCCCCTTCTCGCATGCTCCACAGTCGTCCGTCCTGGCGGGTCGTCGCCCTGGCGATGTTCACCTGCGGCTGGGGCGGCAACCAGTTCACGCCGCTCCTGCTCATGTACCGCCGGCTGGGCGGCTACTCGGCGCTCAGCGTCGACGCCTTCCTCGGCGCGTACGTCGTGGGCCTCGTCCCCGGCCTGCTGCTCGCCGGGCCGGTGTCGGACCGGCGCGGGCGCCGTCCGGTCCTGGTGGCGGGCACCGCCGCCTCGGCCGTCGCGAGCCTGGTGCTCTGCTTCGGCGGCGGGAGCGCCTGGCCCATCTACGCGGGCCGGCTGCTCACCGGCGTCGCCGTCGGCATCGCCATGGCCGTGGGCACGAGCTGGGTCAAGGAGCTGTCCAGCGGCGCCGACCGGGCGCTGCCGGCCCGCCGCGCCTCGCTCTGCCAGACGGCCGGGTTCGCGCTCGGCGCCGGGGTGGCGGGCGCGCTGGCGCAGTGGGGGCCGTGGCCGATGGTGACCCCGTACGCGGTCCACGTCCTGCTCACCGCCGCGGTGCCGGCGCTGCTCCTGCGGGTGCCGGAGACCCGGCCGCGGGCCGCGGCCTCCCCGAGAGGGGGCCTGCTGCGGGCGCTGCTGACGGACCTGCGCGTCCCCGCCCCCGCCAGGAGGCGGTTCCGGCTGGTGGTGCTGCCGATGGCGCCGTGGGTGTTCGGCTCGGCGGGGCTCGCCTACGCCGTCATGCCGCAGCTCGTCGGCTTCCGCGTGGGCGACTGGGGGCTCGCGTACGCGACCGGGCTCACCGTGCTGACCCTCGGCATGGGCCTGGCCGTGCAGCCCGTGGCCAAGAGGCTGCACGCCAGGGCCCGCGCCGGACGCGCGCCGGTGGCCGCGATGACGGCGATGCTGGCCGGCACGGCGCTGTGCGCGGCGAACGCGGTGCTGCTGTCCGCCTGGCTCGCCGCCGCGGCGGCGGCCGTCCTGGGCGCCGCCTACGGCATCGCGGTGGTCTCCGGCCTGCTGGAGATCCAGCGCATGGCAGGGCCGGACGACCTCGCCGGGCTGACCGGCGTCTACTACACGCTCGCCTACGCCGGATTCCTGCTGCCCACCTTGCTCGCCTCCCTGTCGGGGTGGCTGTCGTACCCGGTCATGTTGACCGCGTTGGCCGGGGCGGCGCTGCTCTGCCTCGCCGTGGTCGCGACCGGCGCCCGGACCACCACCGCCTGAGCGCCGGCCTCACCACACCTGCAGCAACGCGCCGAACTCCTTGTCCACGTCCCAGACGCGCGGGAAGGTGAGCACCCGCCCGCCGTCGAGGCCGCCGCAGTACACCTGCTTGCCCCAGGCCGATACGATGCCCTGGGCCGCCACCTGCCACCAGGCCGCGCCCGGGTAGGAGAAGATCGGGCCGCCGCTGTCGCCGGCGGCCACGGCGCAGCCGCCGGCGACGTGCTTGGCGCGCACCATGTGCTTCACCTTCTGCCCGTTCGTGTACGTGCCGCTCCAGCCGACCTCGGTCACCCTGATCAGGCAGACCTGGCCGAGGCTGGCGCCGGAGTTGCAGACGAAGTTGCCGACGTGCGCCTTCCACAGGGCCACGACCTGGGCGTTCGAGGCGGAGGACGGGCTGCCGTTGAAGGCGTTGGCGGTGGCGTCGGCGAGCACGATCGCGGCGTCGCGCTTGGTGACGTACCAGGAGTACTCGCCCATGCGGTTCGCCGGGTCGCCGGTGCCGCCGCCGTCGTAGAAGGTGTCCCAGAGCTTGCCGCAGTGGGCGGCCGTGAGGAAGCCGGGAGTGCCGTTCTTGTCGTAGACGGCGAAGCCGGAGGTGCAGCCCGCGCCGGTGGCGGCGTTCGTGGTGCGGCCACCGGCGTAGTAGCTGGGGACGTCGTCGCGCCGGTCCCACGCCGGGCTCATCTCCTCGCCGCCCTCCACGGTGATCGGCGCGCTCGCCCCTGCGGGCCGCAGCAGCGCGCCGGGGGTGACGTCCTCGGCGGCGGCCGAGAGGCGTACGCCGCTGCCGTCGGGCGCCGGGGCGGCGCCCGTGACCTGGCCGGACTCGGTCCACTCGGCGGCCTCCGCCAGCAGCCGCGCCTGGCTGTAGGGGGCCGGGAGCACCCGTACGGGCGCGCGCAGCCGTCCCTCCTCCAGCGCGCTCTGGACGGCCGGCGGCACCTCGCCGTGCCAGTACACGCGGACCTCGTGGTTCTCCGGGGCGACGATCATCCCGGCGTACCCTTCGGCGTGCTCGGCGGAGTCGAGGACACGGTCGGCCGCCGCGTTCAGGCGCGCCTGCTCGGCGAACAGGTCCGCCCAGCCGGCGAACCCGCCGGGCACGGGCTCGCGCGGCCCCGTCGCGTCGCCGGCCGGCGGTTTGCCGTCGGGGACGCGGGCGCGTACCGGGTCGTCGCCGGTCCCGGTGACCGAGGCGGTTCCGGCGGCTGAGGCGGTTCCGGCGGCTGAGGCCGTTCCGGCGGCTGAGGCGGTTCCGGCGCCCAGGACGGGCAGCAGGACGCAGGCGGCCGCAGCCACGAGACGTAAACGGATTTTTCTGGACATGGTCCCCCCATGAGTTCGATGAAGGGCCATCACAGCGCGCTCCGCGACCGAGCGCCGCGTCCTTCTACCGCCTGGGAGAGTGCTCCCGGAGCTTGCGCGCCACCACCCCGATTTCCGGTCTTCACCTGCGGACACGCATACCTTGAGCGCTTTCCGTGAAGAAAGAGCGTCATGGACACCAGCCCCCGAGGCGACACCCCGCTACCGGACCTGCTCGACGCCACCCCCGGCCTGTGGGTGGACGACCGCGAGGAGGACGACCCGGTGCTACTCCGCGCCGACGGCCGCCCGGTCGACACCTGGCGCCAGCACTACCCGTACGACTCCCGCCTGTCCCGCGACGAGTACGAGCGCGACAAGCGGCTGCTGCAGATCGAACTGGTCAAGCTGCAGTACTGGATCAAGGACACCGGGCAGCGCCTGGTGATCCTCTTCGAGGGGCGCGACGCGGCCGGCAAGGGCGGCACGATCAAGCGGTTCACGGAGCACCTCAACCCGCGCGGCGCGACCGTCGTGGCCCTGGAGAAGCCCAGCGAGCGCGAACGCGACCAGTGGTACTTCCAGCGGTACATCGCCCACCTGCCGGCCAAGGGGGAGATCGTGCTGTTCGACCGCTCCTGGTACAACCGGGCGGGCGTGGAGCGGGTCATGGGGTTCTGCACCGAGGAGGAGTACCTCGAGTTCATCGAGCAGACGCCGCGACTGGAGGACCTGCTGGTGGAGTCGGGGCTGCACCTGGTCAAGCTGTGGTTCTCGGTGTCGCGGGCCGAGCAGCGCACCCGCTTCATCATCCGGCAGGTGGACCCGGTCAGGCAGTGGAAACTGTCGTCGATGGACCTCGCCTCGCTGCACAAGTGGGACGACTACACCCGGGCGAAGGAGGACATGTTCCTGCACACCGACACCGAGCGCGCCCCGTGGACGGTCATCAAGAGCAACGACAAGAAACGCGCCCGGCTGGAGGCCATGCGGCACGTGCTCAGCCTCTTCGACTACGAGGGCAAGGACCGCGAGGTCGTCGGCACCCCGGATCCGCTCATCGTGATCTCGGCTGGTGACATCTTCGACGAGGACCACGCCCTGCCGGACTCACCGTAGGCCCGTCACCCGTACACCGGGGGGAGTACGGCGGCGGCCGCTCACGGGCGGACGCCGCCCCGGCCCGAGCCGGAGACGATGTCCGGACCGGGAACCGCTTCGGAAGGCGGACAGGCCATGGACGGAAACGACGAGCACACCCTCGGGACGCTGTTACGGCGCTGGCGGGAACGCGCCCTGCTCACCCAGGAACAACTGGCCGAGAAGGCGGGCCTGAGCGTCCGCACCATCCGCCGGCTGGAGCGCGGCGATCCACACCGGCCGCGTACGGCGTCGCTACGACTCCTCAGCGAGGCACTGGACCTGAACACGGCCGAACACACACTCCTCACCGCCACTCCCACCGTCCGGTCACCGTCAGCGGCCCGGGAACGCCCACCCTCCGGCCCGCCCGACACGCCCAGCACGCCCGACTTCTACAGCGCGCCCGGCGCGTGCGGCCCCCGGCCTCCCACCACCCCGCCGCCTCACGCCACCCCGCCTCACGCCACCCCGCCTGACGCCGGCCCGCCCCCTGCCACTCTCTCCCTCGCCGCCCTGCCCCTCACCGTACGGGACGCCGCCGCCCGCCTGCGGTCCGCGTGGGACGCCGGCCACGTACGGCGCGGCGGCGACGGGCGCTGCTCCGGCCCCTTCAGCCGGCCCCCCTGGTGGAACGCCGCCCCTTGACCGCACCGCCTGACTCTCCCGTCGAACAGAGTGCCCGGCCGATGCCGGATGTCCGATAAATTCTCTTTCGGTCATGCCTTTGCTCACTCTTGAAGGGTCGATACCGGTGCGTGGAACGCTGCTGATCGCAGCCCTGGTCGGAAGCCTGGCAGGCTGCGCCGCCGTCCCCGGACGCATCACCTGGCCCTCCGGCGACTCCCCACCGGCCCCGGCCACCTCATCGGCGGCCACTCCGCCCATCACACCATCGGCCACCCCCACCCCCACCCCCACTCCCTCCGCGACCCGCGCGGCGCTGACCTCCTCGGAGGCGGCGCGGGCCCTGCGCACCTGGGTGAGGGCGTACAACGCGACGCTCAAGAAGCCCAAGTGGTGGTGGAAGAACGACCTCCTCGACGCGCTGTTCGTCGAGGGGGCCCTGCACGAGGGCGTGCTCGAACGCAGCCACGAGGAGCGCGGCCGCGAACCGGGCCACAAGCGGATCGCCCTGACCGGCAACCCGGTGATCTACCTGCCCCGGCCGGAGAAGCAGCCGTCGATCGGCGACTGGTTCATCGCGCAGGCCACCTACAAGGACACCAAGGGCCACGCCCGCCCGCACGTGCTCGCGTTCTTCCGCTCACCCGGGCACGCGTTCCGGCTGGTCGTCTCCACCCCGGTCCACTGGGGTCAGAAAATGCCGAAGCCGCTGCTCGACGCCGACGGCCACGTCACGGACATGGACGACGACCTGGCCGCCGCCGTGGCGAAGGAGTACCAGAACTTCTGGAACCACGAGAAGAAGGAGGGCGCCTCCGGCTACCGCCTGGCCAAGGACAGCTTCAGCCGCAAGGCGTTCCCCGCCGTCTACAAGGGGCTGTACGTCCGCTTCGCCCGCCACGGCTCGATCTTCGGCTTCCGCACCGCGGACGGCGGCTCGTTCCTCCTGTTCGCCCTGCTGAACAACGACAAGAGCGTCCACCAGGTGCTGAGCGAGGCCCTGCTGGTGCCCAAGGGCAGCAGGACCATCCAGGAGTTGGGCGCCAACTGGTTCTCCTGAGCCGGCTCCGCCACCGCCACTCACACGGCCGAGCGCTCAGCGGCTCGCCATGATGATCAGCAGGACGATGACGGCGACGACGCAGAGGACGATCTCCACCCCGCTCATCCCTTCCGAGGAGTTCTGCCTGCTCACGTGCCGGTCCCAGCTCTCACGCCTTCTGCGCGAGTCGTCGTCGGACTGCCGGATGCGCCGGAGATGATCATCCAGCCCACGCTGCCGGGATCGATCGAAGTCGTCGAAGGGCATGGCGATGTCGTCCTTATCGATCGTTGCCACTACCTGTAACAATAATACTACGCATTGTCGCCATTCACGGGTAACATCGTCGCCCCTCGTTACGGACCAAAAAATAGCCACATTTCGGCTCGATCGGCCGAATCGGCGCGAATTGCTGAGCAAAGCGGCCAAACCCGCAGCTATCAGGAATCCACTTGCGGGTCAAATATCTGCACTGTTTAATATTCGTACTCTCGGCGACAGAGATCAACAGACCGGACACTGGGCGTGCAGCGTCAGATTCTCCCACCAGCAGGAGAGGTTTCGTTGACAACCCATAGGCGCGCAAAGAAGGACCACATCCCTTTGCGCGCCACGCTCCTCTGCGCAGGGGCCATAGGGGCCATAGTTCTCACTGTTACTTATGTGAGATCGGACCAGGTCCTCACGGGTCTGGCCACCGCGGCTCTCTCTTTCGGGGGAACCGTCATCGCCGCCTGGATAGCCAGATCGAAACCGCAGGACGCACAACCCGGGCCGGCTCAATGGATCATCACGATCACCAGATGGCCGGTGATCGCCGCGCTGTTCGCACTCAACGCGATCGTCGGTGCGATCACTTACGTGAGCACCTATGTCCACGAGAACCAGTCGGTCGACGCGACCGCACAAATACGCCTCGACAACGTGAAAGGCCTGCTGCCCGAGCAAGGGCACGCGACCGTCGAGATCACGGTCAAGCCCTGGCGAAAGAAGGCACTGATCACCTTACAGACGTCGGACCATCGACCGGAGCTGGGAACATGCCGCATCAGCACCGAGCTCCAAGTGACGCCGCTCATCGCCAAGAACCCGGGCCCGACCATTCGTACCCTGCCCGGAGAAGAGTTCCAGGTGGACATAAGGCCGGGCGCAGAAAAGCTCTCCCTCGAAGTAGTCGTGATCAACAAAGCCAAAGACGCCAACTGTGCGGTCGATCTGTCCGTCCTCAAAGTCACCCTGTCGAATGATTGAAGAGGATCAGCCGGTCATGCGTAGGATTTACAGGCTGCTCGCCGCGGCCATGGCACTGTCGACCCTGCTCGCGTGCAGCTCCGGATTGACGTGCCCGCCGTCCTCGGGACAAGGCGCCTCGCTCCTCTCCGGGACGATCGCGGTAGGCGTGACGAACGACTCACCGGGATTCGCCGTCGGCGGCGCATCGGGGAAACTGAGCGGCTTCGACATCCAGGTCATGAAGGCACTCGAAGATCCGGCGAGCCGCCGGGCGACCGCGGCCACCATCCTCACCGTGGCCAATCGCGCCGCCAGCCTCAAGGACGGGCACGCCGAACTCGTCATCGCGACCTTCTCCATCACCAGCGACCGCAAAGCCGACGGCATCGACTTCGCCGGCCCTTACATGACCACCCCGCAAGCCCTGCTCGTCAGAGCAGATGACAACAGCATGAACACCCGAGAGGACCTCGCCGGAAAAGTCGTGTGCGCCGTCGAGGACACCACCGGCCACAAGGTCACGATCCAGGACGCGAACTTGGACAACCCCGCCCCCACCACCAACGCGTGCGTGGACAAACTGGAGAACAAGCTCGCCGACGCCGTGTTCGACGACGAGATCATATTGCACGGCTTCATGCAGGCCCGCCCCGGCAAATACAAGATCATCTTTCCTGGCGCGTTCGGCACCATCCAGCAATACGGCATCGCCATGGAAAGAGGTCATGGAGCAGACTGTGAGGCGATCACCACCATCATCATCGACTATGTCAAGAAGCAGTGGACGACCGATTTCAAGGCCCACCTGACGAGCGCCGTGGACGCATATCCGGAAGATTTCGAGACAAGGTTCAAGCCCGCCCCGTCAGACATCAGCAGGGTCTCCTGCAAACCGTAGGAAGACGCCCGGCGTCGCCGGGAGCAGCGACGTGTCCTGCGAGAGCCCCATCTGGCAGGCCGCACCGGACGTCTACGTCCGCACCGCGCACGCGTTCTCGCGGAGCTGCGTCCACAGCGTCACCGACCCGCCCAATTCATCATGTTCGGGGTCCTGAGCGACCACAACAATCTCGTCGCCGCCCTTGCACCAGCGTGGCCACGACCGACTCAACGCCCACTTGTCCAAGCGGGAAATCGGCCCGCACCACTTTTGGTGCGACCTCTCTTTCTTGCCGTGGCGTCGCCCGGCTTGGCTGACTTGTGCTCGGCGGGAGTTGGATGGCGCGCTGCAGCGCCCGAGGCTGGTCCCGCAGCGTCCGCATGAACGCGACCAAGTCGCAAAAGGCTCGCAGTGCACCTCGTGCTTAGCCAGGAGGGAGGCGAGGAACGGGGGGTGTCGTCAGCAAGAGCGCCAGAAGGCCGACCCGAAAGCCGTGCGTGCCGCAGTACCTGCCCAGGACCGACGGCATGAGCCCACCGCCCTCCGTCCACTGCCATCCCGAGGTACCGAGAGGCAGGGAGAGAGCGCGGACGGTTCTGGGGAAACAGAGGCCCTCCGCGCTCTCCAGCCAGCAGCTACCGCCGAGCATCGAGCAGGGTGAGTTCACCGGACCGGGAGGCCGGTGACGGCGCGGCCGATGATCAGGCGTTGGATCTCCGACGTGCCCTCGAAGATCGTAAAGATCTTGGCGTCGCGGTGGAAGCGCTCCACCGGGTGCTCGCGGGTGTAGCCGGCCCCGCCCAGGATCTGGATCGCCTGCTCCGTCACCCACACCGCCGTCTCGCTGGCCACGAGTTTGGACATCGAGCCCTCCGCCTGCTCGAACCGCCGGCCGTTGCGGGCCATCCAGGCGGCGCGCCAGGTCATGAAGCGGGCGATGTCGACGCGGGTGGCCATGTCGGCGAGGAGGAAGGCGACGGCCTGGTTCTCGGCGATGCGGCGGCCGAACTGCTCGCGCTCGCGGGCGTAGTCGCGGGCGTACTCGAAGGCGGCGCGGGCGATGCCGACGGCCATGGCGGCCACGGCCGGGCGGGTGGTCTCGAAGGTGCGCAGCGCGGCCTGCTCGCCGGCGCGCTCGCCGTTGCGGACGCGGGCCAGCCGGGCCTCCAGCTTCTCCTCGCCGCCGAGCAGGCAGGAGCCGGGTACGCGGACGTCGTCGAGGACGACCTCGGCGGTGTGCGAGGCGCGGATGCCGTGCTTGCGGAACTTCTGCCCCATGGACAGGCCGGGCGTGCCGGGCGGGATGATGAAGGACGCCTGGCCGCGGGTGCCGAGCGCGGGATCGACCGCGGCGACGACGATGTGGACGTTGGCGATGCCGCCGTTCGTGGCCCAGGTCTTGACGCCGTTCAGTATCCAGTCGCCGCCGTCGCGGACGGCGCGGGTGCGGATGGCGCCGACGTCGGAGCCGGCGTCGGGCTCGGAGGCGCAGAAGGCGCCGAGCTTGACGTCGTTCTCGGTGCCGAACATCTGCGGCAGCCACTCCCCCATCTGCTCGGGGGTGCCGTTGGCAGACAGGGCGGCGGCGGCCAGGCCGGTGCCGACGATGGACAGGCCGATGCCGGCGTCGCCCCAGAAGATCTCCTCGAACGCGACCGGCAGGCCGAGGCCGCTCTCCTCGAACCACTGGGTGGCGAAGAAGTCGAGGGAGTACAGGCCGGCCTTGGCGGCCTCCTGGATGACCGGCCAGGGGGTCTCCTCGCGCTCGTCCCAGTCGGCGCCCGCGGGGCGGATCACGTCGCGGGCGAACTCGTGCACCCAGTCGCGTACCTGCTTGACGTCGTCGCTGAGCTCCGGGCAGAACCCGCTCATGGGCCGCACACTCCCCTTCCGACCCCGCTGCCGGGGGTTACCAGTGGTAACACCTTACCGGTCAGTAGGCCCCGGCAGGAAGGCGGCCGGGAAGGGTGAGCATGGGCGGGCGTTCGGCGATGGCGATGTCCCGGCTGGTCACGTCGTGGCCGGTCAGCCCGCGCCGGAACTGGGCCAGCAGGCAGGACGGCTCGTGCCAGGCCTGGATCTTGCCCTGGCGCCGCAGGCGGGACCAGGCGGCCAGCATGATCTGGCAGGACATCGCCCCCAGGGCCTCGGTCGACTGCGGCGCGTGCTCGCGCGAGCCCAGGTCCACCTGGGCGAAGGCGTCCAGCCCCGCCAGGTCGAGCAGGTCGATGAGCAGGCCGAGCTCGACGCCGTAGCCGGTCAGGAAGGGCACCCGCTCCAGTACGGAGCGACGACCGGCGTACTCGCCCGCCAGCGGCTGGACGAACCCGGCCAGCTCGGGCCAGTGCAGGTTGATGAGCGGGCGGGCCACCAGCTCGGTGACCCGGCCGCCGCCGTTCGGCGCGCCGTCGAGCGGGCGGTCGTAGCAGCCCTTGACGTAGGCGAGGGTCGGATCGGTGAGCAGCGGGCCGAGCACGCCGCCGACGAGCGAGGCCCGGAAGTGCCTGATGTCGGCGTCGGCGAAGACCACGACGTCGCCCCGGGTGACCGCGAGCGACTTCCACAGCGCCTCGCCCTTGCCGTCGAGCGGGCGCAGGTGGGGCAGGATGTCGTCCTGGGCGTGCACGCGGGCGCCCGCCCGCGCGGCGACGCGGGCGGTGTCGTCACGGGAGCGGGAGTCGATGACGACGACCTCGTCCAGGAGGCCGTCCAGTTCGCGGCGCAGGATCCCGACGATCTCGCCGACGGTCGCGCGTTCGTCGCGGGCCGGGAGCACCACGCTGACGGTCGTCGTCCCCTTGGCGGCCAGCAGGTCCCGGACGGGCCAGTCGCGGGCCGACGACGTACGGCGCCGCAGCCATCCGCGCACTTCGGGCAGCATCCGACCACCTCCTCCCCACCCCCCGATACCCGTTATGTCGGGTTATGTACCATTTGCGTGGCGCTCCAGGAAGGTGTAGACGTCCGCCTCGTCCACGCCCGGGAACGACCCCGGCGGCAGCGCGGCGAGGACGTGGGAGTTGGCGCGGGCCGACGGCCAGGCGTAGCCCTCCCAGCGCTCGGCCAGCTCGGCGGGCGGGCGCCGGCAGCACTCGCCGTTCGGGCAGTCGGACTTGGTGCGGTGGGTGGTCTCGCGCCCCCGGAACCACCGCGACTCCTTGTACGGCACCCCGAGCGTGATCGCGAAGTCCCGCTCGCGCGAGGGGTCCACGTGCGCGACGCAGAAGTACGTGCCGGTCGGCGAGTCGGAGTACTGGTAGTAGACCGAGAAGCGGTCCGGCGACAGGAACACCTGCCGCCCCGACCACTGCAGGCACATCCGCTGCCCCTCGATCGCGCCCTGCTCGTCGGCGGGGAAGACGATGCCGTCGTTCTCGTACGCCTTGTAGATGGTGCCGCCCGCGTCGTTGCGCACGAAGTGGCAGACGAGGCCGAGGTGGTGCGTGGCGAGGTTGGTGAAGCGGTGGGCGGCCATCTCGTACGACACCGCGAAGACGTCCCGCAGGTCCTCGACCGACAGCGCCCGGTCGGACTTGGCCTCCTGGAGGTAGAGCGCGGCGGCCCGCTCGGGCACCAGCACGGCGGCGGCGAAGTAGTTGGCCTCGGTGCGCTGGCGCAGGAAGTCGGCGAAGTCGCGGGGCTTGTCGTGGCCGAGGGCCAGGTGGCCGAGCGTCTGGAGCAGGATCGTGCGCGGGGTGTGCATGCCGAGCTGCTCGTGCTTGACGTAGATGCGGCGGTTGCGCATGTCGGTGATGGAACGCACCGATCGCGGCAGATCCTGGGCCGTGTGCACGGTGTAGCCGAAGTGCGTGACCAGGCTCTGGATCGTGCTCTGCGACAGCGCGCCGCTGCGGTAGCCGACGGCGTCCAGGGCCTCGGCGGCGGCCTGCTCGATCTCGGGGAAGTAGTTGCCGACCTCGCGCTGACGGCGGCGCAGCTCGGCGTTGGCCACCCGGGCCTCCTCCGGGGTGGCGGTGCCGCGGGCCTGGCGGGCGCGCAGCTCGCCGTACAGGCCGAGCACGTGCTCCAGGACGTCGTTGGGCACGCGGGCGGAGACCTTCAGCCGGGGCAGGCCGAGCCCCGCGTACAGGGGGTCGCGCTGGGCCTCCTCCAGGGCGATCTCCAGCTGGGCGCGGCGGTTGGGCGGCTGGCGGCGCAGCAGCTCCTCGACGGGCACGCCCAGCGCTGAGGCCAGCGATTTGAGCAAGGAGAGCTTCGGCTCACGTTTGCCGTTCTCCAGCAGGGAGAGCTGACTGGGTGCGCGGTTGACCCGGGAACCGAGGTCCGACAGCGTCAGGCCGCGCTGTTTGCGCAGGTGACGCAGGCGCTGGCCAAACGCGATGAGATCGAGCTCCTGCGTCAAAGACAGCGGTTCTTCGCCCAGCAACGAGGCCATGTACGCATCTTAGACAGAAAATCTGCTCATCTTCTAGCCCATCGGGCAGCCGGGACAGGACGGTCCGAGCGCGCCCAGGATTGGTCTAGGCCAACGGTAAAACTCGCGAATTCTTCCCTACTGAATACCCGCCAGTAATGGACAAGGAGGAAAATTTCACGATTCTTCTGCTCTACTGCGCCTGTTGGCCGGTGTCCTTCCGGGCACACACTCGGCACAGGCACCCAGGGGACGAAAAAGGAGTGACCATGATCGATCGCCTCAAGGGAGCTGCTCAGCAGCTGCAGGACGAATGGGACAACGACCCTCGCTGGGAGGGCATCGAGCGCACCTACAGCGCCGAGGACGTCATCCGGCTGCGCGGCAGCGTCCAGGAGGAGCACACGCTGGCGCGGCTCGGCGCCGAGCGGCTGTGGCAGCTCCTGCACACCGAGGACTACGTCCACGCGCTCGGCGCCCTGACCGGCAACCAGGCCGTGCAGCAGGTGAAGGCGGGCCTCAAGGCGATCTACCTGTCCGGCTGGCAGGTCGCCGCGGACGCGAACCTCGGCGGGCAGACGTACCCGGACCAGAGTCTGTACCCGGCCAACTCCGTGCCGGCCGTGGTGCGCCGCATCAACAACGCGCTGCTGCGCGCCGACCAGATCACCTGGTCGGAGGGCGTCGAGGCCCCGCACTGGCTCGCGCCCATCGTCGCCGACGCCGAGGCCGGCTTCGGCGGCGTGCTCAACGCGTTCGAGCTGATGAAGGGCATGATCGCGGCCGGCGCCGCGGGCGTGCACTGGGAGGACCAGCTCGCCTCCGAGAAGAAGTGCGGCCACCTGGGCGGCAAGGTGCTGATCCCGACCGGGCAGCACATCAAGACGCTCAACGCCGCCCGCCTCGCCGCCGACGTCTGCGGCGTCCCCTCACTGGTCATCGCGCGGACCGACGCCCAGGCCGCGACGCTCCTGACCAGCGACGTGGACCCGCGCGACCAGGAGTTCACCACCGGCGAGCGCACCGCCGAGGGCTTCTACCGGGTCCGCAACGGCATCCGGGCGTGCATCGCGCGCGGCCTGGCGTACGCGCCGTACTCGGACCTGCTCTGGATGGAGACCGGCACGCCCGACCTGGACGTGGCCCGCGAGTTCGCCGAGGCGATCAAGGCCGAGCACCCCGACCAGATGCTCGCCTACAACTGCTCGCCGTCGTTCAACTGGAAGAAGCACCTGGACGACTCGACCATCGCCAAGTTCCAGCGCGAGCTGGGCCACATGGGGTACAAGTTCCAGTTCATCACCCTCGCCGGCTTCCACTCGCTGAACTACTCGATGTTCGACCTCGCCCAGGGGTACGCCAACGACGGCATGACGGCCTACGTCGAGCTCCAGGAGCGCGAGTTCGCCGCCGAGCGGCGCGGCTACACCGCCACCCGGCACCAGCGCGAGGTGGGCACCGGCTACTTCGACCTGGTCAGCACCGCCGTGGCGCCCGACTCCTCGACCACCGCGCTCAAGGGCTCGACCGAGGAGGAGCAGTTCGGCCACTAGGGCACCCCTGATCTCGCCGGCCACCTCCAGGGCATGGGACGGTTCCCCGGCGAAACGGGCCGCGCCGGTCCCCCCAGCACCGGCGCGGCCCACCCATGTCCTTCCGCACGTCAGATGGCCTCCTCGCCGGCCAGCGGGCCGGGGCGGCGCGCCCGCCGCGCCGGGAGCAGCGGCGCCGCGCCGACCAGCCAGTCGGCCAGCGGGTCGCGCTCGACCAGGATCAGTGGCTCCCGCGCGCCCAGCGCCTCCTCCCTGGCCTGCCGGGTGAGGCGGCCGGAGGTGACGAGCACGCCGGTGTGCCCGGCGAAGGTGTTGGCGAGCGCGCCCAGGAAGTTGCGCACCTCCGGCGCGCCCACCGACCCGGCGTAGCGCTTGCACTGGACGGCGTAACGGCCGTGACCGGGGGCGACGGCCGTGATGTCCACCCCGAAGTCGCCTCTGCCGCCGCACTCGCGGACCTGGCGGAACCCCTCGGCGATCATCCGCTCGGCGACCAGGTGCTCGAACTCCGGGCCCGACATCAGATCGACCTTCTCCAGCTCGGCGTTGGCGGCGAGGAACCGCCGCCGTCCCGCCTCGATCGCGCGGTGCCGCAGGATCAGCCCGCCGACGAACAGCACCACGAGCAGGCCCGCGATGCCCGCCGCCCACCCAGGGTGCTCGGCCGCGAACCAGACCACGCCGCCACCGGCCGCCGCGACCGTCACCGCCGCGGCGTTCCGCCGCCGCCGCCGAAAGGCCGCGGCACCCCACCACCGCCGGAGGGCCCCAGCGCCACCCGACCGCCGGAAGGCCGCGACATCCCGCCGCCGCCGGGAGGTCGCGGCGCCCCGCGGCTGCCGGGACCTCGCAGCCTCCCGCCGCCGGGAGGCCGCAGTGGCCCGCCGCCCGGCGCTCCGGCCGCCGGTGCGCTTTCGAGAGCCTCTCGCCATGGCGCCTCCCTCGGAGCGATGCCGAAGGCCAGTATGCGCGGCGGGACCGACAGAATCCGGGGCTCAGACCGCGCCCGGCACGACCCGCGCCAGCTCCGGGACGCGGGCGCGGTAGCCGTCGAGCAGGGCGCGGGCCGTGGAGACCGAGTCGACCAGCGGATGCAGGGCGAACGCCGCCACGGCCAGCTCGGCCGACCCGCTCAGCGCTGCCTCGATGGCGGTCTGCTCGACCGCCTTGACCTGCTGCAACAGCCCCAGGAAGCGGCCCGGCAGCGGGCGGGTGGCCAGCGGGCGCACGCCCGCGCCGCCCACCGCGCACGGGACCTCCACGACCGCCTCGGCGGGCAGGCCGGGGACGGCCGAGCCGTTGCGCACGTTGAGGATCATCGTGGCCGGCTCGCCGCGCGACAGCGCGGCCATCAGCGCGAGCGCGATGCCCTCGTAGCCGCCCGCCTCCAGGTCGGCCGCATCGCGCTCGCCCGCCTCGGCCGTGTCGCGGACGTCGGCCATGTACGACTCGTCGCGCTCCCTGCGCGCCCGCCGCCACTCGGCCAGCGCCTGACCGGGATCGGCCTGGACGGCGGCGTAGAAGGCCTCCTGCCCGTCCAGCAGGCTCTCGCCCCGGGTGCGGCCCCGGCTGGCGGCGATCGCCTCGCGGGTGAAGTAGTAGTAATAGAGGTATTCGTTCGGCAGGGCGCCGAGCGTGCGCACCCAGCCGGGCCCGAACAGCCGGGCCTCCTCGACCTGGCGCAGCGCCGTCTCGTCGGCGAGCAGGCCGGGCAGCACGTCCTGGCCGTCGTGGCCGAGCCCGCGCAGCCAGCCCAGGTGGTTGAGCCCCACGTAGTCGGGCTCCACGCGGGCCGGGTCGAGCCCGAGCGCGGCGGCGGCGCGGCGGATCAGGCCGATCGGCGAGTCGCAGATGCCGATCACCCGTTCGCCGAGCACAGTCCGCATCGCCTCGGTGATCATGCCGGCCGGGTTGGTGAAGTTGATGACCCAGGCGCGCGGCGCCAGCTCGGCGACCCGCTCGGCCATCCGCACGGCGACCGGCACGGTGCGCAGGCCGTAGGCGATGCCGCCGGGACCGGTGGTCTCCTGGCCGAGCAGCCCCAGCTCCAGCGCGACCCGCTCGTCCGCGGTGCGCCCGGCCAGGCCGCCGACCCGCATCGCGGAGAAGACGAAGTCGGCCCCGCGCAGCGCCTCGTCGAGCGAGGTGGTGACGCGCACCGCGGGCGGGTCGTCGTGCCCTGCGGCGAGCTGACGCAGCACGTGGGCGACGACCGCCAGCCGGTCGGCGGAGACGTCATGGAGCACGATCTCCTCGACCCGCGGCTTGGCCCGGTCGCGCAGCAGCGCGCCGTACACGAGCGGCACGCGGAAGCCGCCGCCCCCGATCACGGCCAGTCTCATACGAACTCCCTCACCCTCAAGCGAGCAGCACCTCGGCGCCCGCGGCCGTCAGGCTGCGCAGCGTGGCCGGATCGGCCCCGGCGTTCGTGACGACCACGTCGACGTCCTCGGGCCCGCACACGCGCAGGGCGCCCGTCCCGGGGAACTTGTGCCGGTCGACCAGCAGCAGCACCTGCCCCGCCGCGGCGATCATGGCCCGCTTGAGCGGCACCTCGGCGAGCGTGGTGTCGACGAGCTGCCCGTCGGGGCGCACGCCGCTGGCGCCCAGGAAAACCCGGTCGGCCACCACCTGCTTCAGCGCGGCCTCGGTGAGCACCCCGACCAGCGAGTGGTAGGGACGCCGGACCATGCCGCCGAGCAGCAGCAGCTCGACCTCGGGGTCGCAGCGCAGCGCGTCGAGCACGGCGAGGCTGGAGGTGACGACCGTCACCCGCCGCCCGCGCAGCCGCCGGGCCAGGCACGCGGTGGTGGTGCCGATGTCGAGCAGCACCACGTCGCCGTCGCGGACCAGCTCGGCCGCGCGGGCCGCCACGGCCTCCTTGTCCTGCCCGTCGACCTCGGCGACCTCGGCGAAGGGCCGGTCGGCGTCGGCGTCCAGGCTGGGGAGAGCGCCGCCGCGGACGCGGCGCAGCGTGCCGTCGCGGTCGAGCACCTCGAGGTCCCTGCGGATGGTGGACGGGCTCACGCCGAGCTGGCTGGCGAGATCGCGGACGCTGGTGGCGCCTGAGAGCCGGACGCGGCGCATGATCTCGGCATGCCGGAGGCGCTGGAGCACGGCGTCACCTTATCAGTCATTTCCGCCCAACAGTAAGCACCAAGTAAGCATTTCGTACGCATTTGGTGTCATCGTTCGCACGGAGGGCTTGAAGTGTGCGGGTAAACGTGCAAGATTGCGCACATCGCGGCGTGTCGAGGAGGCCTCATTCCCGTGACTGTTCAGGCGTACGACCCTCTCGCCGGCGAACGCACCCCCGGCAGCCCGCAGTTCGACGTGTTCCTGGCGGGCACGGTCTTCCTGGACATCATCTTCACCGGGCTGCCCGCCATGCCCGCCGCCGGCACCGAGATCTGGGCCGACGGCATGGGCTCGTGCCCCGGCGGCATCGCCAACCTCGCCATCGCCACCAGCCGCCTCGGCCTGCGCACCTCCCTGGCCGCGGCCTTCGGCGACGACGACTACGGCGACTTCTGCTGGCGCACGCTGGAGGAGCAGGAGTCGGTCGACCTGTCGAGGTCGCGCCGCTTCGAGCACTGGCACTCGCCGGTCACCGTCTCCATGGCCGTCGACCGCGACCGCAGCATGGTCACCCACGGCCACCCCTCCCCCATGTCCGCCTCCGAGATGATCGGCAAGCCGCCCCGCTCCAAGGCCGTGATCGTCACCCTCTCCGAGGACGAGCCGCTCGGCACCCCCGGCAGCGCGTGCAACTGGGCCGAGCTGGCGCACCGCGACGGCGCGCTGATCTTCGCCGACGTCGGCTGGGACCCGTCCGGCTCCTGGTCCTCCGGGGTGCTGGAGCAGCTGTCGATCTGCCACACCTTCATGCCGAACGCCGTCGAGGCCATGGCCTACACCCGCACCGACACCCCGCGCGACGCGCTCTACGCCATCGCCGACCACGTGCCGGTCGCCGTGGTGACCGACGGCGCCAACGGCGCGATGGCCATCGACTCCACCACCGGCGAGGAGGCGTTCGTGCCCGCGCCGCGGGTCAACGCGCTCGACCCCACGGGCGCCGGCGACGTGTTCGGCGCGGGCTTCGTGCTCGGCACCCTCTGCGGCTGGCCGCTCACCGACCGCGTCGCCTTCGCCCAGGTGTGCGCGGCCCTCGCCGTGCAGCAGTTCGGCGGCTCGCTCGCCGCCCCCGGCTGGGGCGACATCGCCGACTGGTGGCACGAGGTACGCGCCACGGCCCCCCACAGCGGCGCCTACGGCAGCTCGCTCGCCCGCCGCTACGCCTTCCTGGACCGGCTGGTGCCCACCGACCCGGTCGGCGCGGTACGCCGCGCCGCCGCCACCATCGCCCGCTACGCCGACGTCGGCGTCGCCCCCCAGCCCCAGCCGGGCGGCGAGGCCACCCCGGTGACGGACGCCGGATCCAGGAAAGAGGGTCCGCGGGACGACTCGCACGGGGGTGGCCCCGCGCACGACGACGGGGACCCCGGCACCTCCCGCGTGCCCGCGCAGAAGGAGTAACCATGACGTCCACGACGCGACGGACGGCGCGACGGACGGGCCGCACCCCGGCGATCGCACTGCTCGCCGCCGCCGCCCTCGCCCTGACCGCGTGCGCACCCGGATCCTCCGCGCCGCCCGCCCCGCAGAGCCCGGCGGCCCCGTCCGCCGTGCGCACCGACGCCGCCGCCCTCGGCGACGTCACGCTCACCGTGTGGGACCAGGAGGTCCGCGGCGGGCAGGCGGCGCAGATGAAGCAGCTCAACGACGCCTTCCAGGCCAAATACCCCAACATCAAGCTCAACCGGGTGTCCCGCTCCTTCGACGACCTCAACACCACCCTCCGCCTCGCCCTCAGCGGCAACGAGCCCCCGGACGTCGTCGAGGCCAACAACGGCCGCTCCTCCATGGGCGCGTTCGTCAAGGCCGGCCAGCTCCTCCCGCTCGACGCCTACGCCGACGCCTACGGCTGGAAGCAGCGCTACCCCGAGTCCGTCCTGCGCTACTCCCGCTACAGCGCCGACGGCAAGCTCTTCGGCGAGGGCAACCTGTACGGCCTCCCCCAGGTCGGCGAGGTCGTCGGCGTCTTCTACAACAAGGCCAAGCTCACCAAGCTCGGGCTGCGGCCGCCGAAGACGTGGGCCGACTTCGAGACCGCGCTCGGCACCGCCAAGACCGCCGGCGAGGTGCCCCTGCAGCTCGGCAACCTCGACAAGTGGCCCGCCATCCACGTCTTCGGCACCGTCCAGGGCCGGCACGTGCCCGCGGAGCAGATCTCCGCGCTCGCCTTCGGCCGCAAGGGCGCCTCCTGGACCACGCCCGAGAACACCGCCGCCGCCGAGCAGCTCGTCGGCTGGGTCGACAAGGGCTACTTCGCCAAGGGCTTCAACGGCCAGGGCTACGACCCCGCCTGGCAGGCGTTCGGCAAGGGCGAGGGCGTCTTCCTCGTCGCGGGCACCTGGCTGCTCGCCGACCTGGAGAAGGCGCTCGGCGACGACCTCGGCTTCATGCTGCCGCCGGGCGTCACCGCCGACGCCGCGCCGGTCGCGACGGGAGGCACCGGGCTGCCCTTCGCCATCACCGCCAAGAGCCCCCACCCGGACGCGGCGGCCGCGTACGTCGACTTCATCACCAGCGCGGACGCCATGAAGGTGCTCACCTCGACCGGCAACCTGCCGGTCGCCGAGACCGGGGAGCAGAGCGTCAAGGCGGGGCCGCAGCAGGACGTCTTCACCGCCTTCGGCACCGTCACGGAGAAGGACGGGCTGGTCCCCTACCTCGACTACGCGACCCCGACCTTTGCCGACACTCTCGGCGCGGCTCTGCAGGACCTGCTCGCCGGGAAGGCGAGCCCGCAGGAGTTCCTGGCCACCCTGGAGAAGGACTACAAGACCTTCGCCGAGAGCAACTGATGGCACGGCGGAGGGCGGCGGGGCGGCCTCCGGGCGAGCCCCGGCGCGTCGCCTACCTCTACCTGCTGCCGGCGTTCGTGATCTACGCGGCGTTCCTGCTGTTCCCGATCGGGCGGGCGGTGCAGTTCTCCCTCTACGACTGGGACGGGCTGTCCGTGGGCAGGTGGGCGGGCCTGGACAACTACGCCGCCATCGTGGCCGACGAGGGGCTGCGCGCCGCCTTCGGGCACGCGCTGGTGCTCGTCGTGTTCTACGCGCTGATCCCGCTCGCCATCGGCCTGGCGCTGGCGGCGGTGCTCAACCACGCCAAGGTGCGCGGGCTCGGCTTCTTCCGCACGGTGGTGTTCCTGCCGCAGGTGGTGGCGATGGTCGTGGTGGCGGTGGCGTGGCGGCGCGTCTACGCGCCCGACGGCACCCTCAACGGCCTGCTCGGCGCGCTCGGGCTGGACTCGCTGACGCGGGGCTGGCTCGGCGACTACACCTTCGCGCTGCCCGCCGTCGGGGTGGTCGGCACGTGGGTCGAGACGGGGCTGGTGACCGTGCTGCTGCTGTCCGGCATGAGCCGGGTGCCGCCCGACCTGTACGAGGCCGCGCGGCTCGACGGGGCCGGCGCGGTCAGGGAGTTCTTCGCCGTGACGCTGCCGTCGGTGCGCGGCGAGATCGCGGTCGCCCTCACGCTCACGGTGATCGCCGCGCTGCGCACGTTCGACCTGGTGTACGTGACGACGCGGGGCGGTCCCGGCACGTCCACGACGGTGCCGTCGTACGAGGTCTACCACCGGGCCTTCGGGCTCGGCCAGGTGGGCTCGGCGGCGGCCGTCGGGGTGACGCTGGCGCTGCTCATCTTCATGATCTCGTTCGGGATCAACCGGTTCGCCGACAGGGGGCTCACGTGATCTCGCGCGGGGAGCGGGTGGCCAACTACGTCATCCTGTCGGTGTTCGCGGTGTTCGCGCTGCTGCCGATCGTGACGATCCTGGGGGCGGCGCTGGGGCCGTCCGACAGCGGCGGGACGGCGGGGGCGGCGAACTTCGCGGCGGCCTGGGAGGTGGGCCGGTTCGGGACGTACCTGCGTACGAGCATCGCGGTGTCGGCGTTCGTCGTGGTGGTCAGCGTCGTGCTGTCGGTCATGAGCGGGTACGCGTTCGGCACGATGCGCTTTCGCGGGCAGTCGGCGCTGTTCTACCTGTTCATGCTCGGGATCATGATGCCGAGCGAGGCCGTCGCGGTGCCGCTCTACTTCGACCTGCGCTCGCTCGGGCTGATCGACACGTTCTGGTCGGTGGCGTTGCCGCAGGTGGCGCTCTCGGTGGCGTTCGGCACGTTCTGGATGCGGGCCTACTTCCGCGCCTCGAACCGGGCGATCGTGGAGGCGGCGCGCATCGACGGGGCCTCGACGTGGCGCATCCTGTGGCAGGTGCTGGTGCCGCCGGCGCGGCCGGCGGTGGTGACGCTGACGGTGCTGGTCTTCATGTGGACGTGGAACGAGTTCCTCATCCCGCTGATCATGGTGACCAGCGAGTCGCTGCGTACGGCGCCGCTCGGCCTGGCGTTCTTCCAGGGCCAGCACACCTCGGGCTTCACCCTGCTCGCGGCCGGGTCGGTGATCGTGGCGACGCCGGTCGTGATCTTCTACCTGTTCCTCCAGCGACACTTCGTCCGCGGGCTGCTCCAGGGGGCGGTTCGCGAGTAGATCCTCCGGAGGCGCCATGCGATTGATCCTGTCCGCCCTTCTGCTGCTCGTCCCGGGAGCCGCCGCCCTGCCCTCCCAAGCGGCGGCGGCCGCCCCGGCCGCGCCCGTGGACCTCGACGCGCTGTTCGTCGGCGCGCATCCCGACGACGAGGCGTTCAGCCTGTCCACGCTCGGCCAGTGGAACGAGGACCACCGCGTCCGCACGGGCGTGGTCACCGTCACGCGGGGCGAGGGCGGCGGCAACGCCGTCGGCCCCGAGGAGGGGCCCGCGCTGGGGCTGCTGCGCGAGGCCGAGGAGCGCGCGGCCGTCGGCGGGGCCGGCGTGCGCGAGGTGTTCAACCTGGACGACGTCGACTTCTACTACACGGTGAGCGCCCCATTGACCGACCAGGTCTGGGGCGGCGACACGCTGGAGAAGGTCGTCAGGGTCGTCCGGCAGACCCGGCCGGAGATCCTGCTGACCATGGACCCGGCGCCGACGCCCGGCAACCACGGCAACCACCAGCAGGCGGCCAGGCTGGCGATCGAGGCGTTCTACGCGGCGGCCGACCCGAAGGCGTTCCCCGAGCAGCTCACGCGGGAGGGGCTGAAGCCGTTCGCGCCGGCCCGGCTGCTGACCGGCGGCGGGCGCGGCACCTCGCAGGCAGGGCCGTCCTGCGGGGCGACCTTCCGCCCGGCGAACCCGGCGCAGAACGTGTACGGCGTGTGGAGCGGGCGGACCTCCGGCGGCGGCCGGACGTGGGCGGCCATCGAGCGCGACTCCCAGCGCGTCTACGCCTCCCAGGGCTGGGCCGTCTTCCCCGACGTTCCCGCCGACCCCGCACAGCTCGGCTGCGACTTCTTCACCCAGGTGGACGCGCGGGTGCCGTTCCCCGAGCCGGGCACCACGGCCGCGGCGGCGCCCACGGCGATCCTGGACGGCGTGCTGACCCGCCCGGCGGGGTCCGTGCCGCTCGGCACCGGGCTGTCGCTGCGTACCGGCGCGTTCGACGTCCGCCCTGGGACGCCGTTCGCCGTCGAGGTCTCGGTGACCGCCCGCGAGCCGCTGGGCCGCTCGTCGGCCGCGCTGCGCCTCCCCGAGGGCTGGACCGCCTCCGGCTCCGGCGACCTCGGCCGGATCACCCCCGGGCGGGCGGCGACGGCGCGGTTCACCGTCACGCCGGCGGGGGCGGCGGGCCGGGCGCGGGTCGGCGCGGTGCTGACCACCGAGCGGGGCCGCGGCTGGACCGACCGGCAGGTCGAGGCGAGCCCCGCCGTACGCGGCCGGCAGCAGCTCCTCCCGCAGATCGCCCAGTACGAGAAGTGGACCGCAGACGTCGGCGTGCCGCAGCTGCGCGGCCTGGTGACGCCGGTGCTGACGCTGCCGTCGGGCGGCTCGCGGCAGGTCGGCGTCGTGGTGACGAACGTCGGCGACGCGCCGCGCACCGGCACCGTGCGCGTGGACCTGCCCGCGGGCTTCGCCGCCGACCGGGCCGAGGCGGCCTATCCCGAGCTGGCGCCGGGCGCGTCGGCGACGGTGCCGTTCACGGTCACGAACACCGACGCCGCGCTGAAGACGTCCAACGAGGGCGGCGACTACGCCTACACCGTCACCGTGGACGGTGTGGTCACCGGCCGGCCCGCGCTGGAGCTGGTGCCGGCGGCCACGATCCCGCAGGCCGGCGCCGGGCTCGACGTGGACGGGGACGACTCCGGCTACCCGGGGCCCGCGATCGACGTCTCCCGGCTGTGGGAGGGCACGGCGTGCTCGTCGGCGGCCGACTGCTCGGCCACGGCCCGGCTGGCCTGGCACGAGGACACGCTGTACGTGGCGGTCCGGGTCAAGGACGACGTGCTCGGCACCCGGCTGGCCGCCGCCGACTGCAAGCGGCACTGGCGCACCGACGCGGTGGAGATCGCGCTCGACCCGCGCGGCACGTCGGAGAACACCTCCACGACGTTCAAGGCGGCGGTGCTGCCGGTGACCGCCGAGGGGCCGCCGTGCGCGCTGCGCGACGCCGACAACCGGCAGGGCCCGGCCACCGGGATGCGGATCGCGTCCAAGGTCTCCCCCGGTGAGTACACGGTGGAGGCCGCGATCCCGCTGGAGCTGCTGCCCGGCTCGGTGGATCCGCAGCACCTCGGGCTCAACATCCTGGTGTACGACTCCGACACCCAGGACAAGACCGGGCAGACCCGGATCGGCTGGTCGACGTGGGGCGGCGTGCAGGGCGACCCGTACCGGTGGGGCGTGGCCTCGCTGGCGGGCTACCGGAGCACCGAGCGGCCGGCCCCCGAACCGGTCATCCCGGACACGGCGCTGTCCAGCCTGGACTCGCCGCAGTCGCTGGAGCAGGCGGTCCGCGTGAACGTGCCACCGGCCGGCGGCCCCGCGGCGGCTGTCGCCGGGCAGGTGGTCACGGCGGTCCGGGCCGGGAGCGCGGTCACGGTGACGTTCCGGGCGGCGGGGCCGGGCAAGGCCCACCTGTTCGTACGGGACGCGCGGGGCACGGCGGGTTCGGCGGTCACCGCCGTGCCGCGCCGGGGCACGACGACGGTGAAGGTCCCGCTGACCCGGGCCCTCGCCGCCGATCCCGCCGTGGTCGCCGGCTGGGAGTCCTCGCGCGGCGGCGCCTCGGCGTCCCGGGCCCGCGTACGCTGACCCGCGCGTAGGGGGCACGCGGGTGCCGGCCGCCCGCCAGTTGGTCCGGCCGGCACCCGTGCCCCCCGTCCGGCCCGGTCAGGAGCTTCCCGTGGCCGTCGGCGTCGGCTGGGCCGACGTGGACGGGTCCGGGGACTCGCCGGGGCCGTCCTGGGGGATCGTGGTGATCGAGGCGGTCGGGCGCGGGCAGTCGCGGCGGGCCGCCGCGTCGCCGCGCCGCCGGCTCGCCGGGTTCGCGCACTCGCCCGGATCGGGGCCGCCCGGATCGGGGTCGCCGGGTTCGCCGGCGGTGGGCGGCCGGGAGGTGTCCTCCCGGTTCGGGGCCGGGGTGACGACGGCGACGGTGGCCGCCGTGCGGGTGCGGGTGACGTACACGGTGGGGGTCCTGCCGGAAGGGCGCTCGACGGCGGGGGTGGCGACGGCCGGGACCGTCCTCGGGGTGCCCGCGCGGCCGGGCGGCGACGGACCGCCGGTGCGGGTGGCGGGGGGACGCAGGGTGGAGTCGGCGCTGGACTGCGGCACCACGGCGGGCGGCGGCGCGACGGACCCGCCTTCCACGTCCTGCCCGGAACCGGACGCGGCGGCGATGACGGTGACCGCCGCGATCGAGACGGTGGCGAGGGCGGCGAAGGTCGCGTGCGACAGCTGAGCCCCCGCCCGCCCCCGGCGACGCCCGTCCCCCGGCCCGGACGCCACCGCGCTCGCCGGCTGCCCGGATGACACCGCCGGCGACACGGCCGGCTCCCCCGACGGTGGGTGGTCGCCCACCGGGTACGGCACCGGAGTCCAGATCCGGCCGAGCACCCCCTCCACCGCCTGCCGCAGATCCCACGGAACGCCGACCCCGCCCGCCGCCAGCAGCGCCCGCAGCAGTTCCGCGGCGTCGGGCCGCCGGCCGGGCTCCTTGGCCAGCGCCGCTTCCACGGCGGGCCGCAGCAGGACGGGCAGGCGGTCCAGCCGGGGCGGCTCGAAGAGGATGCGCCGGGTGATCGCCTCCGTCTCGTCGCCCCCGTGGCCGCTCCCGTACGGGTGGTGCCCGGACGCGGCGAACGCCACCACGCACCCCCACGCGAACACGTCGGCCGCCGGGAGGGCGTCCCCGCCGGTCAGCCGTTCGGGCGCGACCCAGCCGGGGCTGCCCATGACCTGCCCGGCCTGGGTGTGGGCGTCCGCGCCGCGTTCGCCGGTGACGTCGCGGGCGATGCCGAAGTCGATCACGCGCGGCCCGCGCGGCGACAGCAGCACGTTGGCGGGCTTGAGGTCGCGGTGGACGAACCCCGCCTCGTGCACGGCCACCAGACCGGCCGCCGCCCCCAGTGCGACGCCGTAGGCGAGGCCGGGCGCGAGGGGTCCGGTGGCGAGGACGACCTGCGAGAGCGCGGGCCCCGGAATGTACTCGGTGACGAGGTACGGCCGCTCGTGGTCGGCGCCGTCCTCCAGCACGGCGGCGGTGCAGAACGGCACCAATCTGCGTGAGAAGGCGACTTCTTCGGCGAAGCGGGCCAGCAGCGTGGCATCGTGGAGGTGCGCCGCGTGCGGCGTCTTGAGCGCGACGAGGCCGCCCCGAGGATGCTCGGCCAGGTAGACGACTCCCATCCCGCCCGCCCCGAGACGGCCGAGGAGCGGATACCGGCCGATGACGACCGGGTCGCCCGCCGCCAGGGGCCGCACGCCGGGAGGCATGCCGCTCTCACCACGCGCCATCCGGATTTCGCCTCTCCTGTCTGGAACACGGCCAAGGCACACTGTGGCCGCATCCGCGGAGGCTGTCCGCATGTCTTACTTAAGCGGTATTGGAGGTAAGGCGGTCATTCCCCGCAGGTGAGGAAGGGAAGGGCCGGAAGCTGCGGGTGAGGCTGGTGTTCCCCGGCCCCGGGGAGGGGCGTCAGCTCGCGAGGGCCGCGGCCTCCTCGGCCTCGACCTTCCTGTTCCAGTCGCGCTTGACCTCGCGCCAGGCCTCGTCGTCCACGCCGCGCCGCCAGTAACCGGAGATCGACAGCCGCTCCAGCGGGATGCCGCGCTCGACGCGCAGGTGGCGGCGCAGCTCCTTGACGAAGCCGGCCTCGCCGTGGACGAACGCGTGCACGTCCCCGTCCGGGAACTCCAGCTCGCGGACGGCCGTGACCAGCCGCTCCCCCACGGGGCGGTCGCCCCGGTAGAGCCAGGTGATGTGCGCCTCGGCCGCCGTGCCGAGCTTCAGCTCGTCCTGCGGCCCCTCCACCTCGATGAGCACGTACGCGAGCGTCCCGTCCCTCAGTGCCTCCAGCGAGGCGGCGATGGCGGGCAGCGCGCTCTCGTCGCCCACCATGAGGTGCCAGCCCGCCTCCGGGGAGGGCGCGTAGCCGCCGCCCGGCCCCAGCAGGAACACCTCGTCGCCGGGCGCGGCCCGCTCGGCCCAGGGGCCGGCCAGGCCCTCGTCGCCGTGGACCACGAAGTCGAGCGTCAGCTCCAGCGCGTCGGGGTCCCAGGCGCGCACGGTGTAGGTGCGCAGGCGCGGCCACACCTCGCGCGGCATGGTCTCCCTGCACGCCTTCACGCTGAACGGGCGGGGGTACTCGACGCCCTCGTGCGGGAAGACGATCTTGACGTAGTGGTCGGTGAGGCCGGAGGTCGCGAAGTCCGCCAGCCCGTCGCCCCCGACCACGACGCGGACCATGTGCGGCGAGAGCCGCTCGGTCCGCTGGACGATCCCCCGGTGGTGGTCCACGGGCCTGTCAGCCATATGTCACTGCCCCCTGACGCAGGTAAGGTATACCTAACCTTACACGCTGCCGGGCGAACGGGGCCAGGAAGACCCCTCATTCAGGCAACGCTCAGGCCGCCGCCTCGTCATCCCGCACCGCCGGCCTGGCTCCCGCCGCGGCGAGGAACCTGGCGATGTGCCGGAAGGCCATCCTGGCCTCGGGCAGCACGTCGGCGAGGATCGGGAAGACGTGCGGCATGCGCCGCCACTCCTCGTACCGGACGGGGACCCCGGCGCGGCGCGCCGCCTCGGCCACCCGCCGCCCCTCGTCGCGCAGCACCTCGGTGGAGCCGGTCATGATCATGAGCGGCGGCAGCCCGGTGAAGTCGCCGAGCACCGGCGAGACCAGCGGGTCGCGGGGGTCGAGCCCGTCGGTCCAGCGGCGGGCCAGCCACCGTACCCGGCTGGCCGGCAGCAGCGGGTCCTGCCAGCGGTTGGCGCGGCGCGGGATGTCGGTGAGGTCGGTCCACGGCGACATGCAGACGGCGGCGGCGGGCAGCGGCAGGCCCCGGTCGCGCAGCGCCAGCAGCGTGGCCAGCGTCAGGTGCCCGCCGGCGGAGTCGCCCGCGACGATGACGTTCTCGGGGGCGTGGCCGCGCCGCAGCAGGCACTCGTAGGCGTCGAGGGCGTCGGCCAGCGAGTCGGCCAGCTTGTGCACCGGCCCCTGCCGGTAGTCGAGCGCCAGCACGGGACGCCTGGCCACCACCGACAGCCGCCAGGTGATGGAGCGATGGGTACGCGGCGAGCACGAGAAGTAGCCGCCGCCGTGGAAGTACAGCAGCACCTTGTTCTCCTCCAGCTCCTCACCGCCGCGCACCCACTCGCCGCCGCAGTCGGAGAAGGCGGCCGGCACGATCGACACGTGCGCCGGCTGTGGCGCCTGCACCAGCCGGGCGAGCTCGCCGACGCGGGCGGCGCCGGCCAGCGCGAGCGGATGACGCATGAGGAGCGTGGACGCCGGCTTCAGCGTGCCCCACATGACTCCGGTCAGCGCGCGGGCCTGCCAGCTCAAGGGGTATTCGGGTACCACATCCCCGTTGATCCGCATAACGACCCTCCGACAGGTCTCATTCCCCCGGATACGGCCCTCGCTACCGGCCAGTAGGTATCTCATTTCTTACCCGGATATTTCCTAAATATTTCCGAGGGCGAGAGCGTGTTAAATCCGTTGCGGGCTCGCGGGCCACCGACGGATAATGCCCTGCTTTCCCATCGGCAGGCCCGTGCGCGGGCCCGGACACGGTTCGTCACCGTGCCGTCACACTTCGGAGGTGCGAGACCTTCCCGCTCTATGCCCGGCTCGTCCGGTACGGCTTCCGCAAGCACGCCACCTACGTGTGGGCCGCCCTCGCCGGAGCTTTCACCAACAGCGTGTTCGGCATCCTGCGCGCCTACATCCTCATCGCCCTCTGGCAGGCCCGCCCCGGCCTGGCCGGATACGACCTCACCGACGCCGTCACCTACTGCTTCGTCACCCAGGCGCTCATCGCCCCGATGCAGCTCTTCGGCGGCGGCCTCGGCCTGCCCGAGCGCATCCGCAGCGGCGACATCGCGCTCGACCTGGTCCGCCCCGCCCCGCTGCAGCTCTGGACGCTGGCCGAGGACACCGGCCGGGCCGCCTACCTGCTCCTGGTGCGCGGCCTGCCGCCGATGGCGGTCGGCGCGGCGGTGTTCGGGATCACGCTGCCCGCCACGGCCGGCCAGTGGGCGGCGTTCCTGGCCGGCCTCGTGCTCGCGATCGTGGTCAGCTTCGGCTGGCGCTACCTGGTCGCGCTGTCGGTCTGCTGGCTCGTCGACGACCGTGGGGTGGCCGTGCTGTCGCTGGTGCTCAGCACGTTCTTCTCCGGCATGATGCTGCCCCTGCACATCTTCCCCGGCGCGCTCGGCGACCTCGCCGCCGCGCTGCCGTGGGCGGCCATGGTCCAGGTGCCCACCGACCTCTATCTCGGGACCGCGCCCGTCCTGCCGTCCCTGGCCTTCCAGGCGTTCTGGGCGGCCGTGCTGCTCGGGCTCGGCGCCCTGGCCACCCGGGCGATCCGCCACAAGGTGGTGATCCAGGGTGGTTAGGACCTATTTCCTGCTGGCCTGGACGTGGACGCGGGCCGCAGCCGCCTATCCCGTCTCGTTCTGGCTGATGACCGTGCTCAGCCTGGCCGTGGCCGCCATGGACCTCGGCGTCATCCTCGTCGTCTTCGCCAACACCACCAGCCTCGCCGGCTTCTCCCGAGAGGAGGTGCTGTTCCTCTACGGGGCGGCAAGCCTGCCGTTCACGCTGTGCGACCTGTTCGTCAGCAACCTCGACCGGGTGAGCCGGCACATCAAGGACGGCACCCTCGACACCTTCCTCATCCGGCCGGCGGGCGCCTGGCTGCAACTCGCCACCGACCGCTTCACCCCCAGCCGCGTCGGCCGGGTCGTCCAGGCCGCCGTGGTGCTCGTCTGGGCGGTCGCGGCGCTCGACATCGATCCCGGCCGGCTGTGGATGCTGCCGGTGATGACGGCCACGGGGCTCGTCGTCTTCACCTCGTTGTGGACGCTGGCCGGGGCGGCCCAGTTCGCGCTGACCGACGCCCCCGAGGTGGTCAACGCCTTCACCTACGGCGGCCACCAGCTCACCCAGTACCCCCTCGCCATCTACGGGCGCGACCTGGTGCGCGGCGTCACGTACGTGCTGCCGCTCGCCTTCGTCAACTGGCAGCCCGGCCTGTACGTGCTGGGCCGCGACGACCCGTTCGGCACGCCGGAGTTCATGCGTTTCCTCGGGCCGGTCGCCGCGCCGGCCCTCGCCCTGCTGGCCGCGCTGGCCTGGCGGCGGGGCGTCAGGCACTACCGATCCACCGGGAGTTGACGATGATCGAGCTCGACCGGGCGGGACGCACGTTCAAGGTCAGGAAGAACGTCGTCCACGCCGTACGCGACCTGTCGTTCACCGTGTCCGCCGGAGAGTTCGTCGGCTGCCTCGGGCCGAACGGCGCGGGCAAATCCACCACGATCAAGATGCTCTGCGGCATCCTCACGCCCACCTCCGGCCGGGTGCGCGTGGCCGGGCTCGACCCCTCGCGCCGGCGCACCGCGCTCGCCCGGCGCATCGGGGTGGTCTTCGGTCAGCGCACCACGTTGTGGTGGGACCTGCCGCTGGCCGACAGCTTCGAGCTGATCCGGCTGCTCTACAAGGTCGAGCGGGCCGCCTTCCGCGCCCGGCTGGCGGAGCTGACCGACGCGCTCGACCTGGGCGGGTTCCTGCGCACGCCGGTGCGCCAGCTCAGCCTCGGCCAGCGCATGCGCGGCGATCTCGCGGCGGCGCTGCTGCACGCGCCCGAGGTGCTGGTGCTGGACGAGCCCACGATCGGCCTCGACGTGGTCAGCAAGGCCGGCATCCGCGAGTTCCTGCTGCGGGTCAACGCCGAGCAGGGCACCACGGTGCTGCTGACCACCCACGACCTCGGCGACGTCGAACGGCTGTGCCGCCGGGTCATGGTCATCGACCACGGCCGGCTGGCCTTCGACGGCACGCTGGCGGACCTGATGGCGACCGCGCCGGCCGACGCGGACATCGAGGACGTCGTCACCCGCCTCTACAAGGGCGAGGCGGTGCTCGCCGACGGCCGGCCGGCGGGGGCGGATCAGTAGTAGCCGCCCTCCTGGGAGCTCTCGTAGTCGTCGTCATCGTCGTCGTACGGGCGCGACCAGCGCGACGGCATCAGCACGGGGATGAACAGGGCCACGCCCAGCAGGGCCAGCACGCCCGTCGTCAGGAGGGTCTGCGCGCCGGCGCCGGCCTCCCTGACGATCTGGTCCACCGACGGCTCTGCGGGGACGAGGGAGATCGCGCGCGCCGGATCGAGCGCGTAGACGACGGTCCAGGACAGCAGCGCCATGGACGGCACGAAGGTGGCGAGCGGCGAGATCCGGCCCGCCACCACGAGCCCGTACACCAGGCCGACCGCGGCCATCGCGCCGAGCGCGATCCAGAGCTTCTGGTTGTCGGCCGGGGTGACCGGGGCCTGCCCCGTGACGTGCGCTGCGGCTTGCGCGGCGGCCTGCGTCACGGCCCAGCCGCCGCCCGCCAGGACGGCCGCCGTGACCACTAACCCGATGAGGAAACCGCCTAAGTGCCGCAACGTTCTCACCTCTATGTCAACGTAGATCGGCACGACCCTAGCGACAAACAGTGTGCAACGCCCAGGCATCGCCCGGTTGAGGCCACAGGCAACCCTGCCCCGTGAGACGATGGGGCACACCCATGCGCGCGCGACTCCCCCTGAGGCTGGCGCGGACGGCGGCCTTCTCCGCCGTCTGCGTGACTCTCGCCGCCCTCGCCCACCTGGTGGGCGGCGGCTCCGGGCCCGCTCCGTGGGCCGCCGGGCTGGGGCTCGCGGCCTCGGCCGGGCTGGGGCTCGCGCTGACCGGCCGGGAGCGCTCGGCCCCGGTCGTCAACGTCGTGCTCGTCGGCGCGCAGCTCGGGCTGCACGAGCTGTTCGCGCGGGCCGGCTCCCAGGACATCGCCTACGTCCCCGTGCACGGGCACGGGCAGGGGCTCGCGGTCAACGCCGGCATGCTGGCCGCCCACCTCACGGCCACGCTTCTCACGGGGGTGTGGCTGGCGCGCGGCGAGGCCGCGCTGTGGGCCCTGCTCCGGCGGGCCGGGCGGCGGCTCACGCTGCTGCGGCCGGTCGCCGTGCCCGCCGCGCGGCCCCGCCCGCCGGTGGCCGCCGCGCGGGCCGTCCCTCTCTCGCCGGTTCTCCGGCACTGCCTGGCCAGGCGCGGTCCTCCACTTCCCGCCTGACCGTTCTGACACCCCTGTTCTTCCCTTTCCTCTCAAGTGGAGTTTCCGCATGTCCTTCGTACGCCGGGCCGCGACCGTGATCGCCGCCGCCACCGCACTCACCGCCGGGCTCGCCCTGCCCGCCCTCGCCCACGTCACCATCCAGCCGGGCTCCGCCGAGCAGGGCGGCTTCACCAAGGTCGCCTTCCGGGTGCCGAACGAGCGTGACGACGCCTCGACCACCACGATCGAGGTCACCTTCCCCGCCGACCACCCGCTGGCGTTCGTGTCGGTCAAGCCCGTGCCCGGATGGAAGGTGAAGGTCACCGAGGGCAAGCTGCCCACGCCGGTCAAGACCCAGTACGGCGAGCTCAAGGAGGCCGTGACCAAGGTCGTCTGGTCCGGCGGCAAGATCGAGCCCGGGCAGTTCCAGGAGTTCGAGGTGTCCATGGGCCAGTTGCCCACGGACACCGACCAGCTCGTCTTCCCGACGAAGCAGACCTACTCCAGCGGTGAGGTCGTCGACTGGTCCGAGGCGCCCAAGACCGACGGCACGGAGGCCGAGCACCCGGCGCCACTGCTTAAGCTCACCCCGGCCAACGGCGACGACGGTCACGGCGCCGTCGCCCCGAGCACGGCCCCCGCTTCCGCTGCGCCGAGCATGACCGCGACCGCGGTGGCGGCCTCGACGGACGGCGGCACGGACGGCACCGCCCGGCTGCTGGGCGGAGCGGGCCTCGCGGTGGGCGTGATCGGCGTCATCATCGGCGCCCTCGGCCTCCGCCGCCGCCCCAGCGCCTGACCCGCGCACCCGCCCGGCGGCGCGGCCGTCCTGACTCCCGATCCGCCCGCCCGGCGGCGCAGCCGTCCTGGCTCCCGATCCGCCCGCCCGGCGGCCCCGCGGCCGGCTCCTCATCCGCCCGCCCGGCCTCGCCGGCGGGCGGGCGGGCGGGAGAAAGTTAGTTACGGCAATATAATCGTTGCATGGCATCGACGAACCTCGGCCTCCGCGCCCGGCAGGTCCGGCCCGTGAGGCCGATGCTCGTTCTGGCCATCTGCTGCACCAGCCTGTTCATCGTCGGGCTGGACAACACGATCGTGAACATCGCGCTGCCGTCCATCCGGCGCGACCTCGGCGCCTCCGTCTCCGGCCTGCAGTGGATCATCGACGCCTACACCGTCGTGCTGGCCTCGCTGCTCATGCTGGCCGGCTCGACCGGCGACCGCGTCGGCCGGCGGCGCACCTTCCAGACCGGGCTCGTGCTGTTCACGCTGGGCTCCCTCGCCTGCTCGCTCGCGCCGGGCCTGGGGTGGCTGGTCGCGGCCCGCGCGCTGCAGGCCGTCGGCGGCTCGATGCTCAACCCGGTCGCCATGTCGATCATCACCAACACCTTCACCGAGCCGCGCAGCCGGGCCCGCGCGATCGGCGTGTGGGGCGCGGTCGTCGGCATCAGCATGGCGCTCGGGCCGCCGCTCGGCGGCGCGCTCGTGGCCTCGGTCGGCTGGCGGTCCATCTTCTGGATCAACATCCCGGTCGGGCTGGCGGCGCTCGTGCTGTGCGCGCTGTTCGTGCCCGAGTCGCGCGCGCCGCGCCCCCGGCCGGTGGACGTCGCAGGGCAGGCCCTGGTCGTCGTGCTGCTGGCGAGCCTCACGTACGGGCTGATCGAGGCGCCCGCCGCCGGCTGGGGCTCGGCGCAGACGCTGGGCTGCTTCGCGCTCGCCGCGCTGGCGCTGGCGGTGCTGGTGCCGTACGAGCTGCGCCGCCGCGAGCCGCTGATCAACCCGCGCTTCTTCCGCAGCGCCCCGTTCGCGGGGGCCACGCTGATCGCGGTGTGCGGCTTCGCCGCGCTCGGCGGTTTCCTCTTCCTCAACACCCTTTACCTGCAGGAGAGCCTCGGCTACTCGGCCCTGCACGCCGGTCTGCTGACGCTGCCCATGGCCGCGCTCACGGCGGTGTGCTCGCCGGTGTCCGGCCGCCTGGTCGGCACGGCGGGGCCGCGCGTCCCGCTGGTCGTCGCCGGGGTGGGGCTCACGGCCAGCATGCTCATGATGACCGGCCTGACCGCGCACACGCCGCTCTGGCAGCTGCTGACCGCGTACGTGCTGTTCGGGCTGGGGTTCGGGATGCTCAACGCGCCCATCACCAACACCGCCGTCTCCGGGATGCCGGTCGCCCAGGCGGGGGTGGCCGCCGCCGTGGCATCCACGAGCCGGCAGATCGGTCAGTCGCTCGGCGTGGCGGTGATCGGCGCGCTGGTCACCTCCGCCGTACGCGGCCCGCTGCCCACCGGCTTCCCGCAGGCCAGCCACATCGGCTGGTGGGTGGGCGTCGGCTGCGGCGCGACGATCCTGCTGCTCGGCGTCCTCACCACGGGCCCCCGGGCCGAGCGGAGCGCCGCCCGCACCGCCGAGCGGCTCATCCAGGACGGAGGCCCCTCGTGAACGATCCGGAGACCCCCGACGACCGCGCCGCGGCGCTCGCCCGCGTGTGGGCGGCGATGCGCGCGCTGGTGCTGGAGGACGACCGCCGCAAGGAGGTCGCCGACGCCCTCGGCATGAGCTTCTCGCGCGCCAAGGCGCTGCGCCGGCTGCTGCCCGGCCCGCTGACCATGCGCGAGCTGACGGCCTGGCTGGGCACCGACAGGCCGTACACGACGCTGGTGGTCGACGACCTGGAGAGCCGCGGCTACGTGCGGCGCACCGTCCATCCCGGCGACCGCCGCCACAGGATCGTCACGCTCACCGAGGCGGGGCGGGCCGCCGCGGAGCGGGCCGATCGCATCCTGGCCCGCCCGCCGGACGCCCTCGCCGCCCTCAGCGCCGACGACCTGGCCGCCCTCGACCGCGTCATGGCCGCGGTCGGCTCCGCCGGGGCCGCTCAGGACGTGATGTCCTTGCCGGAGAAGCGGGCCCAGGCGATCGAGCCGAACAGCGCGATGTAGGCGGCGAAGGACAGCAGCCCGTCACGGAGCGCCGCGAAGTCGACGGGATCGCGCAGCACCGCGTCGAACGCGGTGAACCTGGTCGGCAGCAGGTACGGCGTGACCGCATCGAGCGCCGGCACCGCGCGCACCACCTGGCAGACGACCAGCAGCACCAGGGTCCCCGCGATGGCGCCGATGGCGACCTCGGTGAAGGTCGACAGCGCCAGCGCGACGGCGGCCAGCGCGGCCATGGCGGCGCCCACGTAGCCGACGGCGAGCAGGATGCGCAGCAGCCCCTCCCCCATCGTGATCGTGGTGCCGGACAGCAGCGTCACCGAGCCGCCGGGGAACAGCGCGAGCCCCGTCAGCAGCGCCGTCACGGCCACGACGGCGGTGACCGCGTAGCCGAAGACGACCGCGTTCAGGTACTTGACCGCCAGCAGGCGTCCCCGGCCCACCGGAGCGGCCAGCAGGTAGCGCAGGGTGCCGCCGCCCGCCTCGCCGGCGATCGCGTCGCCCGCCACCACGCTCACCGCCACCGGCATGAGCAGCAGCACGAGGAACGAGAACGACAGGAACGTCAACATGAGGCTGTTGCCGGCGAGGTTCTGGACGATGCCGCCCATCTCGTCGTCGCCGGCCGTGCCCGAGGCGAACCGCAGGCCGATGCCGAGGATGACGGGGACGACGCCGAGCACCGCGAGCAGCGCCATGTTGCGGGGGCGGCGGAAGGTCAGGCTCAGCTCCGAGCCGAGCAGCCGCCAGAACGCGCCGATCCGGCGTCCCTCGGCCGCGGGCTCTCCGACGATCCCGCCCGCGTCGTCCCCGGCGGGGTGGGTCAAGGGCTCGGGCGGGCGGCGTGCGACGGTGCGCAGGGTCTCCGTCACCGGCACCAGGCCGGGCATGCGGCGCAGTTGCTCGGCCGCGGCGGTGCCCGCGCCCGCCTGGGTACGGGTCTCAGCCGTCGACATCGAATCCCTCTCCTGTCAGTCCGACGAACACGTCCTCGAGGCTCGGCCGGACGACCGCGAGCCCTCGTACCGCCACCTCCTGCCCCACCAGAGCGGCATTGATCATCTCGGGCCGCTGACCGCCGAGTTCGGCGGTGACCTCGCCCGCGCCCGCCCGTACGCCGGTCAGGCCGAGCTCGCCGAGCACCCGCGCCGCCTCGGCCGCGTCCGGCGTCTCGACGCGGATGAGCGGGACCCGGCCGGCGCTCAGCGAGGCGATCGTGCCCTGCACGACCAGCCGGCCGGCCCGCATGATCGCCGCGTGCGTGCACATCTGCTCGATCTCGGCCAGCAGGTGCGAGGAGACGAAGACGGTGGTGCCGTCGGCGGCGATCTCCTTGACGAGGGCGCGCACCTCGCGGGTGCCCTGCGGGTCGAGCCCGTTGGTGGGCTCGTCCAGGACGAGCAGCTCGCGCGGCCCGAGCAGGGCGGCGGCGATGGCCAGCCGCTGGCGCATGCCGAGCGAGTACGTCCGGTAGCGCTTGCCCGCCGCGGCCGACAGCCCGACCCGGTCGAGCGCGTCGGCGATCCGCCGCCGGGCGGTGGCGCGGCGCGCCGACGGGTCGGCGGCGTCGAAGCGCATGAGGTTGGCCGCGCCCGACAGGTACGGGTAGAACGCCGGCCCCTCGACCAGCGCCCCCACGCGCGGCAGGGCCCTGGCGGGCGGCAGGCCGAGCACCTCGTACGTGCCGGCCGTGGGCGTGACCAGGCCGAGCAGCATGCGGATCGTGGTGGTCTTGCCCGAGCCGTTGGGCCCGAGGAAGCCGTACACGGAGCCGCGCGGCACGGTCAGGTCCAGCGCGTCCACGGCCACCTGGCCGCCGCGGAAACGTTTGGTGAGGCCGCGGGTGACGATGGCGGCGGAGCGGTCGCCGGCGGGCGGGGCCGCCCCGAAGGGCGCCCCCGCTTCCTGCGTCGTGCCGGTGACGGATGTCACTGCTGGTGTCACTTCGTCCCCGCCACGCGGACCAGCTCCTCCGGGGTGACCGCGCCGGCCAGCAGGCGGCCGTCGTCGGTCAGCAGGGCGGTCAGCAGCTTCGTCCTGATCAGCTTGCCGGAGCCCCACGTGCCTCTCACCGGGGTGGCGGACTTGAGCACGCTGTCCACGAGCGCGTTCGCCTGCGCGCCCCGGCCGTCCTGCCCGGCCTGCCCGTCCTGCCCGGCCGCCTCGGCCTTGAGGTCGGAGAGGGAGAACGGCACGACCGCGACGGTCGTCCAGCCGTCGCCGACCAGCTTGGCCTTGCCGGCCATGTCGGCGGCGTGCTCGGCGCGCTCCTCGGCCTTCGCGCCCATGCTCTCCTCGCCGATCGTGGCCTCCTTCACCTTGGCGCCGGGGGGCGGCGTGAAGGTGAAGTTCTCCGGGGCCGGCGGGGTGAAGGTCACCTGGGTGAAGCCCACCTGGTAGGCGGGTTCGGCCGACCCCTTGGCGTAGAGCTGCACCTGGAGCGGCATGTACGTCTCGCCGTCGAGCGCGATCCGCACCTCCTGCACCAGCGAGCTGCCCGCCTTGGGGGCCAGGACGAGCTGGTAGACCGGCCGGCCGGCCACCTCGGCGGTGTTGATCACCCGGACCGCGGTGTGCTCGTCCACCTGGGCGAGCAGCCGCTGCGCCGCCTGCTGCGGCGTCACGTCGGTCGGCTGCGGCGTCGGCAGCTCGTGCTTCTCGCCGGCGTCGGCCTTGATCCGCAGCCGGGTGGCGGTGTTGGCGGCGCTGTCCCAGTACCAGGACTGCTCGCCGTTGTAGATCAGGTTGGTCTCGTTGAGGTGGGTGGGCATGGCGACGCGGATCTTGTTCTCGCCGCCGTACCAGACCTTCACCTCGTGCGTGCCGGACAACAGGCTGAGCGGGCCGGTGTCCCCGCCGGTGACGGGCAACGCGGGCAGACCGAGCGAAGCGGTCTGCTGCACGGTGCCCGACATCGGCCTCATGCCCTGGTCCTTGGCGGTGGCCGCCGCGGCGTCGGCGAGCAGTTGCTCGGCCGAGCGCTCCGGCAGCGTGGGCTCGCCGCTCACCGCGGCGATGACGGGGCCGGCGCCGATCGCGGCTCCGATCACGGCCGCCGCCGCGATCGGGACTCCCCACCTCACGAGCGTGCCTCTACGCATCTCACTCCTTAACGGTATGTCGATGGCCCTAGCCTGCGTGAGGCATCCTTAGGCGGACCTGAGACTGTCTGAGACCCCTCTCAGTCTTCTCAGCGCGCTCTCAGCGACAGAACGGGAGAATCACCGCATGAGGGTACTGGTCGTCGAGGACGAGCGGCGGATGGCGGCGGCGCTCCAGCGCGGGCTCCAGGCCGAGGGCTTCGCCGTGGATCTCGCCCACGACGGCGAGGAGGGCCTGCACGCGGCCCGCCACGGCGACTACGACGTCGTGGTGCTCGACATCATGCTGCCCCGGCTGTCCGGCTACAACGTCTGCAAGCGGCTGCGCGCCGAGGAGAACTGGGTGCCGATCCTCATGCTGTCGGCCAAGGACGGCGAGTACGACATGGCCGACGGGCTCGACCTGGGTGCCGACGACTACCTGACCAAGCCGTTCTCGTACGTGGTGCTGGTGGCCCGGCTGCGCGCGCTGCTGCGCCGCGACGCGGGCCGGCGCCCGGCGGTGCTGCAAGCCGGCGACCTGTCGCTGGACCCGGCGCGGCGGCGGGTGGAGCGCGACGGCGCCGCGATCGAGCTGACGCCGCGGGAGTTCGCGCTGCTGGAGTACCTGCTGCGGCGGCGCGACGAGGTGGTGTCGAAGTCGGAGATCCTGGAGCACGTCTGGGACACCTTCGACACCGACCCGAACGTCGTCGAGGTGTACGTCGGCTACCTGCGCCGCAAGATCGACGTCCCCTTCGGCAGGAACGCGCTGCAGACCGTGCGCGGCGCCGGCTACCGGCTGGCGGGCGACGGTGGCTGACGGGTCGCCCGGCTCGCCCCTGGCCTGGTGGCGGCGGCAGGGACTGCGCTTCCGGCTGTCGGCGGTCGCCGTCGCGGTGCTCGCGCTGGCGCTGGCGCTCTCGGCGTCGGTGCTGCTCAGCGTCCTCGACCGGGCGCTGATGGCGACCGTGGACGACGGCACCAGGCGGCAGGCGGACGTCGTACGCGTGGCGGCCGACTCCGGCACGCTCACCACGCCGATCACCACCCACGACGGCACGATCGTGCAGGTGCTCGACGCGCG
Source organism: Nonomuraea sp. AD125B (assembly GCF_041402765.1). Classification (NCBI taxonomy): domain Bacteria; kingdom Bacillati; phylum Actinomycetota; class Actinomycetes; order Streptosporangiales; family Streptosporangiaceae; genus Nonomuraea; species Nonomuraea sp. AD125B. The sequence continues at coordinate 493,799 of NZ_JBGLOU010000001.1, read as the reverse complement.
GAACCGGATCACGCACGTCACGTACGGCGCCGACCGGCTGGTGCCGCTGCTCGACGCCGCCGGCCGGGCACGGGCGCTGGAGTCCGGCAAGGCCGTGGAGGTGGACGGGCGGCCGTACGCCGTCCCGGGTTTCCTGCACGTGGTCGTGCTGCGCGCGGACCGCGGCCAGACCGTGCTCGCGGCGCGGTCCATCAGCGAGATCCGCACCAGCCTCGGCACGGCCGGCCGGGTCCTGATGGTGGGCACGCCCGCGCTGGTGGTGCTGCTCGCCGTGGCGAGCTGGCTGATGATCGGCCGCACGCTGCGCCCGATCGCGGCGCTGCGCCGCGGCGCCGCCGAGATCACGCACACGGCGCGCTCCCGGCGGCTGCCTGTGCCGGCCTCCCGCGACGAGGTGCACCACCTGGCCACCACGCTCAACGACATGCTGGCCAGGCTGGAGGAGGCCGAGCAGCGTCAGCGGGCGCTCGTCTCCGACGCCGCGCACGAGCTGCGCAGCCCGCTCGCCAGCATCCGGCTGCAACTGGAGGTCGCGCTCGGCCACCCCGAGGGGCAGGACTGGCAGGAGACCGCCGAGGGCGTGCTGGAGGACACCCTGCGCCTGTCCCGGCTGGCCGAGGACCTGCTCGCGCTGGCCCGGCTGGACGAGCGCGGCGGCGTCCCGGCCAGGCGCGAGCCGGTGGAGCTCGACGAGGTCGTACGCCGGGTCGTGGACCGCTACGCCGAGGCCCGGCTGACGGTCTGCGACCCGGTCGTGGTCCGCGGCGACGCGCTCGACCTGAGCCGGGTGCTGACCAACCTCATGGACAACGCCGTACGGCACACCTCCTCGAAGGTCGAGGTGGCGCTGACCGCCGACGGCGTGCTGACCGTCACCGACGACGGTCCCGGCATCCCGGAGCAGGACCGCGAGCGGGTGTTCAACCGCTTCACCAGGCTCGACTCCGGGCGGAGCAGGGACGAGGGCGGCACCGGGCTCGGGCTCGCCATCGTGCGCGAGACCGTGCGGGCGCACGGCGGCACGGTGGTCCTGGAGGACGCCGCGCCCGGACTGCGTGCGGTGGTGCGGCTTCCCGTGTCCCGATGAGGTGTCCCCGTGTCCCGGGGAGGATCTGCCCCCGGCCGCCGTCGCCGAGAAGGGCGAGGCCGTGCTCTGGGGGCTGGATGAGGGGCCGCTGGAAGGGGCTCCCTCGGGGGCCGGGCCGCGTCGCCGGGCCCCGGGCTCGGACGGATGCCGGGCCTTGTCGGTGCGCTTCGGTGCGGTTGGGGGGTTTCTGTAGGGGGGTTGGGGTGGGGGTGAGGGTTCTCGGGGGTCGTCCGTGTCGGGGGATTCAGGGGTGAGTGGAGCGTTCCCCGGTTCGGTGTGTCAGGCGGCGGTCGTTCCCTTCTCCGCGGTGGCCAGGAAGTCCTGGGCGATCAGCGGCAGCCGGCGACGGGCGTGCACGACGGCGATGACGCGCCGCACGGCCGGTTCGAGCGAGCGCACCACGAGGCCCGAGCGGGCGGCCTGCTCGGCCATGCCGCGGTACCACAGGAGCGAGGCCCGGCCGGCGCGGACGGCGTTGAGCCAGCCGTTGCGCTCGTCGGTCTCCAGTACGACCGTCGGGGTGACGGCGTACCTGCCGAACATCGCGTCGAGCTCCCTGCGCCGGGTGCTGCCGCGGGCCGGGAGGGCCAGGCGCATGCCGTGCAGCCTGCCCATCGGCACCGGGTTGGGCAGTTCGAGCCCGGGTGGGGAGATCAGCACGATCTCCTGGCGTTCGAGGGGGTGGGTGACGAGGTCGGCGGGCACCGGCAGATCGGTGAGACCGAGGTCGGCCCGCTGGTCCCTGATGGCGCTGACGACCGCTTCGCGGCCTTCGCAGCGCACGATCTGGACGCGTACACCGGGGTGCTCGGCGGCGTAGGCGGGCAACAGCCGCCCCGCCAGACCGGGCTCCAGGCTGGGCGTCGAGGCGATGCGCAGTTCGGCGTCGGACGCGCCGGTGTGCTGGGCCAGGCCCTCGATCTCGTGGACGGCGTCGAGCGCCTCCCGTGCCAGCTTGACCACCCGCCGGCCCTGCGCGGTGACGACGACGCCGCGGCCGGAACGGGCGAACAGGGTCATGCCGAGCTCGCGCTCGAGATCGCGGATCGCGCGGGAGAGCGCGGGCTGCGCGATGTACAGCGACCTGGCCGCGTCGGTCATGGTGCGGTGCTCCGCAGTCGCGACCACATAGCGGAGCTGCTGGAGATTCATGCCAAGAAAGCTAGGACACCACCCGCTCCGCAGACCGAAAGATAACCGAGATCACCTCGAATGATTTCGGACTGTGACCGTGCACTGCTACATCCGTGACGGGTGATAAATCAGTATGCTTTTGCCCCAAATTTGCCAAGGGTCCGTCAAGTCGCCGGACAAAGCTCGGCAATGGGACAACGGGGCAAACGGGGAGACAGGGTGACAGGTAACGGGCAATATCCACCCCCGCCACAAGGGCCCGGTCAGCCACAGAGGCCACCCGCGCTGCCGTGGCCGCCGCCCGGGCACGGCCGGCAGCAGCAGCCGCAGGCCGGTCCGTACGGGCCGCCTCCCCAGGCGCCTCCGCCCGCCTACCCGCCCCAGGGGCCGGGCCATCCGCCGCAGAACCCCGGCTACCCACCCCAGGGGCCCGGCTACCCGCCGCCGGGTCCCGCGCACCCGCCACAGGGCCCCGCACACCCGCCGCAGGGGCCGGGGCAGCCGCCGTACCCGCCGCAGGGCGGCCTGACGCGGCCCTACACGCAGCAGATGCCGCCGCCGCCTCCCCCGCCGCCGCAGTACGCCCAGCACTACCGGCAGCCCGCGCCCCCTCCCCCGCCGCCACCTCCGCCACCGCCCCCGATGCCGCCGCGGCAGTGGCAGCCGCCGCCGCGCCGCAAGTCGGGCATGGGCGTCATCGGGGTGCTCGGCGCGGTGTTCGGTTCGCTGGCGGCGCTGTTCGTGCTGATCGTCGTCGGCGCGGCCCTGCTGAAGAGCTCGTCGCGGTCGGAGACGACGACGCCGATCGCGGTCCCGACGTACGAGCCCACGCCGGAGCGCAGCCGCGCCACCCGGCCGCCGACCCGCCGACCGACCGAGCAGCCGACCCGGCAGCCGACCCGCACCCCGGAGGAGACGGTGACGCCGCCGGCGCAGGTGCAGGTCAACACGAGCCTCAAGAACAACAGTCTCTACCGGGCGGGCACGCTGCCCCGGATCCCCTGCCGGGCGGGCAACGCGAGCATCTTCAGCCACAGCCAGCTCAAGGCGCTGATCCTGAAGACGGGCAAGTGCATGGACCGGGCGTGGGGCCCGATCCTGGAGAAGCAGGGCTTCGACTTCCGCCCTCCGGGCTACGCCATCGCCTCCGGAAGGGGCCGGGGCGCCTGCGGCGACTACCCGAGCGCCGGGAGCATGGTGCCGTACTACTGCCCGCGCAACTCCACGATCTACGCCTCGACCTCGGCGATGGCGCGCGGCAACGGCAACGCCCGCGGCTACGGCCAGATCATCTCCTGGCACGGCGGCATCATCAGCATGATGGCCCACGAGTACGGCCACCACGTCCAGAACGTCACGGGCCTGATGAACTCCTGGTGGGACAGCACGCTGGCCTCCTCCAGCCGGAGCACCAAGCTCGGGCTCAGCAGGCGGCTGGAGCTGCAGGCCACCTGCCTCGGCGGCATGTGGATGCGCTCGGTCGCCGCCACCTATCCGGTGACCACGTCGCTGCGGAGCCGGCTGTACTGGTTCTACGGCCAGGTGGGCGATTATCCGGGCTATCCGCGCGACCACGGGACGCCCGCCAACAACAACCGCTGGTTCCGTCAGGGCTGGGAGAAGAACAAGGTTTACCAGTGCAACACGTGGATGGCTCCGTCCTCCACGGTCTCCTGAGAGCCTCCTGTGAAATCCGCGCAGAGTTCATCTCGACTTAGGCAAGTGTCTGTGTTGTCCAGATATGGGGACTAGAATCCTGGCATTCTTGTCCCCGCATGGGGGCCGTTCTGCCTGGTAGGCGTCTGAAGGAGCCGGTGTGAGAAAGCGCGACGGGGAGGGCACCGTGCCTGGAGGCAGAAAGGAAGGCCCGGCGCGCCGGCCCCGCCCGGCCCCTGGCGCCCCCCGCTTCGCCCGGCCGCTCACGCCCGCCTCCGTGCTCGGCTGGACCGCGCTGTCGGCCGTCGCGCCCGGCGCCGCGCACCTGCGCGCCGGGCGCCGCCGTACCGGGCTGATCCTCATCAGCGTGTACGCGGTGCTGCTGCTCGCCGCCCTCGCCTTCGGGCTGACCCGCAACCTGGCCGACGCCGCCGCGTTCGTCGGCGACGGGATGATGCTCGCGGTGATCATCACCGCCTCGGCGCTCGCGCTGGCCTGGTTCGCCATCGTGGTCAGCTCGTACGTGGTGCTCAGCCCCAAACGGCTCAACCAGCAGGGCCAGATCCTGACCGGCATCGTCGTGGGTGTGCTGTGCGTGGCGGTGATGGCGCCGTTCGCGTTCGTCGCCAACACCATGATCACCGTGCGCGACACCTTGGGGAACATCTTCCCGTCCTCCTCCGACCCGGGCACGCCGACGGTCGCGCACAACCCCGAGGACCCCTGGGCCGGCAAGACCCGCGTCAACTTCCTGCTCATCGGCGGCGACGCGGCCGGCAACCGCACCGGCGTGCGCACCGACAGCATGAACGTGGCCAGCATCGACACCAAGACCGGCAACACGGTGCTGTTCAGCCTGCCGCGCAACCTCCAGCACGTGCACTTCCCGGCCAGCTCGCCGCTGCACAAGCAGTTCCCCAACGGCTTCATGGCCGAGCTGCCCAACGGCGGCCTGCTCAACGAGGTCTGGCAGTACGCCAACGACAACCCGCAGATCATGGGCGGCAAGAACATGGGCCCGCGGGCGCTGATGGACGCCATCGGCTACACCCTCGGCCTCAAGATCGACTACTACGCCCTCATCAACATGTACGGCTTCGCCGCCCTCGTGGACGCCATCGGCGGCCTGAAGGTCCACGTGGAGTCGGACGTCAAGTGGGGCGGCCTCTACGGCACCGCCGGCACCATCAAGGCCGGCTACCGGCGCCTCAGCGGCGAGCAGGCCCTCTGGTACGGCCGCTCCCGCGTCAACAGCGACGACTTCTCCCGCATGGCCCGCCAGCGCTGTGTCATCGGCGCCTTCGCCCAGCAGGCCACGCCCCAGGTCATCCTCACCAACTTCAGGAAGATCGCCGGCGCGGCCAAGCGCATGGCGCAGACGAACATCCCGCAGCCCCTGCTCCCGCCGATCATGGAGCTGGCCGTCAAGGTCAAGGACGCCAAGATCACCAGCCTGCAGTTCGTGCCGCCGGAGTTCTACTCGGGCCGCCCCGACTGGGCCAAGATCCGCCAGGCCACCAAGAAGGCGATCTCCGACTCCATGCGCCCGCCCCGCCAGGCCCAGACGGCGAACGTCACCGCCTCCCCCAGCGTCACCGCCCCCTCCACGTCGCCGACGCAGACCCGGGCCGCGGCGCCGACGCAGACGCCCACCCGCAACACCCAGAAGGCCGGCGCCAAGTCCCTGGACGAGCTCTGCGGCCTCTGACGAGGCCGCGTCAGGCGGCGGCGCTCCTGCGGGGCAGCAGGGCGAAGGCGCCGACGTACAGCAGGGCGGCGACCACGAGCAGGCCCTTGTAGCCGATCACGAGGGCCGCGTACTCCAGGCAGCCGCCGACCATCGCCCCGAGCAGGTTCGCGCCGAAGGACGTGGTGGCGTCGGCGGTCTCGGCGAAGCGCTTGGCGAAGACCACGTTGGCCGCGAAGATCGGCAGGAACGCGACCGTGACGGCGGCCAGGGCGCGCAGTGGCACCGGCAGCGACAGCAGCCAGGCGTTCGGTACGAACCAGGCGAGCGCCAGGCCGGCCAGCAGCACGGCGTACATGACGGGCAGCGGCGGGGTGCGGAAGCGGCGGGTGATCTCGACGGCGGCGAGCACCGCGACCAGCACGCCGGCGAAGACGACGGCGTTGACCACCCACGTGGTGCCGAACAGCAGCGCGAAGCCGGTCACGCTCTTGGTCTCCAGCAGCATGAACGCCACGCCCAGCAGGAACAGGTCGCTGTAGGGGCGCATCCGCCGGTACGGCCCGGCGACGACGCGGACGGCGAGCAGGCTGACGGCGAGGATGAGCCCGAGCGTGACGAGGTAGAGCGGCGGGATCGTCGCGTCGTGCAGGTAGAGGAAGGGCCGGTCGTCGTCGGCGGGTGGCGGCGTGCCCGCGGCGGCGCCCGGCCACTCGGCGGCGCAGCGCTGGTCGGCGGCCGTCAGCCCGGCGGTGATGACGGCCTGCTGCCCGGCGGTGCTGACGACGTCCACGCACGGCTTGTGGCCGAAGGCGCGCTGCATGGTGACGGCGAGCCGGTCCACCAGCCAGCTCTCGCGGTAGTAGTTGTACATCGAGAACGTGCCGCCGGGCTTGAGGTGGGCGCGGGCGGCCCGCATGGCCTCCTCGGTGAACAGGTAGCTCTCCAGCCGCAGCGAGCTGGCCCCGGAGACGAGGGTGAGCGAGTCGGGCAGCGCGAACAGGATCAGGTCGTAGGCGCCGCCGCCGCGCTCCAGGAAGGCCCGCCCGTCGGTGATGTGCGTGGTGACGCGGGGGTCGTCGTAGGGGTGGTCGGGGTGCACCGAGCCGCCCAGCTCGCGCAGCTTGGGGTCGATCTCGACGGCGTCCACCCGCCGGGCGCCCTTGGACAGCGCGATCGCGACGTCGGTGCCGCTGCCCGCGCCGACGATGAGCACGTCCTGGGGCGGTTTGGAGGCCCGCTCGTACGGCAACCCGTACTGGGCCTCCCACTGCAGGCGGGCGGCGGCGGGCACGGCCTGCTGGTGCGGGATGCCGTTGACCGCGATGTCGGTGACGGGCACCCCGAGCACCGTCAGCGGCTTGGCGGTGACCTTGTAGTACGGCGACCAGACCGCCCCGGCCGTGAGCGTCTCGGTGAGCAGCAGCCCGACGACGGCCAGGGAGGGCACGGTGACCAGCCCGAGGTAGAGCGAGCGCGGCCGGGGCACGAGCAGCACGCCGTAGCAGATGGCCGCGATCAGTGCCCAGCAGACCGGCGGCGCGCTCAGGAACGACAGCGCGGTGAACGCCGCGATGCCGGTGAGGCTGCCGATGAGGTCGTACCGGTAGGCCTCCAGGCGGGGCAGCTCGGGGAAGCAGCGGCCGACCAGCTCGGCGGGCCCCATGAGGACGAGCGCGGCGGCGCAGAAGATGACCGGCAGGATGAGCCAGGCGGGCGGCCCCGTGGTGGACAGGCTCGTCCAGTAGAGGACGCCCTCGGTGTCGCGGTCGACGGTGACGGGGAAGGCCAGCACCACGATCGCGAGCGCGGCGAGCACGACCGGCGAGTAGTACGGCTGCCGCCGCGAGCGCCCCACCCGCAGGAAACCGAGCCCGATGCCGAGGAACGACCCGAGCAGCACGAAGTTCGTGAAGTAGCTCAGGTGGACGATGTTCGACCCGGTCCAGCGGATCAGCGCCAGCTCCAGGAAGAGCATGAAGGCGCTGGCGAGGACGAGCCTCGGCCGCACCGCCAGCCAGTGGGCCTTCTCTCCGTCGTCGACCGGCGTGCGCGCCTGGAGCGTCATGGAGCCTCACGGTAGTGAACGGACCGGGATCATGGAAGCCTGACAGGCCGGAAGAAATGTCGTCCGCTTCGCGGTTTTTGCGGCGTTTTCGCAGGTCAAACCTGCCGAAGGCGCTGGACGGGCCCCGCCGGATGGAGCAAGGTGGGGTGACTCGCTCCCCACGACCTCCGGTGGTGACCCATGCGCGTGATGATCCAGCTCCGCCCCTCCCCCGATCTGGCCGCGGCCGTCGCCGACCCGTCTTCGAAGGTCACCACGGCCGACGTGGCCGCCGGTCTGGTGGCCGAGCTGCCGGGCGTCGAGCTGGATCCGGCGTTCGCGCCCGTGACGGTGCCGCGGCCGGTCCCCCGCGCGGGCGGCGACCCGCTCCCGCTCAACCGGCCGCTCGACGTCTCGCTGGCCCCCGGCGACGCCTCGGTGCTGGTGCGCGGCACGATCCCCGACGGCGAGCCGGCCTCCGGCGTCGCGCTGCGGCCGGACGTCGTCGGAGTGTTCGCCGACCCGGTCGTGGAGCCCTCGCCCGTCCCCGTGGGCGAGGCGCCGGTCGGCGACTGGCACGACGTCGAGCGGCTGCTCGGCGTGGCCGGGCTGCACGCCGAGGGGCTGGACGGCGCCGGCGTGGCGCTGGCGGTGCTGGACACCGGCGTCAACGCCGCCCACGCCGCGCGGCGGCTCGGCCGGGCGGTGACGGTCGACACCGCCCGCTGCTGGAGGCCGCCGGATGGCCGGTCGGTCCCGGCGCCGGGCGAGTCCGGGGTGGGCCACGGGACGATGTGCGCCTTCGACGCGCTGATCGCCGCCCCGCAGGCCGCGCTCATCGACATCCCGCTGCTGCCGCCCGTCCTGCCGCCCGCCCTGTCATCCACCCTGTCATCCACCCTGTCATCCGCCCTGCCGCCCGCCCGGCCTGACGCCCTGTCGCACGCCCTGCCGGGCGGCGCGGTCAGCGCGGTCACGGGCGGCCCGCTGCCGGGCGGTCCGCTGCCGGGCGGTCTGCTCTCGGACGCGGTGGCCGCCTTCGCGCACCTGCGCGGCGTGCTGGAGGCCCAGCCGGCCGAGACGCGCGCGCTGGTGGTGAGCAACTCGTGGGGGTCGTTCTCGCCGGAGGGCGACTTCCCCGCCGGGCATCCCGGCAACTACTCCGACAACGCGGCCCACCCGTTCAACCTCATGGTGGCCGCGCTCGACCGGATGGGGGCGGACGTGCTGTTCGCGGCGGGCGACCGCGGGCGGGAGCGCCCCGGCGGGCGCCACCCGTTCCCGAGCCGGCCCATCGCGGGCGCGAACTCCCACCCCCGCGCGCTGTCGGTCGGCGGCGTGGACGTCAACGGCGCGCGGCTGGGCTGCTCCTCGCGCGGCCCCGGGCGGCTGACCGCCCGCAAGCCGGACGTGTGCGCCTACACGCGCTTCGCAGGCTCGCGGGCGTTCGGCGAGGGCGAGGCCGACTCGGGCACCTCGGCGGCGGCGCCGGTCGCGGCCGGGCTGGTGGCCGCGGTCCGCACCCGGTGGCCGGCCTCCCGGCTGTCGCCGGCGCAGCTCCGGGCGCTGCTGCGGCGCACCGCCGAGGACCGCAGCGAGGTCGGCTTCGACTACGACTACGGTTACGGCACCGTCGACCCCGGCGCGATCGTGGCCGCGCTCGACCGGCGCTCGCGGAGCGCGGCCTGACCCTCAGGCGTTCTCGCGGTTGAACACGCGCGTGCCGACGGTGAGGCTGACCGCGGCGAAGACCACGGTCACCGCCACGCCGAGCGCCACCGTCCCGTTGGCGTAGTGGCCGTGGAACAGCTCGCGCAGCGCCTCCAGCGGGTAGCGGAAGGGGCTGAGGTGGGAGAGCGCGTCGAGCCAGCCCGGCGCCATCGACATCGGCAGGAACGACCCGGACAGCAGCACCAGCGGGATCACCGCGGTGGACATCACGGGCGCGAACAGGTTCTGGTCGAGGGTGAGCGCGACCGCGTACGACAGCGCGGCCAGGCTGACGCCGAGCACCAGCACCAGCGCGAACCCGGCCAGCACCCCGGCCGCCGGGGCCCGCAGGCCGAGGGCGTAGGCCGCGGCCAGCAGCAGCGCCGTCTGGATGATCAGCGTGACGGCGTTGTTGAGCACCCGGCCGAGCAGCAGCGCCAGCCGGCTGACCGGGGTGACGCGCATCCGCTCCAGCACGCCGGAACTCCGCTCGAAGACCACGCCGAACCCGGCCAGGCCCATGCTCATCAATCCGAGCTGGATGATCAGGCCGGGCACGAGCGTCTCCCACGTGCCGATCGTGACGAACAGCGGCCCGAACAGCACCAGGAACAGCAGCGGCTGCACCGCCCCGAAGACGATGCCGACCTTCTGCCGCAGCGTCGTGCGCACGCCGTGGCGGAACAGGACCCAGGTGTCGCGCAGCATCAGACCCCCGCCTCCTCGCGCAGTGAGCGGCCGGTGATGTCGAGGAAGACGTCGTCGAGGGTGCGTCCGCCGCTCTTCAGCGCGGCCGGCGTGCCCTCGGCCACGATCCGGCCGTGGTCGATGATCAGCAGCCGGTCGCAGAGGGCGTCGGCCTCGTCCAGGTAGTGGGTGGTGAGGAAGACCGTGAGGCCGCTCTCGGCGCGCAGGGCGCGGACGTGGTCCCACAGGTTGGCCCGGCTCTGCGGGTCGAGGCCGGTCGTGGGCTCGTCCAGGAAGAGCAGGACCGGCTCGTGCAGCAGGGCGAAGGCGATGTCGAAGCGGCGCCGCTGGCCGCCCGACAGCGCGGCGCCCGGCCGCTCCTCCAGCCCGGTGAGCTCCAGCCGGTCGAGGAGGGCCCGCGTGCGGGCGGCGGACTCCGCGCGGCCGAGGCCGTACAGCATGCCCTGCAGCTCCAGCTCGCCGCGCAGCGGCTCGGCGGGCGGGACGGCGCCGCCCTGGGACACGTAGCCGATGCGCCGGCGCACGCCGCGCGGGTCGGCGAGCAGGTCGCACCCGGCCACGACGGCGACGCCCGAGGTGGGCCGCAGCAGGGTGGTCAGCATGCGCATCGTGGTGGTCTTGCCGGCGCCGTTGGGGCCGAGGAACCCGACGATCTCGCCGGGCTGCACGGTGATGTCCACGCCAGCGACGGCGGTCACGTCGCCGAAGGTCTTCGTCAGACCCGTTGTCTCGATCATTTCATCGCCTCCAAGATTGAGGTAATCACAATCTTGGAGTGACTGCAATTTGGGTAGCATGCAGGCATGGAAGAGGGGCTGCGGGAGCGGAAGAAGCGCGAGACCAGGCAACGCATCGCCGACATCGCGATGGGGCTGTTCATGGCGAAAGGGTTCGACAACGTGACCGTGGCCGAGGTGGCGCGGGCGGCCGACGTGTCGGTGAACACGGTCTTCAACTACTTCGGGACGAAGGAGGACCTGTTCGCCGACCGGCAGGACGTCGCCGTGGACCTGCCGGCGCGGGTGCTGCGGGAGCGGGAGCCGGGCGAGAGCGTGGTGCGGGCCTTCCGCCGCGACTTCCTCGACGCGATCGCCGGCCGCGACTGGCGCTACGGGCTCAACCAGGGCGCCGACGTCTTCGCCGGGATCGTCGCCGCCAGCCCCGCGCTGGTCGCCAGGATGCGCGAGCTCCAGGAGCAGCGCGAGACGGCGCTCGCGCGGGCGCTGGCCGACGAGCTGGACTCCGCGCCGGAGGACCTCTCCCCTCGGCTGGTGGCAGCGCAGATCCTCGCCGCCACGCGGCTGCTGGGGGCGTACGCGGCCGCTCGCATGGCGGCGGGCGAGGACTGGGCGGGCATCGAGCCCGATCTCAGGAGGCAGGCGGAGCGGGCGTTCGACCTGCTGGAGTCGGGGCTCGGCGACCACGGCCGGCGAGCCCCGGCGGGGGCCTCAGGAGGTGACGATGGCGACGGTGAACCCGAAGGCGACGAACAGCAGAGTGAGGGCCATTAGGGCGGTGGCGACCATGCCGCAGACGCGCCCGGCCTGGACCTGGCCGCGGTTGGCGAAGACGTAGCCGCTCCCGTCGATCTCGCGCAGCGCCGTATTGCCCATCGACCAGGCGAACGGGCCGATGAAGAGGCACACCACCAGGCTCAGGATGCCGAGCACGAGGATGGTCGTGCCGTTGGGGTGATTGTGCACCTGGGGGCCGTAGTAGGGCGGGTCGTACGGGGGATATGACATGCGTCCTTATATACCGCCACTGTCTTGATCATGTTGCGCCATCATGGGACGGCACCTGTTCCATTCCCCTAGGAGCATCATCCGTGCGCGAACGCACTCGTGCCGTACTCGCCCATAAGCGCTTCCAGCGTTTCATCGTCGGGGTCATCCTGGTCAACGCCGCCACGTTGGGCCTGGAGACGTTCCCACCCGTCGTGGAGCGCTACGGCACCCTGCTGACCGTGGTGGACCACGCGGCGCTCTACATCTTCGCCGTCGAACTGCTGGCCAAGATCTACGTCGAGCGGGCGCACTTCGTCCGCGACCCGTGGAACATCTTCGACTTCCTCATCGTCGCCATCGCCTTCGCGCCCGCGACCGGCGGCCTGTCGGTGCTGCGGGCGATGCGCGTCCTGCGGGCGCTGCGGCTGCTGTCCGTGGTGCCCAGCCTGCGCCGGGTCGTCTCGGCGCTGCTGCGCGCCATGCCCGGCATGAGCTCCATCGTGGTGCTGCTGGGCCTCGTGCTGTACGTGGCCGCCGTGATGGCCACCAAGCTCTACGGCAGCGCCGCCCCCGACCGCTTCGGGACCCTGCCGACCTCGCTGTTCACCCTCTACCAGACGATGACGGGCGACGACTGGGGCAACATCGCCAGGGAGGTGATGACCCAGCACCCGTCGGCCTGGATCTTCTTCACCATCTTCATCCTGGTGTGCACGTTCGTGATCCTGAACCTGTTCATGGCGGTCGTGGTCAGCGCCATGGACGAGGAGAGCGCCGAGGAGCGCGCCGCGCTCCAGGACGACGCCGCCGTGCACTCCGAGCTGATCCTGCGGGAGCTCGCCGAGCTCCGCAAGGAGGTCGCCGAGCTGCGGCGGCACAGCCCCGTCGAGTGAGCCGCGCGCGGGGGGCGCCGCGTGACGCCCCCCGGCCGCGGTCAACGGGAGTAGAACTCCACCACGAGCTGCTCGTCGACGGGGATCGCGATCTGCTCGCGCTCCGGCCGGCTCGTCAGCGTGAAGCGCAGCTCGGCGAGGTCCACGGACAGGTACGCCGCCGTGCGCTCGTCGGCGTGGATGCCGGCGGCGGCGGCCACGAACGGCTGCATCCCGCGCGAGCGCTCCCTGACCGACACGACCTGCCCCGGCTTGACCAGGTAGCTCGGGATGTCCACCTTGCGGCCGTCCACGGCGATGTGCCCGTGGGCGATGTACTGCCGGGCGGCGTAGATCGACGGCGCGAGCCCGGCGCGCAGCACGAGGGAGGCCAGGCGGGTCTCCAGCAGCGTCACCAGCTCGGCGCCCGAGGCGCCCGGCTTGCGCACCGCGAGGTCCCAGTAGCGGCGCAGCTGCCGCTCGGAGACGTCGTAGTACCAGCGCAGCTTCTGCTTCTCCAGCAGCCGCAGCCCGTAGTCGCCGGTGTTGCGGCGGTTGGTCTTGCGGCCGTGCTCGCCCGGCGGATAGGGGCGCGTCTCGAAGTAGCGGACGGCTTTCCTGGTCAGCGGGACGCCCGCGCGACGCGACAGTCGCACCTTGGGGCCGGTGTAGCGCACGTTCACCTCGATGTGATTAGGTAATCCTTACTTAGGTAAGCCTAACCTATCACTGTGTCTGTTGCCCAAGGAGGCGTCATGCTGCCGATCCCCGAGCGGGTCCGCACTCTCGCCGCGACCGCCGAGGTCGCCAAGCTCGCCGTCGACGGCGTTCCCTCGCCCGCCCGCGGCGGTGTGGACGAGCGCGGCCGTCCGGTGCTCCTCGTGCGCCCAGGCGAGACCCTGCACGGCCTGGTCGGCGACGCCGTGGTGGCGGTGAACCTGACCGCGATGCGCAGGCTCGGCGCGGCCGCGCACCCGCGCGGCCTCATCGAGGTGCAGGGCTGGGCCGAGGCCGTCCCCGAGGACGAGGCGCGCGGCGCGGCCGTGGCGGTGGCCGCGCACTGCGCGGACGAGAGCCTGTTCGAGGCACTGGAGCGGTTCGGGCGGCCGGACGCGCCCCGGCTGCTGCGCCTGGACGTGGCCCAGGTCGTCTACCTGACCGGCCAGGAGTCGGGGATGCTGGACGCCGACGACTACCTGGGCGCGGCGCCCGACCCGCTCACCGACGTCGCCGAGCGGGTGCTGGCCCACGTCAACGACTCCCACCGGCCGCAGCTCACGGCCGGGGTGTCGCGGCAGCTCGGCGAGACGGCGGGCGAGGTGTGGCTGTGGGAGCTGGACCGCTTCGGCGCCACCGTACGGGTGGACGAGTCGCTGGTGCGCTTCCCCTGGCCGCGACCCGCGAGGTCGGGCGGGTGCCTGGAGACGGCGCTGCGCGGCCTGCTCTGCACCTGCTGACCCGCCCGGTCAGCTCCGCGCCTGCTCCATCCCGGCCAGGAGGTAGCCGAGCCCCTCGGCGAACGTGGCGTCCCACTCGGGCGCGAGACCGTGCGCGGCGAGGCCGGGCCAGCCGCCCGCCCGCTCGCGCAGGAACACGTCCACCTCCTCCCCCGCGCGTTCCTGCCAGGTGACCTGCGAGATCACCGAGCCCGTGACGAAGGCGGCCAGGCTGTGCGCGGCGCCACCAGGAGCGGGGAATCCGGCCGCGATCAGGGTCTGGAACAGGAACTCGGTGCGGGCCAGGGCGTTCGGCCCGAGGAGCGGACGGTCGAGGACGGTCGCCGACCACGGGTGACGCAGCAGGGCCGACCGCCAGGCGCCCATGAGCGCGCGCACCGGCTCGTGCCAGGGCTCGCCCGGCCGCGCCGCCGGCAGCGGCGCCTCTCCGAAGACCGCGTCGAGTGCCAGGTCGAGGACGTCCTCCTTGGTCCTGACGTGCCAGTAGAGCGTGGTCGAGCCGGTGCCGAGCCGCTCGGCCAGCCGGCGCATGGTCAGCCCGGTCACGCCCTCCTCGTCGAGCAGCGCGACCGCCTCGGCCACGATCCGCTCCAGCGTCAGCGTCTGCCTGGGCGCCCTGCGCGGGCGCGACCACACGTTCTCCACGCCGCCGATAATACGTTGTACGCCGACCGGATCGATGGTCTAGTAGTGGAACGACGATCGAGAGAGGGCGGCGGCTTGGGGCACATCGAAGTGAGCGATCTGACGTACCTGCTGCCGGACGGGCGGCCGCTGCTGCTGGAGGCGTCGTTCAAGGTGGGCGACGGGGCCAAGGCGGCGCTCGTCGGCCCGAACGGCGGCGGCAAGACGACGCTGCTGCGGCTGATCGCGGGCGAGCTGCGACCGGACGGCGGGCGGGTGGCGAGCAGCGGCGGCATCGGGGTGATGCGGCAGTTCATCGGCGAGGGCACCGTCCACGACCTGCTGCTCGGCGTCGCGCCCCGGCGGGTGCGGCAGGCCGCCGCGGATATGGAGGCGGCCGCCGCGGCGCTGGCCGGGCGCGACGACGAGCCCGCGCAGCTCGCCTACGCCCAGGCGCTCGCCGACTACGCCGACGCGGGCGGCTACGCGCTGGAGGTCGTGTGGGACGTGTGCGCGGACGCGGCGCTCGGGCTGCCGTACGAACGAATCGCCGGCCGCGGCCTCGGCACGCTGTCCGGCGGCGAGCAGAAGCGGCTCATGCTGGAGGCGCTGCTGCGCGGCCCCGACGAGGTGCTGCTGCTGGACGAGCCGGACAACTATCTCGACGTGCCGGCCAAGCAGTGGCTGGAGCGGGCGATCCGCGACTCGGCCAAGACCGTGCTGCTCGTCTCGCACGACCGGCAGCTGCTCGCCGAGGCGGCCGACCGGATCGTCACCGTGGAGGGGCGTACGGTGTGGGTGCACGGGGGCGGCTTCGCCGGCTACGGCGAGGCGCGGCGGCGGCGCGCGGAGCGGCTGGAGGACCGGCGGCGGCGCTGGGAGGACGAGCGGGCCAGGCTGCGCCGCCTGGCGCACACGCTGCGGCAGCGCTCGGCGCACAACGACGCGCTGGCCGGGGCCTACCGGTCGGCGCTCACCAGGCTGGAGCGCTTCGAGCGCGAGGGCCCGCCGCGCCGGGCGCCGAAGGAGCAGAACGTGCGCATGCGGCTGCGCGGCGGGCGCACCGGCAAGCGGGCCGTGACGTGCGAGGAGCTGGAGCTGACCGGGCTGCTGCGGCCGTTCTCGGCCGAGATCCACTACGGCGAGCGCGTCGGCGTCCTGGGCCTCAACGGCACCGGCAAGTCGCACTTCCTGCGGCTGCTGGCCGGCGAGCCGATCGCGCACACCGGCGCGGCCCGGCTCGGCGCGCGGGTCGTCCCCGGATATTTCGCCCAGACCCATCTGCGGCCCGACCTGCGGGGCCGGCCGATCGCCGAGCTGATCATGGCCGAGCACGCGCTGACCCGCAACGACGCCATGGCCGCCCTCGCCCGCTACGAGCTGGCCCCGGCGGGCGGGCAGGCGTTCGAGACGCTCTCGGGCGGCCAGCAGGCGCGGCTGCAGATCCTGCTGCTGGAGCTGTCGGGGGCCACGCTGCTGCTGCTCGACGAGCCGACCGACAACCTCGACCTGGCCAGCGCGGAGGCGCTGCAGCGGGGGCTGGAGGGGTTCGAGGGGACGGTGCTGGCCGTCACGCACGACCGCTGGTTCGCCCGCGACCTCGACCGGCATCTGATCTTCCGCGCGGACGGCGGGGTGCGGGAGTCCGCCGAGCCGGTGTGGGACGCCTGAGTCAGACCGGCTGGCGGCGCAGGGCGGTGACCGTCATGGTCTCGTCCACGGCCTCGGGCGCGAGCACGTGGTCGAGCACCATCACCGCGCATCCGCTGATGCCCGCCTGCGCGCCCAGCCTGCTCGGCTCGATGCGCAGCCGCCGGGTGGCGAGCGCCGTGGAGCGGCGGTAGACGACCTCGCGGATGCTCGACACCAGCGGCCCGAACGCCTCGGCCACGTCGCCGCCGAGCACCACGATCGACGGGTTGAGTATGTTGACCGCGCCGGCCAGCACCTCGCCGATGCGGCGGCCGGCCGTGCGCACCATGGCCATGGTCTCGGCGTCGCCGGCGCGGACCAGCGCGGTGACGTCGGCGATGGTCCTGACGTCCTTGCCGGCCGCACGCAGCTCCCGCAGCAGCGCGGTGCCGCTGGCCACGGAGTCGACGCAGTCGGTGTTGCCGCAGCGGCACAGCACGCCGCCGCCGTCGAGCACGGGGATGTGGCCGATCTCGCCGGCCGCGCCGAGCGCGCCGCGCAGGATGCCGCCGCCGGCGATGACGCCCGCGCCGATCCGCGTCGACACCTTCACGAACATGAGGTCGCCGACGTCGGGGTAGAGGCCGCGGTGCTCGCCGATGGCCAGCACGTTGACGTCGTTGTCGACCAGCACGGGGACGGGGAAGCGGGCCTGGATGACCGGCGGGATCACCACGCCGGTCCACGAGGCCATCACGCGGGCGCTCTCGGTGCGGCCCTGCGCGAACTCGACCGTCGCCGGCACGCCCATGCCCACGCCGCGGATCAGCTCGCGCGGGCGGTCGCCGAGCAGGTCGTCCCAGGTGTCCATGAGCAGCGGCAGCACGACGCCGGGGCCCTCCTCGACGTCCACCTGGAACTCGCGGCCGTCCAGCTCGCGCCCGGCCAGGTCGCAGACGGCGACGCGGGTGCGGGTCGCGCCGAGCGCGGCCACCAGCACCAGGCCGCCCCCGGCGTTGAACTCCAGCCGGACGGGCGGCCGGCCGCCGGTCGAGGGAGCGTCGGTGCGCTCCACGACCAGGCCGCGTTCGAGCAGCTCGGCGACGCGCAGCTGCACCGCGGGGCGCGACAGGCCGGTGACGCGGCCGAGGTCGGCCCGCGTCACGGCCTCACCGGTGCGGATGAGGCGGAGCACCTCGCCGCTCGTGGCGAGGTTCGCGGCGGTACGACGGGACATCGGCCAAGTGAACCACACCCGCTTGTGTAATGGAAACTCCAGACTTTCTTATCTCAGATGCCAAAACTCTGCTTGTGCACAACCCAAACTCTCGTTAGTGTCCGTTGTGTCCTCGCATTGGAAGATCTTCGGAGCTCGACACCGTGTCCACCTCTCCCGCAGCAGGTCCCGTCCACACCGCTGACCTCGTCGTCTTCGGCGGCACCGGTGACCTGTCCATGCGCAAGCTGCTGCCCGCCCTGTACCACTGCGACAGGGACGGCCGGCTCTCCCCCGAGACCCGCGTGATCGCCATGTCCCGCGGCGGGCTCGCCGACGCCGACTTCCGCGGCAAGGTGGACGCCGAGGTACGCGACTCCGTCCCCGTGGACGACCCCGCCGTGTGGCAGCGCTTCCTGGGCCGGCTGCACCACGTGTCGGTGGACGTCGGCGCCCCGGGCCACCCCGGCTGGCGTCACCTGGCCGAGCTGCTCGCCCCGCACGAGGACCGTGACCGGGTGTTCTACCTCGCCAGCCCGCCCCGCACGTTCGGCCCCTTCTGCCGCGAGCTCGCCGAGGCCGGCCTGGTGACGCCGCGCTCGCGCGTGGTGCTGGAGAAGCCGCTCGGCCACGACCTGCCGAGCGCGCAGCGCATCAACGACGAGGTCGGCGCCATCTTCGACGAGCGCCAGATCTTCCGCATCGACCACTACCTGGGCAAGGAGACCGTCCAGAACCTGCTGGTCCTGCGGTTCGCCAACGCCTTCCTGGAGCCGATCTGGAACTCCCTGTGGATCGACCACGTCCAGATCACCGCCGCAGAGACCGTCGGCACGCCGGGCCGGCGCGGCTACTACGACCACGCGGGCGCGCTGCGCGACATGGTGCAGAACCACCTGCTCCAGCTCCTCACGCTCACCGCGATGGAGCCGCCTGCGCAGAACGACCGTGAGGCCATCCGCGACGAGAAGGTCAAGGTGCTGCAGGCGCTGCGGCCCATCACGGGCACCGAGGCCGACCGGTTCACCGTGCGCGGCCAGTACGTCGGCGCCGGCGACGTGCCCGGCTACCTCGACGAGCCCGGCTCGACGCCGCCCACCGAGTCCTCGCGGCGGGTGGAGACCTTCACCGCGATCCGGGCCGAGATCAGGAACTGGCGCTGGGCCGGGGTGCCGTTCTACCTGCGCACCGGCAAGCGCATGCCGTACCGGCGCTCGGAGATCGTGGTGCAGTTCAAGGACGTGCCGCACTCCATTTTTCCCGGTGGCAGCCCGAACCGCCTGGTGCTGCGCCTGCAGCCGGAGGAGGGCATCGAGCTGCACCTCATGGCCAAGGAGCCGGGCGCGGGCGAGGTGACGCTGAAGCCGGTGCCGATGTCGCTGAGCTTCGGCAAGACGTTCACCGCCCGCGTGCCCGAGGCGTACGAGCGGCTGCTGACCGACGTGCTGGCCGGCAACCCCACCCTGTTCATGCGGCGTGACGAGGTCGAGGCCGCCTGGCGTTGGATCGATCCGATCCTGGACGCCTGGCGGGCCGCCCCCGCGCTGCCCGAGCCCTATCCCGCCGGCACGACCGGCCCCGCCGGAGCCCACGAACTGCTCGGCCGCAGCGGTCGTGCGTGGCACGAGGAGGAACTGTGAACCCCGCCAAGAACCCGCACATGAACGCCGTCGTCCAGGAGGTCACCGACCGCATCGCCGAGCGCAGCGCCGCCAGCCGGGCGAACTACCTGGCGCGGATCCGCCGCGACGGCGAGGCGGCGCGCGCCAAGGGCCCGGCCCGCGCCCACCTCGGCTGCGCCAACCTGGCCCACGGCTTCGCCGCCGCGCCCGAGGCGGACAAGCCGGCGCTGCGCGGCTCGGCCAAGCCGGGCGTGGCCATCGTGACCAGCTACAACGACATGCTCTCCGCGCACCAGCCGTACGAGACCTACCCGCCCGAGCTGAAGGCGGCGGTGCGCCAGGCCGGCGGCGTGGCGCAGGTCGCGGGCGGCGTGCCGGCCATGTGCGACGGCATCACGCAGGGCCGTCCCGGCATGGAGCTGTCGCTCTACAGCCGCGACGTGATCGCCATGGCGACGGCGATCGCGCTCTCGCACGACATGTTCGACTCCTCGCTGCTGCTGGGCGTGTGCGACAAGATCGTGCCGGGCCTGTTCATCGGGGCGCTGCACTTCGGGCACCTGCCGGCGATCTTCGTGCCGGCCGGGCCGATGACCTCCGGCCTGCCGAACAAGGTCAAGGCGCGCACCCGCCAGCTCTTCGCCGAGGGCAAGGTCGGCCGGGACGAGCTGCTGGACGCCGAGGCGAAGTCGTACCACTCCCCCGGCACCTGCACCTTCTACGGCACCGCCAACTCCAACCAGGCGCTGATGGAGGTCATGGGCCTGCACCTGCCGGGCTCGACATTCGTCAACCCGCACACCGAGCTGCGCCACGCGCTGACCGAGGCGGCCGGGCGGCGCGCGGTGGAGATCACCGCGCACGGCGCTGAGTACACCCCGATCGGTGAGCTGGTGGACGAGCGGAGCGTCGTCAACGCCTGCGTGGCGCTGCTGGCCACCGGCGGCTCCACCAACCACACGCTGCACCTGGTCGCCATGGCGGCCGCCGCCGGGATCGTCCTGACCTGGGACGACCTCGCCCGCCTGTCCGGGGTCGTGCCGTCGCTCACCAAGATCTACCCCAACGGCCAGGCCGACGTGAACCACTTCCGCGAGGCCGGCGGCATGCAGGTGCTCATCGGCGACCTGCTGGACGCGGGCCTGCTGCACGGCGACGTCATGACGGTGGCCGGGCCGGGACTGGACCGTTACCGCGAGGCCCCCGAGCTGGTGGACGGCGAGCTGGTGTGGTCGCCGGTCACCGGCGGCAGCAAGGACCTCGACGTGCTGCGGCCGGTCGCCGAGCCGTTCTCGGCGGACGGCGGCATCCACATGGTCGAGGGCAACCTGGGCCGGGCGGTCAGCAAGGTGTCGGCGGTCAAGCCCGAGCACCTGGTGATCGAGGCGCCCGCCAAGGTCTTCGACGACCAGCTCGACCTGCTGAAGGCGTTCGAGGCGGGCGAGCTGGACGGGCAGGACTTCGTGGCGGTCATCCGCTACCAGGGGCCGAGCGCGAACGGCATGCCCGAGCTGCACAAGCTGACCCCGCCGCTGGCGGTGCTGCTGGACCGCGGCCAGCGGGTGGCGATCGTCACCGACGGCCGCATGTCGGGTGCTTCTGGCAAGGTCCCGGCGGCCATCCACCTGTCGCCCGAGGCGGCCGACGGCGGCCCGATCGCGCTGGTGCGCGAGGGCGACGTGATCCGCCTGGACTCGGCGGCCGGGACGCTGGAGCTGCTGGTGCCGGCCGAGGAGCTGGCCCGGCGCGCGCCCGAGGGCCGTCCGCTGAGCGACGCGCAGTGGGTGGGCACCGGACGGGAGCTGTTCGCCGCGTTCCGCCGGATGGCGGGCCACGCCGAGCAGGGCGCGGGGATCTTCGGCGTGAGCGGCGCCGAGTCGCCGCACCACGGCCCGGGGCTCGGCTTCCCCGCCGAGGCCGGCGCTTCCCACCTGGAGACGGGCGTCTCGGTCGGCGCTCGTCCGGCCGGACTGCCACGGTGACGTGTTTTATGACGGTACGGTGCTATATGTCCGCTTGGCGGACAATGACCGCTCATTACCCAGAACGTGCTCACGATCCCCTCTGGGACTCCGTGAGCGTCCATGGCATCCTTCGGAGGATGGCGAGCGATCTTGACGCCGCCCTGACCACCGGAGGTGCGCGGTGAGTGCCTTTGACCTTCCCTGGCTCGTCGCCGACGTCGGGGGGACCAACGCCCGTTTCGGGCTGGTCACCTCGCTGGACGAGCCGCCGTCGCACGTCGCGGTCCTGGCGGGGGCCGACCACCCCACCCTGCCCGACGCCGTGGCCGCCTACCTCGGGCAGCACACGGGCGGGGCGCGGCCGGGGGCGGCCTGCCTGGCCCTCGCGGGACCGATCGACGGCGACCACTACCGGCTGACGAACTCGGCCTGGGCCGGATCCGTACGCGACCTCGGCGTGCCCTACGCCAGGCTGCTCAACGACTTCGAGGCGCTGGCCCTGTCGCTGCCGCAGCTGGGCGGCGACGACCTGGTGCCGCTCGGCGGGCCGGAGCCCGCGCGCGGCGTCAAGGCCGTGCTCGGCCCCGGCACCGGGCTCGGCGTGAGCGCCCTCGTGCCGACCGAGCACGGCTGGACGCCGGTCCCCGGCGAGGGCGGGCACGTCACCGTGCCGGTCGTGGACGAGCGGGAGCTGGAGATCGTCCGGGTCCTACGGGCGCGGGGGCTGCCGCACGTGGTGGCCGAGCACGTGCTGTCGGGGCCCGGCCTGGTCCGGCTGCACCGGGCGCTGGCCGAGGTCAACGGCGTCAGCGCGCCCGAGCTGTCGGCCGCCGACATCGTGGCCAGGCTGGACGACTCGCTGTGCGCGGAGACGGTGGAGGTGTTCTGCGGCCTGCTGGGCAGCTTCGCGGGGAACGTCGCGCTGACGCTGGGCGCGCGGGGCGGGGTCTACCTGGGCGGCGGGGTGCTGCCCAGGATCGTGGAGCGGGTGCGGGCCAGCGGCTTCCGCGCACGCTTCACCTCCAACCCTGATATGTCGGCATATTTGGAGGGCATCGGGACGTCGCTCATCGTCGCCCCGCAGCCCGCGCTGACCGGCGCGGCTGCCTGGCTGAACCAGCGCGCCCGCCGGGAACTGGTGAGCTGAGGACGGCCACCGGCCCGTCCCTTGACCTGGGGGCGACCGCCGGTCCGTCCCTTGACCTGAGGGCGACCGCCGGTCCGTCCTTTGACCTGGGGGCGACCGCCGGTCTGTCCTTTGACCTGAGGGCGACCGCCGGTCCGTCCCCTGATCTTGAGGACGGCCGCCGGTCCGTCCGTGAACTGATGCGGCCCGCCGCCGGCGGCGGGCCGATGAGGAGAGAAGACCGCATGAGCTTGCTCGATCTGGCCCCCGTGATCCCCGTCGTGGTGATCGAGGACGCCGCGACCGCCGTGCCGCTGGCCCGGGCGCTGGTCGCCGGCGGCCTGCCGGCCATCGAGGTGACCCTGCGCACCCCGGCCGCCCGCGAGGCCATCGCGCGCATCGCCGCCGAGGTGCCGGAGGCCACGGTGGGCGCGGGCACCGTACGCACCGCCGAGGACATCGCCGCGTCGGCCGCGGCCGGGGCCCGTTTCCTGGTCTCGCCGGGGACCACGCCGTCGTTGGTCGAGGCGCTGGAGGCGAGCGGGGTGCCGTACCTGCCCGGGGCGGCCACCGTGTCGGAGGTCATGGCGCTGGCCGAGCGGGGGATCAAGGAGCTGAAGTTCTTCCCCGCGGAGGCGGCGGGCGGCGTGCCGTACCTGAAGGCCCTGTCGGGGCCGCTCCCCGACGTGCGCTTCTGCCCGACCGGCGGCATCCGCGCCACGACCGCCGCCGACTACCTGGCGCTGCCGAACGTCGGCTGCGTCGGCGGCACCTGGCTCACCCCGGCCGACGCCCTGGAGGCGGGCGACTGGGCCCGCGTCGAGAAGCTCGCCGCCGAGGCCGCGGCCCTGCGCCCCTGACCCACCGGCGCCGCACGCGTACGGACCCGGCTACTGGGCCCGGCTACTGGCCCGGCTGGTCACCAGGGCACCACGCCGGCGTCGTCGAACAGGCCGCCGGTCGGCCCGTCGTCCGGCAGCGTGGCCAGCCGGATGGCGGCCGCCGCGCCCTCCCGTGCCGTCGCGGTCCCGTGGAAGGCGTTGAGGTCGGTCGCCACGTAGCCGGGGCAGGCGTTGTTGATGAGGATGCCGGTCCCGGCCAGCTCTTTGGCGTACTGGATGGTGACGGCGTTGAGCATCGTCTTCGACGGCGTGTACGCCCCGCTGATCGGCCCGAGGTCCACGCCGGGCGTGGTCTGCAGGGTCAGGGACGCGACGTGGCTGGACAGGTTGACGATGCGTGGCGCGGCCGAGCGGCGCAGCAGCGGCAGCATGGCGTTGATGACCCGGACGACGCCGATGACGTTCGTCTCCAGGGCCGCCCGTACGGTGGCGGGGTCGAGCGCGGTGGGCCGCTGCTGCGGGCCGCCCGTGACGCCGGCGTTGTTGACCAGCACGTCGAGCCGGCCGGCGCGCTCCTCCAGCAGCCGGACGGCGGCCGCCACGCTCGCGTCGTCGGTCACGTCGAGCGGAACGCCGAAGGCGTCCGCGCCGTCCGCGCGCAGTTTCGCCACGGCCTCCACCCGCCGCCGCTCGTCGCGGGCGCCGACGCCGACGCTCCATCCCAGCGCGCCGAGGCCGGCCGCGATCTCGTACCCGATTCCCTTGTTGCCGCCGGTGACCAGCGCGATCGTCTGTTCGGTCATGGCTCCGATCGTGGCCGCCGGCCGGGCGGCGGGCCAACACCGACCGGGTACGGCAGCGATACCCCACGGGTATCGATCGCCCCGGATAGCCTGGGGACGTGGAGACGCGGGAGCTGCGCTATTTCGTCGCCGTCGCCGAGGAGCTGCACTTCGGCCGGGCCGCCGAGCGCCTGGGGATCGCCCAGCCGCCGCTGTCGCGGACCGTCATGCGGCTCGAACGGCGGCTCGGGGTGAAGCTGCTGGAGCGGTCGAGCCGCAGGGTCACGCTCACTCCCGCCGGGTCGGTGCTCCTGGCCGAGGGCCGGACGATCCTCGCCGCGCTGTCGGCCGCCGAGCGCCGGGCCAGGGAGGCGGCGGCGGACGAGCCGCGCCTGATCCTCGCCACCAAGGCGGGCGCGTCCGGGGAGCTGCTGGCGAAGCTGCTCGACGCCTACGCCGCCGAGCCCGGCGCGGTCACCGTCGACCTGCTGCTGTGCGAGTCCCAGCAGCAGCAGCGCCTCCTGCGCGACGGCGAGGCCGACGCGGCGCTGCTGCACCTGCCCTTCGACTCGGTCGCGGGGTTCGACACCGAGACCCTGTGCACCGAGGGACAGGTCGCGGTCCTGCCCGCCGGGCATCCGCTGACCGTCCGGCCCCGGCTCATGACGGCGGAGGTCGCCGCGCTGCCGGGGCTGCCGCAGGCGCGCTGGCCGGGGCCGGACGGCTCCTACCCCGAGGGGCCCGGCCCCGAGGTGCGCAGCCTGACGCAGCTGCTCCAGATGGTCGCGCTCGGCCGCGCGAGCGTGATCCTGCCCGAGTCCGTCCGGGCGAACCTGCGCCCCGACCTCGCCACCGTCCCCGTGGTGGACGCGCCGCCCGTGACGACGGTGATCGCCTGGCCGCCGCACAGCCGCTCCCGGGCGCTCGCCCACCTGGTCCGCGTGGCGACCGGCCGCTGAGCCACGTCGCCGGCGAGGAGCCGGTGCTGCGGGCGGCGCCGGCCCGGAGCGTGCCGCACGTGGCGCTGATCGCCGGCCGGGCGCGCGGCATCGGAGCCAGAACGCCCGGGGAGGTGGCCGTCTCGGTCTGTGCCGAGCTCATCAAATTACGCTGACCTGGGTATTTGGAGACGCGGCCACCGGGGTAGGCCAAGAAGGGTCAAGCCGCAGTCTCGGGGAAGCCCCCTCTTGCTCGCGGAGAGCGAAGGGACATTCATGCTCACGCAAACGGCCGGCCAGGAGCCACCGCTCGCCGACGACCGCCCGGTGTCGCACCCGGGGAGCCTGGAGAGGGGGATCGACATCCTCCTCGCGCTCAGCGGGGCGCGCCAGCCGGTCAGCCTCGCGCAGCTCTGCCGCAGCACCGGCCTGCCCAAGTCCACCGCCCACCGCATACTCGGCGTGCTGTGCGGGCGGGGGCTGGCCAGGCGAGCGGGCACCGGCTACCTGCCCGGCGACCTGCTGGAGGTGCTGGCGGGCGGGCCGGAACGCGGTCCCGGCGCGCGGCGGGCGGTGCTGCCCTACCTGCTCTACCTGTACGAGACCACCCGGCAGACGGTGAACCTGGCCGTGCCCTCGGGCCTGGAGGCCCGCTACGTCGAGCGGCTGTACGGCCACGACCGGGTCGCCTCCCCCTCCGACGCCACGGACCGCGCGCCGCTGCACTGCACGGCGACCGGCAAGACGTTGCTGGCCTTCGACGCCGGGCTGCGGCAGGAGTTCCTGGCGCGGGGCGCGTTCGAACGGCTGACCGGCCGCACGATCACCACGCTGGCGGGGCTGGAGCGGGAGCTGGCCCAGGTGCGGCGGCACGGGGTGGCGTACGCGCGGGAGGAGTTCGCCGAGGGCGTGTCGTGCGTGGCCGCACCGGTCTTCGGGCCGGCGTTCGGCTCGCCGGGCGGGCGGATCCGCATGGCCGTGGGCGTGGCCGCGCCCGCGTACGGCGTGCCCCTGGGGCGGCTCGCCATCGCGGTGCGCGGGGCCGCGCAGGCGATCTCGGCGGCGCTGCTCGGCGAGCAGACGTCCCGATGACCGGAACGCCGCGGGGCCCCGCGGCCGGAAGCGTTCCACTGACCGAAACCCCGCGTTGCGGGCGGGCCGGGCGGCGCGATCACATGAGCGGCATGGACCTCCTTCCCGCTCCGGCCACCTCGGAGGCGCCCGCGGTCCGCAGGGCCAGGGCCCGCACGGCCCCGGACCCGCGGGCGCCGGTGGAACGTTCCACTGGGCGGGAGGGCGCTCGTGCCTAGGGGGCTGCCCAGGGCGGGCATGCTGCAGAGCCTGCGGCTCTCGGCCGCGCTCGTCCCGCCGTGGGCGCCGCACACGCTCCCCGGACGCGACCCGCTGCGGGCCCGTCCCCTGCTGGCCACCCTGGAGTCCCGGTACGGCGGCCGTCCCGTGTTCGTCCGCGGCCGGCGCGGCCCCGCCCTGCTGGTGCTGTCCCGGCGCGACGCGCTGCGCGTGCTGGTCGAGGAGCGCGAGGTCTACGCCGCCGGCGTCGAGGCCGGGCTGGAGGCGTGCATGCAGGAGCGTCCCTTCGGGCTGCCCGCCGACGTGCTGCGCCCGGCGTTCATCGAGATCGCCCGCGCCGAGGCCGCCGAGCTGACCAGCGGCGTGGTGGACTTCGACCGGCTCGACGCGCGCTGGCAGCGCGTGGCCCGCCGCTGCGTCTACGGCGACGGCGCGGCCGGCGACGAGGAGCTGACCCGGCTGCTGACCCGCCTCACGCGGGCCGGCCGGCGGCGCGCCAGGCGGCGCAGGGAGCTGCTGTCCGGCCGCTACGACACCCGCATCCTCGACCACCTGCGACGGGCCGAGCCGGGCAGCCTGGCCGGGCTGATCGCCGAGACCCCCGGCGAGGCCGAGTCGCGGGGGCTCATGCAGGCCGCCTACTGGCTGATGGGGCTCGGCGTCGTCTCGGCCGCGCTGATGCAGACGCTCGCGCTGCTGTCCACGCACCCGGCGCACCGCAAGGCGGCCCGCGCCGACCCCGAGCACCTGCGGGCCTGCCTGCGCGAGGCGCTGCGGCTGTGGCCGCCGGTGCCGGCGCTGTCCCGGGTGACCGCCGCCGAGACCCACTGGTACGGCGCCACCCTGCCCGCCGGCACCCCCGTGCTCGTCCCGCTGGCGGTGCACCAGCGCAGCGCGCGGCTGCCGTACGCCGACTCCTTCGCGCCGGAGATCTGGCTCAACGGCACCGCCGCCGACGAGTGGTGGGCCCGTCCCGGCTGCGACGCCATGCACCTGACGCTGGCCGTCGGCACCGCGTTCCTGGCCGCGGTGCTGCGGGAGGCCAAACCCAAGCCGATCGGGCGGCTGTTGTCCCCGCACCGCCCGATCCCCCACACCGCCGACCCCGCCCGGCTGCGCGTCCGGATGCGCCAGGCGCGCCGCAAGCCCGGCCGTTCCTGAGGCCATGCCTGCTCAGCGCCAGTGGCCTACGGAGGGCCCCTTCCTCCGTTAGAGTCTGGGGTACGAAACGGCATGCCGGGCGGAGGTTCGGTTCGGTTTGGGACGGGATGACCACGGCGAGAGGACGGCGACTTTGGGGCGCTCCGCAGGCACTCCGCTGAAGCCGGAAGACCCGCCGGCGATCGGTTCCTACGAGCTGGTCAGCCGTCTCGGCACCGGCGGCATGGGGGTCGTCTACCTCGCCAAGGCCGCCGACGGCTCCAGGGTGGCGCTCAAGGCCATCCGGCGCGACTACACCGCCGACCCGGTCTACCGGGCGCGCTTCCACGAAGAGGTGTCCAACGCGCGCAAGGTGGCCTCGTTCTGCACGGCGCGGGTGCTCGACCACGGCGAGGACCGCGGCGTGCTCTACCTCGTCACCGAGTACATCGACGGCATCTCGCTGGAGGACCACCTCATCGAGCACGGCGCGCTGTCGCCGTCGGTGCTGCACGCCGCCGCCGTCGGCGTCGCCGCCGCGCTCACCGCCATCCACGCCGCCGGGCTCGTGCACCGCGACCTCAAGCCGGCCAACGTCATGCTGACGCTGGCCGGGCCGCGGGTCATCGACTTCGGACTGGCCCGCTCGACGCACGTCAACGCCCGGCACACCAACGCCGGCATGGTCATGGGCACGCCCGGCTGGATCGCTCCCGAGCAGGTCTTCGAGGGCCGCACCAGCCCGGCGGGCGACGTGTTCGCGTGGGGGTCGCTGATCGCGTACGCGGGGCTGGGCGGGCATCCGTTCGGCGAGGGGGACGCGTACGTCATGGCGGCGCGGGCCCGTACCGCGCCGCCCGACCTGCGGGGGCTGCCCGCGCCGCTCGACCGGCTGGTGGCGGCGGCCATCCACCCCGACCCGTCACGACGGCCGACGGCGCGGCAGTTGCTGCTGGAGCTGGTGGAGGCCTCCGACGAGCCCGCCGCCCAGCTCGCGGCCACCAAGCACCTGACGAACGCCTGGAACGCCTCGGAGTTCGCCCCCCTCACCCAGCCCCCCGGCCCCCAGGGACCCGGCGGTCAGGGACACGGCGTACAGGGGCCTGGCGTGCAGGGGCCTGGCGTGCAGGGGCCTGGTCCTCAAGGGCCTGGTCCTCAGGGCCCTGGGGCGCAAGGGCCCGGCCCGCAGGGGCCCGGCGCTGTGCCGCCGGCCGAGCGCACGGGGGCGTCACCGCACGGGGTCCCGCCCGCGGAACGCACCGGGCCGACCCCTGGCATGCAGCCGCCGCCCGCCGAGCGCACCGGCCCCACCCCCGGAAGCAGCCGGGGCCCCCACGTGCCTCCCCAGGGCGCCCCGATCCCCCAGCACGCCCAGATCCCGCCGCAGGGGTCCCCGGCGCAGGGGGCGCCAGTGCAAGGAGTCCCACCGCAAGGAGCCCCGATGCAAGGGGTCCCGCCGCAGGGAGCACCGATGCAGCAGGTGCCGCCGGGGGTCTCCGCGCACCCTGCCGCGCCCGTGCCGCCGGTGCCGCCGGCTGAGCGGAGCGGGCCGGTGCCCGGCATGGTGCCGCCGCACGCCTCCGGGCAGGGGCAGGGCGGTCGGCGGGGTCCGAGGCCGCCCGCGCCCGGTCACGGCGGTCCGCCGCCGCACCCGGATCGCACCGGGCCGGTGCCGCTCGCCGACCACAGCGGCCAGATCCCGCACGCCGAACGTACGGGGCCGGTGCCGCACCTGGACCGCACGGGTCAGGTGCCGCACGGCGACCGTACCGGCCAGCTGCCGCACCCCGAAAGAACGGGACCGGTGCCGCACGCCGACCGTACGGGACCGGTGCCGCATGTCGACCACACGGGGCCCATGCCGCGGATCGACCGGACGGGGCCGGTGCCGGGAGGGATGGTGCCGCCGCATCAGACCGGGCAGATGCCGCTCCCCCGTCACCCCCGCGGCAACCAGGGGCCGCTGCCGCATCACGCGACCACCGGGCAGGGGCCGTTGCCGGGCTACCCCCAGCCCCGCAGGAAGCGGAGCATCGCCACCGGCTGCCTGACCGCGCTGGTGGTGGCGGCCGTCCTGGCGGTGCTGATCCTGGCCGCCCTCGCGTGGCTGTTCCGCGGCGGCCCGGAGGCCGGCGCCGACGGTCAGGTGCAGGACGGCAAGCTGCGCTTCTCCGTGACCGGCACGACGTGCCAGAAACCGGCGAAGGCCGCCGCGAAGCGCACCTGCCGGGTCGGCGTCCAGGTGGACAACGTGGGCCCCGACGCCCGCGTCCTCTATCCGAGCCAGCAGAAGCTGGTCGTCGAGGACGACGAGGCGCACGGCGGGGTCAGGTTGCTCGACGCCGCCGGCAAGGAGATCACCCCGATCCGGATCGAGTCGGGCGGGGCGTTCACCGGGACGCTGGTGTTCGACCTGCCGAAGAAGAGCAAGCCGGTCGGCCTGGAGGTCCACGACTCGGGCCTCAGCTCCGGCGCCCGCATCACGCTGGTCTGAGCCAACGGGATCCAGGCGGGGCTCGTCAGAAGCCTTCGGACGGGGAGACCCGGCCCTCCAGGGGGGCGCCTTCGGCGTAGCGGCGCACGTTGTCCTCGACCCGCTCGGCCAGGCCGCGCCAGTAGGCGGCGGGCGGGTTCGCGCTGTGCGGGGTGATGAGGACGTTGTCCATGGTCCAGAGCGGGTGCCCGTCGGGGAGCGGCTCGGGGTCGGTGACGTCGAGGGCGGCCCCGCCGATGCGGCCCTCGCGGAGCGCGGCCACCAGGTCGTCGGTGACGACGAGGCCGCCGCGGGCGACGTTCACCAGCCAGGCGCCTGGACGCATGAGCGCGAACTCGCGGGCCCCGAACATGCCGCGGGTGCGGGGCGTGAGCGGCGCGGCGACCACGACGTAGTCGGCCTCGGGCAGCGCCTCGCGGAAGCGGTCGCGGGGCAGGACCCGGGCCGCGCCGGGCGCGTCGCCGCGGTCGGTGACGGCAATCACCGGGCAGCCGAACGGCTCCAGCAGCCGTACGAGCGCCCGCCCGATGCCGCCGTGGCCCACCACGGCGACGGTCGAGCCGGCGAACACCGCCGAGCCCTTCGGGCTCCAGCTCGTGGCCCTGGCGTACCGGGGCAGGTCGCGGGCGGCGGCCAGCATGAGCGCGAGGGTGTGCTCGGCGACCTGGGGGCCGTACGAGCCGGTGGCGGCGGTGAAGACCGGCTCGTCGGTGATCACCCCGGCGGCGGCCATGCGCTCGACGCCCGCGCTCGGCAGTTGCACCCACCGGATCCGCTCGCCGATCATGCCGCGCAGCTCGGCGGGGTCGCCGCTGCCGTAGTAGACGAGCGCCTCGGCCTCCTCCAGCGGCACGACGCGCCCGCCGCCGCGGCGGACGGCCTCGACGAGGGCGGGCACGGGCTCGGGGCCGACGTGGACGGCGACGGTCATCGGAAAACCTCCTGGTCGTACGGGCTCAGCGGTGCACGGTCTCGCCCGAGGAGGCGAACGCGGCCAGCGCCCGGTCAAGGCCGGCCCGGTCGGGCAGCCCGGAGTTGTCGTCGGCGCACTGCACGACCAGCGCCGCGACGGCGGCCGCCTCGCGCAGGCACACCTCGTACGGTTCCCCGCGCAGCAGCCCCGACAGGAACCCGGCCGCGAACGCGTCCCCGGCGCCCACCGGATCGGTGACGGGCACGGGGAACGCCTCCTGCCGCAGCCCGGCGCAGCTCGCCGACTTGTCGCGATGCTTGATCACGGCCAGTCCTGGCAGCCCGGCCGGGTCCACACCGAGCAGCTCCAGCTCGTCCTCGCCGGCGAAGACCACGTCGGCGCGGGCCATGAGCGGGGCGACGCGCTCGCGCCACCGCTCGGGCGGGCCGAGCTTGAGCCGTACGTTCGGGTCGAAGGAGACCGTCGCGCCCGCCTCGCGGGCCAGGTCGAGCAGGCGGAGCGTGGCCGGGTGCGCCGTGTCGGACAACATCGGCGTGATGCCGGTGACGTGCACGAGCCGGGCGCCGCTCACCATCTCGGGTGTCAGCTCGCCGGGGGCGAGGCGGGAGGCGGCCGAGCCCGAGCGGTAGTAGGTGACGTCGATGGCCCTGGCCGGATGGCTGTCACGCAGCAGCAGCCCGGTGGGGGCGTCCGGGTCGACGACGGCGTGCCGGGTGTCGATGCCCTCGGCGCGCAGCATGGCCAGCACCGACCTGCCGGCCGGGTCCGCGCCGACCCGGCCGAGCCAGCGGACCTCGTGGCCGAGCCTGGCGAGCCCGGCGGCGACGTTGGACTCGGCGCCGGCGATCGAGCGGCGGAAGGAGGTGGCGCGCTCCAGGGGGATGCCGGGCTCGGCCAGCATGAGCAGCATCGCCTCGCCGCAGACCACGACGCTCACGGCTGGGCCCGCAGGGGTGACCGGTGGATCATGCGTCCCTATCGTAGTACGACATCACTTTTGCCCAATCGGGTAACGCTGTCATCCAGATCCCTCCGTCACCCGTCTACCCTGAGCAACTTCCGGGTCGGGAACGGGGCTAGAGCGCGTGAGGCGTCCATTCATCATCCTGCTGGCCGCCAACGCCCTCTCCGTCACCGGGACCATGCTGTGCGTCCTCGCCGTGCCGTGGTTCGTGCTGGAGACCACGGGCAGCGCGGCGCTCACCGGCCTCGCGGCGTTCTCGGCCACGCTGCCCGTGGTGGTCGCGGCGGCGTTCGGCGGGACGCTGGTGGACCGGCTGGGGTTCCACCGGTCGAGCATGGTGTCGGACCTGATCAGCGGGCTGGTCGTGCTGGCCGTGCCGCTGCTGGCGCAGGGCTCGGGGCTGTCGTACCCGCTGCTGCTGGCGCTGCTGTTCCTGCGCTGGCTGGCGGCCACGCCGGGCGAGACCGCGCGCAAGGCGATGCTGCCGGAGCTGGCGGCGCTGGGTCAGGTGCGGATCGAGCGGGCGGCGGCGGCCTACGACGGGGTCTACCGCGGGGCCGCGATGGTGGGCGCGCCGCTGGCCGGGGTGCTGATCGTCTGGCTCGGCACGCACGCGCTGCTCATCGTGGACGGCGTCACGTTCCTGCTGTCGGCGGCCCTGGTGGGCACGCTGCCGCGGGCCGGCGGCGCGGCGCGGCCCGGCGGCGGGGAGGGGTACCTGCGGGGGCTGCGGTCCGGGCTCGCCTTCCTGTGGCGTGACCGGCTGCAGCTCGGCGCCACCGGGATGATCGTGGTGGTGAACATGCTGGACACGGGCGTCACGCAGGTGCTGCTGGCCCTGTACGCCCGGGACGTGGCGGGCGATCCGCGCGCGTTCGGCCTGCTGGCCGGGTCGGTGGCGGCGGGCGCGCTGGCCGGGACCGTCGCCTACGCCGCCGCCGGCGACCGGCTGCCCCGGCGGCTGACGTACGGGATGGCGTTCCTGCTGGCCGGGGTGCCACGGGTGCTGGTGCTGGCGCTGGACGTGCCGTTCGCCGTTGCCGTCGGGGTGGCGCTGGCCTCGGGCTTCGCCGCGGGCGCGATCAACCCCATCCTGGGCGTGCTGCAGTACGACCGGATCCCGCCCGTGCTGCGGGCCCGGGTCATCGGGGCCATGACCGCCGCCGCCTACGCGGCCATGCCGGTGGGCGGGCTGCTGGCCGGGGCGCTGACGGAGCTGGCCGGGCTCCGCGCCGCCCTGCTCGCCTTCACCTGCGTCTACGCGCTGATCTCGCTGCCGCCGTTCGTCGGCAGGGCCTGGCGCGAGCTCGACTGATCCGGACGCGGGCCGGTCGCCGCGGCCCGCTCCAGCAGCAGTCTCTCGGTGATCGGCGACTCGTGGGTGCCGGGCACGGAGCACGCGTGCGCCCCCGCGAGGGCGCCGAGCCTGACGCACTCCTCCAGCGGCCGGCCGCGCAGCGTGCCGTACAGGAAGCCGGAGACGAACGCGTCGCCCGCGCCGTTGCTGTCGGCGACCGGCCCCGGCAGCGGCTCGGCGGGGAACGCCCGCACCTCGCCGGAGTCGCGGGTCAGCACGAGGCAGCCGTCGGCGCCACGGGTGCAGACCACGGTGTGGGCGCGGCCCCCGGCCAGGATGGCGCGCATCGCCGCGGCCGGGTCGGGCAGCGCCACGGCCGACAGGAACACCAGGTCGGAGCGGAGGGCGAAGTCCTTGTGGTAGTCGTCGGCGCCGTTCCAGTCGTGCAGGTCGGTGGAGATCGGCACCCCGTGGAGGTCGTCGTAGACGTGGCGGCAGAAGTCGGTGATGGAGACGTGCACGTGGCGGGCGCGCACGCCGGTGTAGGTCTCCTTCGGCAGGCGCTCCCCCGGCGTGGCCTTGGGGTCGAAGAAGGAGGTGCGCCGGCCGTCGGGGCCGACGAGCAGCACGCTCCTGCGGGTGCCTGCCTCGGCATGGCCGTAGGAGCAGGCGAGGTCGCGCAGCGCGTGCCGGATCAGCGCGCCCTGTGGGTCGTCGCCGATCAGGTCGGCGAAGGCGACGTCGAGGCCGAGGGCGTGGCAGCCGAGCGCGACGCCCGCCCCGGTGTTGCCGATGCGGTCGACGACCGGCGGGACCTGGTAGGTGTCGCGGTAGGGAAGCGGCAGCTCGGGGACGTACACGGTGGTGTCGACACCGGCGCCGCCCAGGACGAGGACGTCGCGCGTCATCGGTTGACCAGCGGTCCCGAGCCGGTGGAGCCGCGCACGACCAGCTCGGGCTGGTAGATCAGCTCGACGTGCTTGGCGGGCGCGCCGTTGACCTCCTCCAGCAGCGTCTGCACCGCCGCCGAGGCCATCGCTCCTATCGGTTTGCGCACCGTCGTCAGCGGCGGGTCGGTGAACGCGATGAGCGGCGAGTCGTCGAACCCGACCACCGACACCTCGCCGGGCACCGCGAGGCCCTTCTCCCTGCAGGCGCGGATCGCGCCCAGCGCCATGAGGTCGCTGGCGCACACGATGCCGGTGCAGCCGCGCGCCAGCAGCTGGGTGGCCGCCGCCTGGCCGCCCTCCACCGAGAACAGCGAGTGCGCTATCAGGTCGTCGACGTCGGCCGCGCCGAGGAGCTGGGCCATCGTCTGCTTGAATCCCTCGATCTTCCTGATGACCGGCACGAACCTGCGCGGGCCGAGCGCCAGCCCGATGCGCTCGTGCCCGAGGTCGACCAGGTGCTGCACGGACAGCCGGACCGCCATGCGGTCGTCGGGCGAGATGAAGGGCGCGTCGATGTGCTCGCTGTAGCCGTCGACCAGCACGATCGGCAGGCCGCGGTCGGTGAGGCGGGTGTAGCGGTCCATCCTGGCGGTGGTGTCGGCGTGCAGCCCGGAGACGAACACGATGCCGCTCACCCCGCGGTCGACCAGCAGCTCGGTGAACTCGTCCTCGGGCGCGCCGCCGGGGAGCTGGGTGCACAGCACCGGCGTGTAGCCGTGCTGGGTCAGCGCCTTCTCGATGGCCTGCGCGAACGCCGGGAAGATCGGGTTGTCCAGCTCGGGCGTCACCAGGCCGACCAGCCCGTTGCTGCGCTGGCGCAGGCGGGGCGGGCGTTCGTAGCCCATGAGGTCGAGCGCGGTCATGACCGACTGGCGGGTGGTCGCGGAGACCCCTGGCTTGCCGTTGAGCACCCGGCTGACGGTGGCCTCGCTCACCCCGGCCTGGGCGGCGATGTCGGCAAGGCGAGCGTGACCATTCATGTGAGCTACTTTACTTTCCACCCTGCCGCCGAATCCGCTGCTCCGGGGCACCCGAGGCGGGCACGAGCCGGCCTCCCCCCTGCGTCCCGACCATGAAAGCCGTTTCTGCAACTTTACGCAAGTCCTTTGCAGGCATCGGCAATCCGGAAATATCAGTCTTCGGACGCCCAAAACTCCCGACCGAAACGGCGCGGAGGGAGATTCTTTATGTCAAGGGTGGACATCTAGCGTTAAGGCGCGATGTACTACCTCATCAATCCGTCTCGTCACAGGTGACACGCGCGCAAGGTGCAGGCCCATGAGCTCGGTCGTTCTCGACAGCGTGACCAAGGTGTATCCGGGCGACTACCTGGCCGTCGACCGGCTGAACTTACGGGCTGAAGACGGTGAGTTCCTCGTCCTGCTGGGCCCTTCGGGCTGCGGCAAGTCGACGTTGTTACGGATGATCGCCGGCCTGGAAGGCATCACCGAAGGTGAGCTGTGGCTGGACGGCGAGCTCGCCAACCACCTGCCGCCGCGCGACCGCGACGTCGCCATGGTCTTCCAGAACGGCGCCCTCTACCCGCACCGTACCGTGCGCGGCAACATCGCCTTCCCCCTGGAGATCGCCAAGTCCGACCCGGCCCTCGTGCGCGAGCGCGTGACCGAGCTGTCGAAGGTGCTGCACATCGACGAGACGCTGGACCGCCGCCCCGGCACCCTGTCCGGCGGCCAGCGGCAGCGCGTGGCGATGGGCCGGGCGATCGTCCGGCAGCCGAAGTTGTTCCTCATGGACGAGCCCCTGTCCAACCTGGACGCGGGCATGCGCACCGAGCTGCGCATGGAGATCTCGGCGCTGGTCAGGTCGCTCGGCGTCACCACCATCTACGTGACCCACGACCAGGTGGAGGCCCTGACGCTGGCCGACCGCATCGCGATACTCAATCGCGGTGTCCTGCAGGACGTCGGCACTCCGGCCCAGATTTACAACGATCCAGCCACCGCCTTCGTGGCGGCCTTCCTCAACTCCCAGCAGTTGAACCTGTTGGCGGCCACTGTCAGGACGCCGCAGAACCAGTACGTCCTGCTCGACTTCGGCCCGCACCGGCTCACCATGCCCTGGAGCGATCCCAGGGCGTACGCCATCTCGCAGCACACTGGCGGGCACGTCCTGGTCGGCATGCGGCCCGACGGGCTCGCGCCGGTGCCGGAGTCGTACGAGGGGCCGTCGTTCTTCGGGCGGGTGCGGACGCTGGAGTATCACGGGCACGAGTGGCTGGCGTACCTGGAGTGCGGCATGCCCGCCGTGCCGGTGCCCGAGCCGCCGGACCCCAGGCAGCGGCGGGCCCACGGCGCCAAGAACGGCTCCGGCGGGCTGTCGGGCCTGATGCGCCGCATGTTCGCTCCCGTGCAGGAGGCGGAGCCGCAGGAGCAGGAGCGCGTGGGAGCCGCGGGCAGCGGCATCCACCGCCGCGCGGACCTCATCGTCCGCCTCGGCAACCGGCCGGTCTGGCGCGCGGGCGACGCCGCCAAGGTCGCGGTGGACCTCTCCCGCATCATGATCTTCAAGCCGGACGGCGCCCGCATCGACCCACCCCGCCGCTGAGCCCAGGGAGTCAGGAACTCCGGATCGGCCTGTCCCGCCGCCGACGCCGCCGGATCAAATACTCTGGCGGGGGCCGTCGGGGTCAGGCCCGACGGCGCCCGGATCGGCCTGTCCCGCCGCCGACGCCGCCTGGTCAGAGGCTCCAGCGGGGGCCGTCCGGGGTGTCCTCGATCTGCACGCCGCCGGCTCGCATCGCATCCCGCAGCGCGTCGGCGACGTCGTAGCTGCCCTGGCGGCGCAGCGCGACGCGGAGGGCGAGCAGCGACTCGACCAGGTGGCCGAGGCCCGTCGAGCGGCGGCCGGCGTCGGCGGCCAGCTCGCCGAGGCGGGCGATGAGCAGCCGCATCAGCTCGCGCGCCTGGTCGACGCCGCCGGCGTCCTCCTCGGTGTCGGCGGCCCACTTGACGATCTCGGCCTCCAGGTCGAGGACCGCCTGCGCGGCCGCCACGAGGTCGGGCTCCGCCTCCGCCGCGCGGAAGCGCTCCTCCCCGGCGCGGATCGTCTCCTCCAGCGTCACCTCGGCGGGCGCGGCGGCCCGCTCCGCCGGAGGCGGTGGCAGCGGGGCGCCGCCCGCACCGGAGGCCAGCCGGCGGAGCCCGGCGAGGTCGGTGCGGGTGCCCGCCGGCAGCACCGCCGCCGACCCCGGCAGGCGCACGGTGAGCCCGCCCCGCCCGGCGACGCGCACGCTCTCGCTCTCCAGGTCGATGACGAGCGCGGTGTGCTCGTCGATGCCGAGCACTGCGGTGCCCTCGGGCAGCTCGCGTTCCATCCGCGACAGCCGCCGCTCGCCGAGGTAGCAGTAGCGGGTGTCGTGGGTGCCGCCCTCGGCGTTGTCGAAGTGCGGGATGAGGACGGCCTGCAGCCCGAGCGGCTCCAGCAGGTCGATGCCCTCGCGCCAGTGGGGCTCGGCGCCCACCTTGTAGATCTCGTAGACGGGGACGGTGGCCAGGCCCGCCGTGCAGGCCGCCGCCGAGGCGAGCACGGTCACGCCCTGCCGGGCGCGCACCCGTGCCCGCAGGTCGCCGGCCACGCCGGACTCGGCCCAGCGCTCCAGCGCGTACGTCGGGCTCCCCGGCCCCGAGAACACCCAGTCGGCCCCCGCGATGCCCGTCCCCACCTCGACCTGGAGCCCCACACTGTGGGCGAAGTAGCGGCGGGCGCGGGCGGAGATGTCCGCGCGGTTCTCCTGGAAGGCGTAGGGCGTGTCGAGCAGCACCGCCCGCGCCCCGGGCCGCAGCTCCCGCGTGGCGGCGCGGTGGACCTCGACCATGGTCGGGCTCGTCTCGCCCGACCCCATCAGCACCAGCACACCTGGCATGGTTGTTCGGCCCCTCTCTGTCGCACGCCCTTCGACTACAGCCGGGCTCGCCGCGCGGTTCAAGAGCGAACGCCACCTGCGCGCTGCCCGTAGTTGCGCATGGATTGCAGTAAGTTGGTGGCGATGACGGCAGGACACGTGGTCTCGGTTGAGACGCTCATGCTACGCGTGGGCACCGACAATCGCTGGTCGTACCGGCACGCCACGACCAGCCCGCGCCCCGGCGAGACCCCCGACGAGGCGGCGCGGCGGCTGGCCGGGGTGCGCGGCGACGACCCCGGCGTGGTGCTGCACTCCACGAGCTGGCGCTACGAGCCGGACGGCCGGGTCGTGCTCACGTACGCGGTGTGCCCCGATCCCGCCCCCTGGCTGCCCGCCGAACGGGCGCCCGTCCTGGAGATCGCCCGGGGCGGCGCGCCCGCGACGCCGTCGCCGGAGCGCCTCGCGCTGGCCAACGTGGTCGCGCACGCCATCAGGCACCTGGCCTTCCTCGTCGCCGAGGACCCGGTGGTGGCCCGGGCGCTGGCCCGCCATCCGCGCGTCGTACCGGCTCTATCCGGCCCGCCCGCCGGAGCCGCCGCCCCTGAGCCCGCCGCCACCGGCGCCTGAGACGGCCCGCGCGACGCGGCGGCCCCACGCCTGGCCGGGCCGTTCGACGAAGTGGTAGGCGAGGGCGCTCGCCCCCAGCACCAGCGCCAGGGCGAGCGCCGCCATCGCCGCCTGCCACACCGGCTCGGCCTCCCTCAGATCGCCCGAGATCGTCGTGAAGTACTTCAGCAGCGGGTGGTGGACCAGGTAGAGCGAGTAGCTGACCAGGCCCAGCCAGACGAGCGCCCGGGGCAGCCGCCGCCCGCGCAGCGCCATCCCGGCCGCGAACGTGCCGCCCGCCAGCGCGATCGTGGTCAGCCAGACGTCGGCCTGCACCCACCACCAGCCGGTCTCGATCGCCCGCAGCGGCGCCAGCCCGACCAGCGCCGTCGTCACCGCCAGCGGCCAGAGCGGGCCGGCGCCCTCCTCCCAGCGGCGGATCGTGGTGCCCGCGAACATGACCGCCACCACGGCCACGCCGAGCCACGGGATGCGGCTGCTCAGCACCAGCGCGGCCAGCGCGGTCACGCCCAGCACGCAGGCCGCCGCCGTGCGGGCCCTTCCCCACAGCACGCACGCCAGCCCGGCCGCGAACACGGCGGCCGTGACGTACGCGGGCCAGCCGCCACGCAGCAGGGGCCCGCCGATCAGCAGGCCCACGGCCACGGCCCCCAGGCCGAACACCATCGTGAGCGTCCCGCTCCCCCGGTGCGCGCCGACCAGGAACAACGCGGTGACCACGAGGTAGAACACCATCTCGTACGACAGCGTCCACATGGTGTCGGCCACCCCGCCCACCCCGACCACGTCGAGCAACATCGTGGCGTGGGCCGCCACCGCGCTCCCGTCGCGCGGCACCTCGGCGCGCACCGGCACCCACCAGGCGAGCGCCAGCACGAGCACGGTCACCGCCAGGTAGAGCGGGTAGAGGCGGAAGAACCGGCTGATCCAGAAGGCCCGCACGTCGCCGTGCCGCTCCAGCGACGTGGGGATGATGTAGCCGCTGACCAGGAAGAACACGAGGATGCCGTAGACGCCGAGACTGAACCAGTAGGGGCGCAGGCCCGGCAGGAACCACGGCAGCAGGTGCTCGGCCACCACGGCCATCGCCCCGATGCCGCGCAGGGCGTCGAGCCAGGCCAGCCGGGCGCCGGGGCCCGCCGGGCCGCCCGAGCTGCCGGGGTCGCTGGGCACGAGCGGAGCGGTGGCTGCGGACACCCGCACCAACTTACCCGTACGGCGGACGGTGATGCCGCCCGCTCTTCTCACTCGCTCCGGTGCCCGGTGAGCGAGGCGTGGTGGTCGGCGCCGTCCGGGCCGTAGGGGTCGGTGTGGACGGTCGCGGCCCGCAGGCGGGGCAGCTCGTGGATGAGGCGGTGCTCGGCCTCGACCGCCACCGCGTGCGCGTCCACGACCGACATGTCATGGGCGACCAGGATCTCCACCTCGGCGTGCAGGGCGTGGCCGATCCAGCGCAGCCGTACCGAGCCGACCCGCCGCACGCCGGGCACCCCGGCGATGATGCCTTCCGCCGCGTCCACGAGCGCGGGGTCCACGGCGTCCATGAGGCGGTGGTAGATCTCGCGGGCCGCGTCGCGCAGGACGAAGCAGATGGCGACGGTGATGAGCAGGCCGACGACGGGGTCGGCGACCGGGAAGCCGAGCGCGGCGCCGCCCGCGCCGAGCAGCACGGCGAGCGAGGTGAAGCCGTCGGTCCTGGCGTGCAGGCCGTCGGCGACCAGGGCCGCCGAGCCGATCTCCCTGCCGACCCTGATCCGGTAGCGGGCCACCCACTCGTTGCCGAGGAAGCCGACCACCGCGGCGCCGGCCACCCAGCCGACGGCGCGGATGTCCTGGGGGTGGAGCAGGCGCTGGACGGCCTCGTACCCGGCGAGGGCGGCGGAGACGGCGATGATCGCGACGATGACGATGCCCGCCAGGTCCTCGGCCCGGCCGTAGCCGTAGGTGAAGCGGCGGGTGGCGGCGCGGCGGCCGACCGAGAACGCGATGGCCAGCGGGACGGCGGTGAGGGCGTCGGCCAGGTTGTGCAGGGTGTCGCCGAGCAGCGCCACCGAGCCCGACGCCACGACGATGACCGCCTGGACGGCCGCGGTGACCATCAGCACGGCGAAGGAGACGGCGAGGACCCGCATGCCGCGACTGCTGGACTCCAGGGCGGTGTCGGTCTTGTCGGCGCTGTCGTGACTGTGCGGCGTCACGACGTGCGCGATGCTCCTCGCCAGCCTCCTCAGCCCGTGTCCATGCCCATGACCGTGCCCGTGACCGTGACCGTGGTCATGGCCGGAGTTCGGCTGGTGAGCCATGGCATCCCTCGCTCGCGCAGGTCGTCACTGGGCACCAGGATAGGCACCCGGCCCCGCCGAGGCTCACCAGCCGATCCTGCCCTTGCCCGACACCAGCGCGCGGGCGATCACCAGCCGCTGCACGTCGTTGGTGCCCTCGCCGATCGCCATCAGCGGCGCGTCCCGGTAGAGCCGCTCGACCACGAACTCCTGCGAATAGCCGTAGCCGCCGTGGATGCGCATCGACTCCAGCGACGCCTTCAGAGCCACCTCGGAGGCGAAGTACTTCGCCATCCCGGCCTCCATGTCCACCCGCTTGCCGCTGTCGGCCTGGGACGCGGCCCAGTACGTCAGCAGCCGCGCCGCCTGGATCTCGGTGGCCAGGTCGGCGAGCTTGAGCTGGATCGCCTGGAAGTCGGCGATGGGCTGCCCGAACGCGGTGCGCTCCCGCGCGTAGCCGAGCGCGGCGTCGTACGCGGCCTGCGCGACGCCGACGGCGCGGGCGGCGATGTTGACCCGGCCGATCTCCAGCCCGCCGAGCACCTGCTGCATGCCGCGCCCCTCGACGCCGCCGAGCAGGGCGGAGACCGGCACCCGTACCTCGTCCAGCACGACCTCGCAGGTCTCGGTGCCCTTGTAGCCGAGTTTGGGCAGGTCGCGGCTGACGCTGAAGCCGGGCGACGACGGGTCCACGAGCAGCACCGACATGCCCTTGTGGGCGGGTTCGGTGATCGAGGTCTTGACGAGGACGGGCAGCGGGTCGGCGTGGCGGGCGTTGGTGATCCAGGTCTTGGTGCCGGTCACCACGTAGTGGTCGCCGTCGCGGACCGCGCGGGTCTGGATGCCCTGCAGGTCGGTGCCGGCGCCGGGCTCGGTGAGGGCGATCGCGGTGCGCCGGGCGCCGGTGGCGAGGTCCTTGAGGTAGAGCCGCCGCTGCTCCTCGGTGCCGTGCCGGTTGATCATCCAGCAGGCGAGCGAGTGGGAGCCGATGGTGCCGGCCACGCCCATCCAGCCGCGCGCGATCTCCTCGAAGACCAGCGCGAACGACACCATGTCCGCGCCCATGCCGCCGTACTCCTCGGGCACGGACAGGCCGAACAGGCCCATCTGCTTCATCTTGTCGATGATCTCGGCCGGGTATCTGCCGGAGTGCTCCCACTCCACGGCCACCGGCACGATCTCCTTGTCCACGAACGCGCGCAGGGTCTCCCGGAACGCCTTCTGCTCGTCGGTCAGCTCGAAATCCATGTGCCTCGTCCCCG
This sequence comes from Nonomuraea sp. AD125B, assembly GCF_041402765.1. Classification (NCBI taxonomy): domain Bacteria; kingdom Bacillati; phylum Actinomycetota; class Actinomycetes; order Streptosporangiales; family Streptosporangiaceae; genus Nonomuraea; species Nonomuraea sp. AD125B. The sequence continues at coordinate 451,842 of NZ_JBGLOU010000001.1, read as the reverse complement.
GTCCGCTTGCTGATCAGGCAGCTCACGTTAATAAGGCGGCACTTACCGGGTCAATGTCCTACGCGACGGTCCGGGCGGCGAGCTTGGCGACGACGTCCACGATGCGGACGGCACGCTCGATCTCCGCGCGGTGGAACACCGGGCCTCCGGCGGCGCGCGCCACGACCAGGTGCATGCGGTGCTCCAGCACCGGCAGCAGCATCAGTCGCAGCTCGCGGGCGTCCACGGCGACGGCCCGGGGCGGCGGCGCGGGCAGCTCGAAGGTGTCGGGGGCGGCCAGCGAGGCGTGCCGTACCGCGCCGTCCGCCACCGCCAGCGACCACTCCGCCCCGCACAGCCCCGGCAGCGCGTCCACGAGGGTGGCGAGGCCGCGGCCCGGCTCGGCCACGACGTGCGAGAGCAGGTCGTAGTCGAGCGCCGATCCCGGCACCTCCTTGGTGGTCCACACCCCTTCGACGCGCACGCCGGGCACCACCGACAGCCGCTCGCCGGCCTCGGCCGGGGTCACCGGCCCCGGCCAGGAGACGGTGAAGTCGTCCACGGCCCGCCCGGCCTCCCTTTCGAGCACGGTGACCTGCAGGATGTCGGCTCCGAGTGTGCCCAGTGCCTTGGCCACCCGGCCGAGCCCGCCCGGCCGGTCCGGCAGGGACACCCTCAGTCGCAGCAGCATGCCGCCCCCCTTTCCCGAGCTCTCACAGTGCCGTGGAAAGGTTTCCAGCATGTTCCACGGAAATGTCGTACATGCTGCGGTTCTATCCCTAGATGCGGGTTTAAGTCCGGATTATCAACCACGGTCTGCCCATGGTGAGCTGGAGTTTTCGCAGATCGCGTCCCAAGAAGGCCAAGAAGGCCAGGTCAGGCGAACACGTCCTGCTGGTAGCGGCCGTCCGCCTCCAGCCCGGCCAGCCAGACGGCGCCGTCCTCGCCGGTGCGCTCCCGGTGCAGGTCCAGGAGGGCCTGCCGGACGGCGGGGGCCATCCGGAGGCCGTCGCCGCAGACGTACACGTGCGCGCCCCGCTCCAGCAGCTCCCACACCTCCTCGCCGTGCGCGGCCAGCGCGTCCTGGACGTACCGGTACGGATGCCCGGCGACCGCCGAGTACGCGGTGTGCACGCTCACCTCCGGCCGCCCGGCCCAGGCCGCGAGCTCGTCGCGGTACAGCAGGTCGTGCTCGGGGTGCCGGCACCCGGCGAACACCAGGGCCCGCCCGGGGGCGTCCGACAGCGCCCGCTCCTCCAGGAAGCCGCGCAGCGGCGCGAACCCGGTGCCGGGACCCACGAGGATCACCGGCGTGGCCGGGTCGGCGGGCAGCCGGAACGCGGGCGCGGGCACCCGTACGTAGCCGTAGAAGACCTCGCCCTCCCCCAGCCCGGCCAGGTACGCCGAGCAGGTGCCGTGGTAGGTGCCGCTCCCTGACCAGGCGGGACCCTCGACGAGCCCGACCGTGAGCCGCACCAGCGACGGGTCGGCCAGCGGCGAGGAGGAGATCGAGTAGTAGCGCGGCCTGATCGGCCCGGCCAGCTCCAGGAACACCGGCAGCGGCAGCTCGATCGCGGGGAAGCGGTCGAGCAGCGCCAGCGGGGACAGCCGCTTGGCGAGGACCTCCTCGGCGTAGTTCGCGGTCAGCTCGGCGAGCTGGCGGCGGGTGAACGGGCACGCGGTGTGGGCGGCCAGCGCCTCCAGGTCGGCGCGGGTGGCGACCTCCTGCAGCTCGGCGAACTCGCCGAGCAGCAGCCCGGCGGTCACCGGCGTGTCCACGGGCAGGTGCGTGGCGCCGGAGGCGCTCAGCCGCAGGACCTGCTCGCGGGGGACGCGCAGGCAGCGCAGCGCCCATTCGACCAGCTCGGGATCGTTCTTGGCGAAGACGGCCACGTGGTCGCCCGCCGTGTACGTGACGCCCTCGGGCAGCCGGGCCACGATGGAGCGCACGCCGGGGCGGGGCGCCTCGGCGGAGAAGTCCCAGAGCCCTGTGGGGTCGCCGGTCAGCTCCTCGTTGGAGACGACGGTCAGCGGGACGGCCCGCTCGGAGACGACGGCGGGCCGGACCTCGGCCTCGCTCAGCACCTCCATCGTGTAGCGGGGGCCGGTGGCGCCGGAGCCGGCGCCGAGGAGTACTGCGCCGGAGCCGGCGCCGTACTCCTCGGCGAGGGCCGCCCACAGCCGGGCGGTCCAGGCCGACACGTCGCCGTCGAAGTCGCCGTCGGTGTCGGCCTCGCCCCGCTCGACCAGCGGCACCGCGCCGGCGGCGATCAGCTTCTCACTGGCCCGGCGCGGGAACGCCTGGTAGGTCGGCCACTGGGTGTTGCCGCAGCCGAGCACCGCGAGGCGCACCCCGGACAGGTCGGGCAGCGTGCCGAGGGCGTCGAAGCGCTGGGCGTTGTCGGGGGCCTTGCCGTTGTAGGAGGAGGCGATCACGATGAGCAGGCCCTCGCGCGGCGGGTCGAGCTCGTCGAGCGTGGTCAGCGTGGTGGCGAACCCGGCCCGCCCGGCCCGCTCGGCCAGCCGCTCGGCGAGGTCGGCGCTGGTGCCGAGGTTGGAGCCGTAGGCGACGGTGAGCGGCACCCCGGCGACCGCGACGTCCCGCTCCCTCCCGGTCGCGGCGTCGGCGGCGGCGTCGGGGAGCGCCACGACGGTCCGCTCGTGGGCGCGCCGCTCGCGCACCCGCAGCGTGAACCCGTCCGGCTTGAGGGTGAGGGTCTGCTTGATCTTCATCCGGTACGCGTCCGGGTCGGACAGCGCGAAGCGCCGCAGGATCATCGCCAGCGCCAGCCGGGCCTCGGTGAGCGCGAACTGGCGGCCGATGCAGGCCCGCTCGCCGTTGCCGAACGGCTTGTACGCGGCCGGATGGTGGTTCTTACGCTGCTCGGGCAGCCAGCGGTCGATGTCGAACTCGTCCGGCCGCTCCCACGCCCCGGGGTGGCGGTGCAGGACCGGCAGCAGCACGCCCACGCCCTGGTCCTTGGGGATCGGGTAGCCGCCGATCTCGGTGTCCTCGATCGCGCTCACGCCGAAGGCGGGGATCGGCGACCAGAGCCGCAGCGTCTCCTCCAGGATGCGGGGGATGACGTCGAGCTTCATGATCGTCTCGTAGGAGGGCGGCTCGTCGCCGGGCAGCAGCCGGTCCACCTCCTCGTACGCGCGGGCCAGCGTGTGGGGCTCGCGCAGCAGGTTGTACAGCGCGAAGGAGAGCAGGCCGCTGGTGGTCTCGTGGCCGGCGATGAGGAAGGTGAGCACCTGGTTGCGGATGTTCTCGTCGGACAGCCGGGCGCCGGTCCGCGGGTCGGCGGCCTCCAGCATGAGCCCGAGCAGGTCGCCGGTCGCGCCGCCGCCCTCGGCCCTGCGGGCCTTGATGACGTCGTCGACGAGGGCGCGCATGGTCGCGATGTCGCGCCGGTAGGCCTCCTCGTGCCGGCGCTTGAGCCGGGTGACGAACGGGAGCTGCTGGTTGCGCAGCATGGCCTCGGTGAGCGCGCCGCCCATGGCCTTGAGGAACGGGTGCAGCTCCGGCGAGTTGAAGGAGTCGAAGCGGTGGCCGAACCCGGTGAGCGAGATCGTGTCGAGCGTGAGCCTGGTCATGTCGTCGGCGACGGGCAGGTCCTGGCCCTGCCGGGCCGCCCACGAGGCGACGAGCTGCTCGGCGACCTCCAGGAACTGCGGATAGTACGCCTTCATCGAGCGCTGGCTGAAGGCCGGCAGCAGGATGCGGTGCGCCTGCCCCCAGACCGGCTCGTGCCGCTCGGCGGTGAACAGGCCGTCGCCGCCGAAGTCGCGCACGATCGACAGGGGCGGCCGGATGCGCTTTTCGAACCGGCTCTCGTCGCACACCTCGGCGACCAGGTCGGGGTCGAAGACCATCACGATCGTCCGGCCGGCCACCTCCAGGCGGAAGACGCCCTCGTCCCGGTAGCGGGCCGCCACCTCGACGAAGTGCTCCGTCGGCGCGTGCGCGGGGATCTGCAGCGTGTTGCCGAGGAGGGGCAGCCCTTGCGGGGCGGGGATCGTCCGTGCCATCACGTGCTCCAGAAATCTAGCCATACACCGTATGGATGACGCTACCATACGGTGTATGGCTGTGAGCGCGCGCAGAGGAACCCCGCTGAGCATCGACGAGATCAGCGCCGCGGCGCTGCGACTGGTGGACGCGGGCGGCGTCGAGGCGTTGTCCATGCGCAAGCTGGCCGCCGAGCTCGCCGTCAACCCGATGTCGCTCTACCACCACGTGGAGAGCAAGGAGGCGCTGCTGGAGCTCGTCTGCGCCACGACGGCGGGGCGGATGAGCCTGCCGCCCGACGACGGCCGGCCGTGGCAGGAGCAGCTCCGCGCCCTGGCGTTCGCCTACCACCGGCACGCGCGGGAGCACCCCGCGCTGTGGATCTACGTGCACGGCCATCCGCGGATCGTCGCCGACCGGCGGCTGTCACTGTGGCAGGTGCTGGAGCGCATCCTGCGGCTGGCGGGGGTGCCCGAGGACGGGCTGCGGCGCACGAGCGACGTGCTGTACGCGTTCGTGTCGGGGATCATCCTGTCGGAGCTGCAGGGTCACCTGCCGGACGACCCCGAGGAGACCGGGCGCAGCCTGAACACCGCGGTCGAGCTCATCGTCAGAGGTCTGGAGGGCGGCGCGGCGGGCTGATCAGCCGGCCGCCTCCCACACGGAGTCGAAGGCGGCCCCGGGGATCTCGGTGAGATCCCAGATCTCCAGCGGCTGGTCGGTGAGGAAGCCCTGCTCGTCCTGCAGGTGCTCCCACCAGTAGCGGCGGGCGGCGCGGTCGGGGCCGACCTCGACCTGCCGGATCGCCCACTGCTCGCCGTCGCCGCCCTCGACGCTCTCGAACAGCCACACCCGGCCGGCCTCGTCGGCGGTGTGCCAGTAGCGGCGCGGGCCCTCGGCCGCGGCGAGCTGCCGGACCAGCGGCCGGCGGAGATCTGGAGCTACCACGCGCCCATGCTAGCGGCCGCTCTGGTAGGCGCCCGCGTCCGGCGAGCCGCCCAGCTCGCGGCCCAGGACGTCCTTCTGGCGGCCCGCGACGCCGCCGAACCAGGCGGCGGTGAGCGGCAGGGCGCGGCCGATGGCCGGGGAGCCGGGCCGCAGCCGCAGGTCGGTGCGGGAGACGAACTTGGGGTCGGCGACGACGGACTTCGGCCCGAGCTTGAACTTGGTGCGCCCGCGGTAGACGCTGCCGTCCTCGTCGGCGCCCTTGCCGTCCTCCCAGCCGGCCTCGCCGCCGACGATGATGACGTTGTTGCGGAGCTTGAGAATCCCGGGCGCGCAGCCGTCGTGGCAGGACCATCCGATGGTGTCCTTGCCGGGCAGGTAGACCGAGTTGTGCACCGCGATGGTGCCCTTGACCGGGCCGACGACGTGGCGGGGGCCGCGGGTGACGAGGAAGGAGGCCCGGCCGCGGGAGGAGGTCACGACGTTGAAGGCGAAGACGTTGCCGGTGGCGGTCCTGCCCTTGCGCGCGCCCAGCTCGGTGAAGGTCTCGTTGTCGCGGGAGATGTTGTGGGTGACGAGGTTGCGGTCGCCGTTGTAGATCTCGACGGCGGCGCCGTCGGTGCCGTAGTCGGCGCTCTTGGCGTAGCTGCCGCTGATGGTGTTGCCGGTGATGACGTTGTCGTCGCCGTTGAGCAGCACGCCGAAGGCGCCGGAGTCGTTGTCGCCGCCCGCGTCGTTGACGCTCATGCGGTTGTTGCCGCTGATCACGCTGTCGCGGACGGTGTTGCGCGAGCCGGTGATCTGCACGCCCGCGACGTTGCGGTCGGCCCGCACGCCGGAGAGCTGGTTGTCATGGCCGGCGAGGCGGAAGCCGGCCCAGCGGCACCGGGTGGCGCGCAGGTTGCTGACCCGCCAGTGGTCGCCGCTGATGATCACGCAGTCGTCGTCGGAGCCGGTGATCTTGGCGTCGGGGCCCTTGCCGTAGGTCTTGACGACGATCGGCCGGGCCGCGGTGCCCTTGGCGGTCAGCAGGAGCGGGCCCTGGAAGGAGCTGCCGCGCTTGACGGCGACGGTGTCGCCGGGCTTGAGGTCGGCGACGTTGACCGCGTGGAGCGTTCTCCACGCGGTGCGGGCGCTGGTGCCCTCGGCCGAGTCGTCACCCGTTTTGGAGTCGACGTAATAGGTGGTGCCCGCTTGGGCCGAGGCCGCCGTCGCGGGAAGGGCAGGCAGGATCGAGGCCATGACGGCTACGGACAGCAACCTCATCGGAGCGCACCACTATCTAATTGAAACGACAAGTAACACACGCCACCGTAGCGTGTTCAGTGCGTGACACGCCATACGCTGAGTGACGGCGCGTCGCCGGGGATCTCGTCGCCGTCGGCCGCGTCGTGCACGCCCTGCATCCGGACGCCCGTCGGCAGCGGCTCGCCGGGGGCCCGGCGCGCGGCCACCACCAACGTCTCCTCCTCCGTCTCGCGGGCGAAGACCAGGCAGTCGGCGTCGGCGTGCAGCCAGCGCAGCCCGCCGTGACGCAGCGCGGGCTCGGCGCGGCGCAGGCCGAGCAGCGCCCGGTATCCCGCGAGGGTGGCGAGGTCCTGGTCGGCGGGCCGGTTCCAGGGCATCGGGGTGCGCGAGTGCTCACCGTTGACGCCGGTCAGGCCGAACTCGCTGCCGGCGAAGACCATGGGCGTGCCGGGCAGCGTGGCCTGCAGGCCGAGGGCGAGCAGGTGGCGCTCGCGCGAGCCGGTGACGGTGCGGATGCGCGGCGAGTCGTGGGAGTCGAGGAGCTGCCAGGAGTGCACGAGCGAGCGCCACGACATGTGGGCGGCGAAGGTCGTGAAGGTGGCGAGCGTGGCGTGCCCGTCACGCTCCGGCACGCCGCCCGGCACGCCCAGGAAGTGGTCGAGGTCCAGGCCGGGGTCGCGCAGCCAGGCCCAGACCGGGCGGGTGAAGCCGCCGTAGTTCATGGTGCCGTGCCAGCCGCCGCGGTCGAGGTCGCCGCTCGCGTCGTGGTTGTGCTCGGCGATGAAGGCCGCGTCCGGGCCGAGCGCGGCCCGCAGGTACGCGGCGGCCTCGTGCGCGAGGTCGTCGGCGCCGCGCCGCCCCGTCATGTTGGCGACGTCCACGCGCCAGCCGTCGAGCGGGCCGAGCCAGCGGGTCAGGACCTCGCGCATCCCCTCGCGTACGCGCGGGCTGTTCCAGTTGAGCTTGGGCAGCGACTTGACGCCCCACCAGGACTCGTAGTCGCCGGTGTCGGGGTCGAAGTAGAACATCTCGCGCTCGGGCGCGGCGACGTCGGAGACGGCGGCGGTGAACCACTCGTGGGTGTCGCCGCAGTGGTTGGTGGTGACGTCGCCGAGCAGGCGCATGCCGCGGGCGTGCAGCGCGTCCGCCAGGCGGTGCAGCGCCGCGTCGCCGCCGAGCAGCGGGTCGACCCGGTCGAAGGTGGCGGCGTCGTAGCGGTGGTTGGAACGGGCCGGGAAGATCGGCGTCAGGTAGACGGTGTCGGCGCCGAGGCTCTCGACGTGGTCGAGCCGCCGTACGACGCCGTCGAGGTCGCCGCCGTAGAACTGCTCGGCGGTGCCGGGGCCCGACGGGATGACGGGGTCGGCGTCCCAGTCGCGCGGCAGCGCCCAGTCGGGCAGGTCACGGTCGGGCAGGTCGCGCATCGGGCGGGAGCGCTCGAAGCGGTCGGGGAAGATCTGGTAGACGATCGAGTCCCGCATCCAGCGCGGCGGCGGCTCGTGGCAGACCAGCCGGAAGTCCGTGGCGTCGGTGACGTCGTGCCCCACGAGGCCGGCGGCGGTCAGCCACCTCTGGCCCCGCCCGGTGGCCAGCAGGAACCGGTAGGGCGTGACCGGGTTGACGGCGGTGATCTCGGCCCGCCACCAGACGTCCCCGCGGCCGAGGCCGGGGACCCGCCTGGCGGCGGGCGCGGCCTCGGCGTAGCGGGGCTCGCCGTCCTGGACGGCCCGTACGTGCACGCCGGTGACGCCCGCGGCCCGCGGCGCGCGCAGCCAGAGCGTCACCCGCGCGCCGAGCTCGGGCTCCTGGTCGGGGACGTACAGGGCGGAGCCGTCGTGGTGCGGCTCCTCGACGTAGCGCAATGCACCTATCCCTTGACTGCGCCGGCGGTCAGGCCGGAGACGATGTACTTCTGCAACCAGAGGAACACACCGACGGTCGGAACGGCGGTCAGCAGCGTGCCCGCGGCGAACATGCCGAAGTTCGCGTTGCGGTGGTCGCCGGCGATCATGCCGTACATGCCGACCGAGAGGGTCTTGCTGCCGGGGTCGCGCAGGAACACGTTGGCCATGAGGAACTCGCTCATCGTGCCGATGAAGGCCAGCAGCGCGGTGACCGCGAGGATCGGGGTGACCAGCGGCATGATGATCCGCCAGAAGATCTGCGCGTGCGTGGCGCCGTCCACGGTGGCGGCCTCGTCGAGCTCCTTCGGCACGGTGTCGAGGAACCCCTTCATCAGCCAGGTGTTCACGCCGAGCGCGCCGCCGAGGTAGAGCAGCAGCAGGCCCCACGCGGTGTTGAAGCCGAACGCCGGGTAGAGCTCGGTGACCTCGGTGAAGATCATGAAGATCGTCACGATGGCCAGGAACTGCGGGAACATCTGGATGAGCAGCAACGCCAGCAGCCCGGCCCGGCGGCCCGCGAAGCGCATGCGGCTGAAGGCGTAGGCGGCGAACATCGACAGCAGCAGGCTCGCGAACGACGAGGCCAGCGCGATGAACACCGAGTTGAAGAACCAGCGCCCGAACGGATAGGTGTCCGAGGTGAGCAGGTTCACGAAGTTCGTCACGCCGGCGCCGGACGGCAGCAGGTCGGTCGAGGCCAGCGTGCCCAGCGGGTTGATCGCCGCCGACACCACGAACAGGATGGGGAACAGCGCGAACGCGCAGACGACGAGCACGAACACGTGCCTGAGGGCGAGCTTCACGCGTAGACCTCCTCCTGCTTGCGGGTGCGCCGGAAGGCCACCGCCGAGACGAGCGCCACGATCGCGAAGATGAACACCGAGATGGCCGCGGCGAACCCGAACTGCGCCCCGGCCGCGCCGAAGGCCAGCCTGAAGGTGTAGGTGATGAGCAGGTCGGTGGCGCCGACCTGCGGGCTCGCGGCCGGGAAGGGCCCGCCCTCGGTGGTGAGCGCGATGGCGTTGAAGTTGTTGAAGTTGAACGCGAACGACGAGATCAGCAGCGGCGTCAGCGCGACCAGCAGCAGCGGCAGCGTCACCCGCCGGAAGGCCCGCCACGGGGTCGCCCCGTCGATGGCCGCCGCCTCGGTCAGCTCGCGCGGGATGGCCTGCAGCGCGCCGGTCGTGACGAGGAACATGTACGGGAAGCCGAGCCACAGGTTGACCAGGATCACCGCGAGCCGGGCGGTCACGGGCTCGCCGAGCCAGTCCACGTGCACGCCGAGAAGCTGGTTGACCAGGCCGAAGTCGCGGTTGAACATGTCCCGCCAGACCAGCAGCATGGCGAAGGCCGGCATCGCGTACGGCAGGATCAGCGCGATCCGGTAGAACCGGGTGCCGCGCATGCGCGGGTGGTGCAGCGCCAGCGCGACCGCCATGCCGAGGCCGAACGTGCCGAGCACCGAGGCCAGCGCGAAGACCGCGTTCCAGCCGAGCACGCCCAGGAAGTAGCCGGAGATGGTGGGGTCGGTCAGGGCGCGGGCGAAGTTGGCGAATCCGACGTTCACCTGCCAGCCCTGCGCCAGGTGCTCACCCTTGGCGTTGACGAAGTAGCCCTGGTCCTCGTCGGCCGTCCAGGGGCCGCCGGCGCCGCGTACGCAGTCGCACGCCTCGTCGTACACGAGCGCGGCCCGGCCCTCGACGGCCCGGCTGAGCCCGTTGGCCTTGATCAGGCCGCCGGAGGTGGGCACGGCGAGGGCGGAGACCTCGGCGGCGCGGGCGGCCGCCTCGGGGGCCTTGAGCACGGTCAGGCCGGGCGCGGAGACGACCTTGCCGGTGATGCCGAGCTCGGCCCCGGTCAGCGGGGTCAGCCCGTCGGCGGTGCCGAGCGAGACCTGCTTGGTCTTCGGGTCGGCCAGCAGGAACACCAGCTCCTCGCCGCGCAGGGCGGGGGTCAGGGCGTACTCGGGAGAGCCGGGGGCCTGGCGCACCGAGCCGGTCTCGATGGCGGTGACCGCCTCGGCCTTGCTGCCCCGGTGCCCGTCGCCGAAGTTGGTGAACGCGGTGGTCGCCGTGTAGACGACGGGGAACACCTGGAAGGCGATGAGGAAGACGGTGCCGGGGACGAGGTACTTCGCCGGGACGAAGCGCCGGGTCAGGTAGAGCAGGGCGATGCCCGCGGCGGCGGCGCACAGCACCACGAGCGCGGCCCACGACTCGGTGGCGACCAGCGGCGGAACGGCGTACAGCAGGATCGCGGCGGTCACGGCGAGCACCGCGATCCGGCTCACCACGAACGCCGTGGTGATCTCCCTGCGGGGCCGGGCGGGCGGCGTCCCCGCCGCCCGCCCGCTCTCGCGCACGTCGAGTGCCACGGCGTCAGTTCTTGAGCGCGCCGTCGACGGCCTTCTGCGCGGCCGCCGCGGCCTCGGCCGCGTCGCCGCCCTTGACCGCCGCGTTCTCGGCGATGCCGAACGGCTCCCAGATGGCGGCCATCTCGGGGATGGCGGGCATCGGCATGCCGTCCTTGCCGGCGTCCATGAACTTCACGGCGTCCGGGTCCTCGGCCTGGACCTGCTGGAGCGCGGCCGACAGCGCCGGGGGCCGCGGGTCGGCCTTGTAGAGCGCCATGGCGACGTCCACGTTGGTCACGTAGTTGGCGACGAACTCCTGGGCCAGGGCCTTGCTCTTGCCCTTGGAGGCGACGAAGAAGGTCTGGACGCCGACGAACGGGGTGGCGGGCTTGCCGTCCTTGAACGCGGGGACGGGGCTGATGTCGTAGGAGACGCCGGCCTTCTTGACGTCGGCGATCGCCCACGGGCCGGAGACGAGGTAGGCGCACTTGCCGCCGGCGAAGTTGACGATGTAGTTCTCGTTGGTGATCGACGTGCGCAGCGCGCCGTCGCCCTTCTCGCCGAGGTCCTTGAGCTTCTCGAACGCCTTGACCGAGTCCGGCGAGCCGAGCAGCACCGTCTTGGGGTCGGGGTCGCCGGTGGAGGTGGCGCCGAACAGCGCGCCGCCGGCCGAGGCGAAGATCGGGTAGACGTGGAAGGCGTCGCCCTTCTGGCCGACCGGCAGGCAGAGCACCTCCTTGACCTTGCCGTCCGCCTTGAGCTTCTTGCCCTGGGCGATCAGGTCCTCGATGCTGGCGGGGGCGTCGGGGGCGAGCTTGGTGTTGCGGATGAGGGCGATGTTCTCCACGGCGTAGGGGGCGCCGTAGATCTGGCCGTTGAAGGTGACGGCCTGCAGGGCCTTGGCGGAGAAGGCGCCCTTCTGCTCCTCGGTCAGCGTGATCGGGTCGATGGCGCCGTTCTGCACCAGGTTGCCGATCCAGTCGTGCGCGCCGATCATGATGTCGGGGCCGCTGCCCTGCTGGGAGGCGGTGAGGAAGGTCGTCTGGTTGTCCTTGGAGATCTCCTTGACCTCCACCTTCACGCCGTTCTCCTTGCCGAAGGCCTCGGCGAAGGGCTGCAGCGGCTGGACCCGGCTGGGGTCGGCCCAGATGACGAGCGTGCCGCCGCCCGCGGCCGCCGTGGCGGGGGCGGACGCGCCGGACGAGGCGGTGGGGGCGGCCGGCTCTGCGCCGCCGCAGCCCGTGGCGGCGAGGGCGAGGGTCGCGAGGGCGGCCACACCCAGAGCACGCTTGCGCATGAGACCTCCTGAGGTCACGCAGAAGCAGCGGCGCGCTGATGGCGCGCCGCCGCGGAGGGAAAGCCCGAACGTTTCCAGGAAGTTAGCGGCTCTTTGCAAGAATTGGAAGGTCTTGCGAAAGAGCGTTACCAAACCCGCACGTCGCTTCTGCAACTTGCGGAAAGTTACGCTTGACCCAGAAGCGACGATCAGGACATCCTTCACCAGAACATCACAGGACCACTCGGTCCCCCGGGGGAAGGAACACCATGCTGCTCGGCAACGACGACTGGTGGCGGGACGCCGTCGTGTACCAGGTCTATCCGCGAAGCTTCGCCGACGCGAACGGCGACGGCACCGGTGACCTCCAGGGCGTGCGCGGCCGCCTGGACTACCTCGCCGGCCTCGGCGTGGACGCGATCTGGCTCAGCCCGTTCTACACCTCGCCCCTCGCCGACGGCGGCTACGACGTGGCCGACTACCGCGACGTGGACCCGCGCTTCGGCACGCTCGCCGACTTCGACGCGCTCGTCGCCGAGGCCCACGGCAAGGGCATCAGGGTCATCGTGGACCTGGTGCCGAACCACTCCTCCGACCGGCACCCCTGGTTCCAGGCCGGCCTGCGCGACCGCTACATCTTCCGCGACGAGCCCAACGACTGGGAGTCGATCTTCGGCGGCCCGGCGTGGACGCAGGTCGAGGACGGCCAGTGGTACCTCCACCTGTTCGCGCCCGAGCAGCCCGACCTCAACTGGGACAACCCCGAGGTGCGCGCCGAGTTCCGCGACATCCTGCGCTTCTGGCTGGAGCGCGGCGTGGACGGCTTCCGCGTGGACGTGGCGCACGGCATGATCAAGGCCGCCGGCCTGCCGGACGTCGGGGCGAAGGACGGCCCGCAGGCCGAGATGCTCGGCGACGAGCAGGTGCCCTACTTCGACCAGGACGGCGTGCACGACATCTACCGCGAGTGGCGGCCGATCCTCGACTCCTACCCGGGCGGCCGGATGGCGGTGGCCGAGGCGTGGGTCTCCTCCCCCGAGCGCCTGGCCCGCTACATCGGCCCGGACGAGCTGCACCAGGCGTTCAACTTCGAGTTCATGATGGCCGACTTCCACGCCAAGTCGTTCCGTACGGTCATCGAGAAGTCGCTGGCCGAGGCCGAGCTGGTCGGCGCGCCCACCACCTGGGTGCTGTCCAACCACGACAAGCCGCGCCACGTCACCCGCCACGGGAGCCTGGCCCGCGCCCGCGCGGCCACCCTGCTCATGCTGGCCCTGCCCGGCTCGGCCTACCTCTACAACGGCGAGGAGCTGGGCCTGCCCGAGGTCCTCGACCTGCCGGACGAGCTGCGCCAGGACCCGGCCTTCCTGCGCCGGGGCGAGAGCCGCGACGGCTGCCGGGTGCCGATCCCGTGGACCGCCGAGCCCGGCTGCGGCTGGCGCGACCCGTGGCTGCCGATCCCGGCGGAGTGGACGGCGCTGTCGGCCGAGGCCCAGGAGGACGACCCCGGCTCGACGCTCAACCTCTACCGGGCCGCGCTGCGCCTGCGCAGGCGGCATCCGGCGCTCGGCGGCGGCACGCTGTCCTGGCTGGACTCCCCCGAGGACGTCCTGGCCGTCGAGCGGGACCCCGGCCTGGTCGTGGTGCTCAACACCGGCGAGCGTCCCGTGCCGCCGGGCGTCGCGGGCGAGGTGCTGCTGTCCAGCGGCCCGCTGGCGGCCGACGGGTCGATCCCGCCCGACACCGCCGTCTGGATCCAGCGCTCCGGCTCCGGCACCGACGATTGATAGCTGATGCTTTGGGGGATCTTTCCCCTCTCGCGGCATCTGCGAGTCGTGACGCTCGGTAATGTCGTGGGATGTCGGCGGTGTTCCGGTCGATCTGGGGCAGGTCCCTGCGGGGACGGGTGACCCTGATCGCCACGATCGTGGCGGCCCTCGTGCTCCTGCCCATGGGCGTCGCGGCCGTCGTCCTCGCCCGCACGCTGGTCGAGTCGTCCGTCTTCGCCGACACCCGCCACACCGCCCAGCGGGTGGCGTACGAGATGCGCTCCGGCAGCCTGCCCCAGGGCTCCACCATCCCGCTGTCCGACCCGTCGGTCGACCTCATCCAGGTCATCGGCGCCGACGAACGGATCATCGCCACCAGCGACGCCGCCCGCGCCCTGCCGCCGCTCACCGACCTGCGCCCCACGCGGCAGGACCCCGAGATCGACGTGTTCAACTGCCTGCCGACCGAGTGCGTGCACCTGTCGGCGATCCGGGTGAACGTCTCCCCCGACTCGCCCGTCGTCCTCGCCGGGCGCAGCACCCCGGACGTGCTGGGCACGCGCACCCTGGAGTTCGTCGTCTTCGCCGAGGTCGCGGTGCTCGTCGCGCTGGCCGGGTGGGCGACCTGGCTGATCACCGGCCGGGCCCTGCGCCCGGTGGCCGTCATGCGCGCGCAGCTCGACGCGGTGCACACCGGCGACCTCAGCAGCCGCGTCAGCGAGCCGCCGGGCGAGGACGAGGTGGCCCAGCTCGCCCGCTCGATCAACGGCACGCTGACCCGCCTGGAACGTTCCGCCGAGCAGCAGCGCCAGTTCGCCTCGGACGCCTCCCACGAGCTGCGCACCCCGATCGCCGGGCTGCGCGCCCAGCTGGAGAGCGCCCAGCTCTACCCGGACGACACCGACCTGCGGTCGCTGGTGAAAAGCGCCCTGCGCGACACCGACCGGCTGGAGGCCATCATCACCGACCTGCTCCTGCTGGCCAGGATCGGCTCCCAGGTGGACGCCGCCAAGGAGCGGGTGGACCTGGCCGTCCTGGTGCGCCAGGAGCTGGGCCGGCGCAGCGACAAACTGCCGGTCCACGCCGACCTGGCCGCCGGCGTCGAGGTGGACGGCGTGCGGCTGCAGCTCGCCCGCGTGCTGACGAACCTGCTGGACAACGCCCAGCGGCACGCCGAGACCCACGTCCAGGTGCGGGTGACCCGCAAGAACGGCCTGGCGGTGCTGTCGGTGGAGAACGACGGCCAGGAGATCCCCGAGGCCGAGCGCGAGCGCATCTTCGAGCGCTTCACCCGGCTGGACGCCTCCCGCAGCCGCGACGCCGGCGGCACCGGCCTCGGCCTCGCCATCGCCCGCGACGTGGCGCTCGCGCACGGCGGCCAGATCTGCGCGGAGGACTTCCCGGGCGGCGCCCGGTTCGTCCTGAGACTTCCGGCGGCCACGTGATTTCTACCGTTCCGATAGTGGATCATTGGTTCATGACGGAGCAGGCGCCGCAGGGCGTAGATCCCCGCATCCCCAACGCGGCCCGCATGTACGACTACTTCCTGGGCGGCAAGGACAACTTCAAGGCCGACCGCGACCTCGGCGACATGGTGCTCGGCGTCATGCCCGAGGTCCGCGACGGCACCAGGGAGAACCGCGCGTTCATCGGCCGCATGGTCCGCTACCTGTGCGAGCAGGGCATCACGCAGTTCCTCGACCTGGGCTCGGGCCTGCCGACCCAGGAGAACGTGCACGAGGTCGCCCACCGGATCGTTCCCGAGGCCCGCGTGGTCTACGTCGACAACGACCCCGTGGTGGCCACGCACGGCCGGGCGCTGCTCGCCGACCCCAACCGGGTGGCGATGGTGCTGGGCGACGTGCGCCGGCCGGAGGAGATCCTGTCCGACCCCGAGGTGCGCGGCCTGCTCGACTTCTCCCGGCCCGTGGCCGTGCTCATGATGTTCATCCTGCACTTCGTGCCGGACGAGGAGGACCCGCAGGGCTTCGTGGCCGCCTACCGGGAGGCGCTGGCGCCGGGCAGCTACCTCGCCATCTCCCACATGGGCAACGACGTGGCGACCGAGCGGGCCGCCCGCATCGCCGGGTTCTACCGTCAGTCGGGAATGCCGTTCACGCCGCGGCCGGGCAAGGAGATCGAGACCTTCTTCGGCGACTTCGAGCTGATCCCGCCGGGTCTCGCCAACGGGCTCGGACCGGCCGTGTGGCCGTTCGCCGACCCGGCGCATCCGACGATCGTGGACGAGGAGACGGCCCGCATGGGCTACGCGGGCATCGCCCGCAAGCCGCGCTGAGAAGTCCCGCCACGAGCGCCCGGCCGGCTCGCGGCCGGCGGCTGGGAGCCGGCCGGGCGCTCTAGGCCCGCGGGCCGAACCCGACGGCGGGCAGGATGGCCTGGTCGACGATCGCCTCGAGCGTCTCGTCGGTGGGCGGGGTGCCTCTGTCGAGCAGGTGCTTGGTCACCAGCGCCTCGCCGATGTCGGCCACGACCGGGGTGATCAGCTCGGCGCCGAAGTGGCCCCGGTCGGCGTAGTGCCGCAGCACCGTGAGCGTGAACGTGCCGCCACGGCCGGCGAAGACCCGCTCGTGCAGCGCCTCCGACATCAGCTCCGCGCTCTTCGGGTCGGTGAGGATGGCGGCCACCGCCCGGCCCGCCCTGCTGAACGCCCACTCCGTCATGAGGCGCAGCGCCCTGATCAGGTCGCCGCGCAGATCGTCCGCCCCCGGGGCCGGCTCCTCAACCGGATGCTGGTGGTAGAGCGCGTCCAGAAGCACCTCGACGGGGCTGGACCAGCGGCGGTACAGCGTCGTGCGCGGCGTCGCCGCCCGCCGGCCGATGCCGTCCATGGTCAGCCGCGCCACGCCGACCTCCAGCACCTCCTCCAGCACGGCGTCGTGGATGGCCTTGAGCAACTCCTCGCCACGCCGGCGCGTCCGCCCGCTGTGGTCGCCCATTCTCGCCCCCTTGTTCAGCTACACGGGTGTAGCTTACCTTCATCATCATTAGATACAGTCGTGTAGCTAATTACTGAGGGGACACCCATGTCCGTCGCTCCGCCGCTGCCCGTCCAGGGAGCCACTCCCGTCACGCGCCGGGCTCTCGCGCCCGACCTGGCCCGCGGGCTGATGCTGCTGCTGATCGCGCTGGCCCACGCGCACATGTACCTGGGGGGCCACCCCGTGGGCTTCCGCGGTTACGCCCTCGACGGGGGCACGCTGGACCGCCTCGTCGCCGGGGTCCAGATCCTGCTGGTGGACGGGCGCGCCCTGCCCATGTTCGCCGCGCTGTTCGGCTACGGCCTGGTCCAGCTCGCGCACCGGCAGCTCGCCGCCGGCCGGAGCCCGTCCCGGGTGCGCGCGGTGCTGCGCCGCCGGAGCCTGTGGCTGCTGGCCTTCGGGTTCTGCCACGCGCTGCTGCTGTTCTTCGGGGACATCCTGGGGGCGTACGGGCTGGTCGGGCTCGTCCTCGCCGGCTTCGTCCTGCGCGAGGACCGCACCGTGCTGCGCGCCGCCATCGCCGGGCTCGTCGCGCACGCCGTGGTCATGGCCGCCTTCGGCCTGCTCACGATCTCCGGGCCCAAGGGCGACACCCCGGCCGCCATGGCCGACCCGGTCGAGGCGACGATGATGCGGCTGATCGGCTGGTCCGGGATGACGCCCACGTACTTCGCCGTGGGTGTGGTGCCGGCGTTCCTGTTCGGCGTCTGGGCCGCGAGGCGCCGCCTGCTGGAGGACCCGCTGGCGCACCGGGACCTGCTCGTCCGGGTCGCGGTCCCCGGCACCGGGCTGGCGGTCGCGGGAGGGGCGCCGTTGACGCTGATCGACACGCGGGTGTGGGCGGCGTCCGACCTGGTGGCGGTGGCGGCGTACGTGCTGCACAGCCTGAGCGGCATCGCGGGCGGGCTCGCGTACGCGGCCGTCATCGGCCTGGTCGCGTCCCGCGTGCGGCCCGGCGTGGTCGTCAGGGCGCTGGCCGCGTGCGGCCAGTGGTCGCTGACCTGTTACCTGCTGCAGTCGGTGATCTTCGTGGCGGTGTTCGCGCCGTACTTCGGCGGGCTCGGCACCCGCGCCAGCGACGCCGCCGCGTCCGGCGTCGCCGTGCTGACCTGGCTCGCCACGGTGGTCCTCGCCGCCGTGCTGTCCGCGGGCGGCCGGAGGGGTCCGGCGGAGGCGCTGCTCCGGCGTCTCACCTACGGCCGCCGCTGACGCGTGGTCAGGCGCGGGCCATCTCCCGCTCCCCGGCGTCGGGCTCGGGGCGCTCCCCGGGGGACTCGTCCTCGTCGATCAGGGTGGACTCGTCGAACGGGGCCCGTCCGGCCAGCACCTCGCCGGCGCGCTCCCGGTCGAAGTCGCCGGTCCAGGTGCCGACGAGGACCGTCGCCACGGCGTTGCCCGCGAAGTTGGTGAGCGCCCGCGCCTCGGACATGAAGCGGTCGATGCCCACGATGAGGCCGACGCCGTCCACCAGCTCGGGCCGGTGCGCCTGCAGGCCGCCGGCCAGGGTGGCGAGCCCCGCGCCCGTCACGCCCGCCGCGCCCTTGGAGGCGATCATCATGAACAGCAGCAGCGCCACCTGCTCGCCGAGCTCCAGCGGCGAGCCGGTCGCGGTGGCGATGAACAGCGTGGCCATGGTGAGGTAGATGGCGGTGCCGTCGAGGTTGAAGGAGTAGCCGGTCGGGACCGTGATGCCCGCGACGGTCCGGCTCACGCCGAGGTGCTCCATCTTGGCGATGAGCCGCGGCAGCGCGGTCTCCGAGGAGGACGTCGAGAGGATCAGCAGGAACTCGCGGCCGAGATAGCGCAGCAGCGACCACAGGTTGACCCGCGCGACCAGCCACAGCAGCGGGCCGAGCACCAGGCCGACGAAGAGCACGCAGGTGGTGTAGAAGGCGATCATGATGATCGCGAGGCTCTTGAGCGCCTCGATGCCGGTGGCGCCCACGACGGCCGCGATCGCGCCGAACGCGCCCACGGGCGCGGCCCACATGACCATGGCGAGGATGCGGAAGACGAGCCGCTGCAGGTGCTCGATGCCGCGCAGGATCGGCTTGCCCTTCTCCCGCATCGCCTGGAGCGCGAAGCCGGTCAGCAGCGCCACCAGCAGCGCCTGCAGCACCGACCCCGAGGTCAGGGACGACAGCAGCGTGTCGGGGATGATGCCGAGCAGGAAGTCGACGGTGCCGCTCTCGCCGCCCTTGGCCGCCTCCGCCTCGGCCGCCTGCCGGGCGGTGTCGGTGAGCCGCAGCCCCTCGCCCGGGTGGATGACGTTGCCCACGAGCAGGCCGATGAGCAGGGCCACCGTGGACATCACGATGAAGTAGCCGAGGGCGAGGCCGCCGACCTTGCCGACCTTGGCGGCCTGGCTCACCGAGCCGACGCCGAGCACGATGGTGCAGAAGATGATCGGCCCGATCAGCATCTTGATGAGGGCGACGAACCCGGTGCCGAGGGGTTTGAGCGCCTGACCGGCCTCCGGCCAGACGAACCCGACCAGGATCCCGAGCAGGACCGCCGCGATGACGGCCAGGTACAGATAGCGTGTGCGATCGCGCATGGGGGGTTGTCTCCAGCCACTGCGGACGGACGTTCCAGTGGTGCGACTATGCGCGGCGTACGTGACCCAGGTCACCATTAAGTAAGTTACGTTCACGACTAATGCCGGAAAAAGGTGTCTTCACCATGCGTCGCTGGAGCCTGGCGGGCCAGATGCTGGTCCTGCAACTGCTCGTAGTCGCGGTCACCGCGACGGGCTGCGCCGTGCTCGCCCTGGTGCAGGCCCACCGGCTGCTCACCGACGACGCCGGCCACCGGGCCACGGCCGTGGCGGTCAGCGTGGCCGCCGCCCCCGAGGTCGCCGACGCCCTGAGCGACCCCGACCCGAGCGCGCGGCTGCAGCCGTTCGCCGAGCGGGTGCGGCTCAGCACGGGGGTCGACTTCATCACCATCATGCGGCCGGACGGCACCCGGCTCAGCCATCCCCACCGCTCCGAGATCGGCCGGCGCTTCCTCGGCAACACCGGCCCGGCGCTGCGCGGCGAGACGTTCACCGAGACCTACACCGGCACGCTCGGCCCCTCCGAGCGGGCCGTCACCCCCGTCCTGTCGGACGGCCGGGTGGTGGCCCTGGTCAGCGCGGGGATCAAGGTGGACAGGATCAGCGCCATGCTGCGCGGCCAGCTCGGCTGGGGCGGCTTCATCGTGGCGCTCGCGCTCGGGCTGGGCGCGGCCGGCACGTGGCTGGTGACCGCCCGGCTGCGCCGCCAGACGCACGGGCTCGGCCCGGTGGAGCTGGGCCGCATCCACGAGCACCACGACGCGGTCCTGCACGCCGTGCGCGAGGGCCTGCTGCTGGTCGGCGGCGACGGCCGGCTGACGCTGTGCAACGACGCCGCCCGGCTGCTGCTCGGCCTGCCCGCCGGCGCCGAGGGCCGGCACGTGGACGAGCTGGGCCTCACCGAGCTGACGGCCGCCGGCGAGGAGCGGGTCCACCTGGTCGGCGAGCGGGTCCTCGCGGTCAACAGCGCCGCGAGCCGGCTCGGCCGGGTGGTGACCGTACGCGACACGACCGAGCTGCAGGCGCTGACCGGCCAGCTCGACGCCGAGCGCGGCTTCGCCGAGTCGCTGCGCTCGGCCGCGCACGAGGCCGCGAACCGGCTGCACACCGTGATCACGCTGGTCGAGCTGGGCCGTACCGAGGAGGCCGTCGCGCTCGGCACCGCCGAGCTGCGCGCGGCGCAGGAGCTGACCGACCGGGTGATGGGCGCGGTCCGCGAGCCGGTGCTCGCGGCGCTGCTGCTCGGCAAGAGCGCCGAGGCCGCCGAGCGCGGCGTCGAGCTGGTGATCACGAACGAGGGCGGCGAGGACGAGCCGCTGGACGACTGGGGCCTGGACCCGCGTGCGCTGGTCACCATCGCGGGCAACCTCATCGACAACGCCATCGACGCCGGCACCCGCGTCGAGGTGCGGCTCGGCTCCGACGGCGGCCGGGCCGTCATCCAGGTCTCCGACGACGGCCCGGGGCTCACCGGCCCGGCCGCCTTCGCCAGGGGCTGGACCACCAAGGGCGACGGCCGCGGCCTCGGCCTGGCGCTGGTCGGGCAGGCGGTGCGGCGGCTCGGCGGGGAGATCGAGGTGCGCGGGTCCGCGTTCACCGTCCGGCTGCCGATCCCGGAGCGCGTCCGATGACCGGCGCCGCCGTCTCCGTCCTCGTCGTCGAGGACGAGGAGATCACCGCCGAGGCCAACCGCGTCTACGTCGAGCGGGTGCCCGGCTTCACGGTGGCCGGGGTGGCCCGCTCCGGCGGCGAGGCGCTGCGTTTCCTGCGCCGCCGCCCGGTGGACCTCGTCCTGCTCGACCTGTACCTGCCGGACCTGCACGGGCTGGAGGTGGTGCGGGCCATCAGGGCGGGCGGCCTGATGTGCGACGTCATCGCCGTCACCTCGGCCCGCGACCTGGCGATGGTGCGCTCGGCGGTGTCGCTCGGCGTCTCGCAGTACCTGCTCAAGCCGTTCACGTACGCCACGCTGCAGGAGAAGCTCACCCGCTACGCCCGGTTCAAGGACGAGGCCGGGGTCGCGGCCGGCCAGGGCGACGTGGACCGCGTGCTCGGCGCCCTGCGCGGCAGCTCCGACCTGCCCAAGGGGCTGTCCAGGGACACCCTGGACGCGGTCGCGGCCGAGCTGCGGGCGCGGCCGGGCGGCATGGCCGCGCAGGCGGTGGCCGACGCCATCGGGGTGTCCCGCGTGACCGCCCGCCGCTACCTGGAACACCTGGTCGAGCTGGGTACGGCGGTCCGCATGCCGCAGTACGGCGGAGTGGGCCGGCCAGAGTTGCTCTACCGGATCCCCATGGAGCGTTAATGACGGTGACGCCGGGCGTTCAACCCGGACCTCTAGCTTCTCAATGCCATCAGAAGCTTTGAGGAGAATCCGTTGCGAGTCTTGGCCGTAGTTCCCGCCCGCGGAGGTTCGGCGGGCGTACCCCTGAAGAACCTCGCCCTGGTCGGGGGCGTGCCGCTGGTGACCCGGGCCGTCCGGGCCTGCCTGGCCGCCGAGCTCGTGGACCAGGTCGTGGTCAGCACCGACCACGACGGCATCGCCGCGACCGCCCGCGAGGCGGGCGCACTGATCGTGGAGCGGCCCGCCGAGCTCAGCGGCGCGACCGCCTCCAGCGAGTCGGCGGTGCTGCACGCGCTCGACGCGCTCGGCGCCGACCCCGAGGTCGTCGTGCTCGTCCAGTGCACGAGCGCGTTCATCGACCCGGAGGACCTGTCGGCCGCCGTGCGGAAGGTCCTCGACGGCGAGGCCGACTCCGTGGTGTCCGGCCTGCCGACGCACGAGTTCCTCTGGACCGCCGCGGGCGCGGGCGTCAACCACGACCCCGCCGTCCGGCCGCGCCGGCAGGACCGCGAGCCCCAGTTCCGCGAGAACGGCGCGTTCTACGTCATGCGCACCGCCGGTTTCCGCGAGCACGGCCACCGCTTCTTCGGCCGCACCGCGGTCCAGCCGGTCCCGCCGCAGCACGCGATCGAGGTGGACGAGCCGGGCGACCTGGAGCTGGTCCGGGCGCTGGCGCCGTTCATCGACCGGCCGGAGCCCATCGACGTGGACGCCGTCATCACCGACTTCGACGGCGTGCACACCGACGACCGCGCCTACGTCGACTCCGAGGGTCGCGAGATGGTGCTGGTCAGCCGCTCCGACGGGATGGGCGTGTCGCTGCTGCGCCGCTCCGGCGTCAAGGTGCTGATCATGTCCACCGAGCACAATCCGGTGGTCGCCGCCCGCGCCCGCAAGCTCGGCGTGCCCGTGCTGCAGGGCCTGGCCGACAAGCGCACGGTGCTGCGCGACTGGCTGCACATCGAGGGCCTCGACCCGGCCCGGGTGGCCTACGTCGGCAACGACGTCAACGACCTGGGCCCGATGGCCGAGGTCGGCTGGCCGGTCGCCACCCCCGACGCCCACCCGCGGGTGCGCGCCGCGGCCCGCGTCGTGCTCACCCGCAATGGCGGCTCGGGCGCGGTGCGCGAGCTGTGCGACCGCGTGGTGGCCGCCCGCCCCGAGCCGCAGGCCCAGCCGGCCGCCGCGGGCCGGGCCCGCCCCCGCTTCGGCCCGGTCGCGATCGGCGACACGCTGGTGGGCGACGGCGAGCCCGTCTACGTCATCGGCGAGATCGGCATCAACCACAACGGCGACCTCGACATCGCCCGCCGGCTCATCGACGTGGCCGCCGACGCGGGCTGCCAGGCGGTCAAGTTCCAGAAGCGCACCCCCGCGATCTGCGTGCCGGAGGAGCAGAAGGGGCAGATCCGGCAGACGCCGTGGGGCGAGATGACGTACCTGGAGTACAAGGAGCGCACCGAGTTCGGCCGCGACGAGTACGCCGAGATCGCCAAGCACTGCGCCGAGCGCGGCCTGCACTGGTTCGCCTCGCCGTGGGACGTGCCCTCCGTCGAGTTCCTGGAGGAGATGGACGTCCTGGTGCACAAGGTGGCCTCGGCGGGCGTGGCCGACCACCAGCTCCTGCGCGCCCTCGCCGCCACCGGCAAGCCGGTCATCCTGTCCACCGGCATGTCCACGCTGTCGGAGATCGACGCGGCGGTGGAGATCCTCGGCACCGACCGGCTGATCATGATGCACGCGACCTCGACGTACCCGCTGCCTCCGGAGGAGGCGAACCTGCGCACGATCACCACGCTGAAGGAGCGCTACGGCGTGCCGGTCGGCTACTCCGGCCACGAGCGCGGGCTGCAGATCTCGCTGGCGGCCGTGACGCTCGGCGCGGTGTGCGTGGAGCGGCACATCACGCTCGACCGCACCATGTGGGGCTCCGACCATGCGGCCTCGCTGGAGCCCGCCGGCCTGGAGCACCTGGTGCGCGACATCCGGATCATCGAGCAGGCCATGGGCGACGGCGTCAAGCGCGTCTTCCCCGGCGAGGAGGCCCCCAAGGCCCGCCTGCGCCGGGTCACCGCCTGACCCCCTGCCCCTCGTTCCTGGAGAGACCCCCCGTTGATCACTCTCTCGGTCGTCGTGCCGATCCGCGACGGTGAGCGCTACATCGCCGACGCGCTCACCGCGCTGGCCCGCAACGCCCGGCGCGACTTCGAGTTCATCGTCGTCGACGACGGCTCCGTGGACGCCACCCCGGACATCGTCGAGGACTTCCGCGGCGAGCTGCCCGGCCTGGCCGTCATCCGTCATGACGTGCCGGCCGGGCTGGCCGACGCGCGCAACGCCGGTCTCGCCGCCGCGTCCGGCCGGTACGTGACGTACCTGGACGGCGACGACTGGCTCGCGCCCGGCTACCTGGCCCGGCTGGTCGAGGCGGCCGACGGGCTCGGCTGCGATTTCGTGCGCGTCGACCACGTGCAGGTCGAGGGCCGCAAACGGGTCGTGCACCGCGCCCCCCTGGCGCGGAGGGGCGTGGTGCTCGACCCCCGCGAGGCGATCCTGCCCGCGGACACGCGCACGATGGTGGACTACCCCTACGCCTGGGCCGGGATCTACCGGCGCTCGCTGGGCGACCTGCTGCGTTTCCCCGGCTCGCTGCACACGGCCGAGGACCGGCCGTGGATCTGGCGGCTGCACCGGGAGGCGGCCACGTTCGCCGTGGTGTCGCTGGCCGGGGTGTTCTACCGCCGCCAGGTCGCCGGCTCGCTCACCCAGATCGGCGACGAGCGGCAACTGCACTTCTTCGACGCCTTCGAGCTGGTGCTCAAGGACCTGGAGCCGGAGTTCCTGCCGAAGGCCGTACGGACCTTCTGCGCCCTGTTCGCCCACCATCTGGAGCTCGGCGAGCGGTTCGCGCCGCCGCTGCGCGCCCGCTTCGAGGAGCGGGGCGTGCTGATGGTGTCCTCGCTGCCGCGCGAGCTGGTGGCCGAGGCCGTGACGCGGATGCCCGCCGAGCGGGGGGCGCTGCTGCGCGCCCTGCTGCCCGGACTGCCCCCCGACCCGTACGCCAGGATCCGGAGCGCCCCATGAAGGTCTTCTACGCCTCGACCCTGTTCGGGGCGATGACGCTGGCCGCCGCGATCGACGACGGCCGTTTCGGCGACGGCCGGCGGCTGCTGATCGTGTCGAACAACGCGGCCGTCCCCGAGGTGGCGACGCCGCTGGAGGAGACACCCGGCTTCGCGGCGCTGCGCGGGCGCTTCGACGAGGTGCGCTCGTGGAACGAGCTGATCGCGCCGCTGCATCCGTCCGACTGGCGGGCGCGGGTGATCGAGGTGCCGATGACCGAGCGGCTGATCCGCTCCCACTGGGGCCTGGACGACGTCGAGGAGCTGGTGCTGGAGTCGATCGCGGTGCCGCCCGCCCGGACGATCGGCGGGCTGGTGCGCGACTGCCCGATCACCGTCTACGCCGACGGGCTCATGAGCTACGGCCCCACGCGCGACCCGCTCCCCGCCGAGATCCACCGCCGCGTCACCCGGCTGCTCCACCTGGACCTGGTGCCGGGGCTGACGCCGCTGCTGCTCAGCGAGTACGGCGTGCCGGCCGAGACGCTGCCGGGCGAGCGTTTCCTCGCGGTCGTCGCGGAGGTGGCAGGGGCGCCCGGGGCCGCGGCCCCCGCCCTGCCACAGGGCGCGCCGGTCGTCCTCGGCCAGTACCTGTCGGCGCTGGAGTTGCTGAGCGCCGAGGAGGAGGCCGGGCTGCACGAGGGGATGCTGGCGGCGCTGGCCGCCCGCGGCCACGACCACGTGGTGTTCAAGCCGCATCCGGCGGCCGGGCGGCGGCACGCCCGGCTCCTGCGTGAGACGGCCGGGCGGCTCGGGGTGCGGCTGTCGGTGCCCGGGGAGAACGTGCCCGCCGAGGTGTGCTTCGCGGCGCTGCGGCCCGAGCTGGTCGTGGGCTGCTTCTCGACCGGGCTGATGACCGCGCGGCGCTACTTCGGGCTGCCGGTCGCCTCGTACGGGACGGAGCTGGTGCTGGAGCGCCTGACGCCCTACGAGAACAGCAACCGGGTCCCGCTCACCGTCGTGGACGCGCTGCTGCCCCGGCTGACGGCGGACGGCGGCATCGAGGAGCCGCCGCCGGTGGACCTGGCCGGGCTGGTGCGCGCGGTCGGCTACTGCATGCAGGCCGAGGCGTATCCGGGGTTGCGTCCGGCGCGGATCGACTTCGACGCCCGCTACTTCAAGCGCAGGCGGCTGGAGGTGCTGGGCCTCCTGGACCGGCCGGCGTCGTCCCGCCCGAAGGCACTGGAACGCCTGCGGCGCCGCCTCCGCCCACTCGCCTGAACGCCCGGCCCCGCCTTCGGACGCTCGGCTGAGCGCCCGGCCCTCTCCGGCCGCTCAGCCGAGGGCTGTCAGGTAGCGGCGCACTCGTTTCCTCGCCTTGTATCCGGCCCGCAGCATCGACGGGTGGACCTCCACCCGCAGCCGGGCCCGCCGCCGCGCCGCCGCGTGCTCGGGGCCGTCCAGCAGGGACGTGGCGGGCCCGCTCGGTCCGGCGGACACGAGGCCGGCCAGCAGCCGGGTCCAGTCGTCCCGTTCGGCGGGGTGGAAGTAGTTGGCCGCGCACCAGGCGGGCGAGGCCGCGCGGAAGGCGCCCGCGGCCAGGTCGTCGAGCGTGCCGAGCAGGCCGCTGCCCTCGAACACCACGTTGATCATTTCGGCGCTGACGCCGAAGTCGGTCAGCACCAGCGACGGCACGCCCAGCGCGATCGCCTCCAGCGCCGCCGTCGAGCTGACGGTGACGAACCCGGCCGCGTTCGCGAGCTGCTCGTGCATCGGCCCGGCGGCGAAGCGCAGCCGCCCCGGCTCGCCCATCTCGCGCCAGAGCCGCTGGTAGTGGTGGCGTTCGCGGTGCGTCTGCCGTTCGTCCTCCAGGGCCCGCAGCTTGACCACGACGTCCAGGTCCGGCCGGCGCCGGGCCAGCTCGGCCAGGGCGCTCAGAATCTGTTCGCGCTGCTCGCGCCCGCGCGGCACCTTGGCCTGGGTGGCGAAGACCACCCGGTCGCCGCCCGCCGGGGCCGCGCCCGCGCGCAGGAACGGCAGCCGGGCCAGCCCGACCGCCCCTCCCCCGCCGAGCCGCCCGGCGATCTCGCCGAACTCGGCCACCTCCCGCTCGCTGTGCACCACGAACAGGTCGCAGCCGCTGCGGTAGATCCACGCCTTCTCCGTCGCCGGCACCGAGATGCCCGGCAGCCCGCTGACGAACACCGGCCGGGGCCGCAGCCCGTCCAGCACGCCGGACACGAGCACGTCCACCACCGGCCCCGTACAGGCCACGAGGATCACGTCGGGCCGGGTGCGCTCGGCGAGCCGGCGCACCGACCGGGCCGACAGCACCGGCGGCGCCGGCCGCCCGCGCCCGCTCACCGCGGCGGCGATCTGCTCGGGCGAGGGCGCGATCGGCGTACGGACCACCACCAGGTCCGCGGACGAGCCCTCGGGCAGGTCGTCGAGCAGGCAGGCCGCCCACTTCAGGTACGAGTCGGAGTCGGCCACCGCCAACACGTTCAACCAGGCACTCCTGTCAGATGCGAGCGCAGGGCGGGCGCCGCCCTGCTGGTCCACCAGTCGTCAGGCACGTCCACGGGCTCGACGGCGACGCCGCGCGGGCCGAGCAGGACCCGCAGCGAGGTGACGGCGGTCGAGGGGAGGCTGAGCACCCGCTGGTCCGGGCGCAGGCCGCGCAGGGTCAGCTCGGCGGGCGCGCCGGCGTCGTGCACGGTGACGCCGGGCAGCTCCGCGATGAGCGCCACGTCCACCGGGTCCTCGCGGCGGTGCGGGTAGTAGGCGAGCGGCTCGCGGGCCGCCAGGTCGGTCAGCCAGCGCAGGTAGCGGCCGCGGTGCACCAGGCCGTTGCGGACGAGCGAGGTGCCGAGCACGACCGTGTGCTCGTCGGGGCCGTACGGGCTCGGCGGCTGGGCGCGCAGCCAGGCGAAGTCGTGCCGGACCAGCTCGACGCCGGCGGCGCGGACGGCCTCGGCGAGCTTGTCGTCCACGTCGAGCGCGGTGAAGACCGACACCCGGCTGAGGCGCAGCCGCAGCGCGGCGGCCAGGCCGAGTGCGGTACGCGGCGCGGACGGCTCGGCGCGGGCGCGCAGCAGGGGGCGCGACGGCCCGGCCGCCAGCAGCTCCAGCAGGCGCAGCGTGGCGAGGCCGTCGTCCACGATGACGACCCGGCCGGGCCACGACGCCAGCCAGCGCACCTGCACCCTGCCGGAGAAGGCGTCGCCGACCGCGAGGACCCGGCGCGGCATGCGCTCGCGCGGATCGGCCAGCACCAGCCCGTCGGGCGCGCCGAGGGAGCGCAGCTCCGCGCGGGTGGCCTTCAGCGCGCGCAGCCCCGCGCGCGGCACGACCGTGGTCACGGGCCCGAGGAGCCCCGCGTGGTGGGCCTCGACGGCGCACAGCATCTGGAGCGGCGACTCCACCCAGGCCGACGCCTGTCCGACCACTCCTGCCCCTCCCGGCCGATGGGCCTCCCAGCAGGGTGATGGCCCGTCCATGACGCCGTTAAGTTACCCCTGCCGCCTTAAGCCGCCAGGAACGCGACGTGAACAATGGACACCATGAACTCGCTCATGCTCAACACCGACGGCGTGCAGATCCCGCAGCTGGGGTTCGGCGTCTGGCAGGTCCCCGGCGACGAGGCCGAGCAGGCCGTGCGCACCGCGCTGGAGGCCGGCTACCGGCACATCGACACGGCCGCCGCCTACGGCAACGAGGAGGGCGTGGGCCAGGCCGTGCGCGCCTGCGGGCTGCCGCGCGAGAAGGTGTTCATCACGACCAAGCTGTGGAACGGCGACCACGGCCGCGCCGAGCAGGCCTTCGACGAGAGCCTGGCCCGGCTGGGCCTCGATTACGTCGACCTCTTCCTCATCCACTGGCCGGTGCCGCGGCAGGACAAGTACGTCCAGGCGTGGAAGGCCCTGGAGAAGATCTACCGGGACGGCCGGGCCAGGGCGATCGGGGTGTCCAACTTCACCGTCCCCACGCTCACCCGGCTGATGGAGGAGACGGGCATCACGCCGTCCATCAACCAGATCGAGCTCCATCCCTACCTGCAGCAGCGCGAGTTGCGCGAGTTCCACGAGGCCAACGGCATCCTCACCGAGGCGTGGAGCCCGCTCGGCCAGGGCAGGGGCCTGCTGGACGATCCGGCGCTCGCGGTGCTGTCGGGCAAGTACGGCAGGACGCCCGCCCAGATCGTGCTCCGCTGGCACCTGCAGCTCGGCAACGTGGTGATCCCGAAGTCGGTCACCCCGGCGCGCATCAAGGAGAACATCGACGTGTTCGGCTTCATCCTCGACACCGAGGACATGGCCGCCATCGGAGCCCTCAACCAGGGCAAGCGCCTCGGGCCCGACCCCGACACCTTCAACGCCACCTGAACCCTCTACGATCTCGCCTTGTGCGAGATTTTGCGTGGGGCATAGCGGCGACCGGCGGCATCGCCCAGACCGTGGGGACGGCCATCGCGGCCGAGCCGGGCATGCGGGTGGCCGCCGTCGGCTCCCGCGACCTCGGCAGGGCGCGGGCGATGGCCGCGACGCTCGGCGCGGAGTCGGCGTACGGCTCCTACGAGCAGTTGTGCGCCGACCCGGCCGTGGACGCGATCTACGTCGCCACGCCCCACGCCCAGCACCTCCCGGTGGCCGCGGCCGCCATCGCGAACGGC
Organism: Nonomuraea sp. AD125B; assembly: GCF_041402765.1. Taxonomy (NCBI): domain Bacteria; kingdom Bacillati; phylum Actinomycetota; class Actinomycetes; order Streptosporangiales; family Streptosporangiaceae; genus Nonomuraea; species Nonomuraea sp. AD125B. Next base: position 422,722 of record NZ_JBGLOU010000001.1, on the reverse strand, counting down.
AAGGCCGTGCTGTGCGAGAAGCCGCTCGCGGCCAGCGTGGCGGACGCCGAGACGATGGTGCGCCTGGCGCGCGAGGCGGGCGTCTTCCTCATGGAGGCCATGTGGATGCGGTTCAACCCGCTGATCCGCATGATCGCCACCGACGAGCGCTTCGGGGAGATCCGCTCGGTGCAGGCGTCCTTCGGCTTCGCCCATCCCTATGATGAGGCGCACCGGCTGTGGGCTCCCGAGCTGGGCGGCGGCGCGCTGCTCGACCTCGGCATCTACCCGTTCGGGCTGGCGCAGCTGCTGCTCGGCATGCCCGAGAGCCTGCGCGTCACCGGGGCGCTCGCGCCCAACGGCGTGGACGCCGAGGCGGCGGGGCTGCTGACGTACTCCGGGGGGCGGCACGCCGTGGTGGCGACCTCGTTGCTCGCGCACTACCCCAACTCCGCCCACGTGGTCGGCACGGGCATGCGGGCGGACATCCCGGCGGCGTTCTGGGCGCCGGAGCGGATCGTGCTGTCCGCGCCCGGCATGGAGCCCGAGGAGCATCTGCTCGATCCGGCCGACAACGGCTACGCGGGTGAGGTGCGCGAGGTGCGTGCCGCGGTGGCCGAGGGACGGACCGAATCGGCGATCATGCCGCTTGACGAATCCCTTGCCATGATGGGGCTGCTGGCCGACGCCCGGCAACAACTGTCCTGACCAGCCCTTTAGGGATTTGTCATCTCCTTGCCATGTGTATTACCTTATGGGGCATCTCAGGGCATACGTCCGTTTTGTCGGAGTATGTCTGACCATCGCAAGTGAAAGAACATCACAGGATCGTCCTGTGACCGCTGAATCCGCCACGCGCGGAACCGGGGACCCACGTCCTTTGGGGTGAATCGGCACCACGTGCCGTAGGGCAGCTTCCACGTCCGAACCCGTCAGCTAACCCGGTAAGCGGCATGGAAGCAAGGAGTAACCCCCTCGATGGCCAAGCACGGCTTCACCGCTGCCCGAAAGATGAAGATCGCCTACGCCGTCCTCGGCACGGCCGTGGCCGCCGCCGCGCTCGGCCCGCAGGCCGCGAACGCCGAGACCGCCTCGGCCGCAGGACAGCACAGCAGCACCGTCAAGAGCACTGTCAAGAGCACCAAGAACCCGGTCGACCACGCCGCCCAGCGCTCCCGCGCCGACGAGAACAAGATCCAGGTCACCGCCGACCAGGTGCTGTCCATGGCCCGCTCCCAGGTGGGCACCAGCGAGAACGCCGCCGGCGGCGGCACCCCGTACCAGCGCTGGTACGCCGACTCGAAGCGGGCCGCCGAGACCATCGCCCGCGACGGCGGCACCCCCGCCGGCTACCTCAACGCCCCCTGGTGCGCGATGTTCGTCTCCTGGGTCGGCGAGAAGACCGGCGCCCGCCCGCAGATCGGCTGGGACGCCTGGACCGTCGCCCACGCCAGGTGGTTCAAGAACAACGACCGCTTCGGCACCGTCGCCAAGCCCGGCGCGGTGGTCTTCTTCTCCTGGAGCGGCAGCAAGGACCTCGACGCCATCAACCACGTCGGGTTCGTCGAGAAGGACAACCAGGACGGCACCATCTCCACCATCGAGGGCAACACCGGCAACGGCAAGGTGGAGGAGCGCGTCCGGCCGAAGTGGCAGGTCGTCGGCTACGGCTACCCCGAGTACGCCTCCTGACCTCACCCACGTACGAGCGCGCGTCCCCATCGCCCGGGGACGCGCGCTCGTCGCGTGTGCGGCCCCGCCCGCGTCAGGGCGTGGGCTCCTCCAGCAGCCGCAGGCTCTCGCGGGCCCACTCGGCGCGGGCCGTCGCGACCGCGATCTGCCCCGCGAAGACGTGCGCCTTCAGCGCGGCGATGCGGTCGTGCTCGGCCGCCGGGCGGTTCTTCAGCCGCTCCTTGAGCAGGGGGGTGTCCTTGGCCAGCAGCGCCTCCCTGTGCGCCCGCCACTCGGCGGCGAGCTGCTCCTGCTCGGCGATGAACGCCTTGAGCACCGACGCGGCCCGGTCCGGCTCGATCATGTCGAAGAACAGCGCCTGCAGGAAGAACGCGTCCCGCGCCGGCGGCGGGGTGTGGGAGGCGCCGAGCCAGGCGCGCAGCTCCGCCAGGCCGCGTCCGGTGATGGAGTAGACGGTCCTGCTCAGCCTGGTGCCCCGGATCTCCTTCTGGCCCTCGATGAGGCCGGCCTGCTCCATCTGGCGCAGCGTGGGATAGATCTGGCTCTGCGGCGCCGACCACACCCAGCGCGGGGCGGCCTCGAAGAAGCGGGTCAGCTCGTACCCGTTCATGGGGCGCGCCTCCAGGACGCCGAGCAGCGCGTGCTGAAGCGACATGCCCTCCAGCATAGGGAGAGCATGATCCGTTCCTCTAGAACAGGTATGGAGATACATGTATTGTCCTCCCTGTCTTCGGGAACGATCTCGCGAGGAGGCGGGCGGCGGTGCGCACGGCTGAAGCCGGACCCTTACCGGAAGAGCACTTACGGACCGAGCTGGCCCTGGCCGGGCGGGCACTGGCGGCGGCGGGGCTGGTGACCGCGTTCGGGCACGTCTCGGTCCGGACCGGCGCCGACCGGCTGCTGATGACTCCACCCGTGCCCCTGGGCACCCTCACGGCCGCGTCCCCGTACGCCGAGCTCCCTCTCGACGCCGCCGAACTGCCCGGCGGAGCGCCGCGCGAGGCGTGGATCCACGTCGAGATCGCCCGCGCCCGCCCCGGCACCGGCGCGATCTGCCGGGCACAGCCGCCTGCCGCCACCGCGCTCGCCGCCGCCGGGGTGCCCATCCGGCCGCTACACGGGCAGGGCGCCTTCCTCGGGCCCGAGGTGCCCGTGCTCGACGACGCCGTGCTCGTCCGCGACCGGGCCCGCGGCCGGGCGCTCGCCGACCGGCTCGGCGACTCCCCCGCCCTGGTCATGCGGGGCAACGGCGCGGTCACCGCCGGCGCGAGCGCCGGCGAGGCCGTCGCCCTCATGTGGGTGCTGGAGGCCAGCGCCCGCATGAACGCCACCGCCGCCGCGGCCGGAACCCCCGTCCCCCTCACCCCCGCCGAACAGCGGGCGTGGCGGTCCGCCGCGCCCGAACTCCTCGCCCGCATCTGGTCCCACCTCCGGGAGTCGTCATGATCGAGTTGACGGACATCGCCTACGTCCGCTCCGGCGCCGCCGACCTGGACACCGCCGTGCGCTTCGCGGTCGACGTCGTCGGCATGGAGCTCACCGCCCAGGAGAACGGCGTCGCCTACCTGCGCGCCGACCAGCGCCACCACTGCCTCGCCCTGGTCGAGGGCGAGTCCGGCGTCATCAGCTCCGGCTTCACCGTCCGCGACGAGGACGCGCTGGCCGCCGCCGAGACCGAGCTGGAGAAGGCGGGCGTCGCCGTCGCGCGGGGCGGCGCCGAGGAGGCCCGCTCGCGCCGGGTCCGCGACTTCCTCTCCTTCGACGACCCCTTCGGCAACCGGGTCGACCTCGTCATCGACCAGGTGACGCTCACCGCCCCCGTACGGCACGGCCGCGAGGCCGGCATCACCGAGTTCGGCCACCTGTGCCTGGACGCGCCCGACGTGCGCGAGGCGTACCGCTTCTGGAACGGCCTGTTCAACGCCCGCGTCTCCGACTGGATCGGCGACTGGGCCTGCCTCATGCGCATCGACCAGGTCCACCACAAGCTCGCCGTCTTCCAGGGCAGCCGGCCGGGGCTCTGCCACATCAACTTCCAGGTGGACTCGCTCGACGACGTCATGCGCAACTGGCACTTCCTGGAGGCGAACGGCGTCGAGATCGAGATGGGCCCCGGCCGCCACCCCCAGTCCACGGCCGTGTTCGTCTACTTCAAGGGCCCCGAGGGCATCACGTACGAGTACTCGTGGGGCGTGCGCCTCATCACCGACGAGGACGCCTGGCGTCCCCGCTACTTCGACCCCGCCGAGCCGGGCTCGATCGACATGTGGCAGGGCCCCACGCGGCGCGTCCACACCCAGCCGCAGATCCGCCGTCCCCTGCCGGGGCGGCCCGTCACGGGAAGCGAGGGCTGACATGCCGCTGGTCGAGGTGTCCCTGTCCGAAGGGCGTGATCCGGCCGCGATCCGGGCGCTCATCCACGAGCTGCACGCCGCCGTGGAGCGGGCGATCGGCTCGCCGGCCCAGAGCATCAGGGTGATCGTCAGGGAGGTGCCGCGTACGCACTGGGCGGCCGGCGACCAGACGCTCGCCGAACGCGACGAGATCAGCAAGGGCGGTTGACGTGGAGTTCTTCGGGCACGTGATCGACGGCGCCGAGGTCGCCTCGGCGGGCGGCGAGACCTTCGCCAGCGTCGATCCCTACACCCGCGGGCCGTGGGCCGAGGTCGCGCTCGGCGGCCCCGCCGAGGTGGACCTGGCCGTCGCGGCGGCGCGGCGCGCCTTCGACGAGGGGCCCTGGCCACGCATGGGCCACGCCGAGCGCGGGCGGCTGCTGCACCGCCTGGCGGACCTCATCCTGGCCCACGCCGACCGGCTCGGCCTGGCCGACACCCGCGACATGGGCAAGCCGATCAGCCAGAGCCGCGGCAACGACGTGCCCCGCGCCGCCGACAACTTCCGCTTCTTCGCCGACCACGCCCGCCTCACCCCGGCCGAGGCCCTGCCGATGGACTCCGGCCACCACGCCTACACCCGCTACGAGCCGGTCGGCGTGGCCGCCGCCGTCGCGCCGTGGAACTTCCCGCTCATGCTGGAGACCTGGAAGATCGCGCCCGCGCTGGCCTGGGGCAACACGGTCGTGCTCAAGCCCGCCGAGGACACGCCCGCCTCGGCGACCATCCTCGCCCGGCTCGCGCTGGAGGCGGGCCTGCCGCCCGGCGTGCTCAACGTCGTGCACGGGTACGGCCCGGACTCGGCCGGCCAGGCGCTCACCGAGCATCCCGGCGTGGACCGCATCACGTTCACCGGCGAGTCGGCGACCGGCCGCGTCATCTCGGCCGCCGCCGCCCGCAACCTCGTCCCGGTCAGCCTGGAGCTCGGCGGCAAGGGCGGCAACGCCGTCTTCGCCGACGCCGACCTGGACAACGCGGTGAGCTGGTCGCTGCGCGCGATCTTCACCAACGCCGGGCAGGTCTGCCTGGCCGGCTCCCGCCTGTACGTGCAGCGCCCGGTGTTCGAGGAGTTCCTGGCCCGCTTCACCGCCGCCGCCGGGGCGATGCGGCTCGGCGACCCCAAGCTGGAGGACACCGAGCTCGGGCCGCTGGCCTCCGAGACGCACTACCGCAAGGTGCGCGGCTACGTCGAGACCGTCGCCGCCGAGGGCGGCACCGTGCACGCGGGCGGGCTCGGCGACGGCTGGTTCGTCCGGCCGACGATCGTCACCGGCCTGCCCGCCACCGCCCGCCACCAGCGGGAGGAGATCTTCGGCCCGGTGGTGACGGTGACGCCGTTCGACACCGAGGACGAGGTCGTGGCGCTCATGAACGGCACCCGCTACGGGCTCAACGCCATGCTGTTCACCGAGAGCCTGTCGCGGGCGCACCGCGTCTCGGCCCGGCTGCGGGCGGGCACGGTCTGGGTCAACTGCTTCTTCATCCGCGACCTGCGGGCGCCGTTCGGCGGGGCGGGCGACTCGGGCGTGGGGCGCGAGGGCGGCACGTTCAGCCGCGAGTTCTTCACCGAGCCGAAGGCCGTCGTCATGCAGATCGACTGAGCGGGTGGCCTCCGGGTGTACGACAATCGGTGGCCGCCTGTCGATCCGGCCTCCCGCCGTTCGACGCACCGGCGACGGACCGTACGCGTGAAAGAGGAGCAGACCGTGAAGTTCATGATCGTGGGCAAGGGCAACGCCGCGACCGAGGCCGGGGAGCTGCCTCCTCAGGAGCTCGTGGACGCCATGCACGCCTACAACGAGGCGCTGGCCAAGGCCGGGGTGCTGCTGGCCGCCGAGGGGCTGCTGCCCAGCTCCAAGGGGGCGCAGATCGCCTACAGCGGGGGGCGGGCGAGCGTGATCGACGGGCCGTTCGCCGAGTCCAAGGAGCTGATCGCCGGGTTCTGGCTGATCCAGGTGAAGTCGCGGGAGGAGGCGATCGAGTGGGCGCTGCGGGTGCCGGTGCCGCCCGGCCACGACGGCGTCGGGCTCGACGTGTGGCGCGTCTTCGACGCCTCCGACGTGCTCGACGAGTCGCTGCCGGAGGAGGAGCGCGAGCGGGCCCTGCACGTACGCCTGCGCGGCGACGTCCCCGACGCCTGACCCCCCGCGCGCCCCGCCGCGGGTTGCGAGGGCGGCGGGGGCGCTGGTGGGATGGGCGGATGACGACGGACCCCGGCGCGGACCTTGGCGCGGACCACGGCGCGGACCTTGGCGCGGACCCCGGCGCGGACCTTGGCGCGGACGCTGGCGCGGACCTTGGCGCGGACGCTGGCGGGGGCACCGGCGCGCACCGCGGCGCCGGTGCCGATCCGCACCGCACCGTGGAGGCGGTGTGGCGGATCGAGGCCGCCCGGCTCATCGCCGGGCTCGCCGGGCTCGTCCGCGACGTCGGCTTGGCCGAGGAGCTGGCGCAGGACGCGCTGGTCGCCGCGCTTGAGCAGTGGCCCGGGTCCGGGGTGCCGGACAACCCGGGCGCCTGGCTCGTGACGGTCGCCAGGCGCCGCGCGATCGACCTGATCCGCAGGAACGAACGGCTGCGCCACAACCTCGCCGAGCTCGGCCACCGGCTGGAGAGCGGCGCGGGCGAGGAGGAGCGGCCCGAGCCGGACGAGATCGAGGACGACCTGCTGCGCCTGGTGTTCACGGCCTGCCACCCGGCGCTGTCGATGGAGTCGCGGGTGGCGCTGACCCTGCGCGTGCTCGGCGGCCTGACCACCGAGGAGATCGCCCGCGCGTTCCTGGTCCCCGAGCCGACGGTGGCGCAGCGCATCGTCCGCGCCAAGCGCGCCCTGGCCGACAAGCGCGTGCCGTTCGAGGTGCCCGGGGGCGGCGAGCTGGCCGGGCGGCTCGCGGCCGTCCTGGAGGTCATCTACCTGATCTTCAACGAGGGCTACTCGGCCACGGCGGGCGACGACTGGCTGCGGCCCGCGCTGTGCGAGGACGCCCTGCGTCTCGGCCGCGTCCTGGCCGGGCTGATGCCGGGCGAGCCCGAGGTGCACGGCCTGGTGGCGCTCATGGAGCTGCACGCGTCCCGCTCGGCGGCCCGCGTGGGCCCGTCGGGCGAGCCGGTCCTGCTGCTGGAGCAGGACCGCACCCGCTGGGACCGCCTGCTCGTCGGCCGCGGCCTGGAGGCGCTGCGCCGGGCCGAGAGCCTGGCCGGCGGCGCTCCCGGCCCGTACGCGCTGCAGGCCGCCATCGCCGCCTGCCACGCCCGCGCCGTCGTCGCCGGCGACACCGACTGGGCACGCATCGCCGCGCTCTACGAGGAGCTGGCCAAGCTGCTGCGCTCCCCCGTGGTCGAGCTGAACCGGGCGGTGGCGCTGTCGATGGCGTACGGCCCCGAGGTGGGTCTCGGCCTGCTCGACCAGATCGCCGGCGAGCCCGCGCTGAAGGGCTATCACCTGCTGCCGAGCGTCCGCGGCGACCTGCTGTTCAAGCTGGGCCGCCGCGAGGAGGCGCGGGCCGAGTTCGAGCGGGCGGCGGCGCTGACCCGCAACGGCCGCGAGCGCGCCCTGCTGGAGTCCCGCGCGGCCGCCTGCTGAACGCGCCGGCGCGTCAGACCCGGGCGCGCTCCGCGTCCATAATGGCGTCGAGCAGGCCGGGGAAGACGGCGTCCAGCTCGTCGCGGCGCAGGGTGTTGAGCCGCGCGGTGCCCGCGTAGTGCTGGCGGATGAGGCCGGCCTCGCGCAGGACGCGGAAGTGGTGCGTGGCCGTCGACTTGCTCACCGGCAGGTCGAAGTCGCCGCACTTGATGGCGGCGGCGGAGTCGCGGAGCCGCGTGACGATGCCGCGCCGCACCGGGTCCACGAGGGCTTCGAGGACCTGCTGGAGCGTGACCTCCCGGGGGTCGGGGTGCGGCGGGATGCGCTCGTCTGCCAAGACGTCTTCCATGACGTCATGGTAGGACAACCGTCGAAGTTCGACGGCGCCGTCACGGCCGGCCGACCCCCATGTACGTGAACCCGAGCGCCCGCATCGCGGCCGGGTCGAGCAGGTTGCGCCCGTCGTAGAGGACCGGGCGCCGCATCGACCCGGCGACCGCCGCCCAGTCGACGTCCTGGAGCTGCGGCCACTCGGTGACCACGATCGCGGCGTCGGCCCCTTCCATGGCCAGCTCCGGCGTCGGGTGGCGGGTCGTGGACGCCCACGGCTCGGCCGCGCCCGGCCGGGCCATCGGGTCCCAGCAGCGCACCTCGGCCCCTTCGGCGAGCAGCCGCGAGGCGAGCACGGTGCTCGGCGCCTCGCGCATGTCGTCGGTGCCCGGCTTGAACGTCAGCCCGAGCAGCGCCACCCGCGCCCCGGCCAGCGTGCCCAGCGCGTCGTTGAGCTGCTGGATGGCCCGCCGCTTCTGCAGGTTGTTGACCTCGATGACGGCCGACAGCAGCTGCAGGTGGTAGCCGGTGTTGCTGGCGAGCTGGCGCAGCGCCTCGGAGTCCTTGGGGAAGCAGGAGCCGCCCCAGCCGATGCCGGCCCGCAGGAAGTGGGGGCCGAGCCGGTGGTCGAGGCCGACGGCCTGGGCGACCTCCGTGACGTCCGCGCCGGTCTTCTCGCAGAGCGTGGCGATCTCGTTGATGAAGCTGATCTTGGTGGCGAGCAGGGCGTTGGAGGCCAGCTTCACCATCTCGGCCGAGCGCACGTCCATCGTCACGACCGGCCCGTCCACGCCTGCGTGCAGGTCGGCGACGAGCCGCGCGACCGACTCGTCGGAGGCGCCGACGACCACGCGGTCGGGGTGCAGGAAGTCGTGGACGGCCGTGCCCTCGGCGGTGAACTCGGGGTTGGAGGCGTAGCCGACGTGCGCGAGGCCGCTCTCGTCGAGCACGGCGCGTACGCGCGAGCCGGTGCCGACCGGCACGGTCGACTTCACCACGACCGCTTTCAGGTCCTTCGCGCCCTCCAGGGAGCGCACCACCGACCACACGCGCGACAGGTCCGCGTCGCCGGAGGCCGAGGGCGGGGTGTCCACGCACACGTACGCGACCTCGGCGCCGTCCAGCGCCTCGGCGAGGTCCAGGGTGAACGACAGCCGCTCCTTGTTGCGCGCGATCAGGTCGCCGAGCCCCGGCTCGTAGATCGGCACGTCGCCGGCCCGCAGCAGCCTCACCTTCTCGGGATCGATGTCCCTGACCACCACCCGGTGCCCGAGCTCGGCGAAGCAGGCGCCGGTCACCAGCCCGATGTACCCGGCACCGAAGACCGCCACCCGACGTTCCGGCTTGTCACCCATGAACCGACCATCCGTTTCGTGACTCCATCAGCACGACATCCCGCGCGCGCGGGATTGTTCACCTTAACGGCCTCCCGCGGTCGTCACGGATCCGAGGGGGGCCAAGGGCCCGCGGGACGGGCCCGCGGCGGCCCCTCCCTCGGTGCGCGGCACGCCGCACAGTGGCGCCGGGCCGGGATGTGCGCCGCGCCCATGGGGTCTGGGAAGGGCTTCCTACAGTTTCCAGCACGTCGGAGGAGGCCGACGCCCCGGGGGTAAGGCGACGGGCTCTCCACAAGCGTCCAGCCGCGCACCGAGAAACGGGAAAGCCCATGCACATCAGGAAATACGGGCAGGTCAGGAAGACAGGGATGGCCGTCGGCGCCGCCGCCGCGATCCTCGCGTTCAGCACCGCGTGCGTCGCGCCCGGGTCGGAGACCGGCACGGCGAGCAGCGCGCCCGCCTCGCAGGCCGCCCAGGGCGCCGACGCGCAGAAGCGGATCGCCTTCTTCGGCTTCGCCCGTGCGAACGCCTTCGCCGTCGCCACGTGGAACGGCATCGAGGAGTACGCCAAGGCCAACAACGCCACGGCCGAGTTCTTCGACCCGAACTTCGACGCCCAGACGCAGGTCCAGCAGATCCAGGACGCGGTCACCAGCAAGCGGTTCGACGTGTTCATCGTGCAGGCCAACGACGGCGCTTCCGTGGTGCCGGCGCTCCGGCAGGCCGTCGCGGCCGGGATCACGGTGGTGGCCGAGTTCACGCCGGTCGGGACCGCGTACGACACGGCCGACTCGCAGGTCCCCGGCGTGATCACGCTCGTGGACGTGCCCGCCGACAACGGCAAGAAGCTCGGCGAGCTCGGCGTCGAGGCGTGCCGCAGCAAGAACCTCAACCCCTGCAAGGTCGCGTACCTGGAGGGCATGAAGTCGCTGCCCCTGGACAACGCCCGCACCGAGGCTGCGGTCAAGGCCCTGGAGGCGGCCGACGGCGTCGAGCTGGCCTCCCGGGTGGAGGGCGGCTACACGCAGGAGGGCGGGCGCAAGGCCATGCAGGACGTGCTGCAGGCCCAGCCGGACGTCAACGTCGTCATCGGCAGCTCCCAGGCCATCGCCGGCGCGGAGAGCGTGGTCAAGGGCAAGGGCGTGCTGCTCATCGGCAACGGCGGCTCCCGCCAGGCGGTCAAGGCCGTCCAGGACGGGCGCTGGTTCGCCACCTACTACCTGCCGGAGAAGAGCGCCGGCGCCAAGGCCGCCGAGCTCGGCCTGGCCAAGGCCCGCGGCCAGCAGGTGGAGGAGTCCAACAGCGAGACCGTGCTCGCGCCGAACGACGGCAAGGGCACCAAGGAGGCGCTGGCCGGCGTCGCCGGCGAGTACGACGAGTAGGAGGAGCCGCCGGTGAGGATCGACCTTGAGGGGTTCGGCAAGTCCTACGGCGGCGTGCCCGTCCTGCGGGACGTGTCGTTCACCCTGCACGGCGGCCGGGTGCACGGCCTGCTCGGCGAGAACGGCGCGGGCAAGTCCACGCTGCTCAAGGCGGTGTGCGGGGCGGTGGCCCCGGACACCGGCCGCATCCTGCTGGACGGCCGGCCCATCACGGTCGGCTCGCCCAGGGACGCGCTGCGGCACGGGTTCACGCTCATCTCGCAGGAGCTGGCCCTGGTGCCGGCCATGACCGTGCTGGACAACGTGTATCTCGGCCGCTGGCGCAACCGGTTCGGCTGGCGCGACCGCCGCGCCGACCGGCGGCGCTTCGCCGAGCTGACCGAGCGGACCGGGTTCGAGCTGGACCCGTCCGCGCTGGTCAGGGACCTGCCGATCGCCGCGCAGCAGCAGGTCGAGGTGCTGCGCGCGCTGGCCTCGGGCGCGTCGGTCATCGGCATGGACGAGCCGACCGCGCTGCTGACCCAGAACGAGACCGAGCGCCTGCTGGAGGTCATCAGGCGTCTCGCGGCCGACGGCGCGGCCGTGGTGCTCATCTCGCACTTCCTGGAGGAGGTGCTGTCGGTCTGCGACGACGTCACCGTGCTGCGCGACGGCCGGCACATCAAGACCGGCCCCGCTGCCGAGCGGACGCCGCAGAGCCTGGTCGGCGACATGGTGGGCCGCCCCGTCGAGCTGCTCTACCCCGAGCCGCGGCCGGTGCCCGAGGACGCGCCGGTGCTGCTCAGCGCCCGCGGCCTGCGCCGCGGCACCGCCGTGCGCGACGTGTCGCTGGACATCCGCGCGGGCGAGATCGTCGGCATCGCCGGCCTGGTGGGCAGCGGCCGCTCCGAGACGCTGCGCGCGATCTTCGGCGCGGACGCGCCCGACGCGGGCGTGGTCGAGGTGGCCGGTCAGGCCGTCCCCGCGGGCTCCCCCGCCCGCGCGATGAAGGCCGGGCTCGCCATGGTGCCGGAGTCCCGCAAGGACCAGGGCCTCGTGCTCGGCCGCTCGGTCCGCGAGAACGTGGCGCTCGCCAGCCTCGGCAGCAGGCAGCGGGCCGGGTTCGTGAGGGGCGGGGCCGAGCGCGAGGCCGCCGGCGCCATGCTCGGCGGGCTCGACGTGCGCGGCTCCGACCTGGGCGGCCCCGTGTGGACGCTGTCGGGCGGCAACCAGCAGAAGGTGCTGTTCGGCAAGTGGCTCATGGACCGGCCCAAGGTCCTGATGGTGGACGAGCCGACCCGCGGCGTGGACGTGGGCGCCAAGGGCCAGATCCACCAGCTCCTGGTCGAGCTGGCCGCCGAGGGCATGGCGGTGCTGGTGGTCTCCTCCGAGGTCGAGGAGGTGCTGGGCCTGGCGCACCGGGTGCTCGTCATGCGGCACGGCCGCTTCGTCGGGGAGTTCGCGCGCGGCCGGGCCACCCCCGAGCAGGTCGTCGCGCTGGCCTTCGCCGACACCCCCGACACCGAACTTCCTGAGGAGAACCGATGACCGCCACCACCGCGGACGTCAAGGCGGACGTGAAAGCCGCGCCCGGCCGCTCGGCCCGGCTGCGCGACCTGGGGATCGTGCTCGGCGTGGTCCTCATCATCGTGGTGCTGTCGGTCAGCACCTCGACGTTCCTCACCACGGGCAACCTGGTCAACCTGCTCGACCAGGCCGCCGTGGTGGGACTGCTGGCCACCGCCGCCACCCTGGTGATCATCTCGGGGTCGTTCGACCTGTCGATCACCGCGGTGCTGGCCCTGTCGGCGATCGTCGCCGTCGCGGTCACGAACGTGGCCGGGGTCGGCCCCGGCATGATCGCCGGCGTGCTGGCCGGCGCGCTGCTCGGCATGATCAACGGCATCGTGGTCGTCCGGATCAAGGTGCACTCGTTCATCGCGACGCTGGCGCTCAGCATCATCTACCGGGGCGTGGCGGTGATCCTCACGGCCGGCGCGATCGTCTACCCGGCCGAGGACCGGGCCACCGCCTTCCAGGCGCTGAGCTGGCCGACCGTGCTCGGCGGGGTGACCGCGGCGTCGCTGCTGTTCCTCGCCGTGGTCGCGGTCTGCTGGATCCTGCTGGCCCGCACCACGTTCGGCCGCCGCGTGTACGCGATCGGCGGCAACGAGGAGGCCGCCCGGCTGTCCGGCATCAGGGTCGGGCAGATCAAGGTGGCGGTGTTCGCCATCAGCGGCGTGTGCGCGGCCCTCGGCGGGCTCATCCTGGCCGCCCGGGGCGGGTCGGCGCAGGCGAGCCTCGCCACCGGCATGGAGATGACCGCCATCGCCGCGGCCGTCGTGGGCGGCACCAGCGTCATGGGCGGCGAGGGCGCGATCTGGCGCGGCCTGATCGGCGTCCTGCTCATCACGCTGATCGGCAACGGGTTCAACCTGCTGGGCTGGGATACGATATATCAGCAGGTCGTACAGGGTGCGCTCATCCTCGGCGCGGTGAGCCTCGACCGGCTGCTGCGAGGCCGAAGGAGCTAGGTGGAGGGCGCGCGGATCGGGATCCTGCTGGGTGCGGGGCGCGCGCACGGCGCACTCGTCGGCGACGGCGAGACCCGCCACGCCACCGGTCCCAACGCGAGCGAGCGGGTCCTCGCCCGGATGCTGCGCGGCCTCGCGAACGGCGCCCGCGTCGGCTCCGTCACCTGGGACGTCTCCGCCGAGCTCGATCCCGCCCTGGCCGGCACGCCGGTCGCGGCCGTGCGCGTGGTGCCCCGGCTGCCCACGGGCGGGCTCGGCTCCGGTCACCCCTCCCCGCTGCTGCGGTCCCTGCAGGCGCGGCGGGGCGCGGTGATCGGCGGGCACGACCTGTTCGGCGTCGAGCTGGCGCCGCTCGACATCTACGCCGTCCTCGCCGAGGCCGCCGCGGCCCGCGACATCCCCGCGCTCGCGGTGACCGCGAGCGGCGCGCCGGGCTGCGCCGACCACGAGCTGGCCGCCGCCGAGCTGGTCCACGACACCCGCCCCGAGGCGCGGGTGTCGCTGTCGCACCAGGTGGGCGGGCTGGGGCTGCTCGACAGGGAGGCCGCCACCGTCATCAACGCGGCGCTGCTGGCGCGGGCCGCCGAGCTGGCCGAGCGGTGCGTACGGGTGGGCGAACTGGTCGGGCCGCAGGTGTCCACCTGGTTCGCGGCCGGCGACGGCGGGCGCATCTCGGCCGAACGGCTGCGGCTGCTGCCGGTGCTCGCGCTGGCCGCGTCGGAGGCGGCGGCGCTGACCGGTGCCGCCTGGCTGGCCGGGGCCGGGGACGCGCTGGTGGGGCTGGCCCTGCCGGACGCGCTCGCCGTGGGCCACGTCACGGGCGGCCTGCCCGAGGTGACCGTCGACCGGCCGGGGCCCGGCGGGGTGCGGATGGCCGTGCCGACCGCGTCACTGACCCGCATCCCCGGCTCCCCCGCCGCCTCGGCCGCCGCGTTCGCCCTGCTGGCCGAGCACGAACCCGACCAGGCGGTGGTGGCCGCCGGCTCCACCGGCGAGGCGGCCCTACGGGCGAGGGCCGTCGCCGCCCGGCTGCCCGCGCCGGGGCGGCTGGTGCTGCCCGGCGGCGAGCTCGCGGCCATCGGCGCGGCCTGCACCGAGCCGACGGCCTGGCTCGACACCGTCGTCTACGCCGAGTCGCGCGAGGAGCTCGACCGCCAGCGCGGCATCGCCGAGCAGCGCGCCCTGACGCTGGTCGCCGAGAGCGGCGCCCGGCTCGGCAGCGAGCGTGTGGTCAGCTCGCGGGCGGTGTCGATGTCGTTCCTGCGCAGCGGCTCCTACCGGCTGATGGTCCGCGCGGGCGGCGAGGCGGGCGAGGAGACGTGAGCGAGCGGCTGATCACCGCCGCCGACGTGCCCGCGCTGCTCGCCGGGGCGGAGTTCTTCTCCACCAGCGCGGCGGGCGAGGGCATCGACTTCGCCGGCGTCTGGCTCGGCGACATCCTGGCCCACACCGGTCCCGTACGCCTGGTCGCGGCCGGCGACCTCGACTCCGGCACCGTCTGCGCCGCCATCGGCGGCATGGGCTCCACCACCGCCATGGCCGAGCTGCCGCCCTCGGGCGCCGAGCCCGAGGCGCTGGCGCGCAGCCTGGAGGGCCGGTGCGGGCCGCTCGGCGCGGTGCTGCCGCTCAACGCCGCCAGCGTCAACGCGCTGTTCCCGGTGGCGGCGGCGGCGCTGCTCGGGCTGCCGCTCATCGACTGCGACGGCATGGGGCGGGTGTTCCCGCTCATCCACCAGACGACGTTCGAGCTGGCCGGGCTGTCGCTGGCGCCCATGGCGGCGGTCAGCGCGGGCGACGACTCGCTGCTGCTGGAGACCGGGTCGGCGCGGGCCGAGCGGCTGGCTCGGGTCGTCGCGCAGAGCGCCGGCGGGTGGCTGCTGTGCGCGCTCTACCCGACGCGGGTGGGCGAGCTGGCGGGGGCGGCGATCCCGGGCTCGATGATCCGGGTGCTGGATGTCGGCCGCGTCCTGCTCGCCCACGCCCCCGGCCGCCCCGCCTGGACCGGCGGCCCGCCCCACCCACCCTGGGAGAACGGGCCCACTTGGGAGAGCGGACCCTCGCCGGGCGGCGGACCCCCCTGGGAGAGCGGACCCTCGCCAGGCGGCGGACCCTCCTGGGAGAGCGGGCCCTTCTACGAGGGTGGGGCTTTCCGGGACGGCGGGCCGGGGCAGCGGGGGGTCGTGGCGCCGCACGAGCGGCTGCTGGCCGAGCTGACCGCCGTCACCGGCGCGAGCGTGCTCGGCGGCGGGCGGCTGGTCGAGATCGGGCCCTCGGTGCGCCAGGCCGCCGCGCTCTTCCCCGGCAACCCGGTGGGCCTGGCCGTGCACGACCACGACAGCGGCCGCCTGATCCGCATCGAGGCGCACAACGAGCTGATCCTCGCGCTGTCGGACGGCTCGCTGGCGGCGGCCGTGCCCGACCTGCTGTGCCTGCTGGACCGGGGCACGCTGCGCATGACCGGCCCCGGCAGGCTGACCGCGGGCGACCTGGTGGACGTGCTGGTCGTGCCCGCCGCGCCGCTCTGGCACACGATCCCCGGCCTGGCGCTCGGCGGCCCCGGCGCGTTCGGCTTCCCGCTGCGGCACCCGAAGGAGGCGAGCCGATGAGCAGCGTACGCGCCCCGCGCGTCGCCGAGCAGCTCACCGTGGACGAGCTGGTCAGGTACGGCCCGCTGGGCCGCGCCCAGATGCTGGTCGGCGAGGACCTCGGCCGGCGGGTGTCCCGCGTGGCGCTGGTGTCGGAGCTGGACCAGATCCGCTCGCACGGACCGGGAACGGTCGTCGTGCTGTCGGCCACGCTCGGCCACGGCGCCTGGATGGTGGAGTCGGCGCTCCGCCTGGCATGGGAGCGCAGCGCGTCCTGCCTGGTCAGCCCGGCCGAGGCGGGGCCGACGTCGGCGACGGCGCAGCTCGCCACGCGGATGCGGCTGCCGGTGTTCGCGGTGGGCGAGGACCCGGCCGCGTACGCGCTGGAGCTGGCCGCCGTGGTCGCCAGCCCCGAGGCGGCGCGGGCCCGGCTCGCGGCCCGCTGCGCGGAGCTGTTCGCCGAGCGCAGCAGCCCGCGCGGCATCCTCGGCGTGATCAACGCGGAGGTGCCCGGCGTGACGGCGGCGCTGCTGCTGCCGGACGGCCACCTGCTGGCCGGGCAGTCGGCGGCGGCCCGGGCCGAGCACCAGGTGCGGGTGGAGGTCCCCGGCCCGGACGGCCGCCGCTGGGCCGATCTCGTCGCCGGCCTGGCCGCTCCCCCGGCCCCGGCGTGGGCGGAGAGCGTACGGCTGATCCTGCGCCTGGCGCGCGCCCCGCTCACGACGTCGGTGGCGCGGGAGCGGGTGAGCGCCGTCTACGGCGCCGAGCAGGCGCGGGCCGCGCTGACGGCGCTGTTCGCCCGGCCGGGGCACGCGGTGGAGGCCGAGCCTGGTGTGGACCTGCCGGGCTGGCGGCTGGAGGGGCGGCACGTGGCGGTGTTCCTGCGTACCGATCCCGCGCTGGAGGGCGCCGGCCTGTCGCCGGGCGTGGTGTCGGCCTGGCAGGAGGTGCTGCCCGACCTGCCGCTCGCCCCGTGGCAGGACGGCTGGGCGAGCTGGTGGACCGAGCCGGAGATCGAGTCCGGCCAGGTCGCGGCGGCGCTGCGCAGGCACCTGGCCAGGATGCGCGTGCCGGTGCCGCTCAGCGCGGGCGTGGGCCGGGCCGCCGAGGGCGGCGAGGGGCTGCGCGCCTCGCTGGAGCAGGCGGTGCTGGCCGCTGGCGCGACGGTCCGGCTCGGGCACGGCGAGGTGCGCACGTTCGACGAGCTCGGCTACCGGGCGCTGCTCGGCACGCTGGGCCAGGCGGAGCTGGCCGCGTCGGCGCGGCTGGTGCTGGCCGACCTGCTGGCCGCGCCGGACGGACCGGTGCTGGTGGTGACGCTGGCCGCGGTGCTCGACTGCGGCGGCTCGACCGGGCGCGCGGCGGCGCGCCTCGGCCTGCACCGCAACACGGTGCTCGGCCGCGTGGAGCGCATCCGCGCCCGGGGCGTCGACTTCGACCACCCCGACCAGCGGCTCGCACTCCACCTGGCCTGCTACGCGCTCCTGCCCGAGCTCCAGAACGGCCAGCAGGCGACAACCCAGCAGCCGTAGGCCGACCGGCAGACAGGCCCGTCGGCAGAGGCCGGTCGGTCGGGGCGCGGACCGCCTGCCGATCGGCGCGGACCCGCGCGCGGACCCGCCGACAGACCGGCGCGCAGAACGGCGACGGCCGGCCCCGGAGCGCGATGCTCCGGAGGCCGGCCGTCGCTCCGCTGGTCAGGCGGAGAAGGAGTAGACCTCGCCGGCCCGCGTGGCCGAGACCTGGCCGTCGAGCACGTCGGCCCGGACCGCCTCGGCGTCGCGCTCGGCCGGGTCGCCGAAGCCGCCGCCACCACCGGTCTTGCAGAGGATGACGTCGCCCTTCTTCAGCTTCATGCCGTTGCACTTCAGCAGGCGGCGCTCGTCCTCCCTGCCCGGGTTGATGATGATCTCCGGCGGGGTGGCGTCGTGGCCGCCGAACAGGCCCCAGGCGGGTGTCAGCGACCGCTCGAACCACAGCGACACCGTGCAGTCGTGCAGCGCGGTGTACTCGCGGACCACGCCGTTGCCGCCGCGGAAGCGGCCGGCGCCGCCGGAGTCGGGGCGGATGGCGTACTCGCTGATCCGGAACGGGTAGCGGGTCTCGAACACCTCGACCGGGATGTCCTTGAGCGAGCCGTTCACGTTGTTGATCAGCGCGGTCTCGCCGTCGGAGCCGTCCCAGGCGCCCCAGCCGCCGAGCGTGGCCTCCAGGCTGACGTAGTCGCGCTTGGTGCGCGGGTCGGTGCCGGCCAGCAGGACGATCATCGAGTCGCCGTGGCTGGCCCCGGCGACCTTGTCCGGCATGGCGGGGGCGAGCGCCTTGGCGACCATGTCGATGAGCAGGCCGAGGTGCGAGAAGTACCACTGGCAGGCGGCCGGCGCCACCGCGCCGAACACCGACCCCTCCCTGACCTGGACGGTCATCGGGCGGAACGAGCCGCCGTTGCCGGGCACGTCGGGGCTGACCAGCAGCTTGTAGCCGACCCGGCAGGCCGAGACGGTCTGCGAGACGCCGCAGTTGACCGGGCCGACGGTCTGGTCGGCGGAGTCGCGGACGTCGAAGTCGATCTCCGAGCCGGACACCGTGATCTTCAGCCGGATCGGGATCGTCGTGTCCAGGTCGATGCCGTCGTTGTCGAGGCAGCCCTCGGCCTCGTACACGCCGTCGGGGATGGCCGCGATGACCTCGCGCTCCAGGCGCTCGGTCTGGGCGAAGATCTCGTCGCGGGCGGCGCGGAGGGTGTCCAGGCCCCACCGGCGCACGATCTCCTCCAGGCGCGCCTGGCCCATCTTGATCGTGGCGATCATGGCGTGCATGTCGCCACTGGTCTGGTACGGGAAGCGCACGTTCGTGGCGATCGTGCTCATCGCGCCGTGGACGTCCACGCCGCCCTCGACCAGCTTCTGCGGCGCGAGCCGCAGGCCCTCCTGGAAGATGTTGACCGAGTCCATGGAGCCGCCGGGGTCCTTGGAGCCGACGTCGATCCAGTGGGCGCGGGTGGCGGTGAAACCGACCAGCTCCTCGTCCACGAAGACGGGGCCGAAGATGGTCACGTCGTTGAGGTGGGTGCCGCCGAGGTAGCTGTCGTTGAGGATCCACACGTCGCCCGGCTGCCACACCTCCCGCCCGAACTGCTCCTCGGTGGCCTTGGTGCAGGTCTCCAGGTTGCCCAGGAAGATCGGCAGGCCGGCGGACTGGCCGAGGACCTGGTGCTGGTCGTCCAGCAGGGCCACGACGCAGTCGCCGCACTCGTAGATGATGGGGGTGTACGCCGAGCGGATGAGGGTGGCGTTCATGTCGTCGGCCGCGGCGGCGAGCGCGTTGCGGATGATCTCGACGACGACCGGGTCGACGGTCTGGGCGTCGGCGGCCGGGGCCCCGGAGGTCTGGGCGGGGGTGGTCTGGGCGGGGGTGGTCACTGCTCCTCCTCGGTGTTGCGAACGACCAGCGAGCCGATGGGGTCGACCGACACCGAGAAGCCGGGCGGGACGACCGTGGTGGCGGTGCTCTCCACGATGATCGCCGGACCCTCGAAGGAGTGGCCGGCGGACAGCGCCTCGCGGCGCACCAGGATGGTCGGGCGGGCCTGCCCGTCGAAGACGACCTCGCGCGTCTCGTGCGCGAAGTCCGGCCCCTGCGCCTCCCCGACCTGCTCGGCGGCGCCGCGGCCGAGGTCGCCGAAGGCGGTGGTGCGCAGCGTCACGAACTCGATGGGCGCGCCCAGGTTGGCGTGGCCGTAGCGGGTCTCGTGCTGCTGGGCGAAGCGCTTGGCGATGACCTCGACGAAGCCCTCGGCGGCCGGCTCGTCGGCGTCGGACAGCGGCACGGTGAGCGTGTACTCCTGGGCCGCGTAGCGGATGTCCACGGCGTGCTCGACGCGGCGGTTCTCCTCCGGGACGCCCTCGCCGGCCAGCGAGGCGAGGCCCTCCTCGGCCATGCCGCGCAGCCTGGCGGCCATGTCCGCGCCGTCGAGGTCGGCGTCGAGGTGGAAGTAGGTGTCGGAGAAGTCCTTGCGGATGTCGGTCTGCAGCATGCCCCAGGCGGAGAACGCGCCCGGGAAGCGCGGCACCACGACCTCCTTGATGCCCAGCTCGCGGGCGAGGAAGACGGCGTGCATCGGACCGGCGCCGCCGAAGGCGACGAGCGTGAACTCGCGCGGCTCGATGCCCCGCGAGACGGTGATCGTCCTGATGGCCTGGGCCATCTTGGCGTTGGCGACGTCGCAGACGCCCTCGGCGATGGCGAGGGTGTCCAGGCCGAGGCCCTGGCCGACGGTGTCGAGCGCGCGGCGGGCCGCCTCGGTGTCGAGGTCCAGCGTGCCGCCGGCGAACCAGTCGGGGTCGATGCGGCCGAGCACGAGGTTGGCGTCGGTCACGGTCGGCTCGGTGCCGCCGCGGCCGTAGCAGGCCGGGCCGGGGGTCGCGCCGGCCGAACGCGGTCCGACGCGCAGGCCGCCCGCCTCCAGCCAGGCCACCGAGCCGCCGCCGGCGCCGATGGTGTGGATGTTGACGACGCTCATGAGCATCGGCAGGCCCTCGATGTTGGCCTCGGGCGAGATGTCCGGCTGGCCGTCGATGACCAGCGACACGTCGAACGAGGTGCCGCCCATGTCCACGCCGATGAGGTTGGGCCGGCCGATCGCGCGGGCCAGCTCGACGCCGCCCATGGCGCCGCCGACGGGGCCGGACAGCAGCGTCTGCAGCGGGCGGCGGCGGGCCGACTCCGCGGTCAGGATGCCGCCGGAGGACTGCATCACGTGCATCGGCACGGTGAGCCCGCGCTCCTTGAGGTTCGCCTCAAGGCGCTCCAGGTAGCGGCGCACGACCGGGCCCGTGTACGCCTCGACCACGGCGGAGGAGGTGCGCTCGTACTCGCGCCACTCCTTGGCGGCCTCGTGCGACAGCGACACCGTCACCTCGGAGCCCAGCTCCTCCAGCAGGATCTCCCTGGTGCGCAGCTCGTGCGCCGGGTCCAGGTAGCTGAACAGGTAGGCCACCGCGATCGCGCCGAACCCGCCCTCGCGGTAGCGGCGGGCGGCCTCGCGCACCGCCTGCTCGTCCAGCGGCTCCAGCTGCTCGCCCGCGGCGTCGAAACGGCCGCCGATCTCCACGATGTCGCGCTTCGGCACCAGCGGCTCGGGCTTGCGGAAGTGCAGGTCGTACAGGCGGGTGCGGGGGCCACGGGCGATGTGGTACGTGTCGCCCGCTCCCTTGGAGGCCAGCAGCAGCACCTTGACCCCGCGCCGTTCGAGGAAGGCGTTGAGTCCCTGGGTGGTGCCGTGCACGGTGAACGAGATGTCACGGGGGGAGTCCACCAAGGACTCCAGCGCGGTCAGCACACCCCTCGTCAGATCGTCGGGCGTGGTGGACGACTTGCCGACATGGTAGCGGCCGGTCGTCTCGTCGTACCCGATGACGTCGGTGAACGTGCCGCCGATATCCATGGAGACCCGGTATCGGCTCATGAGCGAGCTCCTCTCTAGCAAGGCGGTGACGCGACCGTAGCCCGGTCACGGTCGCCGTGGGTGTGCGCGGCGACCACTCCCCCGGCGGTTCACCGTGCCCGGGGCCCTGTCGGGGGGTGCGGGGCTGCGGCAGACTGGCGCGGCAGCCGAGCCGAGACGGGGGGAGACGCGCGTGGCCGGGCCGCCGTACCTGGGAGACGAGCAGATCCGGCGCATGTTGCCGATGGAACACGCGGTGATGGCGCTGGAGGCGGCCTTCCGCGCGGGACCTCCCGGTCCCGACGCGCCCGCCGCCCGCGCCGGGCTGGGGGGCGGCGAGCTGGTGCTGTCGGCGGGCGAGCGCGGCCGGTGGGCCGCCGCCCGCCTGACCGCCGCCCCCGTGTCCCGCCCCCTCCCCTCTCCTGAACCCGGGCCTGGGGACGACGCGGTGTTCGTCGTGTTCGACGCGGACGAGCTGCGGCCGCGGCTGCTGCTCGACGCGCGGGCGCTCGCCGTGCTGCGCGCGGCGGCGGTGAGCGCGCTCGCGACCCGGCACCTCGCCCAGGCCGACGCCCGGCGGCTGGTGGTGCTCGGGACGGGGGCCGACGCCCGCGCACACGTACGGGCCATGCTCTCGGTACGCCAGCCCGACGAGGTGCGCGTCGTCGGCCCCGACGCCCGCCGGGCCCGCCGCCTGGCCGAGGAGCTGGACGCCGAGCACGGCGCGAAGGTCGTCCCCGGCGACCCTGACGACGTGGCCGAGGCGGACATCGTGTGCGTCTGCCTGCCCGGCCCGCTGTTCCCGGGACCGGCTCCCGGGCCGGGGTCGCACGTCAACGTGATCGGCGGCCGGACGCCGGAGCCCGGGAGCCGGCGGCCGTACGTGGTGGGCGAGCACGCGGGGATGCCCGGCTGCGACACCGACCTGCACCACGTGCTCACCGGCGAGGGCACGCCGCCGCCCGGCGCGCCGACGTTGTTCACCTCCTCGGGGCTGATCGCCGAGGATCTGGTCCTGGCCGCGGAGCTGGCCGCCAAACTCGGCTGAACCCGGGCGGCGCCGCCCGCGTACCCTCCTACATGCGCTTCAGGATGACCACGGCGGCCCTGCTGACGACCCTGCTGACGGCGGCGGCCGGGTGCGCCGCGGCCGGCGCCGATCCGGGCTACTCGCAGGCCGACGTGCGCTTCAACCAGCAGATGATCACCCATCACCGCGAGACGATCCACCTCGCCGGGCTGGCCGTCGAGCGCGGCTCCGGCGCGTACGTACGCGAACTCGGCGCCGAGC
This sequence comes from Nonomuraea sp. AD125B, assembly GCF_041402765.1. Classification (NCBI taxonomy): domain Bacteria; kingdom Bacillati; phylum Actinomycetota; class Actinomycetes; order Streptosporangiales; family Streptosporangiaceae; genus Nonomuraea; species Nonomuraea sp. AD125B. The sequence continues at coordinate 400,191 of NZ_JBGLOU010000001.1, read as the reverse complement.
TCATCCCGAAGGAGCAGGCCGACATCAAGGCGATGTCGGACTGGCTCACGTCCTGGGACCAGCTGGTGCCGAAGGAGGAGACCTCGACGGCGGGCGCCGAGCTGAAGGCCGGGCCGGGCTTCGACCGGGGCTGGCTGACGCTGGTGTCCAAGCATCTCGAACACGGCATCCACATGGCCGAGGAGGTGAAGGCGGGCGGCGTGCACGGGCCGACGCACGAGCTGGCCGACCGCATCGTCAAGGCGCAGACCGAGGAGATCGCCGAGATCGCCGGTCACCTGGACTGAGTCGCCTGGACTGAGCCACCTGGGCCGAGAGGCCCCTTCTGACAACGATTCCCACGTCTGTGCCACACGGTCGTAAGATCGTCCGCGCGCCTCGCCCCGGGGGCTCGACGTGAGGAGTTAACCGCATGGAACGCAGACGTTTTCTCGCCCTGGCCGGCGCCGCCGGCCTGGCCGCCGCCGGGTCCGCGAGCCCGGCGCTGGCGGCGAGCTACCCCTTCTACGACGCGGGCGTCACCGCCGAGGCGCACGCGAAGCTGGGCGAGCTGGCGCCGTACGGGGTGACGGCGTTCGCGTTCACGCCGTCAGGCGGCTGGGTGGTCGTCACCCAGGACGGCCGCTACTTCGCCCGGGGCATCCCCGACGCCTGCTTCACCGAGCTGGGGGCGCTGTCCAAGGCGGGCCGGCGGATCCACTGCCTGGCCTTCCCTCCGGAGGGCGGCGACCGCTGGGTGATCACCACCGACAAGGGCGTGTCGGCGCGCGGCCTGCCGGCGGCCTGCCTGGACCGGATCAAGTCCTACTACGCCGCCGGGCAGCAGGTCGTGGACGTGGCGTTCCCGCCCGCGGGCGGCGACCGGTGGGTGGTGACCGCCACGAACGCCTTCTACGCCAAGGGCGTGGACGACGAGTGCTACCAGATGATGCGCAACCTCACCCAGGGCGGCCGCAAGCTGACCCGGGTCGCTTTCCCGAAGGCGGGCGGCTGGGTGGTGGTCGCGCAGGACGAGTACTTCGCGCGCGGCATCCCCGACGCCTGCTTCACCAGGATGGGGACGCTCGCGGGCGGCGGCTGGCAGGTGCACACCGTGGCGTTCGCGCCGGGCGGCGGCTGGGTGCTGAGCACCCGCGGCAAGGCGCCCGCGCTGCCCGCCGACAAGGTGCGCCAGGTCGAGAACAAGGTCGGCGGCGCGACGCTCTGGCAGCGCATGAGCGCCTACCACACGCCGGGCGTCACGGTCGCCGTGGTCGTCGGCAACAAGATCGCCTGGTCCACCGGCTACGGCCGGCTGGAGGCGGGCGGCGCGGCGGCCGCCCATCCGGAGAGCGCGTTCCAGGCCGCCTCGATCAGCAAGGCGGTGACGGCGCTCGGCGTGCTGCGCCTCGCGCAGACCGGCGGCCCGGCGCTGAGCGCCGACGTCCGCCCGCACCTCGGCTGGACGCTGCCGCAGCGCGACTGCGTGACCTCCACCGCGGTCCCGACGATCGACCGGCTGCTCGCCCACCGGGCCGGCGTCGTCGGGCGCGGCTCGACCTCGCCGGCCGGCGCCTGCTCCGGGTTCGCCTCCGGCGGCGGCGGCTTCGCCGGCTACGGCCCCGACGCCACCGTGCCGACGCTGCTGCAGGTCATGAACGGCGAGGGCAACTCGCCGAAGATCGAGCTGACCACCACGCCCGGCGCCGAGTACCACTACTCCGGCGCGGGCTTCGTGCTGCTGCAGCGCATGCTGGAGCAGCGGACCGGCGGGACGCTGGCGGACTACATGCAGAGGGAGGTGTTCGCGCCGCTCGGCATGACGACCAGCTCGTACGCCCTCACGCCCGCCTTCGAGCTGGCCTCCGGCCACACCGCGGCCGGCGCCGTGATCCCCGGCAAGCGCAACCGCTACCCGGAGTCGGCCGCCGCCGGCCTCTACACGAACGTCCTCGACCTGTGCCGGCTGGTGTCCTGGCTCAACCGGGCGTACACCGCCTCCGGCGACGTCGCCGGTCCGCTCAGCAGGGCGTCGGTGCGCACGCTGCTGTCGGAGGGCCCGCAGCCGGGCATGGGGCGCGGGCTGTTCCTCGCGGGCGCGGGGACCGACGGCTTCTCCTACAGCCACGACGGCTCGAACTACGGCTTCCGCTCGCTGTTCCAGGGCTATCCGAAGCTCGGGGCGGGGTTCGCCGTCCTCGCCAACGGCAGCGACGCCGGCCTGGTGAACGAGATCGCCGCCGCGATCAAGAAGGTCTACGGCTGGCCGTAGGAGGACCGGCGGACGCCGAGGGCGGCCACCACGGCGGCCGCGGCGCACACGACCGCCGTGACGAGCGCGGCCGTGTGGACGCCGTTCATGAACGCCTGGTGCGCGCCCTCGGTGACGGCCGCCCGCAGCTGCGCGGGCATGTCCGGCGTCACCGGGGCGACCCCCATCGCGACCGCGTCCTCGGCCGCGCGGAACCCCTCCGCGCCGGGGACGCCGACCGCGGCGAGCTCGCCGGTGAGGGTGCCGGAGACCCGGCTGCCGATCAGCGAGACCAGCACCGAGGTGCCGAGCGCGCCGCCGATCTGGAGCGCGGTGCTCTGCAGGCCGCCCGCGACGCCGCCGTCCCTGACGGGCGCGTTGCCGACGATGGCCTCGGAGGAGGCGGCCATGACCATGCCGACGCCGAGGCCGAAGGCGACGAACGGCGGCCACATGGCGTGGTAGGACGAGCCGGCCGACAGCAGGGCCAGCCCGGTGGCGGCGGCGGCCTGCAGCAGCATGCCGAGCGGCATCGACACCCGCGCGCCGAAGCGCCCGGTGACGGCGGCGCCGAGCGGCGCGGCCACGACGGAGGCGACGCTCAGGGGCAGCGTGTGGACGCCGGCCTCCACGGGGCTGAGACCGCGGACGTTCTGCAGGTAGAGCATGAGGTAGAAGATCGAGCCGAGCAGCGCGAAGAAGTTGATCGCGGTGATGACGGTGCCGATCGTCAGCGTCGGGTTGCGGAAGAGCCGCATCGGCAGCAGCGGGTGCTCGCGGCGGGTCTCGTACCAGCAGAAGAGGGCCAGCACGAGCAGGCCGGCCAGGCCGCAGCCGAGCGTCCTCGCGTCGGTCCAGCCCCACGTCTCGCCCTTGACGACGGCGAAGACGACGGCGACCAGCCCGGCGGCGAGCAGCAGCACGCCGCCGGCGTCGAAGCGGTGGTGGCCGGTGGAGGTCCTGGTCTGCGGCAGGACGAGGGCCGAGACGACCAGGGCGAGCAGGCCGATGGGGGCGTTGATGAAGAAGACCGACTCCCAGGAGACGTGCTCGACGAGCAGCCCGCCCACGATCGGGCCGAGCGCGGTCGAGACCGAGGAGACCATGGCCCAGATGCCGACGGCCATGCCGAACCTGCGGGGCGGGAACACCGCGCGCAGCGTGCCGAGCGTGTTGGGCATGAGCAGCGCGCCGAAGAAGCCCTGCAGCGCGCGGAAGGCGATGACGCCCGCGATGGAGCCGGACAGGCCGATCGCGACCGACGCGAGCGTGAACCCGGCCACGCCGATCAGGTAGTACGTGCGGCGGCCGTAGCGGTCGCCGAGCTTGCCGCCCAGGATGAGGGCGGCGGCGAGGGCGAGCAGGTAGGCGTTGGTGACCCACTGCAGGTCGGCGGTGGTGGCGCCGAGGTCCCTGCCGATCTCGGGGTTGGCGATCGACACGACGGAGCCGTCGAGGCCGACCATGAACAGGCCGAACGCGACGGCGACGAGGCTCCACCACGGGTTGGCGCGCACGCCCCGGGGCGGCGGGCTGTGGGCGGGCGCGGTGACAGTGTCGGTCTGGTGTGCGGACATGCGGAGCTTGGTCCCTGTCTTTCGTGGAACGTTCCAACCGGGCCTTGTCGAGCGCGGCCCGGCGGGGTCAGGAGGGTTTCTGGATGAGGCCGGCCAGGCGGCGCAGGGCGGGCAGCGCGGCGGCGATGGCGGCCCGGTCGTCCTCGCCCAGCGAGCCGAACGCGCGCAGCACAGAGCCGGTGAACAGGTCGTGGGCCTCCTCCACGCGCCGCCGCGCCTCGTCGGTGAGGTGCAGGTGGAGCACCCGCCGGTCGGCCGGGTCGCGCTCGCGGCGCAGCAGCCCGGCCGCCGTCATCTGGGTGATCATGGCGCTGGCGTTGCTGGTCTTCATGAGCAGGGCCTCGGCGAGCTCACGGACCGTGATGCCGTCCCGCTCCCGCACCAGGCGCAACGCGGCGAGCTGGACCTCCGGCGGTTTGGGGTGCGGGAAGTCCAGCTCGATGCGCCGGTCGAGGGCGCGGTGCAGCAGAGGGATGACCTCCACCACCCCGTTCGCCGTCGGCGCGGCCGGTGCGGAGGGTGACATGCCCTCCATAATACCTATGCGAGCATAGCTATTCGCCGGAGGCGGCGGCCGGCACGGGAGCGCGGACGCCGCTGATCACGACGCCGCTCGCCGGGCGGGCGGGGACCCGGCGCAGCGAGATGCCCAGATCCTGCGGCGGGACGTCGTGGTCGAGCCGCGCCAGCCGGACCACCAGCTCCCGCAGCAGCGTGACGGTGATGTCCTCGCCGGGGCAGCGGTGCCCGGTGCGCGGGTCGCCGCCGCCCTGCGGGATCAGCTCGAAGGGGTCCATCGGGCGGCCGAGGAAACGTCCGGGGCGGAAGGAGTAGGGCTCGGGCCACAGGTCCGGGTCGTGGTTCTGGCCGTACACGTCGAGCAGCACGAGCGTGCCCTCGGGGATCTCGTGGCCGCGCCAGGTCAGGTCGCGCGCCGCGCGCCCGCCGACGAACGGCGCGAACGGGTAGAAGCGCCGCACCTCGTGCGCGAACGCCTCGGCGAACTCCTCGTCACCCGTACGCAGCCGCGCCCGGTGCTCGGGCCAACGGTGCAGCGCGTGGCCCGCGTACGCGACGAACCAGCAGACGGCCACCGTGGGCCGGATGAAGTTGAGCAGCTCCACCGCGGCCAGGTGCGGGTCGAGGCGCTCGCCGTGGGCGTCCGTGTGCCGGGCGACCGCGGCCAGCGCCGAGCCGGTGGGCGCGTGGATCGCGCCGCGCCGCACGTCCTCCAGCAGCTTCGTCAGCCGGGCCTCCTGCCGGTCGCGGGCCCGGCGGGCGCGCCAGTGGCGCGGCCCGAGCGTGGCGAAGCCGTCCACCATGGCCACGCAGTCGTCGGCCAGCTCGTCGGCCTCGCCGGGGGACATCGTGACGCCGGCCCAGGCGGTGACGGCGCGGCCGAGCACGCGGGCGGCCTCGTCGAAGAGCACGACCGGTTCGCCGCTGGCGGCCCAGCCGGCCGCGGCCTCGTCCCAGGCGGCGGCGGTGCGCCGGCGGAGGTCGGCGATGCCCGCGGGCGTCATGAGCGACAGGAACATCGCCTTGCGGACCCGGTGGTCGGCGCCGTCCAGGGTGTGGACCGGCCCGTGGCCGAACAGTGTGCTCTGCACGAGGCCGGGGAGGGCGCCGTGGCGGAGCACGTGGTCCTCGTCGTAGAGGAAGCGGGCGGCGTCGGGGCCGCACAGGCCGGTCGCGCGGCGGCCCAGGACGCGGGTGCGGGCCACGCCGTCCGGGGCCTCGCGGCGGCGTGCGGGGAGCCAGCCGTAACCTTCAAGGAGCATGAGTGGGGTGTTGTCGAGCGGCATCGCCCCCAGGTTCCCTTTCCGGCGGGACCGAAACGGCCGGGCGGGGTGATCCGGGCCGTCAGGCCGCGCTCAGCCGGCGGCTCATGAACAGCTCCAGCCTGGTGCGGCCGCCGGGGTGGTCGAGCCGCACCCGATCGCACACGCGCTGGATGATCCGCAGCCCGAGGCCGCCGTGACCGGGCCGGCGCGGCGCGGCGCGCAGGTGCTCGGCGGTGAGGGCGCCCGCCTCGTCCGCGACGTGCACCGTGACGCCGTCGGCGTCGCTGCGCAGGCTCACGGTGCCGGGGGCGCGGGCGTGCTCCAGGACGTTCCCCGCCGCCTCGCTGACCGCGAGCACCAGCAGGTCGGCACGTGAACGCTCCAGCCCGGCCCGTACGGCGAACGCGCGCACCAGCTCGCGCAGCGGGGCCAGGTCCTCGCCGAGCGGAGTGTGCACGGCCTCGGCGGGACGGAGCGATGTGAGCACGAAAGACACGCAGCCACAGTGCCCACATCGTCGGCTTTCAAGCGGACTGGTCCAAGTTTCTTGTGATTCGTCGCACCAAGGCCCGCAGGGGTTGGTGAGATGTACCGGAATTGACAGCTCTGTTTCACTACCGCGTCCAATTCACAGAAGGACCTTCGGGGATCATCGTTGAGCCGCGGGTCATCATCATCGATCGGAAACTCGGCACCCCCCACTCACCCCCCTCGCCCGAGGAGTCCCCTCATGTCCCGACGTGTCCTCGCCATGCTCGCCGCCGTCGCCCTGCTGTTATCGGTCTCCCCGCCCGCCCACGCCGCCGCTCAGAACGACGTCTACGTGGCGCTCGGCGACTCGGCCGCGGCGGGCCCGCTCATCCCCGACCAGGTGCTGCCCGAGCTGGGCTGCTGGCGCTCCACCCGCAACTACGCGCACCTGACGGCCCAGGCCATCGGCGCCCGCACACTGCGCGACGTCACCTGCTCCGGCGCCAGGACGACGCACATGTACCAGTCGCAGAGCACCGACCTCGGCTCGGTGGCGCCGCAGCTCAACGCCGTCACCGCGGACACCACGCTGGTCACCGTGCAGATCGGCGCCAACGACGTGGGACTGACCGGCTTCATCGAGGACTGCCTCAACCTGCTGCCGCCGCCCGTCGGCGACGCCTGCAACGACGACTACATCGTCGACGGCCAGGACAGCTGGCGGGTCAAGACCGACGCGCTGCGGCCCAAGCTGATCCAGCTCGCCGGCGACATCCGCGCCCGCGCCCCGCAGGCCCGGATCTTCGTGGTCGGTTATGCGACGTACGCCCCGCCCAACGGCTGCTATCCGCGCGTCCCGATCATCAAGGCCGACGCCAACTACATCCGCGCCACCCTGCAGTACTTCAACCAGATGCTCGCCGAGCAGGCCGCCGCGGCCGGTGTCGGCTTCATCGACCTGCAGACCCCGAGCGTCGGCCACGACCCGTGCACCCCGCCGGGGACCCGCTGGATCGAGCCGTACGTGCCCGCCTCGGCCGCGACCCCCTTCCACCCGAACGCGCTCGGCATGCGCGGCTTCGCCGCCGTCGTCACCGCCGCCGTCTCGGGCGCCTGACCGAGTACGGGGCCACGGGCGCTCAGTGGCAGCCCGTGGCCCCGAACGCCAGGAACCGGGTGACCTCCTCCTGGCTGAAGTTGTCGTCGGAGCCGACGACCAGCGTGCACTCGCCGTTCGCCAGCCGCGGCCCCCAGGCCAGACCCTCGTAGTTCTGGACCTGCGGGGCCGCCTCGCCCAGATCGAGGACGAGCCGCTTGACCACCGGCCGGTACGCCCGCCCGTCGGCCAGGGAGCGCCGGCGAAGGACGTCGGTCGCGCCGCGCAGGTCGAACTCGTACAGCCGGGCGCGGTAGCCGACGCCCTGGATCCAGGACCGTTCGAGCGCGAGGTAGCGCAGGTCGTCCACGGCCAGGATCTCCGACACGCCGCTGTCGGCGTCGCCGGTCGGCGGGACGGGCGCGGCGGGCAGCGGGTCGAGCGGGTAGACGTACTGGCCGCGCGGCCTGCCGTCGCGGCTCCACACGGTGACCCGGGCGGGGGCGCCGCTCTCGGCGGTGGGCGGCAGGCCGTCCTCGTAGCGGGGGCCCTCGGTGACGGCGGTGACCACGCGGGGCGTGACGGCGAGGCCCTCGAAGCCGAAGTTGCGCCGCGGGCCGCGTTCGGCGCGGGTCAGCCGCAGGCCGCGCGGCAGCGGGAACGCGCCGAGGTGGCGGCCCTGCCGGTCCATGGCGCGGACGGCGGGCTGGGAGAGCGGGATGCCGGGGTTGCGGTCGTCGGGCCGGTCGCCCTCGTCGCCCCACAGCAGCCGGCCGTTCCAGCGGTCGAACCTGATCGACTCGGGGTCGGCGGACTCGGGCTTGCCGTAGCCGGGGTAGGGCGTGCCGTCGGCGCGGGTGAGCGTGGTGACGCCGGTCAGCCGTACGCCGCGGAACTCCCCCGTGACGCGGTCGATGTGCAGGCGGCCGGTGTAGAAGCGGGCGGGATTGTAGCGCCAGCGGTCGTCGGAGATGAAGTACCAGGTGCCGGTGCGGGGGTCGTGGTCGATGCCGGACAGGCCGCCCACCGTCGTGCCGTCCAGGCGGGTCAGATGCGGCAGGGTCCGCTCGCCGAGGAAGCGGGTGACGCGCACCGGCTCGCGCCGTCCGGCCGCCGACGCCGACGGCGCCGAGAACGCCGCCGCCGCCACCAGAATGACGGCGACCGCCATTGTCCGTCGCATCCGAACCATTTATTCCCCCCATCAAGAATTGGCGATGACGGGGAAATGAAATCGCGAATCCGGCAGGAAGTCCATGCAGGTGGAAGCGGCGAACGGCCTTAATTCGCGACATTTCACGAGAAACAAAAAACCGTGCGGCGACGAGTCTCCTCGCCGCCGCACGGAATCCACGCGCCCGCCCGCCGCACCGGACCACGCGCGGACCGCCCGGAGTCCACCGCGCGGACCGCCCGAGGTCCGGCGCGCGGACCGCCCGAGGTCCGGCGCGCGGACCGCCCGAGGTCCGGCGCGCGGACCGCGCGGAGCCTGCCGGGTTACGCCGCCGGGATGGTGCGGGCGCGGGCCAGGCTCTCGCCCCATTCCCTGGCCCGGTCCAGCTCGCCGGGGACGAGCGGGCCCAGGGTGCCCTCCACGTAGAAGCTGCGCGCCGGGCAGGCCAGCCGTACCCCGGCCCGGCGCAGCCGCCTCGCGACGCCCTGCGCGGCCGAGCCCGGCATGCGCGGCCTGGCGACCCGCGTGTCGAAGGCCGCCGCGTCGAGGGCGGCCGACGAGGTGCGCAGCGCCGCCAGCCACTCGCGCACCCCGCGGCCCCCGGAGACCAGCGGGCCGCCCTCGGCCTGCTCCGCAGCGGACTGCCGGGTCGAGACCCTGCTCAGCCCGAACGCGTGCGTCGGCCCGCCCACCACCAACAGGCCCACGTCAGCGCCCACCACGTCGGGGGCGGTGGCGACCTCGGCCACCTCGGCCCGCATGGCGCCCGCCAGCCCTTCGGCGATCGACTCGGCGACCGCCTTCGTGTTGCCGTACATCGACTCGTACACCACCAGCGCGTACATGCGCCCTTCCTCCCTCAGCTCTCCCGCGGAAGCACCGGTTCGAGGTGGAACATGCCGGTCATCACCTCGCCCGCCGTGCCCTTCTGGTGCGTACGGCGGCCCGCGACGGCGGCGACCACGTCGGAAGCGGTGATGAGCCCGACCAGCCCGTGCTCCCCCACCACCGGCAAGGCGTCACAGCCGGAGTCGGCCAGGATCGCCGCCACCCGTGGCAGCGGCGTGCCGGGCCGCACCCGCGGCCGGCGCTCGCCCGTCAGCACCGCGCCCACCTGGCGTCCCGACTGCTCCCACGGCCCGCCGGACCAGGAGGCCGCGAGGTCCTCGCGGCTCAGCACCCCGAGCAGGTGCCCGCCGGACACGACGGGGAGATGGTGCACGTCGGCGCGGCGCATCAGCTCCCACGCCATCAGCGGCGACTCCTCCGGCTTGACGACGACCAGGATCCGGCTCATGACCTGCTCGGCCACCAGGGTCTCGACGCTCATGACACTCCTCCAGCGGCTCGGCCTTCCCCTTTCATCGTGGCGTCACGGGGCGGGCCGCACCCGGGGACGAAGTCCCTGGATCGGGGTGCCGTTGGTCCTTTACTCCCGTGAGGCGGTGGCGACGACGGCGGTGGCGTCCAGCTCGTCGGAGCCGGTGACGCGGGCGGTCAGGCCGGCCTCCTCGGCGGCGCGGGCGGTGGCCTCGGCCTGGCGTTCGCTGGTCTCGATCAGCAGGTGGCCGCCGGGGGCCAGCCAGCCGGGCGCGCCGGCGATCACGCGGCGGACCACGTCGAGGCCGTCGTGGCCGCCGTCGAGCGCGGTCAGCGGCTCGTACAGGCGGGCCTCCGGGGGCAGCAGCCCGACGGAGGCGGACGGCACGTACGGCGGGCTGGCGATCAGCAGGTCCACCCGGCCGCGCAACGTCGCGGGCAGCGGCTCGTACAGGTCGCCCTCGTGGACGGAGGCGTCGGGCAGGTTGCGCCGGGCGCAGCGCACAGCGGCGGGATCGAGGTCGGCCGCGTGCAGCTCGACCGGCCCGGCCAGCCCGGCGGCCAGGGCGGCGCCCATCGCGCCCGTGCCGCAGCACAGGTCGAGGACGACCGGCGTGCCGGGAAGCTCCCCGGCCAGGGCGACGGCCTGCCCGATGAGGAACCCGGTACGGGGCCGCGGCACGAACACCCCCGGCTCGACGGCCAGCCGGAGCCCGCAGAACTCCGCCCAGCCCAGCACGTGCTCCAGCGGCTGCCCGGAGACGCGGCGCTCGGTCATGACCTCGACCTCGTCAGGGGTGCGGGCGGTGGCGAGGATGAGCTCCGCCTCGTCCTCGGCGAACACGCACCCGGCGGCCCTGAGCCGCGCGACGAGACCGGGAACGGCCTCCTTGGACGACAAATAACCCGACATGGGCGACTTTCCTATCAGATGCCGGTCATGTCACCGCGACCCGTCCCCACAGAGCCGGTCCCGCCTGCCACCAGCATGACGTGCTCCCGGGCGAGCAGACCAGGTGGGCGGACGAGCCGGGGCGATCAGCCGGACAGACCAGGCGGGCAGGCCAGGCGGGCAGGCCAGGCGGGCAGGCCAGGCGGGCGGACCAGCCGGGGCGATCAACCGGACAGACCATACGGGCAGACGAGCCGGGGCGATCAGCCGGGGTGCCGGGCGGCGGCGTGGGCGGCGCCCCAGCCTTCGGCGCGCACCGTGACACGGCCTGCCTCGACGCGCAGCGCCACCTCCGTGGCGTCGTCCACGCCGGTGACGCCGGCCGCCGCCGCGAGGTCGCCGCTCTCGTCCCACACCACCCGCAGCCGCGGCCAGGCCGAGCGCGGCACGGCCGGGCGCAGGCAGCCGCACAGCTCGGCGAGCGTGAGCCTGGCCAGCGGGAACAGCTCCTCGGGCGCGCCGCTGACCACGACGGCGGTGACCTCGGCCCCGGGCGGCGCGGCCCGTACGGCGTCCTCGACGGCCGACAGCCGGTGCATGCCGAGCACCGCCACCACGCCGTCGTCGGTGAGCCGTACGGGCTCGCCGCTGACCGCGTCCGGCACGGGCGACGACGGCGGCGACCACGGCTCGTCGCCGGCCGACAGGCGCGGCAGCAGCGGTGCGACGAACCACCGGTCGTCGAGGTCGAGATCGGCCAGCCGCTCGCAGGCGCGCACCACGTTGAACGGCTCCACGAACCCCGGCGCCGCCGCCGCAAGCTGCCCCGCCCCGTGCAGCAGCGTGAGCGCGGCCTCGGCGAGCCCCACCAGCCGCCCGTCCGGGGCGGGCGGCGGCCGCAGGCGTTCCAGCGCCAGCCCGAGCAGGATCGCGTCGAGCTTCACGAGCTGCGCGTACGGCACCCGCGTCAGCTCGTCGGCGAGGATCTCCGGCATCAGGTGCATGCCGAGCCGGCTCGGCCCGCGTTCGTCGTCGGTGGCGAGCGGCAGCCGGGCGAGCCAGGCGCGGGCCACCTCCCCCAGCGCCTCGCCCACGGTCAGCGCGGGCTCCGCGGGCGCGGGCGGCTCGGCGGACTCGGCCAGCTCGGCCAGCACCGCGAAGTAAAGCGCCCGCTTGCCGGGGAAGTTGGAGTAGACCGCTCCCCGCGTGAGCTCGGCGCGGTCGGCGATGCCGTCGATCTTGGCTTCCCGGTATCCGCGCTCGGTGAACTCCTCCCGCGCCGCGGCCAGCACTCTCGCCCGGTTGCGCTCCTGTGCCTGCGCTCTGGTCAGCCGGGCCATCGTCCTCCTCGCGTTGCCGGGTCCCGCCGGTCAGGATACCGTGAACACTCAAATGATGAGATCATCTGAAATGAGGGGTGGCCCATGGCCGACGTGCCCGAGCTCGACCTGACCGACCCCGCGCTGCTGCGCGACCCCTCCGCCGCGTACGTCAGGGCGGCCGCCGACTCCCCCGTGGCGCGGCTCACCGGGCCGGGGTTCGCGTTCTGGGTGGTGCTGCGGCACGCCGAGGGCCGGGCGGCGCTCGCTGATCCGCGGCTGCGCACCCGTGAGGACAGCTACCAGCGGCCGGACGTCCCGGCCGACTGCCTGCCGTACATGACGACGATGTCCGAGCTGAACGGCGCCGAGCACGCCCGGCTGCGCCGCCTGGTCGCGCCCGCGTTCGCGCCGCGGCAGGCGGAGCGGTTCCGGCCGCGCGTCGAGGCCGTCGTGGACGCCCTGCTGGACGAGCTGCCCGGCCACCGGTCGGACGACGGCCCAGGAGGCGGCCCAGGAGGCGGCCCAGGAGGCGGCACGGTGGACCTGCTGGCGCGCTTCGCCCGGCCGCTGCCGATGGAGGTGATCTGCGAGCTGACCGGCATCCCGGCCGCCGACCGGCCGCGCTGGCGCGCGTGGGGCGCGGATGTCGCGGCGGGGCACGGGGCGGCGTTCGCCGAGGCGATCCCCGGGATCCTGGAGGGCGCGAAGGCCGCCGTGGCCAGGGCGCGGGCCGAGCCGGGCGACGACCTGATCTCCGAGCTGGCCCGCGTCCAGGAGGAGGACGGCGACCGGCTGTCGGAGGCCGAGCTGGTGACGATGGTGTGGCAGCTCGTCCTGGCCGGGCAGACGCCGACGAACCTCATCGCCAACTCCGTGGCCGCCCTGCACGAGCATCCCGATCAGCTGGCCGCGCTGCGCGCCGACCCGGCGCTGATGCCGGGCGCGGTCGAGGAGCTGATGCGCTGGTGCGGTCCGCAACTGCTGACCATCCCCCGGTTCACGGCGGAGGACGTCGAGATCGGCGGCGTGACGGTGCCGGAGGGCGAGCCGGTGACGGTCGCGATCCCGGCCGCCAACCGCGACCCGCGCGTCTTCGCCGATCCCGACCGGTTCGACGTGGGGCGGGACGCCGCGGGGCAGCTCGGGTTCGCGCACGGGCCGCACTTCTGCGCCGGGGCGTCGCTGGCGCGCGTGCAGACCGCGGTCGCGCTCGGTTCGCTGCTGCGCCGCTTCCCCGGCCTCGCGCTCGCGGGGCCGCCGCGGCGCGTCCCCGACCCGGGCACGGCCCGGCTGCTGTCGCTGCCGGTGACCCTGGGCACGGCGGGCTGACGGCCGTGACCCGCTCGACGGGACCGGCCTGCTCGTTCTGCGGGAAGGGCCAGAACGAGGTCCGGCGGCTGATCGCGGGGCCGCCGTCGGTCTACATCTGCGAGGAGTGCGTCGGGCAGTGCACCGAGCTCATGGCCGAGGAGGAGGCCGCGACGGCACCCGCCGGGCCGGCGCGCGACCTGCCCACCCCGCGCGAGATCCACACCTTTTTGGACCAGTACGTCATCGGCCAGGACCGGGCCAAGCGGACCCTGGCCGTGGCCGTCCACAACCACTACAAGCGCCTGCGCGCCCCCGTCTCCAGGGACGACCCGGTCGAGCTGGGCAAGTCCAACATCCTGCTGGTCGGCCCCACGGGCAGCGGCAAGACGTACCTCGTTCAGACCCTGGCGCGGATGCTGGACGTGCCGTTCGCCGTCGCCGACGCCACCGCGCTCACCGAGAGCGGCTACGTCGGCGACGACGTCGAGAACATCCTGCTCAAGCTCATCCAGGCGGCCGGCCACGACGTGCGGCGGGCCGAGACCGGCATCGTCTACATCGACGAGATCGACAAGATCGCCCGCAAGGCGGACAACCCGTCGATCACCCGCGACGTCTCCGGCGAGGGCGTGCAGCAGGCGCTGCTGACGATCCTGGAGGGCACGGTCGCGAACGTGCCGCCGCAGGGCGGGCGCAAGCACCCCCACCAGGACCTCATCGCCCTGGACACGACGAACGTGCTGTTCATCGCCGGGGGCGCGTTCGACGGGCTGGAGCGGGTGATCGAGCGGCGCGCGCTGCGGCGGGCGGCCGGGTTCGGCGGCGCGCCCCACGACCCGGCCGAGGAGGACGTGCTGGCCCGGGTCATGCCGCAGGACCTGGTGGCGTACGGGCTGATCCCCGAGCTGACCGGCCGGCTGCCGGTGCTGACGACGCTGCGCCCGCTGGACCGGGCCGGGCTGGTCCGGATGCTCACCGAGCCGCGCAACGCGCTGATCAGGCAGTACCAGCGGCTGTTCGAGCTGGACGGCGTCGAGCTCGCCTTCGAGGAGGACGCGGTGGCGGCGGTCGCCGAGCAGGCGCTGCTGCGCCGCACCGGGGCCAGGGCGGCCCGCGCGGTCCTGGAGGAGGTGCTGCTCAACGTGATGTACGAGGTGCCGGACAGGGACGACGTGGCCCGGGTCGTGATCACCCGCGACACGGTGCTGCACCACGTCAGCCCCGCCCTGGTGCCGCGCGCCCGCCGGCGGCCCGCCTGAGGTCCGCGTGCCGCCGGCGCGGGGCTCAGGCGTTCGCGAGAGTGTCGTCGAGCACCCGGCCGAGGAAGGCGTCCAGGTTGGCCACGGCCCGCGCGACCTTCTCCTCCGCCGTCAGCGACTCGAACCGCGTGCCCGCCTCGGTCTGCTTCCTGCCGCGTACGTACAGGGAGCAGGCGAGGTCGGCGCACATGTAAACGCCGACCGTGTTGCCCTGGCGGCCGGCGGCCCCGACGCGGGGCGCGGTGAACAGCGCGACGCCGGTGCCCGCGTGCGGGGTGACGCACACCGAGCACAGGGTGCTCTTGGTGAGGCTCCTCCGCACGTCCTGGGCCAGGCGGAGCGCCACGCCGGTGAGCCCGCCGCCGCGCTCGGCCACCAGGTACGCCCGCTCGGGCGCCCCCGGGTCGCGCCAGCCCAGGAAGTCGAGGTCGGCCCAGGGGGTGGCGGCCAGGTCGCGCGGCAGTCCGAGCCTGCGGGCCTCCCCTTTGGAGCAGTTGACGAAGGACGCGCGCAGGTCGCGTTCGGTGACGGGGTTCATGGCTCTTCCCTCAAACTAGGATCACTAGGTACAAACCTAGGCTATCTAGTTTCGAGGGGCAAAGGGTTTGTGGGTGCCGACAGCTTTCGTATGTGCCGTACGGCGACGATCGGCACCGTCACGCCGATCAGGTTGCAGTACGCCACCGCCGCGTAGAAGCCGTCCGCGCTGCCGGCGGCGTGGGCCGCCGCCGCGCCCACCGCGACGATCAGGCCGAAGTAGATCGCGTTGAGCACGATGGCCAGGAAGCCGCCGCCGGTCTCCTCCATGACGGTCAGCGAGGCGAGCACGGGTCCCTGGACGGCATAGGTGAGCGCCACGGCGCCCAGATAAGCGCCCGCGGCCGCGGCCACCCCGGCGTCGCCGCCGATCAGCCGTGCCAGCGGGTCGTGCAGTGACCACACCAGCGCCGCGATCACCACGTAGGTGACGACGGTGACCTCGATGCCGCCGCGCATCGACGCACGGATGCGCCCCCATTCGCCCGCGCCGCGTCGCTGGTTGATGGTGATCGCCGTGGCCGTGCCCAGGACCATGCCCGGCAGCAGCACGACGTTCTGCACGGTGGCGGCGACGGTGAACCCGGCCACCGCGTTCTCCCCGTAGTTGCCGAGGACGCCGATGGCCGCGAGGTTGTACACCGAGATCACGAGGAAGGACATGGCGATGGGCACCCCGATGCGGCGCAGGTCGGTGAACACCCCGCGCCGCCAGATCCGGGCGGCCGCCGGATGCCACAGCTCGGTGCGGCGCAGCAGCACCAGACCCATGGCCAGGCCGGTCAGACCGGCTGCCGCCTCGGCGACGGGCACCGCCGTGATCCCGATGCCGGCACCGAGCCCGAGTCCGGCCACGAGGCCGACCCGCACGCCCGCCGTACAGATGACCAGGACGGTGGCCTGCCGCACGTGCCCATAGCCGCGCAGGCCGGCCGCGCACAACTCCCCCGCGACGGCCAGCAGGCCGGCGGCGCTGGTCCAGCGCAGGAAGGAGACGAACGTGTCCCGCAGCCCGGCGTCCACATGAAGGAGACCGGGCAGGGAGGGAGCCGCGACCGCGAGGACCAGGAACAGGGCCGCGCCGAGCCCGAGCCATACCCTGGCCAGGCTGGCGGCGTTCGACATGACGTCCTGGGGGCGCCCGGCCCCCTTGCTGATCGCGGCGGCGACCTGGTTGCAGACCGCGAAGCCCACACCCAGGGCAAGGACGACGAGGGCGACAGGCTGATAGAGGGAACGCACATAAATCGCCTCTCCCCCCATACGTCCAAGAATGGCGATAATTCCGAGCTGGGCGGCAAAATTAACGGACCCGGCCACGAAAAGGGGAACAGCGAGGCCGGAGATGGTCCGCCATACCTCCCTTCTTTCGTGCGCGACTGAGGGAAACATGCGGACCTCCGGGGACATGAATTGACCTGTGGGAACATAGCGAAATTTCTCGATAAATGTCCACAGGGGCCTTGCCCCGGAAATATTTCGGCCAGAAAGCCGCCGGGGTCGGCGGACGAAGGCCGGCGGCGGGTCAGGCCGTCAGAGCCGAACGCGGACCGGGACCGTGCCGATCGTCACGCGATGGTCGGAACACGCTCCGCCGCAGGCCGTGCCCTTGCCCAGCGCGTCACCGGTGTACGGGCCGGCGATGGCGCTCTCCCGGACGAAGAGCAGGTCTATCTTGGGGCGCTGGCCGCAGGGCTCCTCGACGCCGATCGGCTCGCCGTCCCCGTTGACCTCGTTGACGGTCGTCTCGCCGACGCCGGGGCATCGCGGGTCCTCGTCGTCCAGCTCCCTGTACGCACCGGTGTTGCCGGCGTTGTTCGGCACGTCGAGGCTCGACGAATACCAGCTGTCGAGCCGCTCGTCATGCGGCCGCACGTTGAAATCGCCGGCGACGAGGACGGTGTCGCCATTGTCGTGGAGGTCCTCAAGGTGGCCCCGCACCGCCGCCAGCTGCTGTGTCTTGATGTTGCTCCCGCCGATCGTCGCCTCCGAGCCGGTGATGTGCGTGGTGCAGAAGCGCAGGTGCGGCCGGGCGTCCAGCGGCGCGCAAAGGAGCTTGTGCACCCCGCCTCGCCCGTCTGCCGGCAGGTCGTATTTCTTGGCGATGCCGAGCTGCCGCCGGCTGAAGAGAGCGACGCCGAACGGCTCACCGTCGCAGGTCGTCTCCCGGATGGTGGCGAAGCGGGCGAAGCTGTCGCCCTCGGGCCAATCGGCCGCCGTCAGCCGGTCCTGCAGTGCCACGTACTGGCTCCAGCACAGTTCGTTGAAGGCCGCGAAATCCGCGTCCCGGTTCACGATCGACGCGGCGGCGGCCTCGACCATGCCGGTGGTCGTGGAGCCGTCGTTCATCACCCAGCCGGCCACGTTCCACTGCCATACGTTGATGGTCTCGACCACCGTATCGGCGGCGTGTGCCGTGCCCCCGGGCAGCAGCGTCGCGCCCCATGTCAGCACTGCGACCAGTGCGCGGGCGGACAGTCTCATCTCACGTACTCCGATCTCGCTCCGGTGGGCAGGTCCAGCATTCGCGTGCACAGCGCGTCCATCGCGCGGTCGGGCAGCACCCGCCGCAGCCGGGTGAGAAGCTTGGCGTGGCCGCCGACCGGATAGCGCGTCCTCGGCCGCCGGGAGGTCATCGCCCTCACCACGGCTCCGGCGATCACCTCGGGCGGGCTGCCGCTGCGCTGGTTGCTCGCGGCGATCTTCCCGATGACGTGCTCGACGGTCGCGCCGTAGTCGGCGCGGCCCTGCGGCGAGAACAGCTCGGCGACGGCGCGGCGTCCGTTCTCCACCAGCTTCGCGGGGGCGCTGCTCCGCGTGGCGCCCGGCTCCACGATGCTCACGTGCACGCCCCACGGGCGCAGCTCCATGCGCAGCGCGTCGGTCACCGAGACCAGCCCGTGCTTGGCGCTGGTGATGGGGCCGAGAAACGGCAGCGTGATGCGCCCGCCCTCGGATCCGACGTTGACGATCCGCCCTCTGGCACGCTTGACCAGCGGCAGGAACGCCTGGGTGACGGCGAGCTGGCCGGTGAGATTCACCTCCAGATGACGCCGGAACTCGTCGAGCGGCACCAGCTCCATCGGCCAGGGCGCGCCGATCCCGGCGTTGTTGACGAGCCCGGCCAGCCCGGCCGCGCCGGTGGCCTGCTCCACCCGCACCACGGCCGCGGCGATCGAGTCCGCGTCGGTGACATCGACGTACAGGGGGATGATCCGGTCGCCGGCCGCGTGGCGCAGCGCCTCGCCGTCGGCCGTCTCGCGTATTCCGGCGAAGACGGTGAAGCCCCGGGCGGCCAGCGCCAGAGCCGTGGCCCGGCCGATTCCCGATGACGTTCCGGTGATCATGACCGTTCGTGACATCGCTGCTCCCTTCACGAGGTAACTCAACGATGGTGAGTTCACGATAACTCGCCATCGGAACGAAACTCAACATGGGTGAGTTACTCTTGTGGAGTGAGCGAGACCCGTCAGAAGAGGGCCGGCGGGCGCCGTCCCGGCGTGTCAGGGACGCGCGAGGCGATCCTGGCCGCGGCCCAGCACAGCTTCGCCGAGCAGGGCTACACGGCGACCACCATCCGAGGCGTCGCCGCGGCCGCCGGCGTGGATCCGGCGCTGGTCCTGCAGTTCTTCGGCAACAAGGACAAGCTCTTCGACACCGCCCTGCGGGCCGATCCGCCCGTTCGGTCACTGACCGCTCTGGTGCACGACGGCGACCTCGCGGACCTCGGACAGCGGCTGACGCGCCGCTATCTCGAACTCTGGGAGGCGCCCGGCACAGGAGCACGCCTCCTCGCGGTGGTGCGCGGCGTGTCGGCGTCGCCGAGCGCGTCGGCGATGGTGGCCTCGTTCATGTCGGACGAGGTGATGCTTCCCCTCGCCCGCGCCATCGGGGCGGATCGAGCCGAACTGCGGGCCAACCTCACGGGCGCGCACCTGCTGGGCATCGCCACGGCCAGATACGTGCTGCGGGTCGAGCCACTGGCCTCCCTGGAGCGCGAGCACCTGGTCGCGATCCTGGCTCCCCTCGTCCAGCGCTACCTCAGCGGCGATCTCGACTGACGCGACGGCCCGCGGGCCTTTCCCTTCGAGTAGTTGACGAGGAAGCGCGCGGGCCGCGTGCCCTCACAAGGCGGCCGGCAGCACCGGGCGGCCCCGGACGCCGGGGTCGGCCGCGAACACCGCCCCCGCCTGCGGCTGCTCGGCCCGGTCCACGCCCAGCGCCGAGGTGGTGATGAAAAGCCGGCCGAGGTCGTCGCCGCCGAAGGCCACCGCCGTGACCTGACGCGCCGGCAGCGCGACGACGGCGTCGAGCCGGCCGGCGGGGTCGTAGCGGTGCACGGCTCCGCCCTGCCAGAGCGCCACCCAGACGCCGCCCTCGGCGTCCACCGTCAGCCCGTCGGGCTGCCCCCGCTCCGGGTCGACGTACGCGAACGGCCGCCGCCCGCCGAGGCCCTTGTCCGGGTCGTAGTCGAACACGTCCACCCGGCCGGTGGCGGTGTCGGCGTAGTAGGCGAGCGAGCCGTCGGGGCTGAAGTCGAACCCGTTGGAGATCGTCACCTCCGGCAGCACCACGCGCAGGGCGCCGTCCTGGCCGGCCACGTAGAACGAGCCGCGCCCCGGGGCGGCGTCGTAGGCCATGCTGCCGATGTAGAAGCGGCCGTCGGGGTCGCAGCCGCCGTCGTTCATCCGTACGGACGGGTCGCTCCAGGCCTCGCCGCCCAGCGGGCGCAGCGGTGCGTCGAGGTCGTCGGAGTCGGCCAGCAGCAGCTCGCGCTCGGCGGCGACCACGTAGCCGCCGGCCGCGCGGGGGCGCAGCGCGGCGGCGACCTTCTTGCCCACGTGCCGCCGCCGCACCGTCGCGCCGTCGAGCGCCAGCACGTCGCCGGCCAGCATGTCCACCCAGCGCAGCCCGCCCCAGCGGGCGGACCACACCGGCCCCTCGCCGTGCTCGGACACCGGGTCGGTCACGGGGTAGACGGTGATGCTCATGCCGATCTCCTCCAGGGTGCTGGACGTGATGTCGGCACGATGCTCCCACGCGCCCCCTCTTCCCGCGCCCGGGCTCAGCGGCGGCGCGGGCGGCGGGCGGTCCTGGCGGGCCGGGCAGGGGCGGGCCGGGCGGCCGGACGGGAGGCCGTCTCAGCCCAGTGGGCGGGCCGGGTCAGAGCGGCCGGGATGCGGGTGGCGGCGTCGCCGGCGGCGGCGTTGAGCTGGGCCTGCGTGAGGAAGATCGCCCCGGTGAGGTCGGCGCCCGCCAGGTCGGCGCCGCGCAGGTCGGCGCCGATGAGGTCGGCCTCCCGCAGGTCCGCGCCGCGCAGGTCCGCCCCGATCAGGTACGCGCCCCGCAGGTTCGCCCGCCGCAGGTCCGCGCCCCTGAGCCGGGCCCCGATGAGATCGGCCCCACGCCGGTCCTTGCCCCGGCCCTTTCCCTGGGGGCCGGATCTGACCAGTTCGCTGACCCGCAGCAGCAGCTCGTTGACCGCGGCCCGGTGCGGGGCCACGTCGTACTTCTCCAGGACGCCGGCGTCCTGCCGGGTGAGCCGGTCGGTCTCGTCGAGCGCGCGGCGCAGCTCGGCGTGGACCGGCCGGGCGGGCTCCAGGGACAGCGCCTCCGCGAGGTACCACAGCAGCTCGTGGAGCTGCCGCATGACCGGGAAGACGGCGTACATCTGCCCGGCCGTCTCCGGCGCGGCCCGCCAGCTCCGCCCCCCGAACGTGACCTGCGAGACCTTCTGCCCCGCCCCCAAGCAGTCGAAGACCGTGCAGCCGGGGTAGCCGCTCGGACGCAGCCGCTCGTGGATCGAGCAGCGGAAGTCCTCGCGCAGGTTGCGGCAGGGGTCCCCCGCGGCCTTGTCGGCGGCGAAGTCGGCCGAGGCCGCGAACGGCAGCGCGACGCAGCACAGGCCGAAGCAGCTGCCGCAGTCGGACAGCAGCTCCAGCTCACGGAAGTCGTCAGCAGAGGGCAACGTGCGATCTCCTCGGGCGCGGGCGGACGCTCAAGGATAGTCACCCGTACGTGTACGGCGTGGTGGTGGCCAGGGCGGCGAAGCCGAGCCGGGTCAGGATCGGCCGGCTCTCGGCGGAGGCGTCCACCTGCAGGTAGCGGTATCCGCGGGCGAGCGCCTCGCGGGCCCGGTAGGCGACCAGCGCCCGGTAGATGCCGCGCCCCCGCCACTCCGGATCGGTGCCCCCGCCCCACAGGCTCGCGAACTCGGTGCCGGAGTGCAGGTCCATGCGGGCGGCGCTGACCGGCACGTCGCCCGCCATGGCGAGGACGGCCACGACGCTTCCCTCGGCGAGCTGCACGGCCAGCCGTTCCCTGATCCGTACCCGGCTGGCGCCGAACACCCGCTCGTGCACGTCGGCCACCAGCTCGACGCCGTCCATGCCGGTCACCGGCACCAGCTGCACGCCCTCCGGCCCAGCGGCGGGCAGGGCGGCGATCCGCGCGGTCTCGGCCACCATGAGGGTCTCGGGCGGCTCGGCGGTGAAGCCGGCCGCGAGCAGCCGCCGGTCGAGGTCGGCCGGGCGGTCGTGGTCGTAGAGCTTCCACTCGAACTCCGTGCCCAGCTCCGCGTAGTGGCGGATCTGCTCGGCGATGGCGGCGTCCGCGGTCCGCTCGTCGAGGTCGGACCACAGGACGCCGTTCCAGCAGGGCGCGGGGCCGGACTGGCGGACGACCGCGCCCGCCCGTTCCACCACGGCTCCGGGCATCTCGGGCGCGGGCTCGCGGCGGAAGCGCCGCTCGTACAGGCTCAGCACCTCGTCGTGGTTCACGCGTCAGCCTCCGAAGCGGCGCTGGCGGGCGGCGAAGCTGCGCAGCGCGCGCAGGAAGTCGATCTCGCGGAAGGCCGGCCAGTACGCCTCGCAGAAGTACAGCTCGGAGTAGGCCGACTGCCAGAGCAGGAAGTTCGACATGCGCTGCTCGCCGCTGGTGCGGATGACCAGGTCGGGGTCCGGCTGCCCGGCGGTGTAGAGGTGGCCGGCGAGGTCGTCTGCGGTCAGCGTCTCGGCCAGCTCGTGCATGCTCTGCCCGGCCTCGGCCCGCTCGTACAGCAGCTCGCGCAGGGCGTCGATGACCTCCTGGCGGCCGCCGTAGCCGATGGCCAGCGTCAGGTGGAAGCCGGTCGCGCAGTCGCGGGTCGCCTCGACGGCGTTCTTCAGCGCGCGGGCGGTGGTGTCGGGCAGCATGTCGAGCAGCCCGGCGACGTGCACCCGCCAGCGGGCGCCCGGGCGGGCGAGCCGGTCGGCGACCATCTCCTCGATGACCCGCAGCAGGAAGGCGACCTCCTTGTCGCCTCGGCGCTGGAGGTTCTCGGTCGAGCACAGGAACACCGTCAGGTGCCTGATGCCGAGGCTCTCGCACCACACCTGCACGTCCTGGATGTGGTCGGCGCCGTACTGGTGGCCGATGCTCGGGTTGGGCAGGCCCTTCTGCCTGGCCCAGCGGCGGTTTCCGTCGATGATGAGACCGACGTGCCGGGGCAGCGGGCCGGTCGAGACCTGGCGGCGCAGGCGCCGGGCGTACAGGGGATGAAGAAGATCGCTTACGTGCACCCCCTAAGAATGGCGTGCGGGGTCGGCCGGTTCGGGAGGATTCGAGAAAGTCGGCACCGGGAGGTCGCCGTCATCCGGGGTCGGCCGCGGGGCGATCCACTTCCCCGGCGGCTTCGCTGGCGACTTCTCTGGTGGCTTCGCTGGCGGCTTCTCTGGTGGCCTCACCGGCGGCTTCCCCGGTGGCCGCCCAGGCGTCTCCCCAGCCGACGTCCCTGGCGCGGCGGTAGAGCTCGCCCTGCCGCTTGGAGACGAGCACGTCGCGGATGCCGCCGGCGTCGGTGCACAGGCGCAGCGACACCACGCCCTTGCGCTTCTGCGGGTGGCGCAGCACCCGGTCGGCGGCGGAGGCCGGCGCGGGGCGGGCGGTGGCGGCGACGTAGGCGAACTTCTCGTCCTCGAAGCTGAGGGTGCCCGCCTTGACCTGGCGGTGCAGGGACGTCCGCGGCAGGCGCACCGAGAAGTGGCACCAGTCGCGGCCGGGCTCGATCGGGCAGGCGCGGTCGTGGGGGCACGGGGCCACGACGCTCAGGCCCTCGGCCAGCAGCACCTCGCGGGCCGCGGCGATCGTGGCGTAGCCGGCGGGCGTGCCCGGCTCGACGACCAGCACCATGGCGGCGTCGCGGGCGAGCCAGCGTACGACGTCGGCGCGGTCCCGCTCGGCGAACTCGCCCAGCGCGTACGACATGGTCGCGAGATCGGCGCGCGGCCGGTCGAGGCCGGACCCGACGGCGGCCTGCCGCCAGGCGGTGCCGCGCACCCCGGGGGCCTGCGCGGTGCGGGCGAGACGCCTGCCGAGGTCGATGATCTGCGGGTCGCGTTCGATGACCGTGACCTGGCGCAGGGACGGCCAGGTGGCCCCGGCCGCCCAGATCGCGGCCCCGGTGCCGCCGCCCGCGTCGAGCTGGCTGACCGGCGCGAACCACGGGACGCGGGCCGCCGCATGTCGCATAGCCAGCGCGGCGGCCTCGTAGGTGGCCGGCATGCGGTAGGCGGCGTAGGCGGCCACGTCGGCCTGCCCGCGGATGTGCGCGGCCTCGCCGGGCGCGCCGGGCGCGCCGGGCGCGCCGGGCGCGCCGGGCGCGCTGGTCGCACCGGTCGCGCTGCCGCGGTAGCGCTCGGTGAGCCGCGCGACCGAGCGGGCCAGCTCCTGGGGCGAGTGCCGGGCCAGGGCCTGGTCCAGGGCGGCGCGGAGGTCGTCGGGCAGCATGGGCGGAGTCGCTTTCGAGAACGGGCGGGACGGTGCGGGGAACGCCCGCACGCTGGGCCTCGGCCATTATCGGCCATCCACGCGACCACGGCGCCCCACGCGCGGGAGCGCCCGCCTGTGCGGGAACGCCCGCCTGTGCGGGAACGCCGCCCCCCGCGCAGGCGAACCCCGCGCGAAAGCGCTCTCCGCGCGAAGCGCCCCCCGCGCGCAAGCGCCGCCGCGCGGGGGGCTCAGGCGTCGAGGAGGGCGGCCAGGCGTTTGGGGGCGACCAGGCGGTAGCTGTCCCTGATCAGCTCGTCGAGCTCGTCCCAGTCGTGCCCGGCCGCCAGCCACGCCCCCACCCAGCCCTTGGCGCCGACGTAGGGCGGCACGAAGAAGCGCTCAGGCTGGGAGCCGACCAGCGCCTCCTGCACGCCGGGCCCGGCCTTGAACGTCATCGACCGCCCGTCCTCGCTGGTCATGACGAACAGCTTGCCCCGCACCCGGAAGCTGGGCGCGGTGTGCCCGCCGAACGGCTGCTCCTCCGTCTCGGGCAGGCCCAGGCAGATCTCCCGCAGCCGCGCCGCCACCTCGTCGTCGATCATGTACGCCTCCCGCTCGCCGAGACGCCGACCGTACCGCGCGGCCCCGACAATTTCCCTCGCTCAGCTCCCGGGCGTCTCGACGAGCGGCGTGTCCACCAGGTGCTCGATGAGGAACCACGTCTGCAGCTCGTTCGTCCGGATCACCTCGGAGACGAGCAGGTCGTTGGTGCCGTCGTCGCCCATCTCCTGCGCCCGGCCCGCCGCGTCGTGGCAGGCGACCAGGATGGTCTCGTGGGCCTCGATCAGGCGGGAGAGCATGGCCGGCACCTCCTCGCAGCCGTTCGGCGGGCGGGGGATCACGGTGATCTCGGCGACGTGGCGCGGGTCGCCGACGGCCACGCCGCCGAGGGTCTGCACCCGCTCGGCGATCTGGTCGACCAGTTCGAGCTGCTCGCCGGCGTGCTTGTCCAGCAGCAGGTGGAGCTGGTAGAAGGTCGGGCCGCGCATGAGCCAGTGGTGCTTCTTGTACAGGGCGTGGAGGATCTGGGTGTCGGCCAGGATCTGGTTGAGCCGCTCGCACGAGTACATCCGGGCGTCCCGCGACAGCCCGAGCGGGAACATCCGCACGGTGCCGAACTCCTGGATCTGCACGCCGTTCATGTGCAGCCACGGCTGGCTGTCGGTCTTGGACCGCGTCGCCTTGGCAGGGCGTCTGGTCGTCATGCGCGTCTCCTCACGACGGCGGATGGCAACGATCCCCATCAACCTCCCCTCTGCCGCGCCAAGCGCCGCCGCGAGCCGGCACAAGAGACGGTCAATCCGCGGCGGCCCGCCGGGGGAACGCGTGCCGCCTGGCCACCACGGCCGTCACCAGGGCGCAGGCCAGCAGCGGGAGCGCGGTCCACGGCAGCGCCGCCGCGCCGGCGGACTCCAGCACGAGGCCGCCGGTGAGCGAGCCGGCGGCGATGCCGGCGTTGTAGACGGTGGTCTGCATGGAGGTCGCGACGTCGGCGTGGCCCGGCCCGGCGGCGTGCACCAGCGCCGTCTGCAGCAGCGTCGGCACCCCGCCGAACGCGGCGCCCCACAGGGCCACGGCCGCCAGCGGCGTCCAGCCGGGCCCGCCCAGCAGGGGCATGACGGCGGCCATCACGGCCAGCACCACGAGCAGGGCCGCGCGGGGCCGCCGGTCGATCGTCGCGCCGGTGGCCCAGATCCCGGCGACGGTCCCGGCCCCGAACACCAGCAGCACGACGCTCGTCGCCGCCGTCCCCGACAGCTCGGCCAGCGGCGCCAGGTACGTGTAGACGGCCTGGTGCCCGACCAGGACGAGCGCGGTCGTGCCGAGGACGACGCGCACGCCGGGGGCCGCCGCCACCCGCCGCAGCGGCGTACGCTCCCCCGCCGCCTCGCCGGGGAAGTCCGGCACCTTCCACAGCACCCACCCGACCAGCGCGACCGCCACGCAGGCCAGCCCGGCGAAGGCGGCCCGCCAGCCGAGGGCCGCGGCGAGCGCCGCACCCGCGGGCAGGCCCGCGCACAGGGCGACGGTGATGCCGGCCGAGACGATGGCGATGGCCCGTCCGCGCCGCTCCGCGGGGACCATCCGGGCGGCGTACCCGACGAGCATGGCCCACAGCAGCCCGCCCATCACGCCGGCGAGCAGCCGCGCGGCGAAGGTGAGCGGATACCAGGAGGACGCCGCGGTGACGGCGTTGAGCAGCGCGAACCCGCTCAGCGCCGTCACCAGCACGGGCCGCCGCCGCAGCCCGCGCACCAGGGCGGTGAGCGGGATCGCGGCGAGCGTGGAGGCCACGGCGTACCCGGTGACGAGGAAGCCGACCCGGCCCTCGGGCACGTCCAGGGCCTCGGCCATGCGCGGCAGCAGCCCCGCGGGCAGCAGCTCGGTCATGACGGCGGTGAACGCCGCGGTGAACAGGGCCAGCAGGCCGGCCCAGGGCAGGCGGGAGTCCCGCCCCGGAGGAGCGGTCATCGTGTCGGTCATGCGACCATGCTGAAACCTTCTCATCAATGAGAAGGCAAGCGAGGAGGCCGCATGAGGATCGGGGAGCTGTCGCGCCGCACGGGCGTACCGGCTCGGATGCTGCGCTACTACGAGGAGCAGGACCTGCTGCGCCCGGACCGGGCGGTCAACGGCTACCGGGTCTATCCGGAGGCGGCGGTCTACCGGGTGCAGCAGATCCGGGGGCTGCTCGACTCGGGGCTGACCACGGACATCATCCGCCGCGTCATCCCGTTCCTCGACCGGCCCGACGACATCCATCTGCATCCGGACTGCCTGACGCCCGAGCTGGCCGACCTGCTCAGGTCCGAGGCGGCCCGCATCCAGCAGCGGGTGGAGTGCCTGTCACGCAACCGGGACCGCATCCTCGCCTACCTGGAGGCGGTCGAAGCGGCCAAGCAGGAGGCCGGGCGTTGAACTCTCTGGAGGCCGTGCTCGCCGCCGCCGAGCGCGGCGCGCCGCCCGCTCCGGACGGCGGGCTGACGGTGGTGGCCCAGCCGTCCCCGCGCGACCTGGGCGTCATCGCGTTCACGGGGCACACGGTCGTCTTCGCCGACCTGCCGCCCGCCTGGGTACGCGAGCGGCTGCCGGCCGGCGACCTCTCGGCCCCGGTGAACCCGCCGTTCCTGCTGGAGCTGGGCCTGCGGACCGGGCGGAGCGCAGGTAACCTCGACCTGCTCGCCGTGGCGGACCCGCTTCCCGGTCCGCCGCCGCTCGCGCTGCGCGAGGTGACCGCGGCCGATCATCCACGGGTCGAGCGGGCCCTCGCCTACCGTGACGAGGTGCGCGTCTGGACGTGCGAGGGCGGCCTGCTGACCGTGGGGCGGGGCGTGGCCGGCCGCTGGGAGGCCGCCGTCGAGGTGGAGCCGGGCCACCGGGGCCGCGGGCTCGGCCGGCTCCTCGCCACGGCCGCCCGCCACCTGGCGTCCCGGCCGCTGTGGGCGCAGATCGCGCCGGGCAACGCGGCGAGCGTGCGCGCCTTCCTCGCGGCCGGGTACGTCCCGATCGGCTCGGAGGTCCTGCTGGTCCCCGGCTGAGCCAGGCCCGTACGTCAGGGACGGCGCTGCTACGCTTCACGGCGTAGCACAGTCGGGTCCGTACGGGGAGTCGCGCGTTGGTCGTCTACGCCGGTCAGGGTGACGCCCGCCGTTCGATGGCGCTGCTGTGGCGCGACGGGCAGGAGCGGCGCGAGACCCGGCCGGGGCCGAAGCCGGGGCTGAGCGTGGACGTGATCGTCGACGCCGCCATCGAGGTGGCCGACGCCGAGGGCATGGCGGCCCTGTCGATGCGCAAGGTCGGCGAGCGGCTGGGCCGCAGCGGGATGGCGCTCTACACGTACGTGCCGAGCAAGGGCGAGCTGGTCGACCTCATGTACGACCGGGCGATGGCCGAGCTGCCCGCCGAGTACGACCTGAGCGGCGGCTGGCGCCCGGCCGTCGCGGCGTGGGCCGAGCAGACCCGCGCCTTCTACCTGCGTCACCCGTGGATCCTCCAGGTGTCGCAGGCCCGGCCGGTGCTCGGGCCCAACGAGTTCGCGGCGCTGGAGACCCTGGTCGGGATCCTGCGGGCGACCGGGCTGCGGCCGGCCCGGGTGCGGGGCGTGGTGGCGCTGCTGTACGACTTCGTGCGCGGCGCGGCCCGCACGGTCTCCGAGTCGCGCGAGGCCCCGTCGGAGACCGGCGTGTCGGACGAGGAGTGGTGGCGGGCCCGCGCGTCGCTGCTGGAGGAGGTGGCTCCCGGGTTCGCCGGGCGCTACCCGATGGCGCGGTGGGTGGAGTCGGAGGACGACTGGCCCGGCGGCGACGGCGAGCCCTACCTGGAGCACCGGACCCGCGAGGCGTTCCTGGCGGGCCTGGACGTGGTGCTCGACGGCATCGAGTCCGCCGTCCGCCGGACCTGACCGACCTCGTAGGGCACGACGGGGAGTGTTTCAGGCGTGCGCGCCCACGGTGACCGTGCCGACGGTCAGCCGGGGCCGGGCCTCCAGCACCTCGCCCAGCCGCTCCACCTGCTCCTCCAGCTCCCGTTCCGCCTCCGGGCCGAGCTCGTGGAGCGGCTCCACGGTCACGTCGAGGCGGTCGCCGGAGCGGCGCTGGTGCCAGACGCCGGCCACGACGCCGTCCACGAGCAGCACCGGGAAGTTGCCCGCCTGCCCCCGGTTGAGCGCCCGCGCCGCCGCCGGCCCGGCGTACAGCAGCTCGCGGGGCCGCCCCGCCACCACGTACGCGTCGAAGTACGGCAGCAGCCGCACCCCGCGCGGCGGCTCCTCCGGCACCGCCGTGTCCCCGGCGACCACCCAGGCCGGCCGCCCCTCGAACAGCACCTCCTCCAGCCCGGCCCCCTCGAAGGCGCGCGCCGCCCACCGCGCCGGCCCGCCCGCCCACTGCGCGAACTGCTCCGGCGTGGCCGGCCCGTACGCCGTCAGGTAGCCGCGCACCAGCTCGCCGAGCCCGTCCACGACGGGGGCGGCGGCGGGCGGCGCGGTGTAGGTGACCTTGCGCCCCCGTCCGGCCCCGAACACGAACGCGCCCCGGTGCGCGGCCAGGTGCATCGCCTGCCGCCAGCGCGGCCAGTTCCCGCCGAACGCCGGCATGACGAGGTCGCCCGCCCAGGGCCCGGCGAGGTCCACGACCCGGTCGCTCAGCTCGTCGATGGTCAGCTCGTCCGCGGCGACCGCCTCGGTGATCGCGGCCACCACCCGTTCGGTCTGCTCGGGGGTGAGCCGCACGGACGGCCCGAACGGATTCCTGCCCGCCGGCAGCGACGACAGCGCGCTCACCCACGTGGCCAGGTCACGGGCGGGCAGGACGTGGACGGTGCCGCGCGGCCCGTACGTCTTGACCAGCTCGCCGCCGGGCCGCAGCGCGGCGCGCACGTGCGCGCGGGTGGCTCCGGCGAGGCGCAGGCCGACGGAGACCTCCGCCGCCGACATCACCTGGGCGTGCGCGCCGCACATGGCCGCCACGACCTCCGCCGGGCCGGTCCTGGCGGGCTCCGCGCCCAGGCCGGCCCGCTCCAGCCGGCGCGCGCTCACCTGCGGCCACGACAGTGCGATCATCGACGTTCTCCTCGGTCGGCCCGTCCGCTTTCACCGCTCACCGTAGGGACGAATGCGGAAAGGTGGGTTCCGCGTCGGCGGTTCAAGTGCGACGCAAGTGATCGGCAATTCGGGATCACTAGGGTCACCGCTCATGAACCGGCTCAGTCCCCGTCTCGGCCCCCTCACCGCGCGCCAGCGCTGGCGCCGCCTGCGGCTCCAGGCGTACTCCTGGTCCCTCACCGGCGCCTACCGGCTCGGCGCGCTGCATCCCGCGATCTGGCGGCTGGTCGCCCGCAGCTACCATCCGGCGCTGGACCGCGTGGCGGCCAGGCACGCCCGCGTGGCCTGCCAGTTCGCCGCCGTGGACGTGCCCGCCTACCGGCACTTCCTGCGCGAGAACGGCGCCGAGCACGCCAAGCGGCTCGCCGACTTCCCCGAGACCACCAAGCAGAACTACGCCGCCGCCTACGACGAGGAGAGCCGCTGCCAGGAGGGCAGGCTGCACCGGGCCGGCGTGATCGTGGACGAGTCGTCCGGGTCGAGCGGCAAGCCGTACAACTGGGTGCGCGGGCCGCGCGAGCTCAAGGGCGTGTACCGCAACGCGGCCGGCTACATCGACCTGGTCTTCCCCGGCAGGCGGCTGTTCGTGGTGAACGCGTACTCGATGGGCGCCTGGGCCACCGGCACCACCACCGGCACGGCCATGGCGCGCATCGCGATGGTCAAGAACACCGGGCCCGACCTGGAGAAGATCGCCGACACGCTGGAGCACTTCGGGCCCGGCTACGACTACGTGGTCTCCGCGTACCCGCCGTTCCTCAAGCACCTGCGCGACCATCTCGACGAGCGCGGCTTCCCCTGGCGGGACTACCGGATCCGGGGCATGGTCGGCGGCGAGGGCATGACCGAGGCGCTGCGCGACTACCTGGAGGAGCGCTTCGAGGAGGTCCGCTCCGGCTACGGCGCGAGCGACCTGACGATCGGGATGGGCGCGGAGAGCGGGTTCAGCGTGTGGCTGCGCAAGCGCCTCGCCGTCGATCGGGAGCTGCGCGAGCGCCTGCTGGGGCCGGGCGAGCAGCGGCTGCCGATGATCTTCCACTACAACCCGCTGGAGACGTTCCTGGAGGTCAACGCCGCAGGCGAGCTGCTGTGCACGATCAACACCAAGACGACCCTGCAGCCCAAGCTGCGCTACAACGTGGGCGACGAGGCCGCGCTGCGCACGCTCGCCGAGGTGCGCGCCGCGCTCGGCGACGAGGCGTACGAGCGCGCCTGGACCGACGAGCGGCTGAACCTGCCGCTGCTGTTCCTGTTCGGCCGCAAGGACTCGACGATCTCCTACATGGGGGCGAACCTGTATCCGCAGGACGTCGAGTACGGCCTCTACCAGGGCAACCCGTACGCCGCCGCGATCAACCGGTTCTGCCTGTCCCTGGAGGAGCTGCCCGGCCTGGAGTACCGCCCGGTGGTGAACCTCGAAGTACGCGGCGAGGTTGATCGCGACGAGCTGGCCGCGCTGTGCCGCAAGGGCGTGCTGGCCCACCTGAGCGCCGTCTCGCGCGACTTCGCCGAGTCGCTGCGCGAGGACCCGACGGCCGCCGACCTGCGGGTGCGGGTCTTCGGCCCGGGCGAGGGCCCGTTCGCCGGGCTCACCAAGATGAAGAACGTCTATTTGGTGAAGGACGCATGAGGACCACCGATTTCAGCAAGGCTCCGCCGCAGGGGCAGGCGACGGCGATGTTCGTAGGGGCGACCCGCTACCGGGGGCCGCTGTCGATCGTCGTCCTCTCCTTCACCTGGTGGCGCATGGTGCGCGACATGAAGCGGATGCGCGGCTACCGGTGGCACAAGGTCTACTGGGAGTTCCCGTTCACGCTGGGCACGCTGGCGTTCTTCGAGGACCGCGACGCCCTCATGCGCTTCGCCCGCACCCGCCACCACCGCAGGCTCATGCAGTGGGTCACCGACGGCACGAAGAACGCCACCGGCGGCTACATCCGGGTCTACAACGCCGAGCCCGAGGGCTACAGCAACGGGGTGTGGCGGGCCGAGGGCGACGGGATGGCGCACATCGAGACGTTCACGCCGCTGTCGACGGAGAGCGCGGGCCCGCCGGTGAAACGCGCATGAGCGGGCTCGAACGTGTCACGAGCCGGGCCGGCCTGCGCGACTTCCTGTCGCTCACCGACCGCCTGCACGCGCCGGGCGACGGGCCGCCGCGCTTCGTCCCGCCGCTGCACGCCCAGGTCCGCGCGTGGATGCGCCAGGGCGTCGCCCTGTACGTGCTGCGCCGTGCCGGCCGGGTCGTCGCCCGCACGACCCTGCACACCGACGCCGCGTTCGACGCCAAGCTGGGCGAGCGGCTGCAGCTCTTCGGCCTCACCGAGTTCACGGAGGACGCCGCCGAGGAGCTGTTCGACGCCGTGTGCGAGGCGGGCCGCGCGGACGGGCGGCGGACGGCGTTCGGCCCGGTCTCGCTGCTGCCGAACCAGGCGGGCGGCGTCATCACCTCGGGCTTCGCCGAGCGCGGCTTCATCGACAGCGCCTGGAACCCGCCTTACTACCCGGCCGCGTACGAGGCGTACGGCTTCGCCCGCCGCTTCGAGTCCGACACCTGGATCTGCCCGGTGCCGCAGGAGCCCGTGTTCGCCTTCGACGACGCCCGCGTCGCGGCCGAACGGCTGGAGGTGCACCGCGGCGACCGCCGCCGGATCGCCGAGCAGCTGCCGATCCTGCGCGGCATGCTCAACGCCTCCTTCGCCGGGCTCGGCTACTACACCGAGATCTCCGCCGAACAGCTCGCGGCGCAGACCGACGGGCTGGCGCACCTGCTGGACGAGGACCTGCTGCTGTATCTCACCAAGGCGGGCCGGCCGGTCGCGTTCGTGCTGTGCCTGCCCGACATCTCCGAGTTCGTGATGCGGGTGCGCGGCGACCTCCACCTGCTCAACCAGCTCCGCCTGCTCGCCACCCGCTCCCGCCACCGGCGCGAGGCCGTGCTGGTGATCAAGGGCACGGTGCCGGACGAGCAGGGCCGCGGCTACATGCGCCTGCTCTCGCGCGAGCTGCACGCGGGCCTGCGCCGCGGCGGCTACCGCACGCTGCGCAGCACGTACGTCGAGCGCACCAACCCCGGCTCGGCCGCCCAGTACACCGCGATGGGCGGCCGCCCCCTCCACGGCTACGCCTTCTACGCCAAGGACCTCACGTGAACGAGCTGCGGGCGCTGGAGCCCGACTTCTGGCGGGCGCCGAGCGCGCACAACACGCAGCCCTGGACGCTGACGTACGAGCACGACCGGGTGACCGTCGGCTGGGACCCGGACCGGGCGCTGCCGGTCAGCGACCCCACGGGCCGCGACCTGCGGCTCGGCCTGGGGGCGTTCGTGGAGTGCTGCCTGATCGTCTGCGCGTCGGCGGGCCTGCCCGTGGCGTTCGCCGCCGATCCAGGGCCGCTGCGCGTCGGCCATCTCGTGCGGGCCGCGGGGACGTACGCGACGCCCTTCACCACGGCCGACGTGCGCGCCCGCGGCGCCAACCGGGGCGAGTACCATCCCGGCCGGCTGCCGGACGAGCTGGTGGCCGGGCTGACCGGGATGCGCCGCGTGCCGTGCCGCGACCTCGCCGACCTGCTGCACGCGGCCGACCTGCACCAGTACGGCTCGCCGGAGGTGACCCGCGAGCTGCGCCAGTGGCTGCGGCTGACCCGCAGGCACCGCCGCTACCTGCTCGACGGCCTGAGCGACCGGGCGCTGCGCCTGACCCGGCTGGAGGCGGCGGCGCTGCGCGCGTCGCTGGCGCTGTACCCGGCGCTCCGGCCGCTCGGCCTGCCCCGCGTCCTGGCGGGCGCCTCGCGCGGGCTGCTCGACCACGACGGCGACGTGCTGGTGCTGGTCGGCCCGGCGGGCGACGAGGTGGAGCAGGGGCGGCTCCTCCTCCGGCACTGGCTCACCCTGTCGGGCGCCGGCTACGCCACGCATCCGCTGAGCCAGATCATCGACAGCCCCGGCACACGGCGCGAGCTCGCCGCCCGCCTGGGCGTCGCCGATCCCTCCTCGCTGCTGCACATCGCCCGCGTCGGCCGGCCCCGCTCCCCCGCCTCGCCCTCGTCCCGGCTGCGCGGCCGATAAGGGGTGCAGCCGCGTCCAAGTGATCTCCAAGCATGCCCGGCCAGACTGGAAACATGCAGGTCATCGTGAAGATCGCCCAGGGCTCCGTGCGGGGCGCGACGCGGGACGGCGTCGCCTCGTTCCTGGGGGTCCCGTACGCGGCCGCGCCGGAAGGGCCGCTGCGTCTCCGGCCGCCCGCCCCGCCGCCCGCGTGGGACGGGGTGCGGGACGCCGTCGCGTACGGCGCCGCGCCGCCCCAGCTCCCCCCTGCGCCGGGGGTGCCGCCGATCTGGCGGCCCGGGGACGGCCTCGCCTGCCTGAACCTCAACGTGTGGAGCCCCGACCCGGGAGGGGCGGGGCTGCCGGTCATGGTGTGGCTCTACGGCGGGGCGTGGCAGGTCGGCGCGACGGCCATGCCGCAGTACGACGGCGCCGTGCTGGCCCGCTCCGGCGTCGTGGTGGTGACCGTGGACTACCGGGTGGGCTTCGAGGGCTTCGGCCACCTGCCCGGCGTGCCGGACAACCGCGGCCTGCGCGACCAGGTCGCCGCGCTGGAGTGGGTGCGCGGGAACATCGCCGCGTTCGGCGGCGACCCCGGCAACGTGACGGTGTTCGGGCAGTCGGCGGGCGCGGCCTCGGTCGCGCTGCTGACGGCCGCGCCGGCCGCCGCGGGGCTGTTCCGCCGGGCGATCGCGCAGAGCATCCCGGCCGGTCTCCGCACCCCGGACGAGGCCGGGCGCGTCACCGGGGCGCTGGCCGCGGCGGCCGGGGTTCCGGCGACGTACGAAGCCCTCGCCGGGCTGCCGCCCGAGGCCGTCCTCGCGGCGCGGGACGTCACGGCGACGAGCCCGTTCGGGCCGGTCGTGGACGGCGAGCTGGTCACCGGGCCGCCGTGGGCGGGCATGGCCGGTCCGGCCGCGCGCGGCGTGGAGCTGATCTGCGGCTTCACGCACGAGGAGTATCGCGGGCTCGCCCCTGGCGGACCGCCCGCCGGGGTCGATCCGGCCGCTGGGGCGGCCTCGTTCGGGCTGGACGCCGACGCCGTGCCCACGTACGGCCTGGCGCATCCCGGGGCCGGTGACGCCGAGCTGTTCACCGTGCTGATGTCGGACGCGCTGGTCCGCATGCCGACCACGTGGACCGCCGAGGCCCACGCGCGGGCCGGCGGCCGTACCTGGCTGTACGACTTCACCTGGAAGGGACCGGCGCTGGGCGCGGCGCACGGCGTGGACGTGCCGTTCACCTTCGGCGACGGCCGGAGCCGTTTCGCCGGCCGGCTCCTGGGCTCCCCGCCGCCCGCCGGTTTCGCCGAGCTGTCGGAGCGCGTCCGCCGCGCCTGGACGTCGTTCGCCGCCACCGGCGACCCCGGCTGGCCCCGCTTCGACCTCGACCAGCGGCGCACCCGCCTCTGGGACCTGCCGCCCGCCGACGTGCCGTACCCGCTCGCCGACTTCCGCCGCATCTGGGGCCGCCCGCCGCAGCGCTGATCCCGCGTAGAGTTCGCGGTCATGAGATCCGGATGTCTCGTCGCCGTCGCGTGCGCGGTCCTGGCGCCCTTCGCCGGGCTGTTTCTGCTGTTCGCCATCCCTTCGTGGGCGAACGACAGGAAGCTCGAGGCCCTCGGGGACCGCCTCCTCGCCTATCCGCCGCCGCCCGAGACCTTCCACACGGACAACACCGCCGAGGGCTCCATCGCCCTGCGAGGGAACGGCAACCACTGCGACTACCAGGTCCGCATCTCCCTGTCCACGCACCTTTCCGAGGAGGCGGTGCTCCGCTACTACGCCGCCGCCCGCATCGCCGGCGTCGAGACCGAGCCGGTCTCCTTGCGGATCTACTTCGAGAGGGGCCAGGACGTCGACGGCCTCCCCACGTCCTT
Organism: Nonomuraea sp. AD125B; assembly: GCF_041402765.1. Classification (NCBI taxonomy): domain Bacteria; kingdom Bacillati; phylum Actinomycetota; class Actinomycetes; order Streptosporangiales; family Streptosporangiaceae; genus Nonomuraea; species Nonomuraea sp. AD125B. The sequence continues at coordinate 364,881 of NZ_JBGLOU010000001.1, read as the reverse complement.
CATCGTGGAGGCGTCCGACAGCACCGACGCCGGCCTGGACCTCCGCTGCCACTGAGCCCATAGCATGAGCCCGTGAAGTACATGCTGATGATCTACGCCAACGCCGAGTCGCAGCAGCACGTGGCCGATCACGAGGCCGACGTGATGGCCGAGGTGGACGCCCTGATGAAGGAGCTCGCCGAGAGCGGCGAGCTGGTGGGCGGGCAGGCGCTCGACGGGCCCGCCACCTCCCGCGTGGTCAGGGTGCGCGGCGGCGTGCCGGCCGTCACCGACGGGCCGTTCCTGGAGGCCAAGGAGTTCCTGGCGGGCTACCTCATCGTGGAGTGCGCGAGCGTCGAGCGGGCCACGGAGATCGCGGCCCGGTGGCCGGACGCCCGGCTGTGCGCGATGGAGGTGCGGCCGATCATCGACGAGGTCGACCCGCCCGCGGGCGAGGGCGGCCCGGCTCTGGGATGACCGAGGTCGAGGCGCTGCTGCGGGAGCTGGCGCCGCAGGTGCTCGCCATCCTCGTACGGCGCCACGAGCAGTTCGCCGCCTGCGAGGACGCCGTCCAGGAGGCGCTGCTCGACGCCGCCGTCCAGTGGCCGCGCGAGGGCGTGCCGGACAACCCGCGGGCCTGGCTGGTGACGGTGGCCTCGCGGCGGCTCATCGACCTCGTACGCAGCGAGCACGCCCGCCGGCGGCGCGAGGAGAGCGCCGGGGCAGGCGAGCCCGCGGACGCGTACACCGTGGCCGGGCCTGGCGAGGAGCCGGCCGGCGATCGGGACGACACGCTCACGCTGCTGTTCCTGTGCTGCCATCCGGCGCTGTCGCCGCCCTCGCAGCTCGCCCTCACGCTGCGGGCCGTCGGCGGGCTGACCACGGCGCAGGTGGCGGGCGCGTTCCTGGTGCCCGAGGCGACGATGGCGCAGCGCATCAGCCGGGCCAAGCAGCGGATCAAGGCCGCGGGGGCCCGGTTCGAGCCGCCGCCGGAGGGCGAGCGGGCCGAACGGCTGCGGGTCGTCCTGCACGTGCTCTACCTGATCTTCAACGAGGGCTACACCGCGACGGCCGGGCCGCAGCTGCACCGCGACGAGCTGACCGGCGAGGCGATCAGGCTGGCCAGAGCCGTGCACCGGCTGCTGCCGGACGACGGCGAGGTGGCCGGGCTGCTGGCGCTCATGCTGCTCACCGAGGCGAGGCGGCCCGCCCGCACCGGGCCGGACGGGCGGCTGGTCCCGCTCGCCGAGCAGGACCGCGGACTGTGGGACCGGCGGCTCGTCGCCGAGGGCGTGGAGCTGGTGAGCAAGGCGCTGTCCACGGCCCCGCTCGGGCCCTACCAGGTGCAGGCGGCCATCGCGGCCGTCCACGACGAGGCCCCGTCGGCCGCCGAGACCGACTGGCCGCAGATCCTCGCGCTCTACCGGGTGCTGTCGGGGCTGGACGACAACCCGGTGGTCGAGCTCAACCACGCGGTCGCCGAGGCCATGGTCCACGGCCCCCGGGCCGGGCTCGACCGGCTCGACCGGCTCGCGGCCGACGGCCGGCTCAAGGACCACCACCGGCCGGCCGCGGTCCGGGCGCACCTGCTGGAGCTGGCTGGCGACCACGCCGGGGCGGCCGACGCCTACCGCGAGGCGGCCCGGCTGACGGCCAGCGCCCCCGAGCGCGACTACCTCGAGGCACGGGCGGCGGGGGTGACGGGCCCGGGCGACGCGGGCAGGGGCAGGGCATGAACGTGGTCGCGCTGTCCGACACCCACGCGCCCCGGCGCTGGCGCTCCTGCCCGCCCCGGGTCGCCGAGCACCTGCGGGGCGCGGACGTCATCCTGCACGCCGGGGACGTCTGCGTCGCCTCGGTGCTGGCCGAGCTGGCCGCGTACGCGCCGGTGCACGCGGTCAAGGGCAACAACGACGGCCCGGACGTGACGGCGCCGGAGACCCTGGAGCTCACGCTGGACGGCCTGCGGATCGGCATGATCCACGACAGCGGCCCGGCCAAGGGCCGCCTGGCCCGCCTGCGGCGCCGCTTCCCCGAGGCGGACCTGGTGGTCTTCGGCCACTCCCACATCCCGCTGGACGAGTCCGGCGACGGCCTGCGCATCTTCAACCCGGGCTCCCCCACCGACCGCCGCCGCCAGCCGCACGGCACGATCGGCCTGCTCACCGTCGAGGACGGCGTCCTGACCAGGGCCGAGATCGTGCCCGTCACGTAGACCCGGTCGTCCTTCATTCTCCGGTACCACTCCCGCCGTGGCAGGCCGGCGCCCGCCTACCGCCGGCGGCGTAGCGGAAAAGACGACGCCCGCGGGATTCGCCGGCCGCGCGGCGACGAGATTCTGACTCTCGGACGGTCTTAAGAGGTGCGGTAAGGCGACGGGAACGAGACCGTAAGCGCCCTCCCGCACCCTGATCACAGGACATGACGAGAAGGGCGATCGAGATGAGCAACCCCTACAGGATCGACGAGGACATCACGCTGACCGGCTTCACCGGGCGGGCGCACCGGCCGGGGGACGACCGCTACGACGAGCTGCGCCGCGCGCTCAACCCCGCCGTGGACGCCCGGCCCGCGCTGGTCGCCGAGGCGTACGGCATGGCGGACGTGCGGTCGGCGCTACTGGCGGCGCGGGCGCACGGGGTGCCGTTCGCGGTGCAGGCCACCGGGCACGGCACGCACGCCGGGGCCGAGGGCGGCGTGCTGGTGCGGACGACGCCGATGGCGTCGGTGCTGGTGGATCCCGTCCGCCGGATCGCGCGGGTCGGGCCGGGCGCGCGCTGGGGCCACGTCATCGCCGCCGCCGCGCCGTTCGGGCTCGCGCCGCTGTCCGGCTCGGCGCCCGACGTCGGCGTCACCGGCTACACGCTCGGCGGCGGGCTCGGCTGGCTGGCGCGCAGGCACGGCTTCGCCGCCGACAGCGTGCTGCGGGCCGAGGTGCTGCTGGCCGACGGCCGGCACGTGACGGCGAGCCCGGACAGCCACCCCGAGCTGTTCTGGGCGCTGCGCGGGGGCGGCGGCGGGTTCGGCGTGGTCACCTCGCTGGAGTTCCGGCTGCACCCGGTGTCGCAGGTCTACAGCGGGTTCGCGTACTTCCCGATCGAGGTGGCGGGCGAGCTGCTGGAGGCGTACCGGACCTGGATCGACACCGCCCCCGACGACCTCAGCACCGCCGTCGTGCTGCGGCGCATGCCCGACGAAGGGCCGCTCGCCGGGCGGCACGTGGCGCAGCTCAAGGTCGTGCACGCCGGCGACGAGGCGGAGGGCCGGCGGCTGCTGGCGCCGCTCCTGCGGGCGGCCGGTCCGGCGCTGCTGGACGAGACCCGCACGACGACGTACGCGGACACCGCCATGGGCGGCACCCCGATCCGTCACATGTCCATGCTGGAGGAGGTCCCCGGCGAGGTCGTGGACGTGCTGGTCGCCGCGGCCGGGCAGGCGCAGACCGTGGAGGTGCGGCACTGGGGCGGCGCGATGAGCCGTCCGGGGCCGGACGCCGGCCCCGTCAGCCACCGCCGCACCCGGCTGTCGGTGATCGTGGACACGCCGGTGCCGGGGCTCGCCGAGGCGCTGCGGCCGTACGACAACGGGGGCACGTTCCTCAACTTCCTCGCCGACACCGGGCGTACGGCCGCGGCCTGGTCGGAGGCGGACCACGCGCGGCTGCGGGAGGTCAAGCGGGCCTACGACCCGGACGGCTTCTTCCGCGTCGGCCACGTCGTCGAGCGGTGACGCGCGGAAAACCCGTCGCCCTGCCGGAAACCGCTTCACTACACTCGCCCCGAACCCGCCGCGATCGAGAAGGGAAGGACCCCGCCATGCGCCCCGTCAGCGCCGCCGTCGTCCTCCCGTCCTCGCGGTACGAGGTGATCCTGGTGTCCTCGTCGCCCCGGCGCCGGCTGCGCGGCCGTCGCCGGACGTCCTGACGAACGCCTCCTCTTCCTGATCCTGCCGGGTTGTTCGCCGGGCGAATCGCGCTGTCCTCGTTTCCCGACCTTTCACGAAAGGCCGCAGGCCATGCGCACCCGTGTCGTAGCCGACCCCCTCGCCACCGTACGCAACCTCGGCGTCCTCGCCCACGTGGACGCCGGCAAGACCACCGTCACCGAGCGGATCCTGTACCTGACCGGCGCCACGTACAAGCGCGGCGAGGTGCACGACGGCACCACCGTCACCGACTTCGACCCCCAGGAACGCGACCGCGGCATCACGATCTTCGCCGCCGCGGTGAGCTGCGACTGGGACGGCCACCGGATCAACCTCATCGACACTCCCGGTCACGTCGACTTCTCCGACGAGGTCGAGCGGTCGCTGCGGGTGCTCGACGGCGCGGTGGCCGTCTTCGACGGCGTGGCCGGGGTCGAGCCGCAGAGCGAGTCCGTGTGGCGGCGGGCCGACCGGCACGGGGTCCCGCGGGTGGCGTTCGTCAACAAGATGGACCGGGCGGGCGCGGACCTCGACGCCGTGGTCGCCGCGATCCGGGCGCGGCTGCACCCCGTGGCGCTGCCCGTCCAGCTTCCGATCGGAGCGGAGGACGGCTTCCGCGGCGTGGTGGACCTGGTCCGGATGCGGGCGCTGGTCTGGGACGGCGGCGGCGCGCCGGTACGGGAGGAGCCCGTGCCCGAGGAGCTGCTGCCGGAGGCGCGGCGGCGGCGCGGGCTCCTGGAGGAGACCGTGGCCGGGCTGCACCCGGGCGCCCTGGAGGAGTTCTGCGCCGCCCCCGCCGGAGCGGCGCTCTCCGACGAGACGCTGGCGCTCGCGCTGCGGGAGCTGACGCTGTCCGGGGCGGCCGTGGTCGTGCTGTGCGGGGCCGCCTACCGTGACCGCGGGGTGGAGCCGCTGCTCGACGCGGTCGTGGCGTACCTGCCGTCGCCGCTCGACGTGGCCGCCGCCGCGCGAGCCGCCGATCCCGCGGCGCCGCTGGTGGCGCTGGCGTTCAAGGTGAGCGCGACGGCGACGGGACGGCTCACGTACGTGCGGCTCTACGCGGGGACCCTCAGGAAAGGGGACGCGGTGCTGGACGCCGGCGCGGGACGCGTCGAGCGGGCCGGGCGGATCCTGCGGGTGCAGGCCGACCGGCACGCCGAGGTGGACCGGGCGGTGGCGGGCGACATCGTGGCGCTGGTCGGGCTCAAGGCGGCCCGCGCGGGCGCGACCCTGTGCGCGCCGGACGCCCCGGTCGTGCTGGAGCCGCCGAGCCCCGCCGAGCCCGTCGTGTCCGTGGCCGTCGAGGCGCGGAGGAGCGCCGACGCCGGCCGGCTGGCCACGGCGCTGGCCCGCCTCACGGAGGAGGACCCGTCGCTGTCGGTACGGGCCGACGCCGAGACCGGGCAGACGCTGCTGTCCGGGATGGGCGAGCTGCACCTGGAGGTGGCGGTGGAGAAGCTGCGCCGCGACCACGGCCTGGCCGTGGCCGCCGGGCGTCCGCAGGTCGCCTACCGGGAGACGGTCGTGCGCGGAGTGCGGGGCGTGCTGTACCGGCACGTCAAGCAGGACGGCGGCGCCGGGCAGTTCGCGCACGTCGTGCTGGACGTCGAGCCGCTGGACGGCGAGGGGTTCGCGTTCGGCTCCTCGGTGACCGGCGGGCGGGTGCCGCGCGAGTACGTCCGGGCGGTCGAGGCCGGCTGCCGCGACGCGCTCGCGGCGGGGCCGTTCGGCGGCCATCCGGTGACCGGGCTGCGGGTGACTCTGACCGACGGGGCGACGCATCCGAAGGACTCGTCGGAGCTCGCCTTCCGCGCCGCCGGACGGCTGGGGCTGCGCGCGGCGCTGGCGGCGTGCGCGATGGCGCTGCTGGAGCCGGTGGCCGAGGTCACGGTGACCGCGCCGGACGAGGCCGCGGGCGCGGTGCTCGGCGACCTCGCGGCGCGGCGCGGGCGTGTGACCGGGTCCGCGGCGCGGACGGGCACGGTCGTCGTCACGGCGACGGTGCCGCTGGCCGAGGTGTTCGGGTACGCGACGCGCCTGCGCGGCAGGACGCACGGCCGCGGCACGTTCACGGCCCGGCCCGCCGGGTACGCGCCGGCGCCGTGACCGGCGCGGGCCGGGCGGAGCGATCCGCCCGGCCCGTCCGGCTCATGGGGCCGGCGGCTCGTTCAGTGAGCGGCGGCGGCCGTCGCGGCCGTCGCCGTCGCCGTCCAGTAGGCGGCCCTGGCGACCTGCGGGAACAGGCCCTTCGGGTGGTTGCGGAACATCGGCTCGGTGCCGAACATGACGACGGCCGCGCCGCGCTCGTCCCGGCCGCTCACCACCGCCGCCTGCCCCCTGGCCTGCTCGGGCCCGCCCGCGCCGGTGCGGGGGTCGGCCCGCCAGTGACCGGCGACGAGAGGTCCCTCCGCCGCGTACGACTGCTCCACCCTGACCTCCGGCCCCAGGCCGGTGAACCAGCGCGGCGAGTACACGAACGAGTGTTCCGGCGACCCGGCGCCGACCGGCCCGGCGGAGGACGCCACGCGCACGACGCCGTTGGCGTCGGAACGGCCCGCGACCGCCGTCACCGTGAGCAGCCCGGCCGCCGCGTTGAACGCCGCGCCCGTGCCGCCCCGGGTGATGACGCCGCCGGTGGCGAGGAAGGCGTCGAGCGCCGCGCGGGCGTCCGGGTTGAGCGCGGTGTAGCTGAGCCCGCTGGAGACGACCAGCACGTCCGTGGCGCTCCAGTCGAATCCGGCGTTGAGCACGGCGGTCGACACCGGGGTGACCGGGAAGCCCAGCTCGCGCAGCGTGAACAGCTCGTCCGCCGCGACGGCGGCGGCCAGCCGGACCGGCGCCAGCGACCTGCCGGTCGCGCCGGCGGCCGGGGTGAAGGCGACGCCGTACCGGTCGGAGACGGTCCCGGCCGCGCGGCGGGCGCTCGCCGGGACGATCGCCCGGCCGTCGTCGGTCCAGGTCAGGGCGACGCCCTGGGCGAGCAGGTCGTTGACCGCCCGGACCTCCTTGGCGTCCACGACCTTGAGCGCGAGCGGCCCTGAGCCGCGCGGCACCGATCCGGTCGGGACGGCGGCCTTGACCGGCTCCGCCGCCACGCGCGGCGCCGATCCGGTCACGGGCTCGACGGTGGCGCCCCACAGCAGAGCGTGGCTCCAGCCGGAGATGTCGTACATCGCATCCACCCGTGGTGAGATGTCCGCACCGGGCTCCAGCATCACGTTGGCCAGGCCGCGCTTGGGCTGGCGCATGTCCACGACGTACGACCCGGCCGGGTAGGTCCGGCCGTCCGCGCGGAAGGCGTGCCTGGCCCGCCCGACCCTGACGTCGTTGGCCACGAGGTGGTCGACCAGGCGGGCGGCGGCGGTGGCCGAGCGCTCGCCGGTGATGACGTACGCGCGGGGGAAGGTCGTGGTGTAGACGTCCTCGGGGCCGAAGCCGGGCACGATGCCGAGCGGCACGGTCCTGGCCGGCTCCCCTGCCGCGCCGCGCCGGAACACCTCGATCTGGTCGGCGATCAGCGCGTCGTGCCGGGCCTGGACGAAGGCGTAGGAGGCGCGGATGGCGGCGGCGGCCACGTCGGTGTTGATCGCCGAGCGACGGCGCAGCTCTTCGACCGGCAGGTTGGCGTAGTCGGCGTTGTTGACCCGCAGCGGGATCTCGACGGTGTGCGAGGCGACGGCCCCGTGGAAGGGCGCGTACTGCGGGGTGAAGATCGGCGGCCAGTCGTCCCAGCCCTCGGCGCTGTCGCGGAACGGGATCTGCGCCGGGTGCACGCCGTCCTTCTCGGCGGTGTAGCCGAGACCGTTGACGGCGGCCTCCATGCCGAGGCCGTTGGCGTAGGCGTTCCTGATGAACAGGTCGTACTCGTAGTTCGCGCCGTGCGGCGGGGTGGTGGGCTCGATGAGGGTGCCGTTCACGTACCCGTGCAGGTCGATCATGGTGACCGGCTGGGCGTCGATCATGAGCCGGCGCATCGCCCTGACCTCCGGCTGGGAGGCGGTGACGAAGTCCCGGTTGAGGTCGAAGCCGTCGCCGTTGGGGCGCACCCCGTTGACCCGGCCGTCGGGGTTGGCGGTGACGTTGAAGTAGAGGCGGGTGCGCGCGAGCAGCGCGGCGACCTTCGGATCGGCGCTGGTGGCCAGCTCCTCGATGGTACGCAGTGAGGCGTCGGTGCCCTCCCACTCGTTGCCGTGGATGTTGGCGTTGACGTAGAGCGGGGCCTTGTAGCGGGCGGCGAGCCTGCGGTCGCGGGCGGCGGCGGCCGGGTCGTCCGCGATGCGCTCGCGCAGGCGGGCCTGCTCACGCGCCTCGGCGCGGCTTTCCGGGGCGGTGACGGTGACGAGGTAGAGGTCGCGGCCCTGGGCGCTGCGCCCGATGATCTCGGCGCTCACCCGGTCGCTGCGCCGCTGCAGCTCGTTGAGCTTGGGGGCGATGCCGTGGTACGGCACCAGGCCGAGCTTGATGGAGGCGTCGGCAGGGTTCTCGGGCGGTTCGGGAAGTTCGGTGCGGCGGGGGTAGCCGAGGTCGCGGGACGGGCCGCCGGACGGCTCGCCGGTCGTGGGAGGGGCGGGGGTGCGGAGGGCCCGGGCCTGCTCGTCGCCGCCTGCCGCCTCCTCGTGGCGTTCGGGGCCGTTGCCGAAGTCGCGTACGGCGGGCTGGGGTGGCGCGGGCGGTTCGGCGGTCGCCGTCCCTGCCGGGGCGAGGAGCACGGCCGAGACGGCGATGCTCGCCAACGGGATGGATAAGCGCACGGCGGCCTCCATGTGCATGAATGAGAGGTGCGTTCCGTTCGTACGATTTGTCGAGGAACGCGGCAAGGCACCGTGATCAGAGCGACGCTCAATCCATGTCAATCCGTGGTCATTCCGGCGTCAAGCGGGCCTGCCAAGGCCTGTCTGACCATTCACAGTGCTCTAGCGGGCCAGGCGGTCCAGCAGCTCGCCGAGCAGCGCGCGTTCGCCAGGGGTGAGGTCGCCCGGGTCGTTGCCGACCAGCGCACGCAACGTCAGTGCGGCGCTCGCACGGGTCGCGGGGGCGTCGGCGGAGGGTGTGTGCAGGACTCCGGCCAGCGCGGCCTCGCGGACGCGTTCGGACAGCCTGAAGTCCGGCTCCGGCTGGCTGATCAAGGTGAGCGTGATGCCGACGTTGGCGGCGAGCACCTGTTCGGCGGCTTCGTCTGCCGGCACCTTGAGCAGGCCCCGGGCGGCGGCGGCGGTCAACCGCTCACGCAACGCGGCGTGCGCGGGAGCGGTGACGGCGCAGGGCTTTCCCGGCTCGGCGCGGCCGTAGAGCAGCCCGTAGAACGACGGGTGCTCCAGCCCGAACCGCACGTGCTTGTCCCAGCCCTCGCGCAGGTCGTGCAGTGGGTCGTCGGAGCTCTCGACCGCGGTGTACTGGGTGAAGCCGTGGTTCACCACGGCGTCGATCAGGCCCTGCTTGCTGCCGAAGTGGTGGTACAGCGTCGGGGCCTGCACCCCGGCGCGTTCGCACACCGCCCTCGTGGACACCGTGCCGCCGCTCTCCAGCAACTCCGCCGCGGCGAGCAGGAGTCGATCCCGTGCGTTCTGCATGCTTGCTACATTAGCTTATATAGCGCTACATTGCCCGCTATAGCGGAAGGAGAAGTCCATGAGGACTTGGTTCGTCACTGGCGGGACACCCGGAGGGTTCGGCCTCTTCTATGCCGAGGCTGCGCTGAAACAGGGCGATCAGGTGGTGGTGACCGCACGTCGGCCCTCTGAACTGCAGGAATGGGCTGAACCGCACGGCGACCGGGTGCTGGTTCTCCAGCTCGACGTCACCGATGCCGAGCAGGTGCGTGCGGCGGTCAGGACGGCGGAGGAGCGGTTCGGCGGGATCGACGTGCTCGTCAACAACGCGGGCCGGGGCTGGTTCGGCTCGGTGGAGGGGGCCCCCGACGAGATGATCCGCCGCACGTTCGACCTCAACCTGTTCGCCGTGGTCGAGGTGATACGCGCGGTCCTGCCCGGTATGCGGGCACGCGGCGACGGCTGGATCGTGAACATGTCGTCGGTGGCGGGCCTCGTCGGCGCACAGGGGTTCGGCTACTACTCAGCGGCGAAGTTCGCGCTCGAAGGACTGTCGGAGACACTGCGCCACGAAGTTGAGCCGTTCGGGGTGCGCGTGCTCGTCGTGGAGCCGGGAGCGTTCCGCACCAAGGCTTTCGCCGGCTTCCGGAACGAGCCCGTCAACGAGACCGTCGACGCCTACGTGCCGATGGTCGAGGGCGTCAAGGCGGCGTTCGTGGAACATGACGGCAAGCAAGAGGGTGACCCTGAACGCGGAGTGCAGGCCGTGATCAGCGCGATGAACGCACCCGTTCCGCCGCGACGGATCGTGCTCGGCAACTCCGGCTACGACGTCGTTGTCGCGATGCACGAGAACGCGCTCGCGGAGCTGCGCGCGAACGAGAAGCTCTCGCGCGGTGCGGACTTCTGAGCCTGTCGCCTGAACGCGAGGAGCCTCGTCGGTGCCCGACTTGCCCCCTGCTCGGCACCTCGAGTTGGTCACCGCGCCGCACGGCCTGTAACGGGTCGCCGCCCGCATCGTCATCGTGCTGCTGAGGTGCCGCAGGGACGTACCAGGACGCGCCCGCGTCCTGTCACCCGAGAAGACCGGAGAGGAAATGGACGACTTCACCCTTCCCAAGGCTGTCGAGAACTTCGTCGCGGCCACCAACGCGCACGACGCGAACGCGCTGGCCGCGGTCTTCGGCGACGGGGCCACCGTGCGCGATGACGGGACGACCTACGCCGGCGAGGCCGAGATCCGCGAGTGGATCCAGGGGCACCTGATCAACCCCAAGATCGTGATCACGCCGACCTCGTTCGCGGGCGACCGTCTGGTGGCCTCCGGGGACGGTGAGTTCCCCGGCGGGCCTCTGTCCTTCGCGTTCGTGTTCGGCATCAAGGACGACCAGGTCACCGACCTCGCGATCGACCCCGTCTGACTCATCACCGGCCGGGGCGGCCCTTCGCCCCGGCGCGACATCCCCGAGCATCGCCCGCGCGCACCAGCACGCGGCCGGAGCCCCAAAAGGACCCGGACGGCTTCTTCCGCGTCGGCTACCGCAGAAGGAACCGAAGGGTGCGCTCGGCCACGAGCGGGGCCGTCTTCCCTTCCGGCCCGAAGTGGCCGAGGCCGGGCACACTTTCGAGCGTGGCGTGCGGAAGGGTGTCGCGTACGACGCCGAACTCCGCTCTGCTCGCGGGCCGCGTACGCCCCCCGCACAGCAGCAGCACCGGAGCGGTGACGTCCGCGAACAGGGCGAGCCGGCCGTGCTGGGCCGCCAGCTGCTCGTGCTCGGCCAGGTTGGCCTCGAGAAGCGGCCGCATCCGCTGCCAGCTAGGCCCGCGGAACCCGATCCGCAACACGGTCCGCAGGTACCAGTGCGGCATCTTCGCCATGAAGGCGGGCGCGCCGCCCGAACCCCGGATGAAATGGGCGAACGCGCCGTAGGGGTCGCCCGCCGCCAGCCGCTCCCGGTAGGGGGCCATCCAGTGCGTGGGGACGGGAGCGACGGGAACTCCGGGCTCGTAGACCGCGATGCGCTCGAACACCTGGGACGACCGCGCGGTCTCCAGGACGACGAGCCCGCCGTAGCTGTGGCCGAACGCCAGCCGCGCGCCGGTCTCCTCCTGGACGGCCAGCAGGTCCTCCACTTCCTTGCCCAGGTCGTACCGGGGTCCCTGGGGGCCGCTGGCGCCGCGTCCCCGCCGGTCGACGACGTGCACGGTGAAGGAGCGGGCCAGCACGGAGGCCAGCGGCAGGTAGTCCTGCGAGGTCCGCAGGTTGCCGCCGAGCACGATGAGGTCCGGCCCGGCGCCTAAGGTCTGATAGCTGATCGGCGTGCCGTCGGCCGAGGAGACGGTGCTCGTCCGCGTGATCTGGGTGGTCCGGTTCATCTGGTGGGCTCCTGTTCCGTACGGTCCAACGTCGCGAGCAGTCGCGCGGTGTGCTCGGCGAACTCGGCATAGGGCACGCCGCTGTGCGCGACCAGGGCGGCCAGCTTGTCCTCGAACTCCTGCCGGAGCGAGGCCACGACCCGCTTTCCCTCATCGGTGAGGCTGAGCTGCCTGCGGTTCCCGCCCGCGGGGTCGGGCCGGACGTCGAGCAGCCCTTCGGCGGCGAGGACGGCGGTCATGCGGCTCACGGACGGCTCGGTCACGCCCAGGCCGTCGGCGAGGGCGCGCTGCGTCGAGAAGCCCAGCTCGCCCACCAGGGTCAGCGCGAGGAAGCGGCTGTAGGAGATGTTGTGCTCGGCCCGCAGGATCCGGTCGGCCATCCGGTCGAGCCGGGCGACGAGCACGTGCAGGTTGAGGCTGAGGTTTTGTTCCACAGCCTCTAACTTAGCATGTTAACTTAGCATTGCAAGTCCCAATGAGCCGACCGGCGCCGGACCGGTCAGTCTCCTCGCTTCAGCTCCCCGATCGCGGCCACCGGGTGCCCGCCACCGCCGTTGCACCTCCACAGCGCCGCCCCACCCGCCCGTTGCGGATACAACCCGAGAGAGTGTTCCGGGCAGGTCGGCCAGGCCCGCCATTCCTGCTCGGCGATCACCGCCTGGGCGAGATCGGCGATCAGCACAAGGGCGGCGACCGGTTCATGCTCTTCGCCGGCGAGCAGCCCCTGACTGGAGTACTGCCCCTTGTACTCGACGCGCAGATATCCATGGTCGTCCCATTCCGGGACATCGAAGCCGAGCCGCCCGCCGACGCCGGTCGCATCGATGTCGCGCTGCACGGCGAGCACCGCGTCATCCAGCACCTTGTCAGTGTTCATGTTCGGCATCTTGCCGCATTCGTCCCAGTTCGCGAGAACATCCACTGCGAACGGGTGCAGTAATTTCGCGAAAATACTGCGCGTAATAAGCAGTAAATGAATCCTTGACAAATATCGCGGGCGCATTAATTATATCGATTTAATCCCGCGCCCCCACGCGGGCCTCACCCCGAGGAGCCCGTCACGATGAGCCTCCCCACCGGCCCGCGCGCGCGCCGCCGCGCCGCGACCCTCGCGCTGGCCGCCCTCCTCACCACCCTGGCGACCGCGCCCCCGCCCGCCGCGGCCGCCGCAGCCGGATCCGCCCCGATCGCCGAAACGGGCGCGACCGGCGGCGCGGGCGCGGGACCGCGCCTCGAACGCCTGGACCGCGGCCTGGTCGCCGCCTCCACCTCCACCGGCGTGTTCCTGAGCTGGCGACTGCTGGGCGACGAGGTCACCGGCCACGGCGCCGCGGGCATGACCGGCGCCGACTTCCGCGTCTACCGCGACGGCCGGCCGATCGCGACGGTGACCGACAGCACCAACTACCTCGACCCGGCCGGCACGCCCGCCTCCCGCTACCAGGTGGCCCCGGTCACGAGGGGCCGCGAGGGCGGCCGCGGCGCCGTTGTCACACCGTGGCTTAAATCGTTTTTTGATCTCAAGCTCACCAAACCGGCCGACGGCGTCACCCCGGCCGGCGAGGCGTACACCTATTCCGCCAACGACGTGAGCGTCGGCGACGTGGACGGCGACGGCCAGTACGAGTACGTCGTCAAATGGGACCCGTCCAACTCCAAGGACGTCTCCCAGCGCGGCTACACCGGCAACACCTATCTGGACACGTACGAGCTCGACGGCACCCTGCGCTGGCGGCTCGACCTCGGCGTCAACATCCGCTCCGGCGCCCACTACACGCAGTTCCTCGTCTACGACTTCGACGGCGACGGCCGCTCGGAGCTCATGCTCAAGACCGCCCCCGGCACGAAGATCATCCGGTACGGCCCCCGCGGCCAGGTGGTCTCCGAGCGCTACGTCACCATGCCCAAGGCCGACGTCAAGGCGGGCCGCTCCCATGCCGACGACTACCGGCTGAGCGCCGCCGGCTACTTCGACCACCTCGTGGCCATGTTCGAGAAGTGGCACGAGCACCCCGAGGTGGTCGCCGGGCGCTGGCCGCGGACGCTGGAGGAGGCGTTCGGGATCGCGCCCGCGCACACGTACCCGCTCTCCCACGAGGCCGCCGTCGAGCTGGCGAACCATTTCGTGGACGTGTACGCGCCGGGCCGCAGCGCCAACAACCGGCTGCGGGAGTTCGCCGGGTTCGTCGTCAGCGGCCCCGAGTACCTGTCGGTGCTCGACGGCGTGTCCGGCAAGGAGCTCCAGACGGTCCCGTACAAGCCGGGCCGCGGCGACGACGGCCTCATGTGGGGCGACTACGCGATGGCGCGCGTGGAGCCGGCCAACCGGGTGGACCGGTTCCTGTCCGCCGTCGCCTACCTCGACGGCCGGCGCCCGTCGGCGGTCTTCGCGCGCGGCTACTACACGCGCACCACGCTCGTCGCCTACGACTGGGACGGCCGGCGGCTCAAGGAGGTCTGGTACGCCGACAGCGGCCACGTGCCGATGGCGAACCCGTTCAACGCCTCCCCGCACGGCCAGCCCGGCACCAACCCGAAATACGCCGACATCACCACGCAGGGCTTCCACTCGATGAGCGCGGCCGACGTGGACGGCGACGGCCGGCAGGAGATCGTGTACGGCGCCGCCACCATCGACGACGACGGCGACGTGCTGTACTCGTCCTTCGCCGAGGCCCCGCCGCAGAGCAACGTGCCCGGCCAGACCGTACGCCTCGGCCACGGCGACGCGATGCACGTCGGCGACCTCGACCCCGACCGTCCCGGCCTGGAGATCTGGACCGTGCACGAGGGCGGGCGCAGCGCCCCGTACGGATGGGCGATGCGCGACGCGGCCACCGGCCGGGTGCTGTTCGGCGGCTACAGCGGCGTGGACACCGGCCGCGGCATGGTCGGCGACGTCGACCCGGCGCTCCGCGGCCTTGAGGCGTGGTCGTCGATGCCTCCCGACCAGGCCGTCCAGGCGGGCCTGTGGTCGGCCCGCGGCGACTACCTGGGCCGCGACGTGCCGGGGACGAACATGAGCATCCGGTGGGCGGCCGACATGACGACGCAGCTCGTCAACGGCACCGCCACGACCGTGCTGCAGACGCCGACGATCGACGACCGGCGGCGCGGCACGCTGCTCACGGCCGAGGGCACCCTGACGAACAACTGGACGAAGGGCAACCCGGGCCTGGTGGCCGACGTGTTCGGCGACTGGCGGGAGGAGCTGCTGGTGCGCACGGCCGACAGCTCGGCCCTGCGCGTCTACCTCAGCACCGAGGTCACGGACCGCAAGCTGTACACGCTGATGCACGACCCGCAGTACAGAGTGGAGGTGGCGCGCCAGCAGACGGCCTACAACCAGCCCGCCTACCCGAGCTTCTACCTCGCCTCCGACCTCGACTGGTCGAAGGTGCCGGTGCCGCGCACGCGCTGAACGCTCCGAACACGAAGGAGGGCGCCCCCGCGCGGGGACGCCCTCCTTCGTGGCCCGGCCGTCAGGTCACTGGTTCTTGACGGAGACCGGGCGGACGCTGGTGTCCTTCTCGGCCCAGGCGCCGGTGGAGAAGGCCACCGGCTGGCTCTTACGGCCGACGCCGTCACCCCACTTGGTGATGACGTAGTCGATCTTGATGTGGCCCTCGCCGTCGACGCCGTCCACGCCCAGGGTGTCGGGGTTGAACGTGCCGCCGGTCAGCTCGGCGAAGGTCTTGGCGTCGAGGTCCAGCATGACGCCACGGTCGGAGGGCTCGCCGGGACCGCGGTCGCCGACGAAGAAGGGCAGCTTCTTGCCCTTGTACATCACGTAGCCCTCGGTCATGAGCGGCCAGCTCGGGCTGGCGGCCAGACCCTTCTGCATGGGCTTCCCGGCGGCCGGCAGTCCGGTGTCGCCGGCCCGGCCGGAGGAGTCGTCCCAGAAGTACGACGCCTTGGTCGAGCCCGTGAGCAGGGTCGCCTGGGCCTTGGCGGCGCTCACCGGTGCGGTGGTCTGCGCGTCGGCGTGCGCGGTGGCCGCGCCGATGGACAGGCCGCCGAGGGTGGCGGCGGTCAGCAGGCTGAGAGCTCGCGTGCGGACGGACATGGTCAAGGGAAAGTCCTTCGTTAGGGAACACGGAGGTTGCGCTCGCTTGACTGATGTAGCCGGGCCTAAGCCAATGCGGTCGCTACGTGGAGCGCGTGCGGATCCGGAGATTCCGGAGATCCGATGCCAACGGGAGACTGGCTACCCGCTGACCAACGCCTACCAAGCTACCGACCAAACCTGGACACATGCAAACAAATCACCATATATCCGGCAAAGATCTACCTCGGTAGGTAAAGCGTCGGATACGTAACGCTACCGAGGCGGGCAGGATTCCCATCGCCCGGCAATCCGCGCATACAGCGTACGGAGCGCCCATCTGGTTCCGGGCCGCGGTGCCCGACGACCTGACCGAGGTCACGGTTGCGAGCGACACGGCGACCGTCGCGGCGCACTTCAGGACGACCGCCCATCGCACGTCGAACCGTCTTCACGCCCCCCAGATCCACAGGTACCGGTGCGGGGCGTCGTCTCCCAGAACGCACAACCTCCCGAGGAACGACAGATAGCGCCGCTGGTCCGCCGTGAGTGGGGCATCCGCGGCCAGCAAAGCGTCGATCTCGTCCAGCAGCGTCCGCATCTGCGCCCGGTTGAACATCGTGTCCCCGTAAGGATCGACATGGCCGAGCATGGGCTGCCCGGCCTTGGAGATCGCCGGGCAGTCCAGCACATCGAGCGGGAAGTACTCCACCTCCGACAGGACTTTCTTGAATTCGGACAGGAGCCGCACTCTTATAGTGGCCATCGTCAGACACGATACATAGTGACCAGTCAGCCTTGCTTGTCAGGCACGACCGCGTACCTGGTGCTCAATTTTCCGCAACTGTCATGGCCATGCCTGTCGAGCGCATGGTCGACGCCGTCCGCTTCGTCGGGACCCGGCGTGTAGTGGACGAGCACGCTCGCCCTACCCACCCCGACGTAGTAGGTGGGGGTCTGCCACCGAGCCGGCCAGGAGATCAACGTCCCGAACCGGCCCCACCCCGAGATACTCGAATGGCACCTCGACGAGATTCTCTTACGCACATAGGCCGAGAAAAAACCGAACCAGAGCATGCGCGACTTCAAGGAGGAAGTTCGGGGACCGCCTCGGCGTGTGTCACACGCCAACCGTGGTGGCCATAGACAAAACCTTGCGTCGCAAGCAGACCCGCCAGGACACCCGCCTGGCGGGCCGCCCTCTGGTAACGAGCACGCCTGCAACCTGCAGGTGCCCCGCCATCCCCGCTGCGGCAAGCTCATTGCGGCCCCGCGCGCCCACCCAAACCTCAGTTACCTCTGGCAGCCCTCCCTGTACAGCGCCCCCTGAGCACGGTGGATCTTCTAAAAAGGGCTACACCTCCGAGGTGACTCCTGATGTTACGGGTTTTTTAGGTAGAACTTATGGTGATCTATATCACATTGATCATGAAGCGCGCCGCCAGTAAAGCTTGTTTGCTATCTCATACTCACCCCGATTCAGAGGTGTTAGTGAACAAGTTAGTAAGCACATCGAAACGCCGCTGGCTCACCTCGGGACAATTAGCGATCGCAACGGTGCTCACGGTGACAGCATCGTTGCTAGTCGCGGGAACCATCCCGTCAGCCCAGGCCGAGCCGGAGCCCACCGGACCAGTTACTCCATCGATAACCACGTTCCCCCAGCCGGAGGACCCGGACGCGCTGTTCCGAGCAGCGCTAAACCGAAGCCAAAAAGCAGAACAAACCGGTCGCAGTAGAAGCCGCGTACACCGAATCCTCGCGTACATGGGCCTATCCGGACGGCCATCTGTCCACCCAGTCCTATAACGGCCCCGCCCAGTTGCGGCGCGGCAAGACATGGGAGTGGATCGACACCACCCTCGTCGAAGAGAACGGCGTGCTCAGGCCCCGGCTGGCTAAGGCCGGGCTACGGCTGTCGCCCGGCGGCACCGGCCCGTTCGCCTCCATCCGTATGGGACGCGACAGCAGCTTCGGCCTGTCCTGGCCCACCGCGCTCCCGAAGCCGCAGATCAAGGGCAACGTCGCCACATACGCAGGCGTCGCCGGCCCGGCCGCGGACCTGGTGGTGACCGCGCTGCCCACCGGATTCCGGCATGATGTGGTGCTGCGCGAGCGGCCTGCCGGGCCGGTGGAGTTCCGCCTGCCGGTGCAGGCCCAGGGCGTCAAGCTGGCCAAGACCAAGTCCGGCGCGCTCACCCTGTCCGACGACGAGGGCAAGGACAAGGGCGAGAAGATCGCCTCCGCACCCGCCCCGCGCATGTGGGACGCCGCCGCGGCCAAGGCCGACGCCAAGCAGCCGGGACGGGAAGCCAAGGTCGCCACCGACGTGGTCAAGGGCGACAACGGTGACACCGTCCTGGTGCTGAAGCCGGACGCCAAGTGGCTGGCCGACCCCGCGACCCAATATCCGGTCACCGTGGACCCGACCACCACGCTGACCGTGACGCAGGAGACGTCGGTCATGTCGCCGAACTCCGCCACGGGTGCCGGGCAGGTGTCCCGGTCCAACCCCCGGAGCTGCCCCACCCCCTCCACTTGTGGCTATACCAGAGAGTCCGCCACCCGCGCGCTGCTGGCCTTCGACACCGCGCCGATCAGCGGCCGCCATGTGGTCGGGGCCACCATGCAGCTGTCGCTGCGCGGCAACGCCACCACGTGCAGCAACCTGCAGGCGGTCACCGCCTCCCTCATCACCGAAGAATGGGAAGCGGAAGAGACCTTCTGGGAGAACCAGCCGGCCACCCGCCCCGACGAACGCTCCTCTCTCGACCCCTGTACTCAGGTACGCACCGACGGGGCGATCTGGAGCTGGAACCTGACCGCGATGGTCCAAGCCTGGGCCACCGGCACCGCCAACCACGGCCTGCAACTGCGGCTCGGCACCGAGCTGCCGGTACCCAAGGACCTCAGCGAGTCGTACAACTTCTGGGCCCAGATGTTTGGCGGCTCCCGCGTGCCGAAACTGAGCGTGGACTGGGTGCTCCCGCCGGCGATTCCCACCGTCACCGCCGAGTCAATCGACTCCATGTCCGGTAACGACGCCATCGCCCGCAGCACCAACGTCAAGGTCACCTACAAGTCCAGCGTCCCCGAGGCGACGAACCTGGACTACACCGTGACCGTCAACGACTCCACCATGGCGCCCCCGGCCGCCCAGCTACCCACCGGCGAAGCGGCCTGGTGGAAGCTGGACGAGACCTCCGGAACCACCGCCGCCGACGCCACCGGCAAGGGCTTCACCGCCAACCTGAGCGGCGCCTACAGCCGCGTCCCCGGCCAGCTCGGCCAAGCGGTCAAGCTGTCGCCCGGCGGCCAGATCCGCACCGGCGCACCGGTCCTGAACACCAACCAGAGTTATACCGTCACCGCCTGGGTACGCCTCGACAGCGGCGCCGGCGACCAGGCCGTATTCTCCCAGATGGGCACCAACCAGCCCGGCTTCAGCCTGGGCTACCTGGCCTCCAACGCTGCCGAGCTGGACCAGCGCTGGATCCTCACCCTCAACGACGCCGACACCGCCAACGCCAACCCGGTCCCGATCGGGTCGAAGAAACTGGCCGGCGTCGGCCGCTGGACGCATCTGGCCGCCCAGTACGACGCGACCGCCCACAAGATGCGCCTGTACGTCGACGGCGAACTCAACGCCGAACGCGACCACACCGCCGGCTGGAACGCCCGCGGCGCCTTCCAGATCGGCCGCGGCACCGTCATCGCCGGTGACGAGGCCACCCTCGACGGCGCCGTCGACGACGTGCACGCCTACCAGAAAGTGCTGACCGGCGACGAGATCCGCTCCCTGGTCGGCGTCCCCGGCACCACCACCCACAACAACATCCCCTCCGGCCAGACGCTGGACAAGGTGTTCACGCTGGACAACCCGGCCAGCTTCAAGTTCGTGGTCAAGGCGTGCCGCAGCGGCCTCACCCGGCCTTCCTGCAACGAGAGCCCGGCCTACCGCATCACCTCGGACGCACCGGTGCTGCCCTCCGACACCGAGACCGGCATGGCCGACCCGGCCCATCCGATCCTGTCCGGCATGGTCAACCGCCCCTCCGGCGGCCTGGTGACGGCCAAGTACTACCTGTACGACAACAACGGCCTGCCGGTCGGCTCTGCACCACTCGGCAGCCGCACCGTCAACGGCGGCCAACGCGCCTCCTTCCAACTTCCGGCCAACACCGTGCAAGCCGGCCGCACATACAAGTGGCAGATGGTTGCCTGCGTCACCGGCCCACAAGACGACGGCTCCGACCCTGGCCCCACCCCCACCCCCACTCCCACGGCAACACCGACTTCCACACCCTCGCCGACTCCGACTTCCACGCCTACTCCGACTCCTACTCCGTCCGGTCTGGTGGCCGCTTACGACATGAACGAGGGCAGCGGCGGCACCATCACCGACCCCATCGGGGGCAACGACGGCAGCGCCTCCGGCACCACTTGGGTCACCGGCAAGTACGGCAAGGCGCTCTCCTTCAACGGCACAGACGGCAGGGTGGACATCGAGGACGCCCCTTCCCTGCGTCTCGGCAACAAGCTGACCCTGTCAGCTTGGGTCAAGCCCAGCACCGTGGACGGCTGGCGCACCGTCATCGCCAAGGACAACGACAACGTCTTCGACCTGTCCTACGGCCTCTACGCCGCCAGCGGAAACGGTCCTACCGGCTATTTCACCATCAATGGAGAGCCAGAGTCCGTCGGAGCCACCAGCAACCTGACCGTCAACACCTGGGCGCACCTCGCCGTCACCTACGACGGCACCACCGCCCGCCTTTACCGCAACGGCACCCAGATCGCCCAGGAAGATCTCAGCGGCTCGATCACCAACGACGCCGGCCTCCTGCACATCGGCGGCAACGACATCTGGGACGAAGAGTACTTCAAGGGCGTCATCGACGAGGTCCGCATCTACAGCCGAGCACAGACCGCCGCCGAGATCACCACCGACATGAACACCCCGCTCGGTGGCACTACACCTGTAGCCAGCACGGTCCGTGCAACCACAACCGATACCATCACTGCCTCCACAGAGGGATCAGACGTCGAGGAAATCTGCACTTCCAAGACCGAGGCCATCAGCTTCACCACTCCCGGCACACCGTCACCCGACCCAGTGGAGGACGTGCGGAAGCTGACGCTGGGCAAGGACAACTTTGTCATCAAGACAACGAAGATCGATCCGACCGCCTGTAACGGCGCCCCCTGCTCCTTGCAGAATGCCGACCGGCTGCAATTTGGTGGAGTGGAGCAGAACAAAATCGCATCAGTGCTCGGCGTCAAGTTCGACGAAATCCCAGATGGAGTAACCTTCACAGAAGCAGTGCTCAAACTGGGCTCCTCGTCATGTGCTAGCACATGTCCCGCCGATATGCTGATCACAGCGGCCCCACTCGCCAAAGCGGTGACGAGCGACACAAAGGGCTCCGATCTGTCGAGCGATGTGGACACCACAGTCGCCCCCTTCAATATTCCGATCTCATCACCCCAGGCAGATGTCGCCAATAGCAATTCTACTTGGTATTTGCTTACCTCGGACCACGAGGAGCCGGTCGAGTTCAGTGCTCCAGGCGCTGCAGAACAACTCTCGCTGGAAATCACGTATGTGCCAGCCCGCCCACCGAGCAAAGTGTTGAACCTCGCAGTGCAACCCGGTGACAGCAGCATCGTCGCAAGCTGGGGTATACCGGAGGACAACGGCGGCCTTGTGCTGCTGGATGGATACGACGTAGAGGTCATCGATGACAGCGGATCGACAGTCAAAGAAATAGGCGTAAAAATTCCTACTGCTTCTATCGGAGGACTATCGAACGACACTCATTACACAGTCCGAGTCCGCTCTCGCACAGCATTTGGGATGAGCGAATGGGAATCTGCGACGGCCACTCCAAAGGTGGTTCCCAAGCCGCCGTCCACACCACACGAATGCGTACTCGAGAGCCAGTCGCAGGTTCAGAAAGCCAGGGCAGACGCCTCCGAGTCATCCATCCCCGACTACACCGATCGAATTCGGGCATATTACACAGCCCAGGACGAGGTGCTGGAGGGCCAAGCCGAGACGATTTGGGATGCTTCCGGGATAACAGCAACCTCACCAGTTACCGCGCAAATATCCCTGCTCAACGATGAACTCGTCGGACAGCATGACGGCTTGTCCGATGGAAAGGTAGAACGAACCAACTCTGAAGTCATCGTAGAAAACGTCGTCGTTCAGCAAACCGGAGACGGAGGGGCTCGGGTGACGGCGACGGTGAAGCGGCTCTGGGACGAAACTGCGGCGACCGGAGCGGTCACCTCCTCCACGAGGTCGAGTGACGAGCCTGGACAAATTGACCCAGACGAAGCCACAATCTCTATCTTTGTCTTCGACCGGTGCGGTGGTCTGACCATCATCGAGGCGCCGATTCCAGCCGAACAAGACCCCACAGACTTGCACGATGGTGGCACGTGCTCCTCAATTCCAGGTACTTCGCGCGTCGCAGCAGCCGATGACTGCGATGGCGGCCTGGTGAAGGGTGGTCCATGCAGAGTGACCGACAAGTCGCTGTACGGCCCGGATGGCCTGCAGTGCGAGGTTGATCAGCAGCTCGGCAAGAAGGGCTGGTATTTCCGAACCGCAGTAAGCTCGGACTGGATGTACCACGCCGGACAGGATGGGCTGGATGACGAGGAACTCTGGATAGTAGAGAACTTCCGGAACACCGTCCAACTCTATCCAGGAAAGAACGCCAAACAGGGCTGGGGATCCACCTTTGCCACGGCGTTCGACAAGGCTGCCCACGTCGCATATATTGCCAGTGCGTGCTACACCGCAACACGTCTCAGTTTTGAGGTAGCCGGCATGGTCGCCATCGCACCTGGCAGTTTCGGCGACTCGAGTCTTGGCGGCGGTCTCGCCGCGACCACGAGCGCAAGTCAAGACTGCAAGGAATACTTTCCATCCCCCGGCGGAAAAACAGGCAATCATAAACTGTCGGATTCCATGCTCGTCACCGGTCGCTGCCCAACGGGCGCACTAGACTTCTGTACCATCCGGCATTTCCGTCACCAGCTCGACAGTGAGGCATACTGGGACTTCAAAGCCTGGGAAACCATGCCGAATGGCCAGAAGATCAACAAGCGCTATAAGTCACCCACGATCAGGCACACTGTATGGATAACCGCCAAGAGAGATTGGCGCAATCCCGGCGGTAACCCATTGAATCTGAATTTCCAGCTCGCCAGCTCCGTTGGGAGATATCAGTACTCCAACTGCATAACTCCCGGCCTCGACTGAGATTCAGTCAAGCGGATGGGAGAGAGCCGACACTCTTTCCCATCCGCTTTCGGCCAAACGAAAGAAGAGGGACATGAAGCTAATTAATCGGTTACCCTCCAAAAAAGCAGCAATGCGTGCTTCGGCAGCAATTTTACTAGTGGCTGCTATATCGATCTGGGGAATAAATAGGACTCTGTTCGAACCATGGCGTCCCTTTGTGTCCAGCAACCGTCTCGAGCTCGTCGCACTTAACGCCTTCGCTGTGTCACAGATCGATTATCAAGTAGATTTCCTCGAGATGAAAAGTGCCGGTCTACTCGAAGACTCTCCGATTACGGCCAGGGGTGGCTTTCTGCCGATTCTACTGGAACCGCGCAGCCCCGAAGGGATCTCCTCTGGGCATTGGATACAAAGCGCGATCCAATTTCATTCGTCAGGGAGAATATCCAATCCGCACCTTGGCAAGTCCGCCACTCTTTCCAGGGCATTAATCGGCAACAACAAGCCTTTCGGGGACACTGAATCACTGATCTCCGCATTGTCTGAAAGGCGTATAAGCGCCGAGGTTCAGGTGCTCGTGAAACCCAAAACCCCTCTCACTGATGCGGGGGTTTCGAATCTTCTGACCGCGCCGCTCACGCCTGACACTATCTTCATATCACCACCATCAAGTTCTGCCGCAGTATTGCTCGCCTGGGATCGAGAATCGTGCGAACTTAGAGGAGTCAGAGGTTGCCAGCAATCGCGTGCCACCATCAGCGTTTTCTCTAAATGGGTAGACATGCTACGACCAGAGGACGATCTAATCCTCAAGCACTACAGCTTGAGGTACTCCAAAATGCAAGCATATGCCAGGGAGGGTCGCATTTCGGCTTTTATAATGACGGCCCTACCTGAAGATATTGAACATCTCCTCTCGGATCCGCGCATTGCCTGGGTGCACTTTCTGCACCTTCGCCAGCGCTAGGAAATTCTAGAATCCGGGTAGAGTAGGCATGCCTGGACGAGGTCGAGGAGGGCGAGAGCGGCCTCGCGGGATCTCCTACGCCGGGCTGGCTCCGGTGCTGCAGTTGCTCGAGCGGGCAGGTCTGGAACGCTGGTCAGCGCGCGCGTGAGCACGAACTCAGCAACCGGTGTCAACGCGGTAGCGAAAGTGACCTTGATTGTGGTCGGGATGGCCTGCGACGTCGGCAGCATCAACAGCATCAACGATCTGCGGCGAGGTGCACGAGCTGTTGTTTGGCATCCGTGCACCACCCACGCTGGGCTCGTTCTGCGCCCCTTCACCTGCTATAACGTCCGCCGACTGGACAAGGTCTCCCGGCAGCTGCCGGCCACCCACGTCCCACTGCCGCTCGGGCCATCCGCTCGTGCGGAGGGTAGGCGAGCATCTATCTCCTGCGATCTGAGCTGATTGCCCGACTGCTGTCGCTGATCGGCGCGGTCGTCACGGGAGAGACGCTGTGCAGCTTGCGAATGGCCGCGACGCTGATGCGCCGGGTCGCGACACTCGCCGCCGAACGGCGCCCACAACCGCGGGTCCCGGCGCTCACTCCGCGCGAGGACCGGGTGCTCGGGCTGCTCGAACTGGGCCTGACGAACCAGGAGATTGAGGAACGGCTGGGCATCGAGATGCGCACGGTGAAGAACCACGTGCACGACATCCTGGAGAAGGTGGACACCCGCCGCCACAGTGAGGCCTTAGCGAAGTCCCGACAACCACGAGTCGGGGTTTTCTGCGGATGAGACCTATTCTCCGGCCGGCCAGCGCGACTCGCCCGACCGGCCAGACCAGTGAACATCCTGTCCTGAGCGGGTGCTAAGCCGGTGACCTCCACGTTCCCGCGGCGGGCGTCGCCGGGAAACCTAGTGCGGCCGAGAGCTCGCGCGCCACCACCGCCACCACGGCCCCCATCTCGTGCAGCCGCTCCGGCGCCGCCGCCCGGGTCACGGACACGCTGATCGCCGCCGTGATGAGCCCCCGGTGGTCACGTACGGGCGCCGACACCCCGGCAGCACTGTCGTCCAGCTCCACGTCCGAGACCGCGTAGCCCGCCGAGCGCACATGCGCGAGGTCGGCCAGCCAGTCGTCCTCGCTGGCCACCGCGCTGTCCAGCCCGGACGGCAGCACAGTCCGCAGCAGCGCCCGCACTCGTTCCTCGTCCCACTCGGCGAGCAGCGACCGGCCGGCGGCGGCCATGATCACCGGCACCGAGACGCCCTCCCACACCCGGTGGTAGGCCCGCGACGACGGCACCGACAGCAGCGTCAGGACCTGGTTGCCGCGCAGCACGCACAGGTAGGCGTCCTCGTCGAAGGCGCCGGCCAGGCGTCGCAGGTAGGGCGCGGCGACCCGGACGAGCCGGGCCTGCTGAGTGCGCGCGGCCAGCGCGAACAGCCGCCAGCCCAGGCGGTAGCGCCGGGTGACCGGGTCCCGCTCCACCATGCCTTCCAGCTCCAGCGCCCGCAACGCTCTGGAGATCTGGCTCTTCTCCCGTCCCAGCCGCTCGGCGATCCAGCTGACGCCGAACCCATCCGCGTCCCTGTCATCGCCGTGACCTGCGAGGACTTCGAGAATATCCATGTCCCGCCGCAGCCCCGCCGAGGGCGCCGGAGGCTTGTCGCTCATCCACGTCCGTTCATCACAGAAGCATTGCGTTTGTTGCGCTAGCTGCACCTGGTTTTGCACTGACCGCAACTCTTGGCATACGTTTGCGAGCCTCTGACAGCGTAAGCGAAGGTGGTCCTTGTATGAGTTTCGGCGAGTACGTGGTCTCCCGATGGGACACCCTCTCGCTGGCCGCCGCCGAGCACGCCCTGGTCGTGGCGATCGCCATCGTCCTGGCCAGTGTGGTCGGCATCGGCGTCGGCGTCCTCGGCCACGGCTCGCCGCGCGTGCGGGAAGGGTCGATCGCGGTCTCGGCGGCGATCCTGACCGTCCCCTCGCTGGCCCTGCTCACCCTCCTCATCCCCCTGACCGGGCTGGGCTGGGGGTCCACGCTGATCGCGCTCACCGCGTACGCGTTCCTGCCGATCATCCGCAACACCGTGACGGGCCTGCGCGGCCTGGACGCCGCCACCGTCGAGGCCGGCCGCGGCATGGGCCTGAACCGCCCGCGGCTGCTGCTGCGCGTCCAGCTCCCGCTCGCCTGGCCGATGATCCTGACCGGGATCCGGATCTCGACGCAGATGGCGATCGGCATCGCCGCCATCGCCGCCTTCGTGGACGGGCCGGGGCTCGGCAACCAGATCTTCGAGGGGCTCTCCCGGCTGGGCTCGGTGAACTCGCTCAACGCCACGCTCGCGGGAACGCTCGGCATCGTGATCATCGCGGTGCTCTTCGACCTGTTCTTCGCTGCCGTCCGCCACCTGACCACCCCGAGGGGGCTTCGTGTTCGACCGTGACCTGTCCGACCGTGACGCCGAGGGCGTGCGCATCGAGCTGCGCGCGCTGACCAAGCACTATCCGGGCCAGCCGGCCCCCGCGGTCGACAACGTCACCATGGACATCCCGGCCGGCGAGCTGGTCGTCTTCGTCGGCCCGTCGGGCTGCGGCAAGACCACCACGATGAAGATGATCAACCGGCTGGTCGAGCCCACCTCGGGCGAGATCCGCATCGGCGGGCGCGACGTGCTCGGCCTGAACCCCGACGAGCTGCGCCGCCACATCGGCTACGCCATCCAGCAGGTCGGCCTCTTCCCGCACCTGACCGTGGCCCAGAACATCGGCCTGGTCCCCAAACTGCTCGGCTGGCCGCAGCCCCGGATCGCCGCCCGCGTGGAGGAGCTGCTCGCCCTGGTGCACCTGGAGCCGTCGGCCTTCCACGACCGCTACCCGCGCCAGCTGTCCGGCGGCCAGCAGCAGCGCGTGGGGGTCGCCCGCGCGCTGGCCGCCGACCCGCCCGTGATGCTCATGGACGAGCCGTTCGGCGCCACCGACCCGATCACCCGTGAGCACCTGCAGAACGAGTTCGTCCGGCTGCAGAAGCAGCTCCGCAAGACGATCATCTTCGTCACCCACGACTTCGAGGAGGCCATCAAGCTGGGCGACCGCATCGCCGTCCTGCGCGAGGGCTCCCACATCGCCCAGTACGACACCCCCGCCGCCATCCTCGACCGCCCCGCCGACGACTACGTGGCGGGCTTCATCGGCCAGGACGCCACGCTCAAGCGGCTGGCGCTGCTGCGGGTCACCGACGTCCCGGCCACCTACCCGCGGCCCGACCCCCGGCTCCCCCAGATCGCCGCGGACGCCAGCCTGCGCGAGGCACTGGACCTCATGCTCGCCCACGGCACCGACCGGTGCAGCTCGGCGGCCGGCGTGCTGAGCTACGCGACCTTGTGCGCGGCCGTCGGGAACCGGTCACAGGAGGAGCTGGTCGCCGGTGACCGCTGAGACCCTGCCGGCTGAGACCCTGCCCCTCGCCCCTGTACGGCGCGTCCCGCGCGGCGTCCGCCACCTGATCACGCCCGCCGCCGTCGCCGCCGCCCTGATCGCCCTGTACGTGTGGGTGGGCACGCTGGAGCTCGACTCCATCGAACAGCGCAGCCTCAACCGCGCGGTCATCCTGGCCAAGACCGTCGAGCACCTGCAGATGACGCTGGCCGCCACCGCGCTCGTCGTGATCGTCGCGATCCCGCTCGGCGTGGCCGCCTCCCGCGCCCGCAACCGGCTCATCGCCCCCGTCATCCTGACCCTGGGCAACCTCGGCCAGGCCGTTCCCTGCATCGGCCTGCTGGTGCTGTGCACGTTCCTCATGGGCGTGGGTTTCCAGACCGCGCTCGTCGGCCTGGTCGCGTACGCGGTGCTGCCCGTGCTGCGCAACACCATGGTCGGCGTGCAGCAGGTCGATCCGGCGCTCATCGAGGCCGCCCGCGGCATGGGCATGACGCGGGGACAGATCCTGCGCCGGGTCGAGCTCAAGCTCGCCGTCCCGGCGATCCTGGCGGGGCTGCGCACCGCGCTCGTGCTGACCGTCGGCGTCGCCACGCTCGGCGCCTTCGTCGCCGCGGGCGGCTTCGGCGAGCTGATCATCAACGGGCTCAAGCTCAACCGCATGCCCGTCACCATCGTCGGCGGCGTGCTGACCGCCTGCGTCGCCTTCTTCATCGACTGGCTCGGCAGCCTGGCCGAGAACCTGCTCAAACCACGCGGCATCTGACCGTACTGGACAATCGAGAGGCTTTTTCATGCTCCCCCGTCCCCTCAGGACGACCTTCGCCCTGCTCGCCGCCGCGGCGCTGACCGTCGCCGGCGCGAGCGCCTGCGGCACCGCCGACGCCGTCGAATCCGGCAGCGCGGGCAACGAACTGGCGGGCAGCAAGCTCGTCGTCGGCTCCAAGGACTTCACCGAGAACATCGTGCTCGGCAAGATCGCCGCCCAGCTGCTCAAGGCCCACGGCGCCGACGTCGTCGACAAGACCAACCTCGGCGGTACGGCGCCGAACCGCAAGGCTCTGGAGGCCGGCGAGATCGACCTCTACTGGGAGTACTCCGGCACCGGCTGGATCGAGCACCTGAAGAAGACCGAGCCGATCCGGGACTCCGCCGGGCAGTTCAAGGCCACCGCAGACGAGGACCTGTCCAAGAACAAGATCCGCTGGATCGGCCCCACCCCGTTGAACAACACCTACGCCCTGGCCATCCGTTCGGAGAAGGCCCAGGAACTGGGCGTCAAGACGCTGTCCGACGTGGCGAAGCTGGCCGAGACCAGGCCGGAGGCGGTCACGCTCTGCATCGAGACCGAGTTCTCGACCCGCGACGACGGCCTGCCCGGGCTGTCCAAGGCGTACGGCATGAAGATCCCGAAGAAGCAGGTCAGTCTGCTCGACACCGGCGTCGTCTACACCGAGACCGACAAGGGCCAGGTCTGCGACTTCGGCGAGGTGTTCACCACCGACGGCCGCATCGCCGCGCTCGGCCTGACCGTCCTGGAGGACGACAAGAAGTTCTTCCCGAACTACAACGCGGCCGTCACGGTCCGCCAGGACACCTACGACAAGCACCCCGCCCTGGAGAAGGTGCTGCAGCCGGTGATCGCGAAGCTGGACGACGCCACCATGCAGCGGCTCAACGCCCGCGTGGACGTCGAGGGCGAGGAGCCGGGCAAGGTCTCCGCCGACTGGCTGCGCGAGCAGGGCTTCCTCGGCTCGACCGGCGACGCCTGAGCATCGTGCCGCCGACGGCGTGGACCAGGAGCTCCAAAAGGAAAATGACGCCTGGCCCAAACTAGGTTGCACTATGCAATGATATTGCACGGCGACCTACGTGGGAGGGGGGCGCTGGATGAGCGCGCAGGGGGCGTTGCGCTGGCTGCCGTTCGGCGTCATGGCGGCCGTCGCGGTGACCGACGTCCTGGCCGGCCCCTCCCTCGGCTTCCTGCCGCTGCTCACGCTCGGCCCCAGTTTCGCCTCGGTGTCCGGCAGCGTGCAGCGCACCGCCATGGTCGGTCTGGTCGCGCTCGCCCTGTGCATCCCCCTGGCCGCCTACAACGACCTGCTGCTGCGCTGGCAGAACAACCTCACCATCGTCACGATCGTCGGCGTCACCGGGGTCGGCATGCTGGCCGGGCACCTGCGGCTCAGGCGCGAGCGCGAGCTGGCCGACGTGCGCCTGGTGGCCGAGGCGGCCCAGCGCGTGCTGCTGCGGCCGGTGCCGCGCAGAGCCGCCGACCTGCGGGTGGCGCTGTCCTACACCTCGGCGGCGGCCGAGGCCCGCATCGGCGGCGACCTGTACGAGGTGGTCACCACCCCGCACGGCGTACGGCTGCTGATCGGCGATGTGCAGGGCAAGGGCCTGGAGGCGGTGGAGACGGCGGCCTGGGTGCTCGGCGCCTTCCGCGAGGCCGCCTACGACGAGCCCGAACTCGACGAGGTGAGCGCGCGGCTGGAGGCGAGCCTGTCCCGGCACCTGGGCGGCGAGAAGTTCGTCACCGCGATCCTCGCCGAGGTGCGCGACGGCGAGATCCTCCTCCTCAATCACGGCCATCCCCCGCCGCTCCACCTCGGCGCGGACGGAAGGGTCGCCGCCGTGGAGCCGGCCGACGCGGGTCTGCCCCTGGGGCTCGGCCCTCTCGCGAGCGACCGCCCGAAAGCGCATCAGACGCCTTTCCTCGGCGGGGACCGCATCCTGCTGTTCACCGACGGCGTCATCGAGGCCAGGGACGACGGCGGCGCCTTCTACCCCCTGACCGACCGCGTCCATCTCCTGCGGGCGGATGATCCGCAGGACGCGCTGGACGCCCTGCGCGCCGACCTGGTCCGCCACACCGGCGGCCCGCTGCCCGACGACGCCGCCATGCTGCTGCTGCACAGGCAGACCTGACGCTCCTCAGGCCGGTGGGCGGCGGTATCGCACCCAGACGTCGCCGGTCTGCACGTAGCCGGTGAGGCGTACGGTGACGCCGTCGGCGGCGAGCGGCACGGGCGGGTGGTTGTGGACGGCGCCCAGCCGGCGGCGTACGACGTCCTCGTCGCGCACCCGCCAGCCGCGCGGCACCACGACGACGATGTCGCCGAACCAGGAGGTGATCTCGACGTCGAGCACGACCTCGCCGTGGGGGCAGTCGGCCCGGGTGAAGTCGATCCGCGCCTTGCCCCAGCGCCCCGCCCTGGCGCTGATGTACGCCGGGACCGTCCGGCGGCCCGCCTGCTCGACCCGCCCGCCGACGGTGTGCAGCTCCAGACCGCCGCCGGCCTCGGAAGGGGCCGGCCGCGCGGGAACGCCGGGGACCGGCAGGTCGGCGACGACCCCGTCCAGGTCGCCCAGCGTGCGGGCGGCATAGGCGCGGTCGACGCGCTCGTGCAGCTCCTCCAGGGTGATCCGCCCTTCGGCGACCGCGACCCGGAGCAGCTCGGCCACGCGCTCGCGGTCGCGGTCGCCGGCCCGCAGTTCCCGATGATCGGTCATGGCGACCACATTAGGCCGAGATGTACACCCGGCCCAGGCGGTCAGCGGGCGGATCTGATCGCCGCGAGCAGGTCCTCCGTCGTCGTGATGGAGTGCGCGAACGTCGGCCCGTTGAGCTCGTGCGCGGCGTGCATCATCTCCGCGCTGAAGGCCGCGGTCGCGTCCCTGACCAGGGTGACGTGGTAGCCGAGCTCCATCGCGAACCGGCCGGTCGACTCGACGCAGGTGTTGGCCAGCAGGCCGATGAGGATCACGTGGGTGATGGCGTGCTGGCGCAGCAGCAGGTCGAGGTCGGTGTTGGGGAACCCGCTCTGCGCCCAGTGCTGCTTGACCACGATGTCGCTGCCCGGCGCGACGAGGTCGGCCCGCCACTCGCCGCCCCAGGCGCCCTTCTCGAAGGAGTGGCGCTCCTGGATGCCGCGCTGCGTGGGGTTGGGGTGGTCCCAGTCGTCGTAGTCGCCGGGCCGCCACTGCCGGTGCGGGACGACGAAGACCAGCATCCCCGCATCCCGCGCGGCGGCGGTGATCGCGCGCAGGTGGTCGAGGAGGTCGACCTGTTCGGCGATCTCCCGTACCCGTGGCCAGATCTTCCCGCCCTCGGACAGGAAGTCGTTGTACGGGTCGACGAGGAGGACGGCGGTCCGGTGGATCGCGTAGGAGGCGCTGCTCACGCCCGTGGTGTACCCCGGCCCCGGGCCGGTCTTGCGGCGTTGACCACTTCCGGACGGCGGGCAGGATTGTCTTTGCCGGGCCACGGGCAGCGGAGGGTGTGACCGACGCCCAGGAGGCCGCGCCCAGGCTGCTGGCGCTGCGCGCGCTCAACCTCGGTGACCTGCTGGTCACCGTGCCGGCGCTGCGCGGGCTGCGCCGCCGCTACCCGGACCACC
The DNA here is from genome assembly GCF_041402765.1 of Nonomuraea sp. AD125B. Taxonomy (NCBI): domain Bacteria; kingdom Bacillati; phylum Actinomycetota; class Actinomycetes; order Streptosporangiales; family Streptosporangiaceae; genus Nonomuraea; species Nonomuraea sp. AD125B. The sequence continues at coordinate 332,954 of NZ_JBGLOU010000001.1, read as the reverse complement.
GCCTGCTGCTGGCCGTCAACCCGGCGCTCCGGCCGCTGGCGCGGCTGACCGGGGCCGTGGACGAGGTCGTCCCGCACCGCAGTCTCCGCCCGCCCCCCGTCGTGGCCCCCGACGTGGCCGTGGACCTGCACGGCGTGCTGCCGGACAGCGTACGGGCCGTCTACGGCACCCGCCCCCGCCGCCTGGTGGCCTTCGCCTGCCCGGAGGCCGGGCACCCGGACGGGCCCGCGGTGCGGGACGTGGAGCACGAGGTGGCCAAGTGGTGCCGGCTCGTCCGCTCCGACGGCGGCGACCCGGACGAGTCCGACCTGCTGCTCGCGCCGCCGCCCGCGCCGAGCCCCCGGCCCGGGGCGGCCGTCGTGCATCCCGGCGCGGCCTACGGCAGCAAGCGGTGGCCGCCGGAGCGGTTCGCCGCCGTCGCGGCGGCGCTCGCCGTGGCCGGCCACGACGTCGTCGTCACCGGCACGGCCGCCGAACGGGAGCGCGCGGCGCGGGTGACCGCCCTGGCCGGGCTGCCGGCGCGGGCGAACCTGGCCGGGCGGACCGGCCTCGACACGCTGGCGGCGCTGGTGCGCGGGGCGGCGCTGGTGGTGTGCGGGGACACGGGGATGGCGCATCTCGCCAGCGCGTACGAACGGCCGTCGGTCGTGCTGTTCGGCCCCGCCTCGCCGCGGATCTGGGGACCGCCGCGCAAGCCGGTCCACGCCGCCCTGTGGCACGGCGACGGCGAACGGGAGGTGCAGACGGACGTGCCGGACCCTGCGCTGCTGCGCATCACCGTCCAGGAGGTGCTCGACGCCGCCGCCAGGGTGCTCGCCGCGTAGTTTGCCCAGGTGGGAGCCGGGCACGACGGTCGTCATGACGGGGCTGGTCGACGGGGTGCGGACGATCGCGGTGCTGCGCGCCAACGCGCTCGGCGACCTCGTCGTGGCGCTGCCCGCCATCGGGGCGATCAAGGACGCCTACCCGGACGCCCGGCTGGTCCTGCTGGGCAACGCCTGGCACGCGGCCTTCCTGGCCGGGCGGCCCGGCCCGGTGGACGAGGTGGTCGCCATGCCGCCGATCGCCGGGCTCACCACCCGGCCGGAGGCCCGCCCGGCCCCCGAGGAGCTGGTCGAACGGCTGCGCGAGCGGCGCTTCGACCTGGCCGTGCAGCTGCACGGGGGCGGGCGGCACTCCAACCCGTTCCTCCGGCGGCTCGGCGCCCGCGTCACCGCCGGTTTCCGTACGCCGGACGCCGAGCCGCTGGACCGCTGGCTGCCGTACCACTACTACCAGCACGAGACCCTGCGCTACCTGGAGGCGGCCGCGCTGGTCGGGGCCCGCGCGCGGGAGTTCGAGCCGCGCGTGGCGGTCACCGGCGCCGACCGGGCCGAGCTGCGTGCCGTGCTCGGCGAGCCGCCGCCCGGCCTGGTCGCCCTGCATCCGGGCGCGACCGACCCGCGGCGGCGCTGGCCGGCCCGCTCGTTCGCCGCGGTCGGCGACCGGCTCGGCCGTCCCGTCGTGGTGACGGGCACGCCCGAGGAGGCGGACCTGGTGGCGGAGGTCCGCGCCGCCATGCGCCGCCCCGCGACGCCGCTGGTGGGCGCGCTGAGCATCGGCGGCCTCGCCGCCCTGTACGAGCGCTGCGACCTGGTCATCGGCAACGACACCGGCCCGCGCCACCTGGCCGCCGCCGTGGGCGCCGCCACGATCGGCCTGTACTGGTGCGGCAACCTGGTCAACGCGGGCCCGCTCACCCGGGTCAGGCACCGGCCGCTGGTCTCCTGGATCATCACCTGTCCCCGCTGCGGCGCGAGCGGCGTGGACCTGCGGGCGGAACGGTGCCCGCACGACGCCTCCTGGGTGGCCGCGATCACCGTGGACGAGGTGACCGAGCAGGCCGAGGACCTCCTCCGCCAGAGCTGATCCGGGCGGAGAGGCCGCCGGCCCGCCCCGATCCAGGCAGGCCCGAGGAGCACCGGGAGCTCGCGGACGTCGTTCCCGATGAACGACGGCTGCCGCGCCGGCGAACCCACCGGCCACGCCGGCGCCAGGCGCGGGAACCTCCCGAACAGCGCGGGCAGCGCGACAGCCGCCTCCAGCCTGGCCAGCGGCGCCCCGAGGCAGAAGTGCATGCCGTGCCCGAAGGCCAGGTGCTGCCGGTCGTGCCGGTCGATGTCGTAGCGGCCGGGGTCGGGGTTGACCGCCGGGTCACGGCCGTGCGCGCCGAACCCGATGATGATCAGCTCCCCCTTGCCGATGGTGACCCCCTCCCCCAGGTCGAGGTCGGCGGTGGCGTAGCGGAGCGGCAGGTGCATGATCGGCGGATGCAGGCGCAGGCTCTCCTCGATCACGTCGGCCCAGCGCCCGGGGTCCTCGCGCGCGGCCGCGAGCTGGTCCGGATGGGTGAGCATGGCGGCGACCGCGTGGTCGATGAGGGAGACGGTCGTCTCGCTGCCCGCCCCGATCATCAGGATCAGCGTGCTGACCAGCTCGTCCATGCTGAGCCGGTCCTCGTCGCGCCGCCGGGTGGTCAGCAGCAGGCTGGTCATGTCGTCGCCGGGCCGCGCGGACTTGGTGGCGACCAGCCGGTGGATCGCGGCGTACATGCCCCGCTGCACCTCGGCCGCCTCGTCGGGGCCGAGGCTGGTGTCGAGCACGGCGTCGATGGTCGCGAGCATCGCGGGCCGCTGGTCGTCCGGCACGCCGAACAGGTCGCAGATGACCCGGGTGGGGACACGGTAGGAGAAACGGGACCGCAGGTCGAGCGGCCGGTCGGCGGGTAAGCCGGCGAGCTCGTCGAGCAGCGAGGTCACGATCGCCTCGATCGCGGGCCGCATCGCGTCAATGCGGCGGGCGGTGAAGGCCCGGCCGACGAGGTCCTTCAGCCGCTGGTGGTCGTCGCCGTCGGCGGTGAACATGCTGACCACGTCGACCCAGGCGGTCAGCCAGGCGATCGCGAAGGGCCGGTAGCCCGGCCACGACCTGCGGGCGTCCTTCGAGACGTCGGGATGGGTGAGGAGCCGTCTGACCACGTCGCCCCTGGTCACCGACCAGGCGACGAGGTCTCCAGGGAGCAGGACCCGCACGGCCGGGCCGGCGGCGCGCAACTGGTCGGCCTGTTCATACAGGCGGAGGCCGGTGGTGTCGAGGGGGATCGGTGCCATGGTCACGGAGACCTCCAGCATTCGGCAGGGATGAGGGGGTGAGGGTGTCTGCCGTATGGGGGCGGAAGCGGATTCCGAGGCTCGCGGGGCACTGGTGGAACGGCCCGTGCCGGTTGGGCGTGTACGGGTCGATGAGGTCGAGGTCCCACAGGTGGCCGAGGAGCGCCTCGATGCCCGTCTGGGCGATGATCGCGGCGTGGCTCTCGGCCGGGCACCGGTGCGGCCCCGCCGACCAGGCCAGGTGGGAGCGGTTGCCGTAGCCGGGCCGCGGCGCGGCGGGGTCGGTGCCGGTGGCGGCGTGGCTGATGAGGATCGGCACGCCGGCCGGGATCGGCACGCCGTGCAGCGAGGTGTCGTGGCGGGCGTAGTGGACCGAGAAGTTGGCCATCGGCGAACGGGTCCACAACACCTGCTCCATGGCCCGCCGGACGGTCACCGCGCCGCCCGACAGGTCACCCGCGTAGGAGTCGTCGGTGAGCAGCAGCCGCAGCGTGGAGGCGATCCACGCGGCGGTCGGGATGGTGCCCGCGCCGATGAGGACGACGAGCTGGTGCAGGATCTCCTCGTGGCCGAGCCGCGCCGGGTGGGCCAGCATCCAGGAGGTGCAGTCGTCGTCCGGCCGTTCGCTCTTGAGCTGGATGATCTCGGCCAGGACGGCGGCGAGGTCGGCCGCGGCCTGCTCGGCCTGCGGTCCCGCGCCGATCATGCCCTGGCAGCCGGTGACCATGCGCTCGACCATCTGCGCGGGACAGCCCAGCAGGTCGGCGAAGACCAGCAGCGGCAGCAGGTCGGCGTACTGGCTCATCAGGTCGGCGTGGCCGTCGCGGGCGAACTCCGCGATCAGCCGCCCGGCGTGGCCGCGGGTGCGGTCGTGCAGGCGGTGCAGGTTGATCCGGGCCAGGCAGTCGTCCATGGCGTGCCGCAGCCGGGCGTGCCGCTCCCCGTCGGCGTACAGCAGGCTGGGACGGAAGGCCATCAGGGCCAGCACCGGGCTGTCGCGCGGCACCAGCCCGCGGGCCAGGTCGCCCCACATGCGGCTGTCCTTGCTGTAGGTCCCGGCCTCGTTGAGCAGGTCGCGGGCGGCGCGGCGGCTGACGACGACGAGCGCGCGCACCTGCGGGGCAATCTCCGCCCAGGCCACCGGGCCCTCGGCACGCAGCTTGTCGTAGGCGTCCTCGGGGCGGGCGGCGAACTCCTCGCCGTACAGGCGGACGCCGGCGGCTGCGGGGATGGTCATCGGGCGGGCTCCAGACGGGACTGCGTGATGATGGCGGTGACGAGGGCGATCAGTCCCTGTTTGGCCGAGCCCAGCTCGCGCGCGTCGAGGCTGACCAGCGCGCGGTCGGCGGGCAGGGCCAGCGCCTCGCGCAGCTCGGCCTCGCGGTGCAGGGGCGCGCCGGCGAAGTGGTTGATCGCGACGGTGTACGGGAGCCCGGCCTGCTCCAGCAGGTCGATCGCCGGGAAGCTCTGGTCGAGGCGGCGGGTGTCGGCCAGGACGAGCCCGCCCAGCGCGCCCTCCATGAGGCAGCGGGCCATGCCGCTGAAGCGCCGCTGGCCGGGCGCGCCGAACAGGTAGAGCACGATGTCGGGGGTGAGCGTGAGCCGGCCGAAGTCCATGGCGACCGTCGTGGTGCTCTTGCCCCGCAGGTCGTCGAGGTCGTCCACGAGCTGGCCGGCCTGGGTCAGCCGCTCCTCGGTGTGCATCGGCCGGATCTCCGACACGGTGCCGATGAACGTGGTCTTGCCCACCGCGAACGGCCCCAGCACCACGATCTTGACGGGGCGGGCGGCCGCGGGGACGTAGCGGTCAGAGTTTGTGTAGGGCATCGAGCACCTGCTGCAGGAAGTCGAGGTCGTGCCGCCCGGCGGCGGGCGTGTAGGGGGCCCGGGCGCTCAGGTGGCCGCTGTGGACCAGCCCGGCGACGATCATCTTGACCACCGCGCCGGGCAACCGCAGGTGGTGGGCGACCTCCGCGACCGACAGCACGCCGGGCCGGCACAGCGTCATCGCCCGCTGGGCGTGCGCGCCGAGACCGGCCGGCGACCGGTGCGGGTCGGCGATGAGGAGGGTGGCCTCGTCCAGGGCGGAGCGGGACGCGGCGGCGCCGCCGCCGGTGACGGTGTGCGAACGCACCATCCCGGCCCGCCTCGGCCGCCCGTACGACGGCGGCCCGGTCACGACGGCTTGCCCCGCTCCCGGGCGCCGAGCACCGGCTGCAGGCCCCTGATCGTCTTCATGATGGCCTGGATGGCCACGGCGACCGGCCCGGTCGTGGACCCGCCGCGGACCGCCGCGGCCAGCCCGGTGCGCTCACCGGCGGCGAACAGCAGCACGGTGACGTCCGACAGGTCGCTGATCATGTGCCGCCAGGGGGCGGCGAGCTCCTGCTCGGCGGGCATGCCGCAGAAGCCGGCGAGCTGGCGCTGCAGCGACTGCAGGCCCGCCATCATCGCGGCCGTGCGCTCGGCTTCCTCCCTGCTGAGGCCGTGCGAGCGGGCCAGCAGCAGGCCGTCGGTCGTGAACAGCATCGCGTTGATGAGGCCGTCGTTGTCGGTGACCAGGCGGTTGAGGTGCCCGGTCATGTCGATGGTGTCGGCGGTGGGCTGGGTGGTCATGGCTGGTGCTGTCCTCGGTCGGGGTCGCGGACGGGGTCGCGGACGGGGTCGCGGACGGGGTCGCGGTCTGTGTCACGGTCGGCGTACGCGGCGCGGAGCGCTTCGAAGATGGACTCCATGCCGCCGTCCAGGTCGTCGGCCGGCATGGCGTCCCCCATCGGCCCGGGCGGGGCGGCGGGCCTGCTCTCCGGCACCCGTACCCGCCGCTTCGGCAGTCCGGACGTCGTGGTCGCGGGCGCCTCGGCACCGTCCGTCTCGTCCTCGAACTCCTCCGGCGGAGGGGCGGTGACGGGCGCCGGGTCAGGAGGGATCAGGTCGTCGGGGACGGTGGCCCAGTCGGGATGGGCGGGGCCGGGAGCGGCGGGATCGGTCGAGGGCGGAATGTGGATGATCATGTGCGTCGGCACGAGGCACACCGCCTTGACCCCGCCGCTGCTGGACGGCGCGCCGACGTCGACGCGGAAGCCGTAGTCGTGGGCCAGGCGGCCGGCGACGGCGAACCCGAGCCGCCGCTCGTCCTTGAGCGCGGCGGCGTCCATGGGCGTGTCGCTGGACAGCAGGTGCTCGGCCTCGGCCCGCTGGAAGTCGTTCATGCCGAGCCCGCGGTCCTCCACGACGACGCGGTAGCCCGCCTGCACGGCCTGGACGTACACGTCGACCCGGTCGTCGGAGTAGCTGGTGGCGTTGTCCAGCAGCTCGGCCAGCGCGACGATGATGGGCTCGGCGACCCGCCCCTCGACCACGACCTCCCCCGCGTCGGGCTGGTAGGTGTAGTCGACCCGCAGGTAGGGTCCGATGCGGCCCCTGGCGCTCTCGACGATCTCCCTGAACGTGCAGTCCTCCCGCTGGACGCCCGGCCAGGAGCCGGCCAGGATGCGCAGCCGCTGGAGGCTGTGCAGCGCCTGGGTGGCCAGGTGGTCGATCTCGATCAGGCCCTGGTGGTAGCGGGGCGTGCCGGCGTGGTCGTCCAGCTCCTCGTCGATCTTGATCTGCAGCCGGGTGAGGGCCGCCTGCGCGGTGTCGGCGACGCCGCGTACGCCCGAGCGCGCGGCCGCCGCGACATCGCCGCGGATGGCCGCGGCCCGTTCCCTGAACAGGCTCTCGGCCTCCCGGCAGTGGACGGCGACGGCCGTCTCGGTCAGGCACTCGTTCAGGAGCCCCGGGATTTCCACGGCGGGATGCCCGGCCTCGACGTCGGCCACCGCGCGCAACCGTTCGACGAGGCGGCCGTATTCGCTCACGGCGGCGTCGTACCATTTTTTATTGATCTCGGCCTGTTGTGCGGCGCTCTCGGCATTCTTGCGCGCCGTCTCGGCCTTCTGCTCGGCGGCGCGGGTCTCGCGCCGGGCGACGTCACGGGCGCGAAGAGCAGCGCGTTTGGCCCTGGCCTGCCACAGGAGGGCGCCCGTCAGCGCGAGTACGACGGCCACGAGCACACCGCCGAGCAACGCGCCGACCAGGAGATCCGGTGTAATCATGACGATCCTTGGTCGGTCGGGACTGCCTTGACTTCACTTTTACCAGTTCTCCACCGCGACTCCACGGGAAATCGTCAGCGAATTCCACACGAGGAAATTCGATGTTATTACGAGAATTATTCATAAACGCGGGCCGCCGTCGCCCACGATCTGGTGTGAACCTGCGGGCCCCTTCGGCCGTCGAACCCTGCATGACACCACACACGACGGCTCGCGCCGCGCTGGCGACGGCGCTGGCCGCTGGACTTCTGCTGGCCGCCGCCCCCACCGCACAGGCCGCGACGGCTCCCGGCACGTTCGGCCCTCACGGGTACGGCGGCGTCCGGCTCGGCATGAGCGCCAAGGCCGCCAAGGCCACGGGCAAGATCAGATACAAGAAGACCTTCGACTCCGACACCTGCAGCGGATGGGAGCTGAAGGCGCACCCGGTCGGCAAGGACGCGGTCGGGCTCTACATCTCGAAGAAGCGCGGCGTCGCGATGATCTTCGCGCCGAAGGGCGCCCGCACCCCGGCGGGCATCGGCCTGGGCTCCACCCTCACCAGCCTCAAGAAGGCCTACCCCGGGCTGAAGACCGCCGCCAGCGGCTACCCGTACATCAAGGTCCCCGGCAACCCGAAGGCGTACTACGCGTTCCTGGTCAACTCCAACAAGCGCGTCTACGAGATCGCGCTGGCCCTGAACACCCAGGACTGCGCCAACTAGGTCAGCCTCCGGCGGGCGGGGCGGTGCTGGCGCGCAGGATGAGGGTGGTGGCGAGCTCGATGCGGGTCCCTGCGGGGCCGCGCGGGTGGGTCAGCTCCTCGCTGATGAGCCGTACGGCCTCGTTCGCCATCTCGTCGAGCGGCTGGCGCACGGTGGTGAGCGGCGGCGACATGGTCGCGCAGAGCGGCGAGTCGTCGAAGCCCACCACCGACAGCTCGGCGGGCACCCGGACGCCGCGCTCGGCCGCGGCCTGGTAGACGCCCGCGGCCTGCAGGTCGGAGCCGGCGAAGACGGCGGTGGGCGGGTCGTCGCGGTCGAGCAGCTCGGCCCCGTGCCGCTTGCCGCCGGAGACGAGGAAGTCACCGTAGCGGGTCAGCCCGGGGTCGGGCTCGATGCCGAAGGTGCGGTGGGCTGCGAGGTAGCCCTCGTAGCGGTCGAGCGTGCACTGCACGTCGAGCGGCCCGCCGATGAAGCCGATGCGGGTGTGGCCGAGCTCCAGCAGGTGGGTGGTGGCGAGGACGCCGCCGTTCCAGTTGGTGGCGCCGACGGCGGAAAGGCTCGGGTCGCGCTGCCCCACCGGGTCGAGCAGGACCAGCGGGACGTGCAGCAGCTCCTCGATGGCCCGGATCTCCTCGGCGTTCGCGCGGGAGAGCACGAGCACGATGCCGTCGGTGCCGCGCTTGCGCATGATGCCGATCCAGCGCCGCAGGTCGAAGTCGGGCCGCGCGGAGGACGTCACCACCAGCGAGAACCCCCAGCGGGCGGCGGCCCGCTCGGCGCCGTCGACGACGACGTGCGCCCAGGGCGAGCCGAGCCCGTCGATGAGCAGGTCGACGATGCCGGCCCGGGGCGTGGCGGGCGGGCGTGGCGCCTCGTAGCCGAAGGCGCGCACCGCCTCCAGGACCTTGTCCCGGGTGGCGGCGGAGACGTGTTTCTTGCCGCTCAGGACCTTGGACACCGTGGGCACCGACACTCCGGCTGCCGCCGCGACGTCCGCGAGCGTGGCTCGGCGCACCGAAATCTCGCACCTCCACAACTTTCCGGAAAGTATCAGAAATCCAGCCATCCCCGATGAGCTGCGGTTACCGCCGGCATGCCGCTCTTTTTGGAGATCTGTTGACATTACTACGTGCCGGAGCCTACCGTAACGCTTCGGCAATGTCACGGTAATATTTCGGAAAGTGCACCAGAAACTTTCTGACAGACTTCTGTCAGCGCTTTGGGAAGACTTCGAGGGGTCATGCCTGCACGTGTGAAGCAGTCGGCGTCGGAGCTGGAGGAACGCCGCGCGCGGCGGGTCCGTGAGTTGATGGCGGAGATGACGCTGGACGAGAAGCTCGCCCAGCTCGTGGGCGTGTGGCTGAACGTCAACCGCGACGAGGGCGTGGTCGCGCCGCTGCAGGACTCGATGCAGGGCGAGGAGGTGGAGTTCGAGGCGTTCGCCGGCGACGGCCTGGGCCAGGTCACCCGCCACTACGGCACCCGCCCGGTCGAGCCGGCCTGGGCGAGCGGCGTGCTGGCCGCCCGCCAGCGGTGGCTGCGCCGCGAGACCCGCCTCGGCATCCCCGCGCTGGTCCACGAGGAGTGCCTGACCGGCCTCGCCGCCTGGCGGGCCACGGTCTACCCGGTGCCGCCGGCGTGGGGGGCGTCGTTCGATCCCGCGCTGGTCGAGCGCATGGCGGCGCGGATCGGGGCGGACATGCGGCTGCTCGGCGTCCACCAGGGGCTGGCGCCGGTGCTCGACGTGATCCGCGACCAGCGGTGGGGGCGGGTCGAGGAGTGCGTCTCCGAGGACCCGTACGAGGTCGCCACCATCGGCGCGGCCTACGTGCGCGGCCTGCAGTCGGCGGGCGTGATCGCCACGCTCAAGCACTTCGTCGGCTACTCCAACTCCCGGGCGGGCCGCAACCTCGCGCCGGTGCACGCCGGCGCCCGCGAGGTGGCCGACACTCTGCTGTTCCCGTTCGAGGTGGCGGTGCGAGACGCCGGCGCGGGCTCGGTCATGAACTCCTACGCCGAGATCGACGGCGTCCCGGTGGCCGCCGACGCCCACTACCTGACGAAGGTCCTGCGCGAGGAGTGGGGCTTCGACGGCACCGTCGTGGCCGACTACTTCTCCGTCGCCTTCCTGCACACGCTGCACGCCGTGGCGGAGGACGCCGAGGACGCGGCCGTGCAGGCGCTCACCGCGGGCATCGACGTCGAGCTGCCCACCGGCGTGGCCTACCTGGAGCCGCTGCGGAACGCCGTCGTCTCCGGCCGCGTCGCGGAGGACCTGGTGGACCGGGCGCTGCTGCGGGTGCTGCGGCAGAAGGCGCGGCTCGGGCTGCTCGACGACGAGCCCGCGCTGGACGAGCCCGCGGAGACCGTGGACCTCGACGGCCCGGAGTCGCGCGAGGTGGCGCGGCTGCTGGCCGAGGAGTCGGTCGTGCTGCTCACCAACGACGGGGTGCTGCCGCTCGGCCCCTGCGAGGGACGCCGCCTGGCCGTGGTCGGGCCGAACGCCGACGAGGTGGCCGCGCTGTTCGGCTGCTACTCCTTCGTCCAGCACGTGCTGCCGCACTTCCCCGGCGTGGAGGCGGGGATCGCCGCGCCGACGCTGCTGGAGGCGCTGCGCGCGGAGCTGCCCGGCGCGGTGATCGAGACCGCGCGCGGCACCGGCGTGGACGACGGCGACCGCTCCGGCATCGCCGAGGCCGCCCGCCTCGCCGCCGGCTCCGACGTGGCGGTGGTGGTGCTCGGCGACCGGTCGGGGCTGTTCGGCCGCGGCACGTCCGGCGAGGGCTGCGACGCGGAGAGCCTGGAACTGCCCGGCGCGCAGCGGGAGCTGGCCGAGGCGGTCATCGCCACCGGCACGCCGACCGTGGCGGTGCTGATGACCGGCCGCGGGTACGCGGTGCCCGGCCTGCTCCGCGACGCCGCCGCCGTCGTGCAGGCGTTCTTCCCCGGCGAGGAGGGCGCGGGGGCGATCGCCCGGGTGCTGAGCGGCGCGGTCAACCCGTCGGGGCGGCTGCCGATGAGCCTGCCGCGGGCGAGCGCCGGCCAGCCCTACAGCTACCTGCACCCGAAGCTCGGCGGGGCCGGTTCCGTGAGCAACATCGACCCCGCGCCCGCGCTGCCCTTCGGCCACGGGCTGAGCTACACGACTTTCACCTACGCGGACATGACCGCCGACGGCGAGGCCCCGGCCGGCGGCCCGATCCGCTGCTCGGTCACCGTGCGCAACGCCGGCGACCGGCGCGGAGCCGAGGTCGTCCAGCTCTACGCCGCCGACCGCGTCGCCTCGGTGACCCGGCCGGTCGCCCAGCTCGTCGGGTACGCCCGCGTCGAGCTCGACCCCGGCGAGCGGGCCCGGATCGGCTTCGAGGTGCCTGCCCGGCTGCTCGCCTTCACCGGCCGCGACGGGCGGCGCGTCGTGGAGCCCGGCGCGGTGGGGCTGTCCTTCCGCCGCTCGGTGCCGGACGTCATCGAGGAGCGGGACGTGACGCTGACGGGTCCCGTACACGAGATCAGCGGCGAGGAGCCGCGCCTGACCGTCGTGACCGTCGAGCGGGAGGTCTGACATGAGTCGTATGGACGCTTTCCGCCGGCGGATGGGCGGCCTCGCCTACGGCGGCGACTACAACCCCGAGCAGTGGGACCGCGAGGTGTGGCGCGAGGACGTGCGCCTGATGCGCGAGGCGGGGGTGAACCTGGTCTCGCTGGGCGTGTTCGCGTGGGCGTCGCTGGAGCCGGAGCCCGGCACGTACGAGTTCGGCTGGCTGGACGAGGTCATGGACCTCCTCCACGACAACGGCATCGCCGTCAACCTGGCCACCCCGACGGCCGCGCCGCCCGTCTGGCTGACGCACCTGCACCCCGAGGTGTTCCCCATCAGGGAGGACGGCCAGCCGTTCGGGTTCGGCAACCGCCTGCACTACGACCCCTCCTCGCCGATCTACCGCCGCTACGCCGCCGCGATCACCACGAAGCTGGCCGAGCGCTACTCCTTCCACCCGGCGCTCGCGATGTGGCACATCAGCAACGAGTACGGCCCCACCGCCTACAACCAGGCCGCGTCGGAGAACTTCCGCCGCTGGCTGCGCCGCAGGTACGGCACCCTCGACCGGCTCAACGAGGCGTGGACCACCCGCTTCTGGGGCCAGGTCTACACCGACTGGGAGCAGATCGACGTCCCGCACATCCCGCGCACCTGGATGAACCCCACCCGCAGGCTCGACTTCAAGCGCTTCACCTCCGACGCGCTGCTGGAGTGCTTCGTCGCCGAACGCGACATCGTGCGCTCCTTCCGCGACGACATCCCGGTGCTGACCAACTTCATGCGTTTCTTCCGGCACGCCGACTACTGGAGGTGGGCGCCGGAGGAGGACGCGGCGGCGCTCGACATCTACCCCAACCCGGCCGACGCCGGCTCGCACGTCTCGGCGGCGTTCAACTTCGACCTGTTCCGGTCGCTGAAGGGCGGGCAGCCGTGGCTGCTGATGGAGCAGTCGAGCAGCGCCGTCAGCCAGTGGTCGCTCAACATCGTCAAGGAGCCCGGGCGGATGCGGCTCGGCTCGCTCCAGGCGCTCGGGCGGGCGTCGGACTCGGTGATGTTCTTCCAGTGGCGGGCGAGCCGGGGCGGGCAGGAGCGCTTCCACTCGGCGATGCTGCCGCACTCGGGCCCGGACTCGCGGACGTTCCGGGAGATCAAGGAGCTGGGGCGGGAGATGAGGCTGCTGGCCCCGCTCGCCGGGACCACGTCGCGGGCGGAGATCGCGATCCTGTTCGACTGGGACGGCTGGTGGGGGCTGGAGGAGGTCTTCGGCCTGCCGCGCAGCGACTTCAGCTACACCGACACGGTGATGCGGCACTACACGCCGCTGTGGGAGCGGCACCACGCGGTGGACGTGGTGTCGGCCTCCTCGCCGCTGGGCGGCTACAAGGTGCTGGTGGTGCCGAACGCGTACCTGATCGGCGACGAGGGTGTGCGGCGGATCACCGAGTTCGCGCGGGCCGGCGGCACGGTGCTCATGTCGTTCTTCTCCGGGGTCGTGGACGCCGACAACCGGGTGCGGCCGGACGGCTACCCGGGCGCGTTCCGTGAGCTGATCGGCGCGAAGATCGACGAGTACTGGCCGGCCAGGCCGGACGAGCAGTTCACGGTCGAGTTCAAGGGCGGGCCCACCACCACCTCCACCTGGTGGCGGGAGGACCTGCGGCTCGAAGGCGGCACGGCGCTCGCCACCTACGCCGACGGGCTGCTCGCCGGGCAGGCCGCCGTGGTCGAGAACCGCTACGGCGCCGGGCGGGTCGTCTACGTCGCGACCCTGCTGGAGCAGGCGGCCTTCGACGAGCTGGTGGCCGGCACGGTCGAGGCGGCGGGGGTGCGGGCGCGCTTCGCGGGCGTCCCCGCCCACGTGGAGTGCGCGGTGCGCGGCGACGAGACCCACGAGTACGTGTTCCTGCTCAACCACAGCGGCGAGTCGGGCGCGTCCGTGCCTCTGGAGGCGGACGGGACGGACCTGCTCACCGGCCGGGCCGTGACCGGGCGGGTGGAGCTGGAGCCGCTCGGCGCGGCGGTCGTCAGGATCGCCCGCTGAGCGGCGGCCCTCACGCCTCCGGCCGCCGCGTGAGGCGGAGCTTGGACTGCTTGTGCAGCGGCTCCCAGTCCGCCATGAACGTCGCCGTGAAACCGTGGCGGCCGGCCAGCTCCACCAGCGTCTCGGTGCGGTAGTAGAAGTCCTCGCGCAGCACCTGGTGCTCGCGGCCCTCGGTGCGGTCGAAGGTGAAGTCGAAGTGCGCCTCCGGCTTCATCACCCGCCCGACGTGCGCGAAGCACTCCTCGATGACCTCCAGCGGCGAGTGCGAGAAGACACTGTGGGCGTGCACGACGTCGAAGAAGCCGCTGGGCAGGAACTCCAGCCGCAGGTCGCGGACCGGCGTCAGGTGCGGCAGCTTGTCCATCAGGCCGTAGCGGACGAGGGTGTCCTGGGCCGCCATGAGGATGTCGGGCGAGATGTCGAGGCCGTAGTAGTTGCCGGTGTGCAGGTAGTCGATGAACAGCCGGCCGGCGCGCAGGTTGCCGCAGCCGATCTCCAGCATCCGGCACTCGGGCTTCAGCCCGTGCCTCACGAGGTAGTCGAACTGGGTGCGGCCGAGCGCGAGCCAGCGCCTGTGCGTGTGCGAGCCGACCGCGCCCTCCGGGTCGCGGGCGGTGTCGGAGCGCATGACGCGGCGGTAGTAGGCGATGTGGTCGTGGCTGCGCAGGCGGAACCAGGTGTCGCGGGCCAGACGCCGCAGGTGCGGCGCGATGCGGTGCGGATGTCCCGCGGCGTAGGCCATCTGGTGGACGAGGCTCGATCGGGTACGTCTCACGCTACGAACGTAGGTCAGCCGCCGGTGCGGTCAGCAGGCCCTTGCGGCACTCTTGAGTGCTTGTTTGCGCAGCCTTTCTCACCACCGGCGGAACACCCACGCGCGTGGGCTAGCTCAGGTAGTCGCGCAGCGCCAGTGACCGGGAGGGGTGGCGCAGCTTGGACATCGTCTTGGCCTCGATCTGCCGGATGCGCTCACGGGTGACGCCGTAGACCCTGCCGATCTCGTCGAGCGTGCGCGGCTTGCCGTCGGCCAGGCCGTAGCGCATGGTGATGACGCCCGCCTCCCGCTCGGAGAGCTGGTCGAGCAGGTGGTGGAGCTGCTGCTGGAGCAGCGTGAACGACACCGCGTCGGCCGGGGAGACGGCCTCGGTGTCCTCGATGAGGTCGCCGAACTCGCTGTCGCCCTCCTCGCCGAGCGGCATGCTCAGCGAGACCGGCTCGCGTCCGTAGCCCTGGACCTCGATGACCCGGTCGGGTTCGAGGTCGGTCTCGGCGGCGATCTCCTCCGGGGTCGGCTCGCGGCCGAGGTCGCTCTGCAGGCGGCGCTGCACCCGCGCGACCTTGTTGATGAGCTCGACCATGTGGACGGGGATGCGGATGGTGCGGGCCTGGTCGGCCATGGCCCTGGTGATCGCCTGCTTGATCCACCAGGTCGCGTAGGTGGAGAACTTGTAGCCGAGCCGGTAGTCGAACTTCTCGATGGTGCGGATCAGGCCGAGGTTGCCCTCCTGGATGAGGTCGAGGAAGAGCATGCCGCGGCCGGTGTAGCGCTTGGCGATGGAGACCACCAGCCGCAGGTTGGCCTCCAGCATGCGGCGCTTGGCCTCGACGCCGTCGGCGGCGATCCACTCCAGGTCGCCCCTCAGCTCGTCGGAGAGCCCCTCCTCGGTGTCGAGGCGTTCGCGCGCGAACAGGCCGGCCTCGATGCGCTTGGCGAGGTCGATCTCCTGCTCGGCGGTGAGGAGCGGCACCCGGCCGATCTCCTTGAGGTAGGCCTTGACCGAGTCGGCGCCGAGCGGCGCACCGCCGTCGGCACTGGTGTCGTCCAGTTCTAGAACCTCTGCTGCTTCGGACAAGACTTTCTCCTCGCTCGCTTTGGACGGACGCACGGAACGTGGTGAGAACGGGACTACGGCATCGCCACCTCGAACATACGGAACAACCACCGGCCGCACGGGCCGCCCAACTTCCAAGCTACCCAACAGGAACGACTCGACAGCACGTTCAGTTCCGCGGGCTCCCCTCGCGTTTGCTGTCCGTCCTGGGCGGCAGCCAGGTGAACCTCCCCTCCTCGACGCCGGCGAACGCCATCAGGCGCGCCCCCTCGGCCTCCAGCTCCTCACGCACCCCGGCGGGCAGCGGGTGGAAGGGCTCGGCCGTCAGCACTCCACCACCAAGATTCCACATGCCACCGACATATCCGTCGACGAGGAACGTGGGATAGATCGCGGCGCCGACGCAGACCGCCTTGCGCTGCTCGGCGGTCATGAACCGGCCGCGGTCGGCGTAGGCGACGACGAGGTTGTCGAACCAGGGCAGGAAGCGCACGGGCGCGGGCGTGCCGGGGTCGGCGAGCGGCAGGCCGTCCAGGTCGTAGAGGACGCGGCCGGTCTCGTCCCGGTAGGTCCGCAGGTCCGGCATGCCCTCCATGACCGTACGCAGCCGTGTGAGCCCCGACCAGGCCTGCACGTCCATCACCGACGCGGGGCCGAACGCTGCTAAGTACCGCCGCACCAGCCGCTCGGCGGCGAACCCGGTGTCGAGGGGGCGGCCCAGCCAGTGCTCGGCCAGGGTGAACGGCGTGGCGCCGCCGCGGCCCCAGACGCCGTTCGGCGGGGTGTGGACGATGGGCAGCAGCGTCTGCACCGCGTAGCCGAGCGCCATCGGGTCGGCCTGCGGCCACCGCTCGCGCAGCAGATCACGGATCTGCGGCCGGGTGAGGACGCGGCCGTCGCGGTGCGCGTCCGCCAGGTGGGCGCGGGCCAGCTCGGTGAGCTCCGCGTGGTCCACGTCCTTGAGGGCGCGGCCGAAGGCGCCCTTCCTCGCGCGGTCGAGGACCGGCTGCACGAGCGGGCGCAGCCACACGTAGTCGTCGGCGAGCGAGAGGTGCTGGGTGGCGCGCAGCAACGGCCCCCGGACGACCTGCCCGCCGTGGAGGAGGGCGGTCAGGTCGTCCTGGGTGAAGGAGGCGAGACGCGACCAGAGCCCGATGTACGGCGCGTCGGCCTCCTGTCCCTGCAGCGCGACCAGCCGCGCGACGGCCTCGGCGGGAGGCAGGGCGGCACGGGCCAGCAGGAGCTGGCGGTCCAGGGTCGTCCGGTTGAGCACCCGGCGGTCGAGGATCATCCGCCGAGCGTAGGCGTCAATGCGGCAAGGATGATTCCGCGTTGAGCAGGTCGTCGAGGGCTGCGCGCAGGTGCCCGGCGAGCTCCCAGGCGTCGGGGATCATCGTCCGGTCGGTGACGACGCCGATGTCGAGCGAGCCGTTGTAGGAGAAGGCGGTGATGTTGACGCCGCCGCTGACGTCCGTGATCACCGAGACCGGATAGTGGGTCAGCAGCAGGTTGCCGCACACGTACAGCGGGAACTGCGGGCCCGGCACGTTCGAGATGATCACGTTGATCGGCGGGACGGTCTCCCCCACCAGCGCGAACGCCGAGCGCGAGGCCAGCCCCATGAGCGCGGCCGGCATCGAGGCGCTGAACTCGCGCAGCCAGCGCGCCGGCGCCAGCGCGAAGCGGTCCTTGATCCGGCGCATGGCCCTGCGCACCTCGTGCAGCCGCTCGACGGGGTCGGCGACATGCGTGGCGAGCGGCGCGGTCATGATCGTCACCTGGTTGCCCGGCCCCGGCATCCCGGCCTCGCGCAGCGAGAACGGCACCCCGGCCACCAGCGGCCGGCCGGGCACGCCGCCGTGCCCGGCCAGCCAGCCGCGCAGCGCGCCCGCGCACACCGCCATGACCACGTCGTTGACGGTCACGCCGAACGCCTTGCGCACCGCCTTGACCTCCTCCAGCGGCAGCGACACGTACGCGAACCGCCGGTGCTGCGAGACCGGCCCGCTGAACGGCGTCCGGGGCGCGGGCAGGGCGGGCAGCCCGGGCACACCGCCCGCGCCGGCCATCCTGCGGGCGAGCCCGGACAGCAGCCGGGTGCCGGGCAGCCACGACACGACGGGGATCTCGTCCAGGTACGGCACGGCCGCCGCGGCGAACCTGACCGCCCGCGCCGGGTTCGCCGCCAGCCTGGCCAGGCCGCGCGCCACCATCTCCGCCTGCCCGGGCGGCGGCTCGTCCCGGTCGGGCTGTGGCTCCTCCGTGCCGGGCGCGGGCGGGGGCGGCGGCTCGGGGGTGGTGTCGAGCAGCGCGGCCAGCACGTCGGCGCCGCCGATGCCGTCCACGGCGGCATGGTGGATCTTGGTGTAGAGGCCGGTGCGGCCGCCGGACAGGTTGTGGACGAGGTAGATCTCCCATAGCGGCCGGCTCCGGTCCAGCCGGCGGGCGTGCAGCCGGGAGACCTGCTCGGCGAGCTGCCGGTCGTCGCCGGGCCCCGGCAGGCCGATCTCGCGGACGTGGTAGTCGAGGTCGAGGTCGTCCTCCTGCACCCAGTACGGGTGGTCCAGCCCGAACGGCACCGGCGCGAGCCTGCGCCGCAGGGCGGGCACGGACGGCAGCCGCCGTTCGAGCAGGGCCTGCAGGTCGGCGCGGTTGAGCCGGCCCTCCAGGATGGCGAGGCCGGCGATGTTCGCGACGTTCGTGGCGGTCTCGATGCTGAGGAACTGCGCGTCCAGGGCGGTGAGCTGCGGCACGGCGTACCACCTCCGTCCCGAACCAATCAAACTCCGTCCGGCGCGGCAAGCACCGTCAGGCCGTGACCTCCAGGTCGTGGGCGGCGGCGTCCGGCTCGGCGAAGGCCAGCATCCGCAGGCCCTCCTCCGCCACCGCGTCCCGGGGGAACTTCGCCTCGAAGGGGCTGATGAGCAGCTTCGCCTTCTTGCCCGAGCGCTTGATCTGCCACGTCCCCGCCGCGAACCCGTCCACGAGGACGACCGCCCGCACCCGCAGGTTCTTGGTGGTGACCAGGCCCTTGTGCGCATCGGCCAGCAGCCGGGTGCGGTCGGCGTGGCCGAGGACGAGCGTGTCGAAGTCGGGCAGGAACCGCACCGGCGCGGGCACGTCGCCGCCCGGCCGGGGCGCGCCCGGCAGGTCGAACAGCTCCTTGCCGGCGGGCCCGGCGAGCCGGTCCAGCTCCATCTCCTCCATGACCGGCCGCAGCCCGGCGAGCCCCGACCAGGCCTGCACGTCGGCGGGCGTGGCGGGGCCGTACGCGGCCAGGTAGCGCTCGACGAGCGCCTGCGGGCTCGGCTCCGGGTCCAGGCCGATGCCGGGCGGGGCGAAGGCGGGGTCGCGCGGGAAGCTCCACCGGTCGTCGGTCGGCACGACGGCGAGGGGGGTCAGCATGCGCACGGCGTAGCCGAGGGCCCGGTCGTTCGCGCCGGGGAACTCCTCCAGCAGCTTCGGGCGCAGCTCGTTGAACGTGTGCGGCCGCTCGGCCAGCATCCGGCCGGCGGCGGCGACCACGGCCGCGGCGTCGTAGCCGTCGAAGCGGCGCGCCGCGGCGGCCAGCACGGGCGCGAGCAGCGGCCGGAACGCCGCGAAGTCCGCCGCCGTCACCAGGTGCAGCGTGGCCCGCCACATCGTGGCCCGCAGCACGGTCCCGGCGTGCAGGGCGTCGTGCAGTCCGGTCCGTTCGAAGTTCGCCAGCCGCGACCACACCCCGAGATACGGCGGGCGCGGCTCCTGCGCCTGCAGCCCGGCCAGCCGGTGCACGACGTCCGTCACGTCGCCTTCGTACCGGTCGAGCAGGTGCTGCCGGGACAAGGTCGCACGGTTGAGGTCGCGGAGGGTGAGCATTTACATATCATGCCCTTCCCCATCAAAGCGGTACGCGCCTGCTACCCCGCTCTCAACGACGGCTACGCCTATCTCGACGGTGCCGCAGGCACGCAGACCCCGCGCTCGGTGATCGAGGCCATCTCCGACGCCTACCGCGGCGGGATCGGCAACGTGGGCGGCGCGTTCCCCGCCAGCCACCGCTCCGACGCGATCGTGGCCGCCTGCCGCGCCGCCGTGGCCGACCTGGTCGGCGGCGACCCGCGCGGCGTGATCCTCGGCCCGAACATGACCACGCTCACCTACCGCCTGTCCCGGGCGCTCGCCGGGCCCGGGGACGAGGTCGTCGTCTCCCGGCTCGACCACGACGCCAACGTCCGTCCCTGGACGCAGACCGGCGCGACCGTGCGCTGGGCCGAGGTGGACCCGGTGACCGGCGAGCTGCCCGTCGAGCAGTACGCGAGCCTCGTCAACGAGCGCACCCGCGTGGTGGCCGTGACCGCGGCCAGCAACATCATCGGCACCCGCCCCGACGTGGCCGCCATCGCCGAGCTCGCCCACCGGGCGGGGGCGCTGATGTACGTGGACGGCGTGCACGCCGCCGCCCACGGGCCGGTGGACATGCGGGCGCTGGGGGCGGACTTCTACGCCACGAGCGCGTACAAGTGGTCGGGGCCGCACGTCGGCGCGGTGGTGGCCGACCCGGCGCTGCTGGAGACGCTCCGGCCGGACAAACTGGCCTCCTCGCCCGACACGGTGCCGGAACGGTTCGAGACGGGCACGGCGGCCTTCGCCGACCTGGAGGGCGTGACGGCCGCCGTGGACCACCTGGCGGCGATGGTGCCGGGCACCGGCAACCGGCGCGAGCGGCTGCTCGCCTCGATGGCGGCGGCCGAGGAGCACGAGATGGAGCTCTTCGGCGTCCTGATCGAGGGCCTGGAGACGCTGCCGGGCGTCACGGTGTACGGCAAGCCCGCCCGGCGCACCGCCACGGCGTACTTCACCGTCGCCGGGCGGACGCCGCGCGAGGTGGCCGAGCACCTGGCCCGGCTGCGGGTCAACGTCTGGAACGGCCACAACTACGCCTGGGAGCTGACGGGCGCGATGGGCATCCGCGACACGGGCGGAGCCGTGCGCGCCGGCCTCGTCCCCTACAACGACCGCTCCGACGTGGACCGTCTCCTGGAGGGCGTCGCCCAGCTGGCCTGACCGCACCGCTCCCCTGCCCCGGCCCTGCCCCGGCCCCCTGCCCCGGCGGCCCGGGGCAGGGGCGGACGGGTCAGCCGGCGAGGCGGGGCAGGACGCCGGTGTTGCGCAGGCGGTCGCGGGCGGCCGCGATGGCCTCCGTCGTGGTGGCGAAGACCTGGCCGGCCTCGCTGAGCCGGGCGATCACCCCCAGCGCCTCCAGCGGCTGGTGGTGGCCGTCCGGGATGCCGGAGACGTAGACGAGGATGCCGCGCCGTTCGAGGCGTTCGATGGCGTCGCCGAGCACCAGCGCCCCGCTGGCGTCGATGCCGGTGACCCGTGACATGCGCAGCACGACCACCGACACGCCGGTCACCGCCGACAGCTCCCGCAGGAACCGGTGGGCCGCCGCGAAGAACAGCGGCCCCGCCAGCCGGTAGGTGACGATGTGCTCGGCGAGCAGCGCGTGCTCGTCCTCGGTGTGCTGCAGGTGCTCCTCGTGGCGCAGCGGCTCGGGGTCGAGGCGGGTGTTGCGGGCGAGCTGGCGCAGCGCGAGCGCCCCCGCCACCACGAGCCCCACGACGATGGCGAGCACCGTGTCGAGGATGAGCGTGGCGACGGCGGTGAGCACCAGGACGACGGCGTCGGACCGGGTGGAGCGGAACAAGGCGCGCACGGTGCCGACCTCGATCATCCTGATGGACGTGGCGAGCAGCACGCCGGCCAGCGCGGCGAGCGGGATCTTGGACACCAGCTCGGCCCCGGCGTAGACGATGGCGGCGAGGATGCCCGCGTGCGAGATCGCCGCGAGGCGCGAGCGGGCGCCGGCGCGCACGTTGACCGCGGTGCGGACCATCGCGCCCGTGCCGGGCATGCCGCCGAACATCGGCGCCACCAGGTTGGCGACCCCCTGCCCGAACAGCTCCCTGTCGGGGTCGTGCCGGGGACCCCGCGTCATGCCGTCCGTGACGGAGGCCGACAGCAGGGACTCCAGCGCGGCGAGGGCGGCCACCGCGACGGCCGGCCCGACCAGCGACGGCAGCACGGCGGCGTCGAGGAAGCCGAGCGAGGGCGCGGGCAGCCCCGTCGGCAGGGTGCCGATGCGGGCCAGCGGCAGCTCGGCCGTCTCGGCGACGACGGCGGTGACGACCACGACGAGCAGCGAGAACGGCACCGTGGGCCGCAGGCTCGCCCCCACGAGCAGCACGGCGGCCACGGCGATCGTGACGGACATGGCCCACCAGTGGGGGCGGGCCAGGAAGTCGAGCAGGGCGTGCCAGGCGACGACGGCGACCTTGTCGTGGCCGCTGGCCGGCACGCCGAGTGCGGTGGGAAGCTGCTGCAGCCCGATCACGCAGGCCACGCCCACGGTGAACCCGGCCACCACCGGGGCGGGCACGAGCGCGATGCAGCGGCCCGCGCGGGCCAGCGCGAGCACGATCAGCAGCAGCCCGGCCAGCACGCCGACGGCGAGCACCCCGGAGGGGCCGTGCGTGCTCATGATCGGGATGAGGATGACGGTCATGGCGCCGCTCGTGCCGGACACCTGGACCCGTGAGCCGCCGAAGAAGGCGGCGAGCGCTCCGGCGACGATGGTCGTGGCGAGGGCGGACTCGGCGCCCATGCCGGAGCTGATGCCGAAGCCGAGCGCGAGCGGGAGGGCGACGATCGCCACGGTGAGCCCGGCCACGAGGTCGCGGCGCGGGGTGCGGGTCATGGCGACGAGGCCGGCGGGGTCGGGCAGGACCGCGCGCAGCCGCTCCCAGGCGAAGGAGAGCCGGATGGCGGTCACGATCCGTGATCCTTCACAATCACTGGGTAATCGCATTTATCCGTAAATGGGCCTTCCATTGTCACTCCTTCTGGTAAAGAAACCCGCAACGCTCATTGCATGACGATGCACATCGTCAAGGCGTTGTTCAGAATATCAAGCGCACCTTGGACGACCTGGTTGAACACCGGCTTTCTCGCGTACAGCGGAAAGCATCATTACCGGATTAATAACCATTAATCGTCAACAAGGAGAATGCCCGGTTCGCGGCATCAATAGCCTCCGGCTCGACCTCGGCTAGCGGACGGCCATCGGCGAGCCACTGCCAGATGCGGCGGGACAGCACCCGCTGCGCGGCCAGCGTCTGGGCGGCGAGCAGCGCGGCGGTCAGGTCGTCCAGCCCGCCCGACTCCACGAGGGCGCCGGCGAGCGCCTGCTCGTCGCGGGAGATCTGCTGGAACATCCGCGCCTGGAGGCTGGGCGTCGAGAACACCATGCGGTGGAAGGCCATGACCTCGGGGTGGTCGTTGAGCCCGGTGACGGGGTCGCGGCGGGCGAGCCCGTCGAGGAAGTGGCGGCGCAGCGCCTCCAGCGGCGTCTCCCCCTCGGCCCGCGCCCGCACCACGCGGGCGGACTCGCCCTCGTGGTCGGCGATGCGGTGCAGGACGAGGTCCTCCTTGGCCGGGAAGTACTTGAACAGCGTCGGCTTGGACACCCCGGCCGCCGCAGCGATCTCGGTGACCGGCACCTCGTCGAAGCCCCTCTGCAGGAACAGCCCGATCGCCGCGGCGGAGATGGCCTCACGCACGCGCTGCCGCTGGAGCTCCCGGAGTCCCGTCACGGCGCCAACTCTAGCAAGGTGTTAACCTGGTCAAAATATTGACCGAGTTAACACTCTGAGGAGGCGCGATGGGGACGCTCGACGAGGAGCGCGCGTACGTCGAACGCTGCCGGGCGGGCCTCCGCCGCATGCTGGAGGGCGCGCGGGACAACGTGATCGTCGGCGAGACCGTGGCCGGCGACCGCTACAGCGCCGAGCGGCTGGGCCGCCACCTCAAGAGCCTCGCCAAGGAGCTGAGCGAGGAGCCGGAGGGCCCGCCGTTCTTCGGCCGCCTCGACTTCGGCGCGGACTCGGCCGAGCACCGGGGGCGCGCGTACCACATCGGGCGCCGGCACATCACCGGCGAGCACGGCGGCCCGCCCGTCGTGATCGACTGGCGCGCGCCGGTCGCGCGGGCCTTCTACCGCGCCGGGGCCCGCGATCCCCAGGGCGTCGCGGTGCGCCGCAGGTTCGGGTGGTCGGGCATGACGCTGACCTCGTACGAGGACGAACGGCTCGACCGGGGCGAGGAGGGCGGGGGCCGCCTCCTGGCCGCCGAGATCGAACGCCCCCGCGTCGGCCCCATGCGCGACATCGTCGCCACCATCCAGCCCGAGCAGGACGACCTCGTCCGCGCCGGCCTCGACGTGAGCGTCTGCGTCCAGGGCGCGCCGGGCACCGGCAAGACGGCGGTGGGCCTGCACCGGGCCGCCTACCTGCTCTACGCGCACCGCCGCCGGCTGGAACGCGGCGGCGTGCTCGTCCTCGGCCCCAACCGCGCCTTCCTCGGCTACATCTCCGCCGTCCTGCCCGCGCTCGGCGAGGTGGACGTCGAGCAGACCACGCTGGAGCGGCTGCTCGCGACCGTGCCCGTCACCGCCGCCGACGGCGAGGAGGCGGCGGCCGTCAAGCACGACGCCCGCATGGCGGAGGTGCTGCGGAGGGCGCTGTACGGGCGCATACGCAAGCCGGTCGAGCCGGTCACCGTGGCCGACGGCTCCTACCGGTGGCGGGTCGGGGAGGACGAGCTGCGCCGCATCGTGGACGACGCCCGCCGCGCCGCGCTCCCGTACGGCGTGGGCCGCGAGCGCGTGCACGCGCGGACGCTCGAAGCGGTCCGCCGCCAGGCCGAGGCCCGCGGCGTCACCGTCAACGCCGCCTGGAGCCGCAGGACGGCCCGCGCGCTCGCCCCCGCCCTGGACGCACTCTGGCCGCCGGTCAAGCCGGAGGAGGTCCTGTACGAGGTCCTGAGCGGCCCCGCGGACGACGGCGCGGACGACGGCGCGGACCCGGCGCGCGGGGTGCTGACCGACGCGGAACGGGCCGCGATCACCTGGGCCAGGCCCCCGCGCGGCCCCAGGAGCGCGAAATGGACGGCCGCCGACGTGGTGCTGCTCGACGAGATCGCCGGGCTGATCGAACGGCCGCGCGGCTACGGCCACGTCATCGTGGACGAGGCCCAGGACCTGTCCCCGATGGAGTGCCGCGCGGTGGCCAGGCGCAGCGAGCACGGCTCGCTCACCGTGCTCGGTGACCTGGCCCAGGGCACCACGCCGTGGGCGGCGGCCTCGTGGCCGGAGCGGATGGCGCTGCTCGGCAAGCCCGAGGGCGAGGTCGTGGCGCTGACGACCGGCTTCCGGGTGCCGGGGGCCGTGGTGGAGCTGGCCAACGGGCTGCTGGAGTCGCTGGAGGCGGACGTGCCGCCGACGCGGTCGTACCGGTCGGACGGGCGGGTGCGGGTGACCGCCGTCGAGGAGCTGGGGAAGGGGGTGGTGGCGGCGGTGCGGGAGGCGTACGGGTTCGAGGGGTCGATCGGGGTGATCGCCGCCGACCCGGGGGCCGCGGAGCTGGCCGCGGCGCTGCGTGAGGAGGGCTTCGACCTCGGCGACCGGCTCAGCGTGGTGGAGGCGTCGCTGGTCAAAGGGCTGGAGTACGACCACGTGGTGGTCGCCGAGCCTGCCGCCATCGCCGAGGGCGAGCGGCGCGGGCTCAACCGGCTGTACGTGGCGCTCACCCGGGCCGTGTCCCGGCTCGACGTCGTCCACGCGCGGCCGCTCCCGCCCCAGCTCGCCCGCACGGGGACAACGGGCTGACAAGGCCCTGGCGGAGGTGTGTGATGGAGGTCCCCGCCGGAAGGAGCCCGCCCGGTGCCCCACCCCGACGACCCGCCCCCGGACGACGCCGCGCGGCGGCGCCGGGGAGTCGATCAGGTGCCGTCGGTTCTCGGGTGCGTGTGCGCGGCGGTGGCCGTGCTGTACGCGCCCGTCCTGTTCGGGCTGGCGGGCATCGTCCTGGGCGTCGTGGGCCACCTGCGGGGCGAGCGCCTGGGGAGGTGGGCCGCGCTGGCCGCGGGCGCGGGCATGGGGGCGGGGACGGTGCTGACGCTGGTGCTGGAGAGCGTCGGGTGAGACGCCTGATCGTCAGGTCCCGCCGCACGCGGGGCGGGCGTGAGATCATGTACGGGTGCTGTCGCCGATCGACGTGTTGCGCGAGGAGGTGGCCGCCCGGCTGGCCGCGTTCGACCGGCGGGAGGTGCCGCCGGTGGGCGGCGTGCGCCGGGCCGCCGTCACCGTGTGCGTGCTGGAGGACCCCGGCGGCGTCCCGTACACGGTGGTGATCAAGCGGGCCTCGCGGGGCCGCAACCCGGGGCAGTGGGCGCTGCCCGGCGGCCGGCTGGACGACGGCGAGCAGCCGGTGGAGGCGGCGCTGCGCGAGCTGGCCGAGGAGACGGGCCTGACCGGGGTCGAGGTGGCGGGGCTGCTCGACGACTTCGTCACCGACTCGGGGTTCGTGATCACGCCGGTGGTGGCGTTCGGCGGCCGGCAGCGGCCGGTGGCCGATCCTCGTGAGGTGGCGTCGGTGCACGAGGTGCCGCTGGAGTGGTTCCTGGCGCCGGGGGTGCCGCGGTGGGAGGGCGAGCTGCTGCAGATGCCGCTGGGGCCGTCCATCGTGATCCACGCGCCCACGGGGGCGATTCTGTGGCAGTTCGCCGAGGTGGCCCTGCGGGGGCGCGAGCAGCGGGTCTTCGACGTCGTCCAGCCGCACTGGACGCGGACATGACCACGCCGTCGGCGAGCCGGTGGAATAGCGGGCCCCGAACGTCCGTTAGCATCAAGAGGCCGATGTGGTCAGTGTCCCCCGGGCCGCAAATTACCGCCTTCACGGAATACCGTTCGGCTGGAGCCGTGTTGTGCACCTCGCCGAGGAGGCGACCGCCACATCGGCCTCAATCTTTCCAGGCGCTCCGCTCACCGGCGGAGCGCCTGCTCTATGGTGGGTGGCCGAACGCCCGATGATCCAGGAGAGCCTGTTGCTTTACGAAGTGGTCAAGTTCGCCGCCGCTCCGCTGACGCACGCGATGTGCCGGCCGCACATCACCGGCGCGGCGCACGTACCGAGGAGCGGGCCCGGGATCCTGGCCGCCAACCACCTGTCGGTGCTCGACTCGTTCCTGCTGCCCGCGCTGCTGCCGCGGCACGTGACGTTCACGGCGAAGAACGAGTACTTCGACGGCAACCCGATCTCCGGCTTCTTCATGCGCATCGGGCGGAGCCTGCCGATCGATCGTGAGAGCGCCCACGCCGGTCAGGCGATGCTGGAGGAGGCAGCGGCGCTGCTGGAGCGGGGCGAGCTGTTCGGCATCCACCCCGAGGGCACCCGTTCCCCCGACGGCCGCCTCTACCGCGGCAAGATCGGCGTGGCCTGGCTGACGCTGAAGACGGGCGCGCCGGTGCTGCCGGTGGCGCTCAGCGGCACCGAGAAGGTGCTGCCACTGGGCTCGAAGGTGCCGCGCCCGGCGCGGATCGGCATCGCGATCGGCGAGCCGATGCGTTTCGAGGGCGACTACCGCAGCGCCCGCGACCGTCGGCGGGTCACCGACGAGGTCATGGCCGCCATCCAGCGGCTCTCCGGGCAGGAATACGTGCCCGTCTACGCCTCCAGCGTCAAGGGGGCCGACGGAGCGACCGTGGCCCGCACGACGTCGGCGGAGGCGGGGGGCTGATCGGTGGCACGGGGCCGGACCATCGCGATCGTGTCCACCGCGGCCGTGCTGGCGGTGGGAGCCGCGGCCGGCGGCGCCTACTACGTGCTGCACACCCGGGGCACTCCCGCCGGCACCGCGCAGCGGTTCGTCGCGGCCTGGCAGTCCGGTGACGCCGCCGCGATGGCCAGGGAGCTGGCGACACCGCAGCAGCTCGGCGTCTACGAGCAGCAGCGCACCGCGCTCGGCGTGGAGCGCACCTCGGTCCGGCTGGGCCAGGTGACCGAGGGCGACGGCAAGGCACGAGTCCCCTACACCGTGACGCTGAAGCTGAAGAGCATCGGCGACTGGTCCTACGACGGCCGGCTCGACCTGGTCGTGGCCGACCGCACCTGGAAGGTCGACTGGTCGCCCACGGCCCTGCATCCGCAGCTCACGGACGGGGCCACGTTCTCGGTCAAGACGCGCTGGCCGCAGCGGGCGGAGATCACCGACGCCGACGGCGGGCGCATCGACGACGGCTCGGCCGGCGGCTCGGTGCAGCAGCTCGTCGGCTACCTGGACAAGGCCTCCAAGGACGATGTCGCCAAGCTCGGCTCGGCCTACAAGACAGGCCAGGCGATCGGCCGCGGCGGGCTGCAGGAGACGTTCCAGAAGCGGCTGGCCGGCACCCCGTCCACCGACATCAAGCTCGGCGGCAAGACGCTGGAGACCATCGAGGGCGCCGAGGGCGAGCCGGTCAAGACCTCGCTCGACCCCCGTGCCCAGGCCGCCGCCGTGGCCGCGGTGAAGGACGTGGAGAAGCCGACCTCCATGGTGGCGATCCGGCCCTCGACCGGGGAGATCCTGGCGGTGGTCAACAACCGCGGCGGGTTCAACCGGGCGCTGGACGGCCGCTATCCGCCGGGCTCGACGTTCAAGGCGGTCACCGCGATCGGGCTGCTGGCGGCCGGCTTGTCGCCCGAGGACACCGTCACCTGCCCCGAGTACGCCACCGTCGGCGGCCTGAAGATCCGCAACTCCGACAACGAGGCGTTCGGTTCGCTGTCGTTCCTGGACTCCTTCGCCCACTCGTGCAACACGACCTTCGCGCCGCTCGCCCAGTCGAAGCTGGGCGGGACGAAGCTGCTGAAGACGGCCGAGGCGGTCGGCTTCAACCAGCCGCTCAACATCGGCGTCCCGGCGACCCCGGCGAGCTTCCCCAAGCCGGAGTCGGACGCCGAGCTCGCGGCGGAGTCGTTCGGGCAGGCCAGGATCACCGCCAGCCCCCTGTCGATCGCCTCGGTGGCCGCCGCCATCGCCGACGGCACGTGGCGTCCGCCGACGCTGGTGCCGTCGCTGAAGCAGAAGGCGGCCGAGCGCAAGCTGCCCGGCGGGGTGAAGAGCCGCCTCCACACGATGATGGCGGCCGTCGTCACCAAGGGCACCGCCAAGAAGGCCGGCCTGCCCGCGGGCACGCGCGGCAAGACCGGGACGGCCGAGTACAACGTCGGCGACAAGCTGGAGACCCACGCCTGGTTCATGGGGTTCAAGGGCGACGTGGCGTTCGCGGTGATCGTGGAGGGTGGCGGCGGGGGCGGCGCGGTGGCCGCGCCGGTCGCCGCCACCTTCCTGAAGAACCTCTAACCGGCCGGCCGCAGGAAGCGGCGGACCTCCGCCGCGACCTGTTCCGGCCTGCCGCGCATCGCGGCGTTCGAGGTGGCGCTGTGGTCGAGGCCGGGCAGGTCCACACGCTGGCAGCGGGGCAGCACTCCGCGCAGGGCGGTGAGGACGTTCCTGAGGTAGGCGGGGCTCCTCGTGCCGCCGAGCAGCAGCACCTCGGCCCGCACCCGGCGGTAGGCGTCGAGGTCGTCGGCGGTCTCGGCGACGACCTGGACGTCCTGGCGGAGGGTCGGCGCGAGCTCGCGGAACGTCGGCTCGCCGTCGGCGGCCGTCCTGTCCTGCCGTTTGAGCATCGCGGTGGTCATGGCCTCCAGCAGGGGCCGGGGCAGCAGGCCGAGGAACGCCGGGCCCATGCGGGTCCCCAGCATGCCGGTGACCAGCGCGGCGGGTACGCGGCCCGCGGCGAGCTCCCTGTCGAAGCGCTCCAGCCAGCCGGTCGGGTTGGAGCCGTCGAGGTCGAGGGGCGGCTCGAAGGCGATGACCGTACGCAGCTCGGGGCGGGCCAGTGCGGTGCGCAGGGCGACGATGGCGCCCGAGCTGACGCCCATGACGTGCTCGGCGCCGGTCGCGGCGAGCAGCGCGGAGAGGTCCTCGACCTCGCGGGCGAGCCCGTAGCGGGGTCCTGCCGGGCCGCTGCGGCCCCGGCCGCGCCGGTCGGGGACGTAGCAGGTGAACGCGCCGGACAGGGCCTCGGCGAGCTCGATGTTGCCCTGCCCGGTCTGCATGGCGCCGTGCAGCAGCACCAGGCCGGGGCCGTCGCCGCCGAGGCGGCGGTAGGCGATCTCCGTGCCGTCCTGCGACGTCACGCGGTCAAGTGTGATCATGTTCGCTCCCCATGGTCGGGACCGCGGCGGGGAGCCCGGCTATTGTTGCCGTTGCCACCTCGTGGCCGGGGGTCCGCGCCGCGGGTCTGTCGGATGCGAGGTCACCCCGGCGGCGGTGTGCCAGCACCGCCGCCGGGTTCTTGCTTCAGTCGTCCAGGCGTCCCCTTTCGGCCGCGGCGGCCACGTCGTCGGGGAGCCGGCCGGTCTCGCGGTAGGCGCGCCAGGCGTCCAGGCCGGGGAACGTGCCGTCCGTGAGCTCGGCGAGCAGGCCGCGCACCCAGGCGGCCTCGGCCTGCCGCATCGCGAGCGCGTACTCGGCCTCCAGGAGGAACAGCCGGGGCACCTCCCGCCCGTCGCGCTCCAGCTCGTCCCGGCCTGCCGCGACGTGCCGCTCCAGGACGGCGAGCCGCCGCCGCAGCAGCTCGGCGACCTCGTCGGGGCCGAGACCGCCGAGGACCGACAGCCCGGCCTCGAACGCCGACGGCTCGTCCGCGGGGGCCGCGAGCAGCTCCCGCGTCCAGTCGGCGGCCTCCGCGAGGCCGGCGTCGGTGACGCGGTAGACGGTCCGCTCGGGGCGGGCGCCCTGGCGGTTGCTCTCCACGGCGGCGATCAGGCCGTGTTTCTCCAGGTTGCCGACCACCGTGTAGAGGGAGCCCCATTTGATCCGCATGTCGCGGTCCTTGGCGCGGGCCCGCAGGACCGAGGCCATCTCGTACGGATGCATGGGGCGCTGCACGAGCACGGTGAGCACGGCCAGTCCCAGCAGGTTGCGTACGGGCCGCCGCTTCGCCATCTCGTTCTCCTTTACTCGTTTGCGAGTATACGTCTACGAGTATTTTCTGGCAATGGTCCGCGCTTTGCATGCAATGTATGCAAAGGGCTAAGATCCATCCCATGCAGACCGATGTGGCGTGCGACCGGTTGCGGGAGCTGATTCTCGGCGGGGCCTATCCGCCGGGCGCGCGGCTCACCGAGATGGAGGTGGCCGCGAGCCTGCGGATGAGCCGGACCCCCGTACGGGAGGCGCTGCGGGCGCTGGCCGCCGACGGCCTGGTCCGGCCGGCCGGGCGCGGCGTCACGGTCGTCGCCCTGGAGGAGGGCGACCTGAACGAGGCCTACCAGGTGCGGGCCGCCCTGGAGGCGCTCACCGCCGAGCTGGCCGCGGTGCGGCAGCGCGAGGGCCGCATCGCCCCCGCCGACCTGCGCGCGCTGCACGACGTCGCGGCGCGCACGGCGGCCGCCACCGCCGAGGGGCGCCTGGCCGACGCCGTGCCGCTCAACCGCCGCTTCCACCAGACGATCGCGGAGCTGGCCGGCAACGCCCTGGCGCTGCGCACGCTGGAGCGCGTCTGGGACCAGATCCAGGTGTCCACGCTGCGCTCGCTGGCGCCGCCCGACCGGCACGCGTACGTCTCCGCGCAGCACGAGGACCTGCTCGCCGCGATCACGGCGGGCCGCCCCGAGGAGGCCGCCGCCGTCGCCCGCGCCCACGTCCTGGACACCCGTACGACCACGAGCCGAGCACATGAACCGCGATCCGAGGGAGAGCGCCCATGAACCGCCACCACACCTACGCCACCGTCGTGACCTGGACCGGCGACAAGGGCACCGGCACCAGCGGCTACCGCGACTACGCCCGCGACCACGAGCTGTCCGCCGACGGCCCGGCCGCCGTCATCCCCGGCAGCTCCGACCCGGCCTTCCGCGGCGACGCGTCCCGCTGGAACCCCGAGCAGCTGCTGGTCGGGGCGCTGTCGCAGTGCCACATGCTGTCCTACCTGCACCTGTGCGCGGTCAACGGGGTCGTCGTCACCGCGTACGTCGACCGCGCCGGCGGCACGATGGAGCAGACCGCGGCGGGCGGCCACTTCACGGAGGTCGTGCTGCGTCCCGAGGTCACGGTGGCCGCCCCGGAGATGGCGGAGAAGGCCGCCGCGCTGCACGCCGACGCCCACAAGGCCTGCTTCATCGCCTCCTCGGTGAACTTCCCGGTGCGCCACGAGCCGGAGATCCGCGTCGCGACGACGTCGTCATGAAAACGGGTTGTGCAGGACGTTCACCACGATCATGGTGAGGAGATGACTGCACGACCGTCCGCCTCGTTGCCGGGATTCCCGCCCGAGGCGCGCCTGCTGATCGTCAACGCCGACGACTTCGGACTCCACTCCGAGGTCAACGAGGCCGTCATCCGGTCGATCGAGGACGGCCTCGCCGCCTCGTGCAGCCTCATGACGCCCTGCCCGGGCGCGGCGCACGCGATGGCGCTGCTGCGCGAGCGGCCGGAGATCCCGTTCGGCGTCCATCTGACGCTGGTGTGCGAGCAGCCAGGCCACCCGTGGGGCCCGCTCGCCCCGCGGGCGCTGATCCCGTCGCTGCTGGACGCCGCCGGCGGGTTCCCCTCCTTCGAGGACGCTCCCGGCGTGCTGGCTCGCGCCCGCCTGGACGAGATCGAGTTCCGGGCGCAGCTGCGCGCCGTGCTGGACGCGGGACTGGAGCCTTCGCACCTGGACTGGCACTGCCTGGCCGACGGGGGGCGTCAGGACGTGTTCGAGCTGACTCTGGAGCTGGCCGACGAGCACGGCTTAGCGGTGCGGGCCTGGCTGGAGCCGTCGCGGGAGCTGCTGCGCGCCCGCGGGCTGCCCGCGCTCGACCACGACTTCCTGGACAGCTTCGCCCTGGACGTCGAGGGCAGGGCCGAGGCGTACGCCCGCGCGCTGCGCGAGCTGCCGCCCGGCCTGAGCGAGTGGGCGGTGCACCCCGGCCTCGGCGGGCCCGCGTCACAGGCCGCCGACCCCGACGGGTGGCGGGTGCGCAGCGGCGACCACGAGTTCCTGACCTCGCCGCAGGCTCGCGAACTGCTGCGGCAGGAAGGGATCACCGTGCTCGGCTACGGCGAGATCCGCCGCGCCTGGGCGGAACGGCGCTGAGGACGGCACAGAGCCCTTACCGGGCCTGAACCGGACAGCGCGCTGAGGGCGGCAGAGAGCCCTTACCGGGCCTGGACCGGACAGCGCGCTGAGGGCGTCAGTGAGCCCCCGCCGAGGCGGGGATCGGGGCGGTGTCGGTGGCGAGCTCGGCTGCCGGTTCGCCGGGCACCGCGCCCAGCGACAGCCCCGCGGCGGGCTCGTTGTGCAAGACCATGATCAGGAGTGTGGAGACCAGCGTGGCGATGAGCACCCAGCTGACCAGGATGATGACCGTCGAGCGGCGCGGCCGGCGCCAGGCGCCGGGCTGCCCCTGTGACCTGGCCTCGCTGCGACGGACTCGTTCGTTGAACGACTCGAGCCGTGCGACGAGTCGCGGATCATCCTCGACGAGGTACTGCTCGATCTGGGCGAGCATCCGCTCCTCGTCCTGCGACCAGGCCATACGTGCACCTCCGGAACGCAAGCTCTGTGGCCTCTTCCTGCCCAACCATGAAGATCATTAGCCACGGCCTGACCAGGTAATTGCACCCTCTTTTCGGTTTGCGATCAAGCTCGAACTTTTGTTCTAATCATGGCATGCGCTGGGACAACCTGCGCCTGACCGCCGATGGTGAGGCCGATCCGTCCGTCCCGCTGTTCGCTCGCGGAGCGGTCACGCGGACGTTCGACACGCCCGAGTTCCAGGGCATGACCTTCTACGAGATCCAGGCCCGCTCGATCGTCAACCGCGTGCCGGCCGCCAGTCGCGTGCCGTTCGAGTACACGATCAACCCCTATCGCGGCTGCAGCCATCGATGTGTTTACTGTTTTGCCCGGAAAACGCACGAATATCTTGATCTGGATTCCGGGGCGGACTTCGACTCCAAGATCGTGGTCAAGGTCAACGCCGCCGAGCTGGCCCGCAGGGAGCTGTCCTCGCCGCGCTGGGGCGGCCACCACATCGCCATGGGCACCAACGTCGACTGCTACCAGCGCGCCGAGGGCCGCTACCGCCTGATGCCCGGCATCCTGACCGCGCTGCGCGAGGCCGCCAACCCGTTCTCCGTCCTCACCAAGGGCACGCTGATCCTGCGCGACCTCGACCTGCTCGCCGAGGCGGCCGAGGTCACCGAGGTGAGCGCCGCCGTCTCGGCCGGGTTCGTCGATCCGGAGGCCTGGCGGGCGGTCGAGGCGGGCGCGCCCCACCCGCTGCGCCGCCTGGAGGTCTGCCGCACGCTCAACGACCACGGCATCGCGTGCGGGGTGCTGATGGCGCCGGTCCTCCCCTACCTCACCGACTCCCCCGCCCAGCTCGAACGCACCGTCAAGGCGGTCGCCGAGGCGGGCGCCACCTACGTGACGCCCATGGTGCTGCACCTGCGGCCGGGGGCCCGCGAGTGGTGGCTGCGCTGGCTCTCCCGCGAGCACCCGCGCCTGGTGCCGCGCTACCTGGAGCTCTACGGGCGCGGCGCCTACGCGCCCAAGGCATACCAGGCGCGGATCACGGCGCAGGTGCGCGAGCTGGCGGAGCGCTACGGCGTCGGCCGCGGCGTCCCGGCGTCGGCCCGCCGCCGCCGGCTCCGCCCGGTCCCGCAGCACGGCCCAGGACAGGGCCCGCAGCACGGCCCGGAGCACGGTCTGGGGCAGGACTCGCCGCCTGAGCAGCTTCGGCTGCTGTGAGGGCGCATATAGGCGGCATGTCGGGTTTCGTGCACAAATGGGTAGCAATGAGCTTGGTGCACGAATCATCGCGTGCGCTCTGTCCGTACAGGGGGGATTCCAATGGCAGACACGAAGAAGAAACCTGCCACGAAGTCGGGCAAGTCGAAGAAGCAGGCCATCAAGACGAGCCGGCAGGCCAAGGAGACGAAGAAAGAAACCAGGAAGGGCTCCGACGAGAGCTGATCTATGGTGACATGATCGGACAGCCGGGAGCCCGGCTCCCGGCTGTCGCATCGACCGTGGAGCTGCCGCGATGTCCGCCTACCTGCGCTTCCCTTCCGTGTTCCAGGACGTCGTGGTGTTCGCCGCCGAGGACGACCTGTGGATGGTCTCCGCCCAGGGCGGCCGGGCCTTCCGCCTCACCGCCGGGCTGGCCGAGGCCGGCTATCCGCGCATCTCCCCCCGTGGCGACCAGCTCGCCTTCGTCGGCCGCGAGGAGGGCCCCGAGGAGGTCTACGTCATGCCGGCGTCCGGCGGCGCGGCCCGCCGGGTGACCTTCCACGGCGCGCGCTGCACGGTGACCGGCTGGGACCCCGAGGGCCGCATCCTCTACGCCAGCGACCAGTCCCAGCCGTTCGAGGGACGCAAGTGGCTGCACCGGGTGGCGCCGGGCGAGGTGCCGGAGCGGCTGCCGTACGGTCCCGCGAACTCCATCGCCCACGGCCCTGGCGGCATGATCGTGCTCGGCCGCAACACCGCCGACCCGGCCCGCTGGAAGCGCTACCGGGGCGGCACGGTCGGCGACCTGTGGATCGACCCCACCGGCGCGGGCGAGTTCCGGCGGCTGATCCGGCTGCCGGGCAACCTCGCCTCCCCCTGCTGGAGCGGCGGGCGGGTGTGCTTCATCAGCGACCACGAGGGCGTCGGCAACGTCTACTCGTGCCTGCCCGACGGCGGCGACCTGCGCAAGCTCACCCATCACGACGACTACTACGCCCGCAACCTGTCCGGTGACGGTCACCGGCTGGTCTACCACGCGGGCGCCGACCTCTACCTGCTGGAGCCCGGCGAGCGGCCGCGCCGGCTGGAGGTGGCGCTGGCCAGCTCGCGCACCCAGCGCAACCGGCGCTTCGTCGAGGCGGCCGACTACCTGGAGAGCGCCACGCTCAGCCCGGACGGCAGCGCGCTGGCGATCACCGCGCGCGGCAAGGCGTACACGATGGCCGGCTGGGAGGGCCCCGTACGCCGGCAGGGCGCCGAGGACGGCGTCCGCTACCGCTTCCTGACCTGGCTCAACGACGGCGTACGGCTGATCGCGGCGGCCAGCGACGACGACGACGAGGAGCGGCTGGTCGTCCTGGAGAGCGGAGAGGGCGGCCCCGGCACGGAGGTCGCCCGGCTGGGCCGGATCACCGCGCTGGTGCCCGACCCGGCGCACGACCGGGTGGCCGTGGTCAACCACCGCTACGAGCTGCACCTGCTCGACCTCGCCACGGGCCGCTGCGACCTGGTGGAGGCCAACCCGTACGGCTCGCCGGAGGACCCCGCCTGGTCGCCCGACGGCTCGTGGCTCGCCTACGCCGCCCCGCTCAACGCCCAGACCACCGCGATCAAGCTGCACCATCCGGAGAGCGGGCGGACCGTGCAGGCGACCGAGCCGGTGCTGATCGACTCGATGCCGGCCTTCGACCCCGAGGGCCGCTACCTCTACTTCATCGGCCAGCGGACCTTCTCCCCCGTCTACGACCAGCTCCAGTTCGACCTGGGCTTCCCGCTCGGCACCCGCCCGTACGTGGTGGCGCTGCGCGCCGACGTGCCGGACCCGTTCGTGCCGCGCCAGCGTCCCCTGGAGCGGAAGGACGACGACGAGGACGGGGACGAGGAGGAGGGCGGCGAGGAGCGGCCGGAGGCGCTGCGCGTGGACGTGGACGGCCTGGCCCGCCGGGTCACCGCCTTCCCGCTCCCCGAGGGCCGCTACGAGCGGGTGGCCGGGCTGAAGGGCAAGGCGCTCGTCCTCACCAGCCCCGTGGAGGGCGACAACGTCCTGCACCTGTACGACTTCGCCAAGAACGACAACGAGACCTTCGCCGAGGGCGTCACGGACTTCGAGCTGGGCCGCGACCACAGGACGCTGCTGTACCGGACCGGCTCGCGGCTGCGCGTGGTCAAGGCGGGCGAGGTGCCGGGCCACGACGACGACCGGCCGGGGCGCGAGAGCGGCTGGATCGACCTGTCGCGGATCAAGGTGTCGGTGTGCCCGGAGGCCGAGTGGCGGCAGATGTTCCGCGAGGCGTGGCGGCTGCAGCGGGAGAACTTCTGGACCGAGGACATGGCGGGGGTGGACTGGCCGGCCGTGTACGACCGCTACCAGCCGCTGGTGGACCGGGTGACGACCCGGGGCGAGTTCTCCGACCTGCTGTGGGAGCTGCACGGCGAGCTGGCCACCAGCCACGCCTACGAGAGCGGCGGCGAGTACCGCCCCGGCCCCGACTACACGCAGGGCAAGCTGGGCGTGGACTGGGAGCGCCGCGACGGCGTCTACCACATCGCCTCCCTCGTCACCGGCGACCCGTGGGACCCGAAGGCGACCTCGCCGCTCAACCGGCTCGGCCTCGACGTACGCCCCGGCGACGCGGTGCTGGCCATCGACGGCGCGCCCATCGGCGACGGCGTCGCGACCCCGAACGAGCGCCTGGTCAACCAGGCCGGCGAGGAGGTCGAGCTGACCCTGCGGCGCGGCGAGAAGGTGTTCGCGGTCACCGTGCGGACCCTGGCCGACGAGCAGCCGGCCCGCTACCGCGACTGGGTCAACCTTAACCGGGCCCGCTGCCACCAGCGCTCCGGCGGCCGGGTCGGCTATCTGCACGTGCCCGACATGGGGCCGGACGGGTTCGGCGAGTTCCACCGGGGGTTCCTCGCCGAGCACGACCGGCACGCGCTGGTCGTGGACGTGCGCTTCAACGGCGGCGGTCACGTCTCGGCGCTGCTGCTGGAGAAGCTGGCCCGGCGCCGGCTCGGCTACGACTACCCGCGGTGGGGGGCGGCGGAGCCGTACCCGCCGGAGTCGCCGCGCGGGCCGCTGGTCGCCATCGCCAACGAGTGGGCGGGCTCCGACGGCGACATCTTCAGCCACACCTTCAAGCTGCTGAAGCTGGGGCCGCTGGTGGGCAAACGCACCTGGGGCGGCGTCATCGGCATCTGGCCGCGCCACCAGCTCGCCGACGGCACGGTGACGACGCAGCCGGAGTTCTCCTTCGCCTTCGACGACGTCGGCTGGCAGGTGGAGAACTACGGCACCGACCCCGACATCGAAGTGGACATCACCCCGCAGGACTACGCGCGCGGCGTGGACACCCAGCTCGAACGGGCCATCGACGTGGCGCTGGAGCTGCTGGCCGAGCATCCCCCGCACACGCCCGATCCGCGGCATCGGCCGCGTATGCAACCTTAGTCACCCCTGCGGCGTCTAATGATCATAGGTGAGGAAAGCACACCGGGGCTGACAGTGCTTCCCGCTCACGCAAGACCGCTCAGGTGAACGCCGGCCGGCGCAAGGGCTACACGACCTCGCGTACGGCCGTGAAGTGTTGTTGATCGCTTTCTCGTTCTCAAGGGGGACCCGTACGGTGCGCGCACTCGCACGCAAGGGCAGATCGGCCGCGCTGCGGCTCTATCGGGGGTACAACCGGCGCAAGGCGCGGAGCGCGCCGCCCCCCTCGACGCAGCGGATCCACATCCTGCTGCTGCACGCCCACGGCATGGGCGGCACGATCAGGACCGTGTTCAACCTGGCCGGCTACCTGGCCGAGGAGCACGACGTGGAGATCGTGAGCATCCTGAAGGAGGCCGAGGAGCCGTTCTTCCCCATCGATCCCCGGGTGCGTTTCCGCTTCCTGGACGACCGGCTGCGGCCGAGCCGCAACCCGCTGCGCGCGCTGCTGTCGAAGCGGCCGAGCCGGTTGATCCCCCAGGAGGAGTCGGCCTACCACCGCTTCAACATGTGGACCGACCTGCAGCTCGCCCGCTACATCCGGTCGCTCGACACAGGCGTGCTCATGGGCACCCGTCCGGGGCTCAACCTCGTGATGGCCCAGTTAGCCCTGCCGGGGGTGATCACGATCGGGCAGGAGCACGTGGCGCTGCGCACGCAGCCCGAGCCGGTGCAGAAGCTCATCAAGTGGCGCTACCGCCGCCTCGACGCCCTCGTCACCCTCACCAGGGCCGACCTGAACGACTACCGCGAGGCGCTGCCGAAGAAGCCGCGCAAACTCACCCGCATCCCCAACGCCGTGCCGCCGATGTCCGGCGACCCGTCGAAGCTGGACGCCAAGGTCGCCGTCGCGGTCGGCCGCATGACCCGGATCAAGGGCTTCCACCGGCTGATCACCGCCTGGGAGACCGTCGCCGCCGCCCACCCCGACTGGAAGCTGCGCATCTTCGGCGCCGGACCGCAGGAGGACAACCTGCGGGCGCAGATCGCCGAGGCGGGGCTGCAGGACAAGGTCGAGCTGCCGGGGCCGACCACCGACGTCGGTGCCGAGCTGGAGAAGGCGTCGGTGTACGTGATGAGCTCGCGCCACGAGGGCTTCCCCATGACGGTCCTGGAGGCCATGGCCAAGGGGCTGGCGATCGTCAGCTTCAACAGCCCGCACGGCCCCAAGGAGATGATCAAGAACGAGGTGGACGGGCTGCTGATCAAGCCGCGGACGAACGCCAACCTCGCGGCCGGCATCATCCGGGTCATCGAGGACGAGCAGCTCCGCCGCGACCTGGGCGCGGGCGCGCTGGAGAAGGCGGAGACGTACAGCGTGGAGGCGGTCGGGCGCAAGTGGGACGCGCTGCTGGCCGAGCTGCTGGCCCGCCGCGACGGCACCTACGTCCCACGTACGGCCCAGCCGCCCACCGAGCCGCCCGCCGAGCCGCCCGCCGAGCCATCCGTCCCGGAGGCCCCTGCGCAGGCCGTCGCCGCGCCTCGCGCCCGGCTCACGGTGGTGCCGGTCGCTCCCGAGGTCACGCCCTGATCCCGTAGACCGCAAACACTTCTTCGCGAAGAAGTGTTTGCGAAGAAGTGTTTGCGGTCTAGGGTGGGGCCATGGCCGATCCCCGGGAGAGCGGCGTCGTCGTCCTCGACGCCAAAGGGTTGCGGGCGCTCGCCCACCCCGTCCGCGTCCAGCTCGTGGAGCTGCTGCGCAAGCACGGCCCCTCGACCGCCACCCGCCTCGCGGAGCGTCTCGGCGTCAACTCCGGCACCGCCAGCTACCACCTGCGCAAGCTGGGCGCGGCCGGGTTCGTGGAGGAGGACGCCGAGCGCGGCAACGCCCGGGAGCGCTGGTGGCGTTCGGTCCACCGCGTCACCCGGCTCACCGACGAAGGGCTCACCGACGCCGAGCCGGAGGCCGTGCACGCCTACATGCGCTCCATCGCGGCCCTGTACAACCTGCGCACTCAGCAGGCGCTCAACGAGCTGCAGACCATGCCGCACGGCTGGCGGCGGGTGCTCGACCTCAGCTCCTTCGCGCTGCGCCTCACCGAGGAGGAGGGGTGGCGGCTGCGGGAGGAGCTGGGCGAGGTGATCGCCCGCTACCGGCGCGACGGCGAGGAGGCTCCCCCGGGAGCCCGGCGGGTCGTGCTGATCACCGAGATCCTGCCCGAGCTCGACGAGGGGACGGACGACGGGACGGACGACGGGCCCGAGGAGGGCTGATGGCCGCGACGGCGCTGCCCAGGCCGCTCGCAGGGGTGCTGGCAGCCGTGGCGGTGTCGCTCACCGGCACGCGCGTGTCGGCCATCGCGGTGCCCTGGTTCGTGCTGGTGACCACCGGGAGCCCGGTCTGGACGGGTGTCGTGGCGTTCGCCGAGATGGCGCCGTACGTGGTGGTCAAGCTGATGGCCGGGCCGCTGCTCGACCGGATCGGGCCGCGGCGCGTGTCGCTCGCCGGTGACGTGGTGAGCGCGGGCGCCGCCGGGGCGATCGCGCTGTTGCACGCGCTGTCACTGCTGCCGCTTGGCGTGCTGGCCGGGCTGGTCGCGGTCATCGGGGCGGCGCGCGGGCCCGGCGACCTGGCCAAGTCGATCATGGTGCCCGAGGCGGCCGACCGGGGGCGGGTGCCGCTGGAGCGGGCCACCGGGCTGATGGGCGCGGTGGAGCGGCTGGCCCAGCTCGTCGGGCCGGTCGCGGGCGGCGCGACGGTCGCGGCGGTGGGCGCGCCTGCCGGGCTCGCGGTCAGCGCCGCGTGCTTCGCGCTGGGCTCGGTGGTGGTGGCCTGGGCGCTGCCGCGCGGCATGGGCCACCGCGCCCCCGCCTCTCCCGATCGGGAGGACGGCGGGTACTGGCGGCGGTTCGGGCAGGGGTGGACGTTCCTGCGGGGGCAGCCGCTGCTGCTCGTCCTGATCGCCACCGTGGCGGTGACGAACCTGCTGGACGCGGCCTACGCCCAAGTGCTCGGGCCCGTGTGGGCCGAGGGGTCGGGCCACGGGCCCGCCATCTGGGGTCTCAGCCGGGGTTTCATGGGGCTGACCGCGATCGGGGGCGGGCTGGTGGCGGCGGGGCTGGCGCACCGGCTGCGGCGGCGGCCGGTGTTCTTCGCCGCGTTCCTGGTGGCCGGGCCGCCGCAGTACCTGATCCTGGCCGTGGACGGCGTGCCGGTGTGGGCGGTGATGGCGGTGTTCGGGGTGGGCGGGTTCTGCGGCGGGTTCCTCAACCCGATCCTTGGGGCGGTCGCGTACGAACGGGTGCCCCGCGACCTGCTCGGCCGGGTGGGGGCATTGCAGACGTCGCTAGCCTTCTCCGGGATTCCCGTCGCCGGGGTGCTGGCCGGCGCGACGGTCGCGGCGGCCGGGCTGGCGCCGGTGCTGGTGGCCTGCGGCGTGGTCTACGGGCTGACCACCACGCTCGCGGGGCTGCACCCGGCCGCCCGCGACATGGACCGCCTCCGCGGCCAGGGCCCGCCCGCGTCCGACGCCGTCCCGGAGCCGTCCGGGAGCCCATGAGGCCGCGGGCTCAGGTGCGGTCGGCGGTCAGCGGGGCGCGGAGCAGCATCGCGGCCACCTCGGGGCCCAGGATCGGGTCGTCGCGGAAGGCCGCCACGATCGCCGAGCGCAACGCCTCCCTGCCGTCCCCTGTCGCCCTCGCCGCCCGTTCGATGAGCCCTCGGGTGTGGGCGTCGCCCCGGCCGAACACCCGCTGCAGCACCCGCGTGCCGAGGGCGACCGGGGTGCCGGCGGCCGACTCCCTGGTCCTGGCCAGCACGCTCACGCCGTAGGCGTCGATGGCGAGGGTGGCGAAGGGCATGACGTCGTCGGCGACGTCCACCGGCAAGTGCCGCGAATTCCGCATAAGACCCTCCCCTGAGGTCTGTAGGCGATGGTAGCCCGCCGACCGCCACAGGCGAGGGCATACCCTGTCGAATGTGCCTGCCCCGTACCTCACCCTCACCGCCCCCGTCGAGCACGAGACCGAGGTGCGGCGCTCGCGCTTCATCTGCGCGGTCGCGCCCGCGCGCAGCGTGGAGGAGGCGGCGGCGTTCATCGCCGGGCGGCGGCGCGAGCACGCCGGCGCCACCCACAACTGCACGGCCTACGTCATCGGGCAGCGCGTCCAGAAGGGCGACGACGACGGCGAGCCGGGCGGCACCGCGGGCACGCCCATGGTGCAGGCGCTGGTCGGGCGCGGCTACAGCGACGTGGTGGCGGTGGTGACGCGCTACTTCGGCGGCGTGCTGCTCGGCGCGGGCGGGCTGGTGCGCGCCTACGGCTCGGCGGTGACCGAGACCCTCGACCGGGCCGAGCCGGTGCGGATGGTGCCGGCCAGGCGGGTGCGCGTGGCGGTGGCGCACGACCAGGCCGGCCGGGTGGAGAACGACCTGCGCGCCTCGCGGTACGCGGTCGAGGACGTCGCCTACGCCGCCCAGGTCACCTTCAGCGTGGCGGTGGGCGAGGACGAGGTGGCGGCGTTCGGCGACTGGGTGGCGACGCTGACGGCGGGCCGTGCCCGGGTGAGCGTCGGCGAGGATGTGCACATCCCCGCCTGACGCGTCCTATCCCTCCAGGGCGTACTGCATGACACGGAACTTGGCCTGCGCCTCGGCCAGCTCGGCGGCCGGGTCGGAGTCGCCCATGATGCCGCAGCCGGCGAACAGCCGGGCCCGCCGCCCGCGTACGAGCCCCGAGCGCAGCGCGATGCCCCACTCGCCGTCGCCGTTGGCGTCGATCCAGCCGACCGGCCCCGCGTAGCCGGCGCGGTCCATGCCCTCCAGCTCACGGATGATTTTGGACGCCAGGTCGGTCGGGGTGCCGCCGACGGCCGCCGTCGGGTGCATGGCGGCGACCACGTCGAGCACCGACGCCCCGTCGGCGAGCCGCCCGGTGACGTGGCTGGCGAGGTGCTGGACGTTGGGCAGCACGAGCAGTTCGGGCTCGTCGGGCGTCTCCAGCGACGAGCAGAGCGGACCCAGCGCGGTGCGTACGGAGGCGATCGCGCACTCGTGCTCGTGCCGGTCCTTGGCGGAGGCGAGCAGCGCGGTGCCGCGGGCGAGGTCGTCGGCGGGACCGGTGCCGCGCGCGGTCGTGCCGGCCAGCACCAGCGACTCGATCTCCTGACCGGTGCGCCGGATGAGCAGCTCGGGCGTGGCGCCGACCAGCCCGGCGACGGAGAAGGTGTAGCACTCGGGGTAGCGGCCGGCCAGCCGCGACAGCAGCAGCCGCACGTCGATGGCCCGCTCGGCGGTGGCGACGAGGTCGCGGGCGAGCACGACCTTCTCCAGCTCGCCGTCGCGGATGCGGGCGGCGGCGCGGGCCACCACGTGCTCCCACTCGGGCGCGGTGAGGCTGCCGTCGCCGTAGCTGATGCGGCCGGGGTCGAGCACCGGCGTGACGGTCTCCAGCGGCGCGTCGCCGATCGTGGTCAGCCAGGCGCGGCCGTCGCGGCGGGCCAGCACGGCCTGCGGCACGACGAGCACCGAGCCGTGCGCGTCCTCGTCGAAGGTGAAGCTGCCGAAGGCGACCGGGCCGGTGCCCGGCCCTCCCGCGCCGGGGACCCCGGCCC
Source organism: Nonomuraea sp. AD125B (assembly GCF_041402765.1). Taxonomy (NCBI): domain Bacteria; kingdom Bacillati; phylum Actinomycetota; class Actinomycetes; order Streptosporangiales; family Streptosporangiaceae; genus Nonomuraea; species Nonomuraea sp. AD125B. The sequence goes on along the minus strand of NZ_JBGLOU010000001.1, from coordinate 289,901 downwards.
CGCCGAGCACGTCGGCCAGCCACTCGCGGGCCCAGGCGAAACGGCCCGAGCCCGGAGGCACGGCGACGCGGGCCGCCTCACCCCATCCGACGATCCCTTCGCCGTTCCTGATCCAGGCGTACGGCGACGACCTGGGCAGGGAGGCCAGCAGGTCGCCGGGATCGCCGACCGGTGTGGTGCGAACCGGCAGCGGGCGGGTTGTTCCGAGCGCGACACTCACTCAAGACATGCTATGCGTCACCTGAACATGTTCGACTCTGACCCCCGTGAATGCCACGTTAAGGCAAGCAAATCCGGAAAAAAGCGGAACGGTTGGGGGGCGGGGCCGACCGGCCGGCCTTCGGGCTGTCAAGCCGCCATATGAAGTCGGTCCCGAAACGGCAGACCTGCCCGGACGCGATGGCCGGGGCCTGCCCGGCTCTCTACCTTTGGGGCCATGATCGGTCGCCTGGCCCCTGTTCTCGCCGCTGCTAGTGTCCTCACCGGTACGGTCACGGCTCCGGCCGCCGCCGCGACCTCCACCTCCTTCGCCGAGCCGGTCCCCGAGGTCATGGCCGCCCTCGGCGACTCCATCTCCACCGGCTTCAACGCCTGCGGCTGGTACGTCTCCTGCACCTCGCGCTCGTGGTCGGCGGGCGACCACGCCTCCGTCTCCAGCCACTACCAGCGCCTGTCGAAGCTGTCTGGAACGCTCCAGGGCCACAACCTCAACTTCGCCGCCCCCGGCGCGACCAGCGCCGACCTGCTCGGCCAGGTGAACAAGGCGGTCGAGGCCAAGGCCGACTACGTGACCGTGCTCATCGGCGCCACCGACGCCTGCGTGCGCACCGAGAAGGCCATGACCCCGGTCGCCACCTACCGGCAGCGTCTGGAGACCGCGCTGGACACGCTGCGCGCCGGGATGCCGACGGCCCGGGTGCTGTTCGCGAGCGTCCCCGACCTGCGGCGGCTGTGGCAGGTCGGCAAGGACGACCCGGTGGCCCGTACGTTCTGGACGCTCGGCCGGGTCTGCCCGACGATGCTGGCCAACCCGTCGTCGACGAAGAAGGCCGACGCCGCGCGACGGGACCGGGTCCGCGCCCGGGTGATCGCCTACAACCGGGCCTCCGCCGAGGTCTGCGCCGCCTACGGCCCGCAGTGCCGCACCGACGGAGGGGCGGTCTTCTCCTTCCCGTTCACGCTGGAGCACGTCAGCAAGTGGGACTTCTTCCACCCGAGCGCGGCGGGCCAGCGGGCGCTGGCCGCGCAGACCTTCAAGAGCGGCTTCGACTGGATCGACCCCCGCTGATCATCTGCCCCCTCATCGGCACTGGGCGAGCATCGCCCTCTTGTCCGCCGGGGTGACCGGGACGCCGTACTTCACGGCGACCTGGGCGAAGCGGGTGACGTACGCGCAGCGCACCCGCCGCTGCGGCGGCAGCCAGCCCGACGGCCCGGCGGCGTCCTTCTCCTCGTTCGCGGCGCCGTACACCGGCAGCAGGTTGAGCGGGTCGTTGGCGAAGTCGAGCCGCTTCGACATCGGCCAGCGCCGCGCGCCCATGCGCCAGCCGTAGTTCAGCGGCACCACGTGGTCGACCTGCACCTCGTCCGCGCGGTTCTTCCGCCAGCGGATGACCCGGCCGGTGTAGGGGTCCTCCAGGGTGAGCGACACGACCTCGCAGCGCGAGCCAGCGCGGTACTTCACGTTCCTGCCGTCGCGGGCCAGCAGGTCGTCGCGGGTGCGGCAGCCGTTCCCCGCGTACGGCACGCCGGGCGCGGTGTCGGCCCAGTTCTCGCCGTAGCGGGTGCGTTCGTAGCCGGCGTTGGGGCCGAGCCCCCGGGTGCGCAGCCGCCGGATGAGGGCGCGTGCCTCGGCCTTGTCGGCGTCGGAGATGATGGGGGCCAGACCGGGTAAGGTGCCGCCGGTGTTGCCCAGCGGGCTGGCCGCCGTCGCCGGTGGTGTCCTGGCCGTGCCGACGAGGGAGACGACGATGATGGCTCCTGCGAGAAGGGCGAGGGCGTCCTTCGTGCTCAATCGGGCCTCCGAGCGCGCTTCCAGATCTCTAGAGAAATTCCCGGCTTGAGGTGTTCCGACACGGGAGGATTGTGTGACCGAACGCCCGATCGATCCTGACGTCGATCTCCATGTCCCGGCGCAGCGCGCCGAGCTGCACTGGCCGGTCCTGGCCGTCATCGCGGCCGGCGGGGCGCTCGGGGCGCTGGCCCGCCACGGCCTGCAGTCGGCGCTGCCGGCTCCGCCGGGCGGGTTCCCGTGGGCGACGTTCTGGGTCAACGTGTCGGGTTGCCTGCTCATCGGGGTGCTCATGGTGGTGATCACCGAGGTGCGGCCGGCGCACCGGCTCGTACGGCCGTTCCTCGGCGTGGGGGTGCTGGGCGGATACACGACGTTCTCGACGTACGTGGTGGACGTGCGGCGGGTGGTCGAGGCGGGCGCGCCGGTCGTCGGGCTGGCCTACCTGGCCGCCACGATGGCCGCGGCGCTGGCCGCCGTCGCCGCCGGCATGTGGCTGACCCGGCGGGCCGCCGGGAGGCGGGCGGCGGCGGGATGACGCTGCTGCTCATCGTGGCCGGCGCGGCGGTCGGCGCGCCGCTGCGCTACCTCGCCGACCGGGCGGTGCAGGCCCGGCACGACACGGTCTTCCCCTGGGGGACGCTCGCCGTCAACGTGGCCGGGTCGGCGCTGCTGGGGTTCCTCGCCGCGCTGCCGGTGGACGGCGGGCTGATGGCGCTGGCCGGCACCGGGTTCTGCGGGGCGCTGACGACGTACTCGACGTTCGGCTACGAGACGGTGCGGCTGCTGGAGGTGGGCGCCCGCTTCCACGCCGTGGCCAACGCCGCCGCCGGCGTCGTCGCCGGGCTCGGCGCGGCGTACTGCGGCGCCGCCCTGGCCCAGGCGCTCATGTGACGCGCTCACGGTTCGACCAGGACCTCGCGCAGCAGGTCGCGGGGCGGGCGGCGGCGCCACTCGCGCGGGTAGCCGAGCGAGACCTCCTCGAAGCGGACCCCGTCGTACCAGTTGACGCGCGGGATGTGCAGGTGGCCGTAGATCATCGCGGCCGTCGGGAAGCGCCGGTGCCAGTCGCGGGTGGCGGTGGTGCCGCACCACTGCGCGAACTCCGGGTACCACAGCACGTCCGTGGGCTCGCGGACGAGCGGGTAGTGGTTGACGAACACCAGCGGCACGCCGTCGTCGGCCGCCGCCAGCCGCCGCTCGGTCGCCGCCACCCGCGCCCGGCACCACGCCTCCCTGCTCGGGTAGGGGTCCGGGTGCAGGAGGAACTCGTCGGTGCACACCACGCCGGTGCCGTGGGCGTACTCCAGCGCCTCCTCCTTGGAGTCGATGCCCGGCGGCAGGAACGTGTAGTCGTAGAGCAGGAACAGCGGCACGATCCGCACCGGCCCGCCCGGCCCCTCCCACAGCGGGTAGGGGTCCTCCGGCGTCAGGACGCCCAGCTCCCTGCACATCGCGACCAGGTGCTCGTAGCGGGCCACGCCCTGCAGCTCGGGCGGGTCGCCGCGCGGCGTCCACAGCTCGTGGTTGCCCGGCGTCCACACCACCCGCTCGAAGCGGCCCGCGAGCAGCCGCAGCGCCCAGCGGATGTCCTCCACGTTCTCGGCGACGTCCCCGGCCACCAGGAGCCAGTCGCCGGGCGCGGACGGTTTCAGCTCCTGGACGATGGCGCGGTTCTCGGCGTAGGAGACGTGCAGGTCACTGACCGCGAGCAGGCGGCCATCAGGGCGGGCGGGCAACGGGGGGCCTCCTTCCGGCTGTCACGAGCATGCCACGCGGACGCGCCTCTCCCCCACCCCTGCCGGTGTGAAGATCCGGCCGGGACCCCCTAGGGCCCCGGCCGGGAGCGGCGTAATAACGGGCCGCTCCGCAGCAGCTCGCGGCCGTTCCTCCTGATCCGGTAGGTCATGCGCGCAGCCAGGTCCGCAGTGCGCCGACGGCGAGGTCCATGGCGGCCCTGGCGGCGTTGGTGCCGCGCAGCGCGTCGAGCATGACGAAGTCGTGGATCATCCCGGCCAGCCGGACCGCCGTCACGTCCACGCCCGCCGCGCGCAGCCGGGCCGCGTACGCCTCGCCCTCGTCCCGCAGCACGTCGGCCTCGCCGTTGAGCACGATCGCGGGCGGCAGGCCGCGCAGCTCCTCGTCCGTGGCCCGCAGCGGCGAGGCGTGGCTCTCGGCCCGCTGCCCGGCGTCGGTCGTGTACTGGTCCCAGAACCACTTCATGCCGTCGCGGTTGAGGTAGTAGCCGGTCGCGAAGTCGTGGTAGGACTCGGTGTCGAAGCTCGCGTCGGTGACCGGGTAGAACAACGCCTGGCCGCGCAGCCGCACGTCGCCGCGTTCCTTGGCCATGAGGGCCAGCACGGCGGACATGTTGCCGCCGACCGAGTCGCCGGCGACGGCCATCCGCCCGGCGTCGAGGCCCTTCTCGCCGCCGTGCTCCGTCACCCATCGGGCGGCGGCGTAGTTCTGCTCGATCTGGGTCGGATATTTCGCCTCGGGGGCGCGGTCGTACTCGGGGAAGACCACGGCCGCCTCGCAGCGCACGGCCAGCTCGCGCACCAGGCGGTCGTGCGTGCGGGCCGAGCCGAACACCCAGCCCGCGCCGTGGATGTAGAGGATCACCGGCAGGGCGCCCGTGGCGCCCTTGGGCCTGACCAGGCGCACCGGCACCGTCCCGGTCGGGCCGCCCTCGACCTCGATCCACTCCTCGTCGATGTCCGGCTTGGGCACGCCGGACCCGGACTGGAGCTTCTCCAGCACCTCGCGGCCCTGCTCGGGCGGCAGCTCGTAGATGAAGGGCGGCTCGGAGGTCGCCTCGGCGAACTCCCGCGCCGCCTGTTCCAGCACGACCTTCCTGCTCACCGGCGACCTCCGGGCTCTCGCGCCTGCACCTTGCCCGGATGGTTGTGCCTCGCCCCACCTCCAGGCACCCGCCGGGAACCGTCAATTCCCGCCCAAGAGCCTCACTCGCGCCGCAGCTCGTGCGCCAGCTCCTCCAGCTCCGCCCCGCCCGCCATGAGCGCCGTCAGCTCCTGCGGGGTGATGTCGGCCTTGGCGTACTCGCCCATGCCGGCGCCCCGGTTGAGCAGCAGGAACCGGTCGCCCACCGGGTGGGCGTGGTGCGGGTTGTGGGTGATGAAGACCACGGCGAGCCCCCGGTCGCGGGCGCGGGCGATGTAGCGCAGCACCACCCCGGCCTGCTTGACGCCGAGCGCCGAGGTGGGCTCGTCGAGGATGAGCACGCGGGCGCCGAAGTGCACGGCCCGCGCGATCGCCACCGACTGCCGCTCCCCGCCGGACAGCGTGCCGACCGGCTGGTCCACGTCGCGGATGTCGATGCCCATGGCCCGCAGCTCCTCGCGGGCCACCCGGCGGGCCTTCGCCACGTCGAAGGCGAGGCCCTTGCGCGGCTCGGAGCCGAGGAAGAAGTTGCGCCACACCGACATGAGCGGGATCATCGCCAGGTCCTGGTAGACGGTGGCGATGCCGCGGTCGAGCGCGTCGCGCGGGCTCGACAGGCGCACCTCCTCGCCGTCCACGAGCAGCGCCCCCGTGTCGTGCTGGTGCACGCCGGACAGGATCTTGATGAGCGTCGACTTGCCGGCGCCGTTGTCGCCGAGCACGCACAGCACCTCCCCGGCGGCCACGCCCATCGACACCTCGCGCAGCGCCAGCACCGAGCCGAACCTCTTGCCGATGCCGCGGGTCTCCAGGATCAATGCCGCACCTCCTCGGCGTAGCGGCGCACCAGCCGGTTGGCCAGCGTGGCCAGCAGCAGCATCGCGCCCAGGAAGAACTTGAACCAGTCGGCGTCCCAGCCGAGGAAGACGATGCCCTTGTCGGCCATGCCGAAGATGACCGCGCCGATGGCGGCGCCGACGGCCGAGCCGTAGCCGCCGGTCAGCAGGCAGCCGCCGATGACCGCCGCGATGATGTAAATGAACTCCTGGCCGATGCCGATGTTGGCCTGGACCGAGGTGTAGCGCAGCGCCAGGATCGAGCCGACCAGCCAGGCGGCGAACGCCGTCGTCATGAACAGCGCGATCTTCGTCCGCGCGGCCGGCACGCCGACCGCCCGCGCGGCCCGCTCGTCGCCGCCGACCGCGAAGATCCAGTTGCCCGCCCGGGAGCGCATGAGCACCCACGTCGCCACCGCCGTCGCCAGCAGCCACCACAGGATCGCCACCCGGAACGAGGTGCCGCCGAGGTCGACGGTGCCGGCCAGCAGGGCGCTGGCGCCGTCGTACCCGTCGGCCCTGCGCAGCCCGCCGACCTGGACCGTCCCGGTGATGGCCTTGGTCACGCCGAGGTTGACGCCCTGGAGCATGAGGAACGTGCCGAGCGTGACGATGAAGCTGGGCAGCCGGGTGCGGGTCACGATCAGCCCGTTGGCGAACCCGACGGCCAGCGCCACCGCCAGCCCCGCCAGCATGGCGAGCCACACGTTGAGCCCGAACCTGGTGGCCAGCGTGACCAGGATGAGCCCGCTGGTGCCGGTCAGCACGCCCGCCGACAGGTCGAACTCGCCGCCGATCATGAGCAGCGCGACCGCGACCGCCATGATGCCGAGCGTGGCGGCCGGGTCGAGCCAGTTCGCGACGCCGGCCGGCGAGCGGAACACCGGCGACTGGGCGGCGAAGAACGCGAACACCAGCACCGCGCCGACCACCGCGCCCAGCTCGGGCCGGATGAGCAGGCGGCGGGCCAGGCCGACGCGGGCGATCCGCTCGTCGGCGGCCGCCGCGCTCGTCCGGCTCATCTGGTGCCCGCCTCCGCCAGCTTGGCGACCTGGTCGGCGTTGTCCTTGGTGACGAAGCCCGGCCCGGTGTTGACCGGCAGGCCGCCGCCCACGGTGTTGAGGTTGGTGGTGTAGAGGCGCAGGAACGTGATGGGCAGGTAGCCCTGGAGGTACTGCTGCTGGTCCACGGCGAACAGGACCTCGCCGGCCTTGATCGCGTCCACCACGTCGGCCGACAGGTCGAAGGTGGCCACCTTGGCCGTCGATCCCGAGTCCCTGACGGCGTCCCTGGCGGCCACGGCGACCGCCGGGTTGAGCGCCAGCACGCCGTTGACCTGCTTGTCCGACTGGAGCTTGGCGGTGACCTTGGACGTCACGTCGGCCAGGTTGCCGATGTCCACCTGGAGCCGTTCGACGGCGCCGCCGAGGGTCTCCTCGGCGCCCTTGCAGCGCTGGTCGAGGCCGACGTTGCCGGCCTCGTGGATGACGCACAGCAGCTTGGTGACGCCGGCCGCCTTGAGCTGCTCGCCCGCGCCGCGCCCGGCCACGTCCTCGGACTGCCCGACGTGGGTGAGCGCGCCGAACGCCTTGGAGGAGTCGGCCCCCGAGTTGATCGTCACCACCGGGATCTTCGCGGCGACGGCCTTGCCGATCGCCTCCTTCAGCGCGTCGGGGTTGGCCATGGAGACCACGAGGCCGTCCACCTTCTCGGCGACGGCCTGGTCGATGAGCTGGGACTGCTTGGCGGGGTCGCCGTCGCCCTGGTAGGTGACGGTGACGCCGTACTGCTCGCCGGCGGCCTCGGCGCCGTTCTTGACCACGTCCCAGAAGGCGTCGCCGGCGCCGCCGTGGGTGATGACGGCGTACTTGCCGCCGCTCTTGGCCGGGGATCCGGCCGCCGGAGCGCTGCTCGGCGCGCTCTGCCCGTCCGGGGACGGGGACGAGCAGCCCGTGAGGGCGAGGGCTCCTAACAGTGCCAGCACGATCGGGGTACGTCTCACGAGGACACCTCCAAGACCAACAGGCTTGGCCCGGTTCTACCTCAGTGTCAACGTGTCGTATAGACAATAGGACAGACGTACTTGCAGAACGGAAGACTACGTTCCCTATAATGCGAGCATGACCAGCGCACCCATGAGCGGCCGCAAGGCACAGGCCGCGCGGAACGACGAGCTGATCCTCCAGGCGGCGCGGGCGGTCTTCACCGCCGACCCCGGCGCCCCCATCGCGGCCGTCGCCGAGAAGGCGGGCGTCGGCATCAGCGCGCTCTACCGCCGCTATCCCAGCAAGGAGGCCCTGCTGCAGAAACTGTGCGGCGACGGGCTGAAACTCTACATCGAGGTCACCGAGCGGGCGCTGGCCGAGGAGGGCGACCCGTGGGAGGCGTTCGCCGGCTACCTGCGCGGCATCGTCGACGCCGACACCAACTCGCTGACGATCAGGCTGGCCGGGACGTTCCAGCCGACGGAGGAGCTGGGCCGCGACGCGATGCGGGCGGGAGCCCTGGCCACCGAGATCCACCGGCGCACGGTGGAGGCGGGCGTGCTGCGCCCCGACCTCACCACCGCCGACATCGCGCTGCTGCTGGAGCAGATCGCCTCCATCCGGGTGGGCGACGAGCGGCGGATCTCCGAGCTGCGCCACCGCTACCTCGCCCTGATGATGGACGCGCTGCGCCTGCCGCCGGCCCGCCGCGAGCTGCCCGGCCCCGCGGCGACGGACGAGGAACTGTCATCCCGCTGGTGGACCGGCTCCTGACGTCAGACCTCGGCGGCGAGGTGGCGGGCCAGCGCGACCGTACGGCGGGCGCGGGCCAGCACCGGCGCGTCCACGAACCGGCCGTCCGGCAGCGCCACCGCCCCGAGCCCCGCCCCTTCGGCGCGCTCGGCCGCCGCGACGATCTCCTCGGCCCTCGCGACCTCCTCCTCCCCCGGCCGGAAGGCCCGCCGGATCACCGGGATCTGCCGGGGGTGGATCGCGGTCCGGCCGAACAGGCCCGTCGCGCGCCCGGCCCGGCAGGAGGCGGCGAGCCCGTCCTCGTCCCTGACGTCGGGATACACCGACATCGGCACCGGCGGCAGCCCGGCCGCCGCCGCCGCGAGCACCGCCTGGAGCCGCAGGTGGTTCATGGCGGCCTCGTCGGTGATCGACAGCTCGGCGGCGAGGTCCTGCTCGCCGAGCGCGATCCCGGCGACGGCCGGATGCGCGGCGACGGCCGCCGCGCGCAGGATCCCGGCCGCCGACTCCAGCAGCGGGTACGCCCGCCCGTCCGCGATCCCGTCGAGCACGGCGGGATCCTCGACCTTCGGCAGCCGTACGCCGTCGGCCAGGCCGCCGACCGCCTCCAGGTCCGCCCGGCCCCGGGCCGTGGTGAGGTCGTTGACCCGGACGTGCACGGCGGCGCCGGCCGGGGGCCGCTCGCGCAGGTAGGCGACGGCGTTGGCGCGCGCCTCGTCCTTGCGGGCGGGCACGACCGCGTCCTCCAGGTCGATGATGACCACGTCGGCCCCGGACGCGGCCGCCTTGGCGAACCGTTCAGGCCGGTCGCCGGGGACGTACAGCCAGGTCACCGGCGGGATCACGCGATCACCCCTGCCTCGCGCAGCTCGGCCAGACGCTCGCGGGAGTAGTCGAGCTCGGTCAGCACCTCGTCGGTGTCCCTGCCGAGCGGACGCCCCGGCCAGCGGATCTCGCCCGGGGTGTCCGACAGGCGGAACATGACGTTCTGCATGGTGACACTGCCCAGCTCCTCGTCGGGCAGCTCGACGAACGTGCCGAGCGCCTCGTACTGCGGGTCCCGCGCGATGTCGGTGACGTCGTAGATGGGCGCGACCGCGGCCTGCGCCTCCTCGAAGCGGGCGATCACCTCGGCGGCGTCGCGCTCGGCGATCCAGGAGGCGACGGCCTCGTCCAGCTCGTCCACGTGCTGGACGCGGCCCTGCCCGGTGGCGAACCACGGCTGCTCGACCAGGTCGGGCCGGCCGACGAGGGTGACCACCCGCTCGGCGATCGGCTGCGCGCTGGTGGAGATCGCCAGCCAGCGGCCGTCGCGGGTGCGGTAGGTGTTGCGGGGGGCGTTGCTGCTGGAGCGGTTGCCGGTGCGCCGCGGCACCACGCCGAGCGCCTTGTACGCGGTCATCTGCGGCCCCAGCAGGGCCATGATCGGCTCGATGATGGCCAGGTCGATCACCTGGCCGCGCCCGGTGCGCTCGCGGGCGTGCAGGGCCAGCATGATCGCGTACGACATGGCGAGGCCCGCGATGCCGTCGGCGAGGGCGAGGGGCGGCAGCGTGGGCGGGCCGTCGGGCTGGCCGGTCATGGCCGCGAAGCCGCTCATCGCCTCGGCCAGCGTGCCGAACCCCGGCTGCCGCGCCATCGGCCCCTGCTGCCCGAACCCGGTCATCCTGGCCACGATCAGCCGGGGGTTGAGCTTCAGCAGGTCCTCGGGGTCGAGGTCCCAGCGTTCGAGCGTGCCGGGGCGGAAGTTCTCGATCAGCACGTCGGAGCGCTCGCACAGGCGGCGCAGGATCTCCTGGCCCTCGGCGCGCGACAGGTCGACGGCGGCGGTGCGCTTGTTGCGCGCGAGCGTCTTCCACCACAGGCCGACGCCGCCGGCCGACGCGCCGTGGCCGCGCGACGGGTCGCCGCGCCGGGGGTGCTCGATCTTGATCACGTCGGCGCCGAAGTCGCCGAGCATCATCGCGGCGGAGGGACCGGCGAACAGCGTCGCCGCGTCGATGACCCGCAGGTCGCCGAGGATCGTCATGGTTTGTAAGTTATAAAAAATATGTCATAGGTCAATTCGACGAGAACGTACGGGACACTGGACGACATGTCAGCGCTGGAGCCGCGGCCCCCCGTCAGCAAGGCCGAATACGTCTACAACACGCTGCTCGACGACATCCGCAACGCGCGCATCCCCGGCGGGACCGCGCTGCGGGCCGGCGAGGTGGCCAGGCGGCTCGGCGTGTCCGTCACGCCGGTGCGCGAGGCGCTGCGCAGGCTGGAGAAGGACCACCTCATCAGGTACGAGGCGCACCACGGGGCGACCGTGGTGGACCTCGGCGAGGAGGCGCTGGCGGAGTACTACGGCCTGCGCGCGGTCGTCGAAGGGCTCGGCGCCCGGCTCGCCGCCGCCCGCGTCACGGCCGAGGAGCTGGCCGAGCTGCGCGAGCTGCACGCCGCCATGGTCGAGGACGCCGCGCGCGGCCGGGGCGACCGCCTGGGCGAGCAGAGCCTCCGCTTCCACCTGCGCATCGTGGACATCGGCGGGCCGGCGTTCCTGGGCGCGCACGCGCGGGCGGTGCGCAACAGCGTCCCCGTGCCGGCGGAGGCGTCGCTGTGGCTGGCGCGGGACCAGGTCCAGGCCCAGCTCGACGCGCACGAGGCCATCCTGGAAGCCCTCGCGGCGGGCGACGGCGACGCGGCCGAGCGCGTCATGATCGAGCACGTCCGGCACGCGGGCGCCTTCCGCGCCCGGACCACCTGACCCGCCACCCCTTTGCAAGGGGGGTGAGCGGTGATGCACGATGCCACTCTGGTGCTGTACCCGCCGATCGCGAAGGGCCGTAATCGTGGCGGACACGTGGATCCTGCATCCGGACTACCGGACTCCCCCGGTCCCCACGGGCTCAGGCATCGCCCCCGGCCCCTGGCGGCACCCCGAGGGCGGCCACATCATGAACGGCACCTACCAGCGCCCCCTGCCCGAGCGGCGGATCGAGGTCGTCACGGTCTGGTACGGCTACCCGCTCAGCCACTGGCGCGGCCCCCGCATGCCGCGCTTCAGCAGCCCGCTCGTGTCGGCGTGGAACCCCGTGCTCGCCCAGGGCCTGACGGTCGACCCCGCCGCGCCGGTGCCGTACCGGGACGAGCTGTGGTGCGACCGGTGGATCGCCGAGGCCCTGCTGTACGGGCGCAAGCCGTACGGGGCGTTCACGCTGCCCGTGGAGGAGGCGCTGCGCTGGTTCGCCGCGAGCGGCGGCAGCGGCCTGGTCTACCGGGCCGAGCTGACCGGAGAGCTGGTCCGGGTCGTGGCGGGCACCGCCGCGCGCTACGCCCTGCTGTTCGACCTCGACTCGCTCATCGCCGACTACCTGGAGGCGCTGCCGCCGGAGCTGGCCGAGCCGGAGGCTGCGGCGCTCGACGAGCACCGGCGCGACTCCCCCGCCGTCCGCTACGTGCTCACCGACGACGCCGAGACCCGCTTCGCCCGCGCGCCGCTGTCGGTGCGCGGCCTGACCCTGGGCTACCCGCCGCACGAGACCGCCGAGCGCATCGCCGCCTCGGCCGCGTCCGGGCCGCGCCCGGTATCGTCGGGGCCATGATCAACGGGGTTCTGTTCGACCTGGACGGCACGTTGCTGGACCACCGGGCGGCCGCCGACGCCGCGATCGCGGACTGGCTCGCGGCGCGTTTCCCCGGCCATCCGCGCCAGGCCGAGGCCCCCGCATTGTGGGCCGCGCTGGAGGGGCCCTACCTCGCGCGCTGGCAGGCGGGCGAGTGCACGGTGCAGGAGCAGCGCCACCTGCGCCTGCGCGCCCTGTGCCGGGAGCTCGACGTGCCCGAGCCCGGCCCGGACGACCTCGACGCGGCCTACGCCGACTTCGCCGCCCGCTACCGGCGGAGCTGGACCGCCTTCCCTGACGCGGCGGCGGCGGTGGCCGCGCTGGCCGGGCCCTCGGGGCCGGCGCTCGGCGTGCTGACGAACGGCACGCAGCCGATGCAGGAGGCGAAGGTCCGCGCGATCGGCCTGGCCGGGCCGCTGCGTACGGTGCTGACCGGCGAGGTGCTGGACGGGCACTACAAGCCGTCGCCGGCCGCCTACACCGGCGCCGCCGCGGCCCTCGGGCTGGCGACGGAGGAAGTGCTGCTGGTGGGCGACGACATCGTGCGGGACGTGACGGCCCCGGCGGTCACCGGCATGCGCTCGGTCTGGCTCGACCGGCTCGGCGTGGAGGAGGCGCCCGCCGGCTTCCCGCGCATCACCACGCTGGCCGAGCTCCCCGCCCTCGTCGCGTCACTCCGCTGAGGAGAGGGCGCTGAGGAGGGGCCGGGCGCGCCGGACGGTCAGAGCCCGCCGGACGGTCAGGGCGGTCAGAGCGCGCCGGACGGTCAGGGCGGTCAGAGCGCGCCGGACGGTCAGGGCGGTCAGGGCGCGGCGCGGCGCGGGCGGCTGCTCACCTCGGCCAGGGCGGAGCCGGCCAGGTCGAAGCCGCCGACGTGCGCCAGGTAGTCGCCCTTGGCCAGGGGGTCGCCCAGATAGACGCCGCCCGCCTGGCGCACCAGCAGCGCCCCGGCGGCCACGTCCCAGGGGCTGGACAAGGTGCCGTAGGTGGCGTCGGACCAGCCGGCCGCGACGTGCGCCAGGTTGAGCGCCGCGCTGCCCGGCCGCCGGATGGTGGCGAACGAGCGCAGGAGACGCCCGTAGCGCAGCAGCGCCTCATCCCCCTCGGCGTCGAGGTCGCCCGGCTGCGGGTAGGAGCACAGCAGCACGGCCTCGCGGTCGCGGGTCGCGCCCCGGCTGCGGATCGGCTCGCCGTTGCACCAGGCGCCCTCGGTGCTCGCGGTGAACGCGTCGTCGCGCACCGGGTCGTAGACCACGCCCACCACCAGCTCGCCGTGCACGGCGGCGGCGATCGAGACGCAGAAGAAGGGCAGGCCGGCGGCGAAGTTGGCGGTGCCGTCGATCGGGTCGACGTACCAGACGAGGTCGCCGGAGCCGGTGGCCCCGCCCTCCTCGCCGACGACGGCGCTGCCGGGGGCGCGTGCCTCGATGACCGCGCGGATCTCCTCCTCGGCGGCCCGGTCGTGCTCGGTGACGGGGTCGTGGAAGTCGCGTTTGGTGTCCACCTCGGGCCGGGACCGGAACGCCTCGCGCAGCCGGGGGCCGACGGACCTGGCCGCCTCGGCGGCGGTGTCGAGCAACTCTGTCGCATCCATCGTCCCCACCCTAACGTGCCGATCGTTTGTCATGACATTCTGACCTCGGTTAAGCTGATCAGCATGACCGCGAATCTGGCGATCGACCTGGATCGATCCAGCCCCGTGCCGCTCTATTTCCAGGTGGCCGAGCAGATCGCCGAGGCCATCCGGCGAGGCGACCTGCCTCCTGGCTCGCGGCTGGACAACGAGATCCTGCTGGCCGACCGGCTCGGCCTGTCGCGGCCCACGATCCGCCAGGCGATCCAATACCTCGTGGACAAGGGCCTGCTGGTCCGCAAGCGGGGCGTCGGCACGCAGGTGGTGCACGGCCAGGTCAAGCGCTCGGTCGAGCTGACCAGCCTCTACGACGACCTGCGCCGCGCCGGCCAGGAGCCGGCCACGCAGGTGCTGGCGCTGGAGCCGCGCACGGCCGACGAGGACGTCGCCGCCGTGCTCGGCGTCGAGCCGGGCTCGGACATCCTCTACCTGGAGCGGCTGCGCTTCGCGGCCAGCGAGCCGCTGGCCGTGCTGCACAACTGGCTGCCGCTGGGCCTCGCCCAGCTCACCCGCGCCGACCTGCAGACCCGCGGCCTGTACGAGCTGCTGCGCGGCGCGGGCGTGCGCATGCGGGTGGCCAACCAGCGCATCGGGGCCCGCGCCGCCTCCCAGGCCGAGGCGCGGCTGCTGGCCGAGCGCCGCGGCGCCCCTCTGCTCACCATGGTCCGCACCACCTACGACGACCAGGGCCGGGCGGTCGAGCACGGCTCGCACGTCTACCGCGCCTCGCACTACTCCCTGGAGGTCACGCTCATCGAGCGGTGAGCAGCCCTCCGCGTCACCCCTCGGCAGGCGGGTGGCGGCGGACGATCACCAGGGCGACGTCGTCCTCCCGCGCGCCGAAGGTGTCGATGAGCCGGCCGGCCGCCTCGTCCATGTCGTCGCCGATCTCCTCGGCGGCGCGCCGGGCGATCTCCAGGCTGTCGTCCAGATACTTGTCGCGGTCCTCCACGAGCCCGTCGGTGAACATCAGCACCGCCCCGCCCGGCGGCACCACGACCCGGTCGATCCGGTAGACCTCCTCGGCGACGCCGAGGAGCAGGTTGCCGAAGCGCTCGTGGTAGCGGGCCCCGCCGTCGCCGTCCAGCAGCAGCGGCGGGATGTGGCCGGCGTTGGCGATCTGCGCCTCGCCGGTCGATGGGTCGAGCAGCGTGAGGCACACGGTCGCGGTCATCCGCGGGTGGTAGCGGCGCAGCACGTCGTTGAGCAGCGACAGCGACTGGTCGAGCTCCACCTTGCCGATGAGCGAGGCGCGCAGCGCGTGGCGCAGCTCGGCCATCACGGTGGCGGCCAGCAGCGAGTGCCCCTGGACGTCGCCGACCGCGACCAGGACCTGCTCGCCCAGCTGCAGCACCTCGTAGAAGTCGCCGCCCACCTCGACGTTGTCCACCGCCGGCTGGTAGCGCCAGACGATGTCGAGCCCCGGCACCTGGGGGACGCGCGAGGGCAGCAGGCTGCGCTGCAGCGTCAGGGCGATCGCGTGCTCCTCGGCGTAGGCGCGCAGCGCCTCCACCGCCAGCGCCACGGCCTGGCCGAGCTGGCGCAGCATGCTCAGCTCGTCCTCGTCCAGCTCGGGGTCCGGCTCCACGCCGAGCAGGACGGGCGGACGGTCGCGTTTGGTGCGCGACAGCACGGCCGTGATGTCGAGCCGGGACGGGGTGTCGGGCGCGATCCCCGACCAGTAGTCGTGCGGGATGATGAGGAACTCGGTGCCGGCGCGCTGGCCGAGGGCCCGCTCGCCGAGGAACTGCAGCACGGGCGGCTGGACCGTCCTGAACGTGGGGGTCCCCTCGGGCGGCAGCGCGGTCAGCCTGCGGGTGCGCCCGTCGGGCGCGAGAGCCACCACCCCGGCACTGCGCCCCAGGATGCGGCTGGTGCCCGAGACGGCGGTCGACAGCAGCTCGTCGAAGGTCTGGGCGGCGTTCATGGCCAGCGTGAGGTCGGTGAGCGCGCCGAGGCGGGCGGCCAGGCGCTCGGCCCGCTGCCGCGCCCGGTGGTAGCGCAGGGCCGCCTCCACGGTGGCGACGAACTCGTCCGGCTCGACCGGCTCGGCCAGGTAGCCGTCGGCGCCCCGGTGCAGGCCGAGCGCCCGGTCGGCGGCGGTGATGGCCGCGCCGGAGATCTGGATCACGGGGATCGAGGACGTCGCGGGGTCGGCCTTGATGCGCTCGCACACCTCGTAGCCGGAGATGTCCGGCAACCGGACGTCGAGCACCACCAGGTCGGGATGGAGCTCGGCGATGCGCTGCAGCGCCTCCAGGCCGCCGGTGGCCTCGACCACGGCGTACCCGGCGCGGCGCAGCCAGCTGGACAGGATGTAGAGCTTGGTCGGGGTGTCGTCGACGACGAGGATCGTCGCCTCCTGCGGCGTCGCGTCACTCATCACGGCTCCCCAGTGCCTGGCGGATGGCGTTCAGCAGCACGTCCCTGCGCAGCCCTTGCTTGCCGAGCACGGCCTCGGCCCGCTCGGGACGCCGGTGCGTCTGCGCCAGCGTGACGATGATCACGGGGACGTTCCGCAGCCGTTCGTCGTCGGCCATGCGCTGCAGGACGGCCGTGCCGTCGAGGCCGGGCATGAGCAGGTCCAGCAGGGCCAGGTCGGGCGGCGCCGCGGCCATCGCGGCGAGCGCGGCGGCGCCGTCGGGCGCCTCGTCGATGTGGGCGGCGAACCCGGTGAGCATGCGCCGCACCCCGGCGCGGAAGTTCTCGTCGTCGTCGGCGACGAGGATGCGCTGGGCGACGGGGACGTCGTGCGACTCGTACGGCAGCCGCAGCACCGCCGTGGTGCCCTCCCCCGGCGTGCTGGCCAGGGTCAGCGTGCCGCCCATCGCCTGAGCCAGCCGCCGCGCGTACGCCAGGCCCAGGCCGGTGCCCTTGGCGCGGGTCTGCGCCGGCCCCGGCACCTGGTAGAACTCCTCGAAGACCCGTTCGAGGTGCTCGGCCGGGATGCCGATGCCCGTGTCGGCGACGGTGAAGACCGTCTCGCCGGCGGCCGGATCGTGGGCCACCTCCAGCACGACCTCGCCCTCCTGGGTGAACTTCAGGCTGTTGGCCAGCAGGTTGCGCAGGATCCTGGTGAGCATCGCCTCGTCCGCCGGCATGGTGAACGGCGGCGGCGGGACGACGACGCGCAGCGTGACCTGGTCGGTGCTCTGCGCCGGCCCCATCGTCATGCGCAGCCGTTCGGCCAGGGCGACGAGGTCGACGGTGGTGAACTGCGGGTCGAGCCGCCCCGACTCGGCCTTGCCGATGTCGAGCAGCTCGCTGACCAGGGTCAGCAGGGTCTCGGCCGAGGAGCCGATCAGCTCGACCTGCCGCGCCTGCTCCTCGCCCAGCGGGTCCCCGCCGGGGCCCGTGAGCAGCCGGACCAGGCCGATGATCGAGTTGAGCGGCGTGCGCAGCTCGTGGCTGACCGTGGCCCAGAACCGGTTCTTGGCGTCGCTGGCCTCGCGCAGCTGCATCGACTTCTCGTCCAGCTCGGCGTAGAGGGCGACGACGCCGCGGTTGGTCTCCTCCAGCTCGGCGGAGAGCTGGTTGTACAGCGCCATGACCCCCTGGTTGGTCTCCTCCAGCTCGGCGTTGAGCTGGCGGACCGCCTCCAGGGTCGAGGCGAGCTCGTGGTTCTGCTGGCGCAGCTCGTCCAGCGCACTGGACGGCGCCATGGCGTTGACCTTGGTGCGGATCTGCGCGACCGACAGCGCGGACGCGCTCGCCGGCAGCCGCTTGCGCAGGACCACCCGGCCGCGCTCGCCGGCGTCGACGACGTCCATGAGCCTCCCGGCCATGCTCACGCCCTCGGCCACGTGGCGGGCGGCGGCGTCGGGGAAGCTCACCTCCATCACGAGGTCGTCGAAGTCGAGGGCGAAGGCGACCACCATGCCGGACGCGCCCTCGATGACGATCTCCCTGCCCAGCTCGCTGAGCGCGGTCGCCACCCGGATCTGGTCCTGCTGGGACATGCCGAGCGCGGCGGCGACCTCGCGGCCCACCTGGCGCATGGCGAAGACGTCGGACTCGCCGGCTACGGTGACCGTGGTCAGCGGCGCCGCCCTCACGGCGTCCTCCTCATGGAGCCGTCCCCACGGCGAGCACGGCCGCGTCGTCCCTGCGCGTGCCGGCGTCCCGCAGCAGGGTGGCGGCCACGACGACCGGGGAACGGGAGGCCAGGCCGGGGAAGGAGACCGGGTCCCACCGGTCGGAGAGCCCGTCGGAGTGCATGACGAGCACGCTGTGCGGCGGGACGGCGTACTCGTACTCGCGCAGGCGGCTGCGCTGGTGCCCGGCGATGCCCGGCACGGAGATCATGCCCTGGCGGCCCTCGGCGTGCACGATCCAGCCCGAGACGTTGCCGAGCCCGGCGTAGCGGACCACCCCTCGCTCGCGGTCCAGCCGGGCGAGGGCCACGGCGCCGCCCCTGGTGCCCGTCAGCGCCTTATGGATGCGCTCCAGCAGCTCCAGCACGGGCAGGTGGTGCTGCTGCTCGAAGACCCGCACGGCCTCGCGGGAGGCGGCGGCCGCGGCGGGGCCGTGGCCGAGGCCGTCGCACATCAGGCCGATGGCCGTGCCGCGGCTCTCGACGTACGCGAAGGCGTCGCCCGAGACGACCTCCTCCCCGATGGGGCGGGTCAGCCCGCTCACCCGGGTGTCGGGGGCCGGCACGTCGTTGGCGGTGAAGCACATGGTCACCACCGTGCCACGTCCGGGCAGGGAATAGACCTCGTGGGCCGAGGCCATCCTGGCGATCCCGCCGAGACCGACGCCGAGCGTGCCCGCGGTGGAGTAGCCGTCCCGCACGGCGCTGCGCACGTCGCGCATGCCCGGCCCCTTGTCCAGGGCGACCACCTCGACGGCGGCCGCCGCCTCGGGGTGGGCCCGGATCAGCATCGTGCCCTCGACCGCGTGCTTGACCAGGTTGGAGGCCGCCTCGCTGACGGCGACGGCCACCCGCCCGCGGTCCTGCTCGTCGAAGCCGCACGCCTCGGCCAGCGCCGTCGCGGCCCGGCGGGCCGCCCCGATGGCGCTGGCGTCCTCGATGCGGACCCAGGGCTCGTCCCCTGAGCGGATCATCTCGCCCACTTGATCACTGTGATCCGCGTCCCTTCGCCAGTCTTGGACTCCAGGTCGAACTCGTCCACCAACCGGCGTGACCCGCTCAGCCCCAGGCCGAGGCCGCCGCCCGTGGACCAGCCGTCGGTCAGGGCCAGGTCCAGGTCGGGGATGCCGGGGCCCTCGTCGGTGAAGTCCAGGCGCAGTCCGTCGCGTACGCCGTTGTTGACGACCTCGATCCGCACCCGGCCGCCCCCGGCGTACATCAGGGCGTTGCGGGCGAGCTCGCTGGCCGCGGTGACCAGTTTGGTCTGGTCAACCAGCGACAGGCCGACCTGCTGGGCGCTGTTGCGCACCTGCTGGCGCACGATGACCACGTCGCTGTTGCCCGCGATGGCGAGCTCCTGGACGGGCGTCACTCCGGCACCGCTGCCGGGTCGACTCCGTCGCGTTCCTTGAGCATCGCGACACCCTTCTCCAGATTGAGCGCGGTGCGCACGCCGCCGAGCGACAGGCCGAGCTCGACCAGTGTGATCGCGACCGCGGGCCGCATGC
The DNA here is from genome assembly GCF_041402765.1 of Nonomuraea sp. AD125B. NCBI lineage: Bacteria > Bacillati > Actinomycetota > Actinomycetes > Streptosporangiales > Streptosporangiaceae > Nonomuraea > Nonomuraea sp. AD125B. The sequence continues at coordinate 270,570 of NZ_JBGLOU010000001.1, read as the reverse complement.
CCACGACGATCGTCTCGGCGTCCAGCATCCGCGAGATCGACGCGATGGTCGAGAGCATGCGCCCGATGAAGGAGTCGACGATCTCCACGGCGGTGATGTCGATGATCACCCCGCGGGCCCGGCTGTCGACGATCGCGTCCGCCAGGTCCTCCTGCAGCATGAGCACGCTCTGGTCCTGCAGGTCGATCTGGATCGAGACGATGAGGAGGTCGCCGAGCTTGAGAACGGGGACACGTTCCATCAGGCCCGCTCCAGCCCGACGACGACGTGCTTGTCGGCCCGCTGCGTGACCTGCACGCCGCTCTTGCGCAGCGCGTAGGCGAGGGCGTCGGCCAGGGAGGACTTGGTGACGATGTCGCCGAACTCGATGCCGAGGGTGACGATCGTGTGCGCGATCTGGGGGCGGATGCCGGAGATGACGCACTCGGCGCCCATGAGCCGGGCCGCCACCACGGCCTTGAGCAGGTGCTGCGCCACCTGGGTGTCCACGGCCGGCACGCCGGTGATGTCGATCACGGCGTGCTCGGAGCCGGTCTCCACCAGGCCCTGGAGCAGCTTCTCCATGACGACCTGCGTACGGGCCGAGTCGAGCGTGCCGACCAGCGGCACCGCGAGGATGCCGTCCCACAGCTTGACCACCGGCGTGGACAGCTCCAGGAGCTGCTCGGCCTGGTCGGTGATGATCTTCTCGCGGGCGCTGACGAAGGTCTCGAACGTGAACAGGCCCAGGTCGTCGATGTGCCGCGCCAGCCAGATGTAGCCGCGCAGGGCCTCGACGTCGTCCTCCGCCTCGATCAGCCCGTACACCGCCTCCTTCAGGCTGAACACCACGGCGGCGGTCTCCGCCGGCGTGAAGCCCTCTCTGGCCTGCGCCCGCGACAGGTCGGCGAGCAGGCCGCGCAGGTCGGAGGCGTCCCCTCCCTCGCCGATGAACTGCAGCAGGGCCTGGTAGAGCTCGCGCAGCCGCCCGGCCAGGACGCTGCGATCGGCCCTGCCACCGACGGTGGCGCCCGCGAGGTCGATCCAGCGCTTGAGGACGGTCTCCTCCTGCGCCCGCAGGAGTTCCGCCACGCGGAGCTGGCCGGCGTCGCCGTGAGCTGTCAAGGTGTGCTCCCGAAGATGGGGTGTTTTGTCATGAATCGACACGAAGGCTACCGGGCTTTTCGCTCCGCCTCTATGCGTTCCCGTCGGCGGCGCGCCCGCAAGCCGGTATTTCGCAAGCGCTGATCAAGCGCCATGCAAACCACCTTGCCTAGAAAAGGCCAGGAAGGTCGGAGAACAGGAAGAACGGGGAAAGACAGTGAGCTCCGTAACGTGGCTGCCGCTGACGATCGCAGGTGTGACGATGCTCATCACGGCCGGGGTCTGGGTGCCCATCGCCGTCGCGGCGCGGGCCGGGCGGCAGCTGCTCGCCACCGGCGTCCCCGCGCAGGCCGTCGTCGAGTCCGTGACCGACACCGGCATGTCGGTCAACGAACGGCCCGTGGTGCGCTTCGTGCTCGCCGTACGCGGCGCGGACGGCGAGGTCTACCGGGTCACGCACCGGCAGTCGCTGCCGCGCATCCCGATGGGGATCCTCGCCCCCGGCGCGGTGCTGCCGGTCAGGGTGGACCGGCAGCGGCGCGAGCGCGTACGGATCGACTGGGCGGCCTGGCAGCCCGTGCCCGGCGCGTACCCGGCCCCCTACCCCTACAACATGCCCCGGTAGCCGCGGCGACTCAGACCCGTTCCAGCTCGATGACGACCACCGAGGCGGGCTGGAGCGCCGGCGCGGGCAGCCCCAGCTCGGCCAGCGCCGCCCCCGGCAGGCGCACCGGCCCGTCCGCCCACGACGGCATGAGCGCGGAGCCGGGCACCGGCCCGGCCACGCGCACCTCGTAGCGGGCGGCCGGATCCAGGCCGGGCAGCCGCAGCGGCGCGGGGGCCGACTCCGGCCGCGAGCTCAGCTGCGCGTAGCCGAACACCGCCCGCTCCGGCAGCACCACCCCGTGCAGCAGCGCCGACGGGTCGGGATGGTCGGCGCGGACCACCCGCCCGGCGTGCAGCACCGGCCGCAGCCGCTTGTGCAGCGCGATCCAGACGCCCAGCTCCTCCAGCTCCGCCTCGCTCGCCGAGGTGAGGTCCCACTCCACGCCCATGTGCCCGAACAGCGCTGTGCCCGCGCGGAAGGCCAGCGGCAGCGACCGGCCGGTGATGTGGTCGCGCGGCGCTCCGACGTGCGCGCCCATCCGCTCCGGCGGCACCAGCAGCCCGGTCCAGCGCTGGATGGCCTGCCGGTCGAGCGCGTCGTTGCTGTCGGAGGTCCACACCCGGTCGGTACGGGCCAGCACCCCGTAGTCGACGCGGGCGCCGCCCGACGAGCACGACTCGATCTCCAGCCCCGGATGGCGGGCCCGCAGCTCGTCCAGCAGGCGATAGGCCGCGAGGGTCTGCGCGTGCACGCCGGGCACCCCGTCGTGGACGGGCTCGGCGATGTCGCGGTTGTGGTCCCACTTGATGTAGTCGAGGGCGTACTCGGTGATCAGCGCGTCGATCCGCTCCAGCAGGTACGCGTACGCCTCCGGCCGGGCCAGGTCGAGCGTCTGCTGGTTGCGGTGCGGCGGCGGCAGGCGCTCGGCCCGGCCGAGGACCCAGTCGGGGTGGGCGCGGGCCAGGTCGGAGTCGGGGTTGACCATCTCAGGCTCGAACCACAGGCCGAACTGCATGCCGAGCCCGCGCACCCGCTCGGCCAGCGGGTGCAGGCCGTGCGGCCAGACGCCCTCGTCGACGTACCAGTCGCCGAGCCCGGCCCGGTCGTGGCGGCGGTGGCGGAACCAGCCGTCGTCGAGCACGAACCGCTCGATCCCGGCCGCCGCGGCCCGCTCGGCCAGCTCCAGCAGCCGGTCCAGGCCGTGGTCGAAGTAGGTCGCCTCCCAGTTGTTGAGCGTGACCGGCCGGACCGGCAGCGGCCGGGCGGCCCGCAGGTGGTCGTGCAGCCGGGCGCTCGCGGCGTCCAGGCCCTGCGCCGACCAGGTGAAGTAGACGAGCGGGGTGCGGTAGCTCTCGCCCTGCCGCAGGACGATCTCGCCGGGCTCGGGCAGCTCGCCCGCGCCCAACAGCGCCGCCCCCTCCTGCAGGCGCTCGGCGTAGTGGACGTGGTCGCCGCTCCAGCCCGCGTGCACGGCCCACACCTCGCCGGAGCGGAAGCCGAAGCCCTCGGTGCCCGCCACGAGCAGGCCGGTCGCGTCGTGCCCGGTCCGGCCGCGCCGGTTCTCCCTGCTCCACACGCCGTGCGCGAACGCCCGCCGCTGCGGCACCTTCTCCAGCGCCCAGCGCCCGGTGAAGTCCAGCAGCTCGCCGGCCCGCGCCGGGATCGGCAGCGCGCACACCAGGCCCGCCAGCCGGTACGGCGAGGCCGCCGTGTTGGTCACCGTGTGCCGCAGCGTCACCACCCCGTGGGCGTCCATGCCCAGCTCGCTCACCAGCGCCAGGCCCGCCCGCTCGTCGGCCGCGGTGATCGTCACCGTGCCGCCCCTGCCCGGCTCCGCCGCGACGTCCGCGCCGCCCAGGGTCCAGCGCACCGGCCAGTGCTCGCCGTCGCGGGAGCCCGCCAGGCCCGGGCGGCCGTACCAGCCGTCGCCCTGCGCGGGCAGCAGCGGCGGCGCGCTCACCAGGGACGCCAGCAGGGGAAGCAGCTCGGCCCCGTCGTCCGTGCCGGGCGCGGCGCCGAAGTGGCGGACGCGGGGCAGGCCGGGGCCGGAGGCGTCGAGCAGGAGGGCGACATCCGCGGCGGACAACATCAGGTAGGACAAGCCGGGCTCCTTACGCAACAGGCACAGGGGGTGTGACGCGCGGAAAGACGCTATCGAACCCGGCTCCGCCGGGGCGAGGGAAGGCCCCTCCGGCGGGCGGTCGCCGGAGGGGCCTCGATCAGGGCGGGAACGGCGTTCAGACGGAGATCCGCCCGGCGCCCGCGCCCGCGGTCACGATGGACTTGACGTTGCAGGGGGTGTCCAGCGTGTAGGAGTAGGGGATGGAGGCGACGCTGCCGCCGGCCTGGCCGCTGCCGGAGTTGACGAAGCAGTTGTTGCGCGCCACCAGATTGCCCGGGTCGGAGTCGCCCTCGCCCCGGTGGAACGGGTCGTCGGTGTTCTCGAAGTGGTTGCCCTCGACCAGCACGCCCGCCTCCTGCGTCGAGGCCACGCCGTAGCTGCCGATGTTGCCGTAGAAGTTGTTGTAGACGTGCACCGGGTTGCCGAAGCGCACCCGCGGGTGACGCTGGTTGGTGCCGTCGAACCAGTTGTGGTGGTACGTCACCCGCAGGTGGCCGCGGTCCTCCGAGCCGTTGCCGTCGTCGTGGCCGAGCAGCATCGTCTTGTTGTGGGAGCTGACCCTGTTCCAGGAGATGGTGACGTAGTCGCTGGCCCGCTTGACGTCCACCGCGCCGTCGTAGCCGTTGCTGAAGCTGTTGTGGTCGATCCACACCCGGGTCGAGTACTGGACGTTGATGGCGTCGTCGTTCCAGTTCCTGAAGGTGAGGTTGCGCACGATCACGTTGGACGCCTTGGAGATGTTGAGCCCGCAGCCCGAGATGACGGCGCCGGAGTTGCCGATGATCGTCTTGTTGGAGCCGACCTTCAGCATGCCCGAGCAGGAGATCGTGCCGGAGACCCGGATCACCCCCGAGCCGCTCGCGGACAGGGCGCTGGTCAGGGCCGAGGAGGAGGTGACGGTGGTCGGGCTCGTGCCGCCGCCGCCCGTGGTGCCGCCGCCCTGCGTGGCCCAGCCGACCGGGCCGTCCGCGTTGGCGATCCTGACGGTGCCGCCGGACTCGGCCACCGTCCAGGTCTGGGACGAGCCGCCGGTGCAGCTCTCCTGCTGCACCGCCTTGCCCGCGGAGGTGCTCGCGCCCTCCACGCCCGCGCACTTGCCGCTGTGCGCGTTCACGAGCGTGTACGCTCCGGGCGCCGGAGCGGCGGCCGCCGCCGAGGCCATGACGACGCCGGTCACCGCGGAGGCGGTGAGGGTGACGACGCCCGTGAGGACCGCGCCCGTTCTGCCGATGGATGTGTGTCGCACGATTCTGCTCCTTGCTGGCCCTAGCGGACCGTCAGGTCCGCGAATGGTGTCCCCCCAGCGAGCATCCGTTCACATACGTGATCTACGTACGTGAGAGCGAACATGCCACAACATAGGTAAGCGCTTTCCAACTGTCAATCGTCGCTGAAACTTTCATGACAACGGCTTGTCGAGGACAGTGATCCACTTGATGACCTGCGGTGACTCCGATGTGTGCATCGGTCCTGACGCTGCGTGCGGTGGCCAGCCCTCCGGCGATCGTTTAGGTTAGGCTCGCCTAATTTTGTTGGAGGAGTCGGGGATGAGCTCGCCGTTTCACATGTTCCACGTCCAGGTAGACCGGCTTGAGCGGCTGAGCCCGTCGTTCCTGCGGGTCACGTTCACCGGAGACGACCTCGGCCATTTCGCCGACAACGGCTACGACCAGCGGATCAAGCTCATTCTGCCGCTGCCGGGCTGCGGGCTGTCGTACCTGCCGTCCGGGCCGGACTGGTACCAGCAGTGGCGGCAGCTCGACGACACCAGGCGCAACCCGATCCGCACCTACACCGCGCGCCAGGTGCGGGCGGACGTCAGGGAACTGGACGTGGACGTCGTCATGCACCCCGACGGCGGGCCGGTCGCCCAGTGGGCGGAGCGGGTCCAGCCCGGCGACGAGGTCGCGATCCTCGGGCCCGACGCCCGCTACGACGGGGTGCACGGCGGACTGGAGTTCCGGCTGCCCGCCGGCAGCACGACCGTGCTGCTCGCCGGCGACGAGACCGCCGTGCCCGCCATCTGCTCCGTCCTGGAGCGCCTGCCCGCCGGGGTCACCGGCGAGGCCCTTCTCGAGGTGCCCTTCGACGACGACGCCCTGCCCGTCGAGACCTCCTGCTCGGTGCGCGTCGGCTGGCTCCCCAGGAACGGCGGCGAGCGCGGCGCCCAGCTCATCCCCGCCGTCCAGGCCGCCGCCGGGCGGCTGCTGACGTCCCCCGGCGCCGGCACGAACGGCTTCAGCGACGTGGACGTGGACGCCGAGGAGCTGTGGGAGGTGCCGGAGGAGGACGCCGCCGACCCGCTGTACGCGTGGCTGGCGGGCGAGGCCGGCGTGATCAAGACGCTGCGGCGTCACCTGGTGGGCGAGCGGGGGATGGATCGGCGGGCGGTCGCGTTCATGGGGTACTGGCGCGAGGGGCGCGCCGAGGGCGGCGGCTGACGCCGGCTCAGGCTGGGGCGCAGGCCGTCGTCACGGTGTGGCGCTCCTGCTCGGTCGGGGGGCGTACCCAGGTGAGGCCCGGGCCGCCGGCGGCGAGCATGCCGGACACGACCTCGCCCAGCACCTCCCCCGGCGTCGCGTCGGGCCGCTTCTCGCGCGCCTCCGCGTACAGGTCGAGCACCCGCCCGAGGTCCAGCATCAGCGTGTTGCGCCCGGACGCTTCAGCGTCGGTGACGGTGACGAGCAGGAACCCGTCCTTCGCGAACCCCTCGACGCCGGTCGCGCCCGGCGGGCAGACGACCGCCCGTACGGCCTCGGCGAAGGCCGTACGGTCCATGCCGTCCACCTCGTCCGCCGGCCACTCGGCCCGCAGGTGCAGCACCCCGGGCCGCTCGGCGGCGGCGTACTCGGCCATGAGGCCCGCGACCGCGCCCTGCGGGTCGTGCAGGGCGGCCTCCTCCAGGGCGGCGAACCCGTCGGCGAGCAGCCGCAGCGAGATCAGCCGTGGCGGCGTGCCGTCCACCGCGAGCACGTCCCGCTCCCAGTCCGGCCGCAACGCCTCGCCGGTGGCGTCGTACGCGCCCAGCCCCTCCACGAACGCGGCGTCCGCCTCCGGCGTCAGGCCCGGCCCCCACTCCGGCGCCCGTCCGGCCGCGAAACCCCCACCGGCCTCCGGAGCGGCGGGCCGGGCACGGCGCAGCCACCAGACCAGGATCCCGACGACGACGGCCGGCACCGCGACTGCGATCCACACGTTGTGCTCTCCCTCGTACCTACCGGGGCAGCAGCGTAATGTGAGCGATCACGCCAAAAGCGGGAATCGCACAAAAAGCCCCGGCTGACCCGTCTGGAGGCGCAACGGTAGGTTGTGCCCGTGTCGATGATTCAGGTTCCAGAAGAGATCCCCCTGAAGCTGGAAGACGGGTTCGACCGCATCGGGCGCGAGCTGGCGCTGCCCGCCGGCTTCCCGCCCGCCGTGCTGGACGAGGCGGCGTGGGTGGCGCAGGTGCCGCGGCTCAGCGGCAAGGACCTCACCGACCTGCCGTTCGTCACCATCGACCCGCCCGGCTCCATGGACCTCGACCAGGCACTCCACCTGGAACGGCTGCGCGCCGGCTACCGGGTCTGGTACGCCGTCGCCGACGTGGGCGCGTTCGTCCGCCCGGGCGGGATCATCGACGCCGAGGCCCGGGCCAGGGGCGAGACGGTCTACATGCCGCAGGGCAAGATCCCGCTGCACCCCAAGGTCCTGTCCGAGGACGCGGCCAGCCTGCTGCCCGGACTGCCGCGCCCGGCCGCGGTGTGGCGGATCGACCTCGACGCCGACGGCCGCACGATCGGCGCCGACGTGCAGCGCGCCCTGGTGCGCAGCCGCGAGCGCCTCGACTACGCGTACGTGCAGGCCGCCGTCGACACCGGCACCGCCGACGGCGTGCTCGGGCTGCTGGCCGAGATCGGGCGGCTGCGGCTCGCGCTGGAACGCGAGCGCGGCGGCGTCACCCTGCCGACGCCCGAACAGGAGGTCGTGCCCGCCGACGGCGGTTACCGGCTGGAGTACCGGGTGCCGCTGCCGGCCGAGGCGTGGAACGCGCAGATCTCGCTGCTGACCGGCATGGCCGCGGCGGCGATGATGCTCGACGCCGAGATCGGCATCCTGCGCGTGCTGCCCGCCTCCCGGCCGGACGACCTCGCCAAGGTCCGCCTGGTGGCGGGGGCGCTGGGCGTGCCGTGGCCGGACGGCGCCGGCTACGGCGAGGTGGTGCACGGGCTGGACCCGAAGAACCCGCGGCAGGCGGCGTTCCTGCACGAGTCGCGGGTGCTGCTGCGCGGCTCAGGCTACGAGGCGTTCGACGGTGCGCCGCCGAAGGAGGCGGGGCACGCGGCGGTCGCGGCGCCGTACGCGCACGTCACGGCCCCGCTGCGGCGGCTGGTCGACCGGTACGCCACCGAGGTGTGCCTGGCGGTCGCCGCCGGTGAGCCGGTGCCCGCCGACGTGCGGGCGGGGCTCGCCGGGCTGCCGGAGCTGATGGCCGTGTCCGGGCGGCGGGCCTCGGCGGTGGACCGGGCGTGCGTGGACCTGGTGGAGGCGTTCCTGCTGCGGGGGCGGGTCGGGGAGGCGTTCGAGGCGGTGGTGATCGACGTGGACGAGCGGCGCGGCGGCGGGCAGGTCCAGCTCGTCGAGCCCGCGGTGATCGCCCGCTGCGACGGCCCGCTGCCGCTCGGCTCGCAGGTCACGGTCCGCCTCACCAAGGCCGACCCGGCCACCCGCGAGGTCCGCTTCACCCTCGACGGCTCCCCCTGAGCCGCGACGGCTCCTCTGACGCGCCGCCCCTTCGAGGCGCGGCCCCTTCAAGACGCCGCCGCCCCTTCGAGGCGCGGCGGTGTCCGCTGAGGCGCCGCGGCTCAGCGCGGGTGTGAGCGCATGCCGTCGCAGACCACCTCGGCCATCGAGACCTTCCCTCCCCTGGCCCGCGCCCGCCGCTCGGCCGTGAGGCAGCCGCGCAGCAGGTCCTGCACGTCCTCCGTGCGGAGGTCGCCGCGCACCGCCCCGGCCCGCTGGGCGCGTTGCAGCAGCCGCCCCAGCGCGGCGGCGAAGTCGGCCTCCAGCGTCGTCCCGCGCCGGAACGCCGGTCCCGTGCCGCCCTCCAGCATCTCGCACAGCGCCTGGTTGGCCGAGGCCTGCTCGACCACCGTACGGAACCAGCCGAAGAACGCCCGGCCGGGGTCCTCGGCGGTGGCGAGCGCGCGCGCGTCGGCCACGAAACGTTCCATCCGGCCGAGCAGCACCGCCTCGAACAACGCCTCCCTGGTCGGGAAGTGCCGGTAGACGGTGCCGACGCCGAACCCGGCCCGGCGGGCGATCTCGTCGAAGGAGATGGTGAGGCCGTCGCTGGCCAGGGCCTCCTGGGCGATCTGCAGCACCCGTTCCCGGTTGCGACGGGCGTCCGCGCGGAGCGGTCTGGCCGTGCTGTGATCGTCGCCCATGCGCTCCACCCGCCTTCACCGGCAACCGGAGGGATCTCTCCGATTCTACCGGCGGACTTCCCGGACAAACAGCCCCGATGACACGAGAACACCCGCCCTTCGCGGGAAGGACGGGTGTCCCGTGCGCGGCGCCACCGGATCACGGCCCGGCGTCGGCGCCACCGGGTCCGGGCACGAGCGGTTCGCGCGGCCACGGCACCGACCCGGACGACCGCACGGCGTGCGCGGCCTCCGCGCGGCCGGCGTGCGCGGCCTCCGCGCGACCGGCGGGCGCGGCCCCGTGTCCCGCGCCGGCCCGATCCCCGGCCCGATCCCCGGCCCGATCCCCGGCCCGATCCGTGGCCCGGTCCCTGGCCCGATCCCCGGACCGGTCCCTGGCCAGGCGCGGGACGCCGGCCCGCCTGAGCCGGATGCGCTCGTGCCTGGGCACCGGCCGCAGCCCGATCACCCGCGCGCCCGACGGCACCTGCCGCAGGTCGTGCGTGATGAGGATGGTCGTCCGCCCCGCCATGAGCCGCCCCAGCGGCGCCATGACCTGCGCGGCCGTCTCCTCGTCCAGCCCGGTCATGGGCTCGTCGAGCACCAGCACCGGCGCGTCCCGCAGGACCGCCCTGGCGATCGCGACGCGCTGCCGCTGCCCCCCGGACAGCAGCCGCCCGCGCTGCCCCACCGGCGTGTCGTACCCCCGGGGCAGATCCTTGACGAACTCGTGCACGCCGGCCGTCTCCGCGGCCCGGATGATCTCCTCCATGGAGGCGGCGGGCCGCCCGTAGGCGATGTTGTCCCGTACGGAACCGGAGAACAGCATCGTCTCCTGGTGCAGCACGGTGACGTTCTCGCGCAGCGACTCGCGCGTCAGGCTCCGGACGTCGGCGCCGTCCAGCAGGATGCGGCCCTCGTCCGGGTCGTAGAAGCGCAGCAGCAGCTTGGCCAGCGTGGACTTGCCCGCCCCGCTGGGCCCGGTGATCACCAGCACCTCCCCGGGTTCGGCGACGAAGGACACCTCGCGCAGCGCGGGCCGCGAGGCGCGTCCCGGATAGGCGAAGCCGACCCGGTCGAACTCCACGCGGCCCCGTCCCGATCCGGCGGCGACGGCCGAGGGGGCGTCGGTGACGGCGGGCCTGGCCCGCAGGACCTCGATGATCCGGTCGGAGCCCGCGGCCGCCTCCGACACGGTGAGCGCCAGCTCGCCGAGCCCCTGGACGGCCGGATAGAGCAGGGCCAGGTACGCGGCGAAGGCCAGCAGGCCGCCGATGGTCAGCCGGCCGGCGGCGATCTCCCACGCGCCGACGCCGAGGACGATGATCAGGCAGACGGTCTCGATGACCTGGACGACCGGGCCGTACAGGCCGGACAGCCACGCCTGCGACAGGTTGGCGCGCAGCCAGGTCCGTCCCTCGCGGTGCAGCCTGCGCGCCTCGTCGCGCTGCCGGTTGTACGCCTGCACCAGCGGCTGGTTGGCCAGCCCCTCCTCCAGGACGCTGTTCATCGCGCCGTTGCTGTGCCGCTCGCGCGCGGCCGCGACGCGGAACTTCGCCGCGAACAGCTTCGACACCAGCAGGAACGCCGGGATCAGGGCGAGCGTGACGAGCGCCAAGTCCCAGCGGACGAGGAACGCGGCCCCGGCGAAGAACACCACGCTGGCGGCGGTGGTGATCGCCTTGACCAGCCCCGAGCCGACGAGCTCCTCGATGGCCTCGACGTCGTCGGTGAGCCGGGCCATGAGGTCGCCGAGCCGCCGCTTCTCGGCGTAGTCGGGCGCGAGCGTCTGCAGGTGGCCGAAGATGCGGTCGCGGAGTCTCAGCAGGAAGCGTTCGGCGGCGAGGGCGGTGGCGTACGCCCCGGCGAACGACGCCGCCCCCGCGACCGTGGCGAGCCCCAGCCAGCTGAACGCGGGGACCCAGAAACCCTCCAGGTCCCGGGTGGTGAGCACCTCGTCCGTGATGTGGCCGAACAGGCGGATCGCGGCGACCTCGCACAGCGCGGCCAGGACGGCGAACACCACTCCGGCGGCGAACAACGGCCGCAGCCCACGGGTGTCCGGCCAGAACTCGCGGAAAGTCCGGCGAAGGGTGATCGCCGGGGCGAGTTCGCGGCCGGAGGCGGAAAAGGAGAGCCGGCGGCTGAGCCGCCGGCTCTCACGTGGCGCTGTCAGCACCCCCAACCCCACCACCTACGGCGGGCGCAGGCCCAGCGGCGGCGCCAATAGCGACGCCGGCAGCCCCATCCCTGCTGGTACCCGACGTGAGTGAGCTGCGTGTTCGCCATGATTCCTCCCCCGTTGAACGGCCGAACACTTGACAATTCGGACGTTACCCGACCAAGTCGCATAATTCACGACATTTCAGCCGAAACCGTGAAAGCTTGACCGGTAAAACGCGACGAGAACGGCGTCTCATCGTTCTTGTTAAATCCGCCGCAAATGAGTAAATGAACCAAAGAATCGTCACGCCACCGCCAACACAGCTTCCCTGGCAATGGCCACAAGTCGGCCCCGCCCGCTACTTTCGGCCGATGGCCGGCCCCTCACCGGTCGCCACGATGGGACGCATGACGATCCTCGGTGTGCTCCTCATGATCCAGGGCTTCGGCGCCCTGGTCGCCGTCCACGTCTTCGACCGCGATTTCGGCCTGCTCCACCTGGTGTTCGACGGCGGCGCGCTGACGGTCGCCGGGATCGTCACCGGCGTGCTCGGGCTCGCGCTCACCGTCGCGGGCATCGCGCACGGCGACGAGTGAGGGCCGAGTGGCCGGCCCTCACTCACCGGACTCAGCCGGTCAGGTCAGCGACGAGTACGCCACCACTCCGCGCCGCATCGCGTCGACCGCCTTGCCCGCCGTCTGCCGGATCCTGCTGCCCGGCGCCGCCGCGTTCTGGAGCTGCCCCAGCAGGTCCATCAGCTGCTTGATCCACCGGACGAAGTCGCCGGCCGCCAGCTCGTTGCCGTTGACGCCGTCCATCAGCACCGCGTCCAGCGTATGCCCCTTCGTCCACCGGAACGCCGCCCACGCGAACCCCAGATCCGGCTCACGCAGCGTCGACAGCTTGTGGTCGGACTCGATGCCCTCCAGCTCCCCCCACAGCCGCAGCATGGCCGTCAGCGCGTCCTGCGCCCGTCCTGCGGGGATCTTCGGCCGGCGCGCGTCGTCGGCCGCCCGCGACTCGAACACCAGCGCCGACACGCACGCCGCCAGCTCGGCCGGGTCCAGCTCCTCCCACAGGCCCTGGCGCAGGCTCTCGGCCGTCAGCAGGTCGAGCTCGGTGTAGAGGCGGCCGAGACGGCGGCCCTCGTCGGTGACGGTCTCGCCGTCGAGGTAGCCGAGCTGCTCCAGCACCGAGCAGATGCGGTCGAACGTCCGCGAGATGACATGCGAGCGGCCCTCCACCCGGCGGCGCAGCCCCTCGGTCTCGCGCAGCAGCTTGTAGTAGCGCTCGGCCCAGCGGGCGTGGTCCTCGCGCTCGTCGCAGCCGTGACACGGATGCTGCCGGATGCGCCGGCGCAGCTCGTTGATCTCGTCGTCCTCCATCGCGTGGTCACGCACGCGCGGCGGCTTGCCGAGGTCACGGTCGCCGATCTTGGCCAGCAGCGTGGAGACCAGGTTGGCGCGTTCCTTCGGCGAGCGGCCGTTGAAGTTCTTCGGGATGCGCAGCTTCTCCAGCGGCTCGACCGGCACCGGGAAGTCGGCCGGGTCGAGCTTCTTGACCTGCTTGCCGATCGTCAGCACCAGCGGGCTCGGGCCCTGCCCGCGCGGGTTGCGGCCCGGGTCCAGGACGATCGCCAGCCCCGCCCGCCGCCCGCCCGGCACCCGGATCACGTCGCCCGGCTGCAGCGCCTCCAGCGAGCGCACCGCCGCCGCCCGCCGCGCCGCGCCGCGCTGCTTGGACAGCTCGGCCTCCCGGTCCGACAGCCGCCGCCGCAGCGCGGCGTACTCGGGGAAGTCGCCCAGGTGGCACGTCATGGCCTCCTGGTAGCCCTCCAGCGCCTCCTCGTGCTTGCGGAGCTGCTTGGCCAGCCCCACCACCGCCCGGTCGGCCTGGAACTGCGCGAACGACTCCTCCAGCAGCGTGCGCGCCCGCTCACGGCCGAACTGCCCCACCAGGTTGACCGCCATGTTGTACGACGGCTGGAAGCTGGAGCGCAGCGGATAGGTACGCGTGCCGGCCAGCCCCGCCACCGACAGCGGGTCCATGCCCGGCTGCCACAGCACCACGGCGTGGCCCTCGACGTCGATGCCGCGCCGCCCCGCCCGGCCGGTGAGCTGGGTGTACTCCCCCGGCGTCAGGTCGGCGTGCGTCTCGCCGTTCCACTTGTCCAGCTTCTCGATCACCACGCTGCGGGCCGGCATGTTGATGCCCAGAGCCAGCGTCTCCGTCGCGAAGACCGCCTTGACCAGCCCCCGCGTGAACAGCTCCTCCACGACCTCCTTGAAGGCCGGCAGCATGCCCGCGTGGTGCGCGGCGAGCCCGCGCTCCAGGCACTCGCGCCACTCCAGGTAGCCCAGCACCGCGAGATCCTCGTCGGGCAGGTGGGCGGTGCGCTCGTCGACGAGCTGGCGGATCTCGTGCCGCTCGCGGTCGGTGGTGAGCCGGATGCCCGCGTAGAGGCACTGCTGCACCGCCGCCTGGCAGCCCGCCCGCGAGAAGATGAACGTGATCGCCGGCAGCAGCCCCTCGGAGTCGAGCTTCTCGATCACCTGCACCCGGTCCGGCGGCCGGGCCCGCTGCGGCCGGCCGTAGCCCCGCCCCCTGCCCCGGCCCGCCATCAGCCGCTCGGCGTCCCTGGTCACCCGCATCAGCGTGGGGTTGATGCGCGGCGTCAGGTCGTCGTTGACGAACATGTCGTAGACGCGGTTGCCGATCATCATGTGCTGCCACAGCGGCACCGGCCGGTGCTCGTCGACGATGACCGTGGTGTCACCGCGCACGTCGCCCAGCCACTCGCCGAACTCCTCGGCGTTGCTCACCGTCGCCGACAGCGCCACCAGCCGGACCGACTCCGGCAGGTGGATGATGACCTCCTCCCACACCGCGCCACGGAACCGGTCGGCCAGGTAGTGGACCTCGTCCATCACCGCGAAGCCGAGCCCGGCCAGCGTGGCCGACCCGGCGTACAGCATGTTGCGCAGCACCTCGGTGGTCATGACCACGATCGGGGCCTCGCCGTTGACGCTGTTGTCGCCGGTCAGCAGGCCCACCTTGGCGGTGCCGTAGCGCTTGACCAGGTCGTTGTACTTCTGGTTGGACAGCGCCTTGATGGGGGTGGTGTAGAAGCACTTCATGCCCTGCTGCAGGGCCAGATGGACGGCGAACTCGCCGACGACCGTCTTGCCCGACCCCGTCGGCGCCGCCACCAGGACGCCGTCACCGGCCTCCAGGGCGCGGCAGGCGTCGAGCTGGAAGTCGTCCAGCTCGAAGTCGTAGAGACCTCGGAACGATGTGAGCGCGGCCCCGTCGTCGGCGTGCTTCTGACGGAAGGCCGCATAGCGTTCCGCTGGCGTTGTCATACCCGTCAGCCTACCGAAACCGCCATTCCGGTCCGTCCTTCCGTACGGGGCCGGGTGCGGGCGATCCGGGCCCGACGCCTTTACAAAGTAGATTTCAGACGAGGACGCGCAGCGCGCCCGGCCGGACCTCGCACTCCACGGGCACCGGCCCGACGCGCTCGCCGTCGGCGTACGCCACCAGCCCGGCCGGGTCCGCGGCCTCCAGGCGCACCGTCCGCGCCCTGCGCGCCGTCACCGCCGGATGCCCGGCGTGCGTGCCCCGGTAGACGCTCGGGAAGACGCGCAGGAACTCGCCCTTCGGCAGGGCCCCGACCATCACTACGTCGAGCAGCCCGTCGTCGGGCAGCGCGTCGGGGCACACCCGCATGCCGCCGCCGTACGAACGGGTGTTGGCCACCGCCACCAGCATCGCCTCCCGCTCGATCACCTCGTCGTCGTCGAGGACGAGCCGGAACGGCACGGCCCGGAACGAGCGCAGCTCCTCCACCATGGCCACCACGTAGCGGGCCGACCCGGCCGGCCAGGTGAGCCGGTTGGCCCGCTCGTTGACCCGCGAGTCGAAGCCGCAGCACAGCACCCCGGCGAACAGCTCCTCGGTCCGCCCTGCGCGCACGCGGGCGGCATCCACCAGCCGCGACTTCATCCGCAGCACGACCCGGGCGGCCGCCATCGGGTCCTTGCACGGCACGCCGAGCGCGGCCGCGATGTCGTTGCCGGTGCCGGCCGGGATGATGCCGAGCGGCACGTCGGTGCCGGCCACGGCCTGCACGGCCAGGTGCACCAGGCCGTCGCCGCCGAAGGCGACGAGCGCGTCGGGGCGCTCGGCGACGGCGGTGCAGGCGCGTTCGAGCGCGTCGGCGGCGTCGGAGCCGACGATGACCGACAGCTCCGCCCCGCCGGCGCGCAGCCGGCGCGCCACGGGTTCGAGCTGGCGCAGGGCCCGGCCGCCGCGTGCGGCCGGGTTGACGAGCACGGCGAGTTGGGGGGACACGCCCGGAACCTATCGCCTATCGCGCGGAACCGGAATCCTCCGCCCGCTATCGCCCGGCGGGATCCCCGTCGCCCGGCTTGTCGCCGACCGGCCTGTCAGCGGGCGGGGCGTCACCGAGCGGCACGTCGTCGAGCGGCCTGTCGTCGTCGGACAGCGGCGAGGCCTCGTCGTCGGACAGCCCGGCGAACTCGTCCGCCGGCCGCCTGCGCTCGCGGAGGTACATGAACAGCTCGGCGGCCAGGAACAGCACGATCATCGGGGTCGCCAGCGCCATCATGGTGATGGGGTCGCCGCCCGGCGTGATCACCGCGCCGAAGACGAACATCAGGAAGATGACCAGCCGCCGGTGCTTGGCGATCGCGGCGTGCGAGACCACGCCGATGATGTTGAGGAACACCAGCAGCAGCGGCAGCTCGAACGACACCCCGAAGATCAGCAACATGATCAGCACGTAGTCGAGGTAGTCGTCGATGGCGATCGTCGCCACCGTGCCGTCCAGCGAGAAGCCCAGCAGGAAGGACAGCGAGGTGTCCATGATGAAGTAGCACAGCCAGGCGCCGAGGACGAACAGCGGGATCGCCAGCCCCAGGAACGTCAGCGTGTAGCGCTTCTCGGTGCGGTAGAGCGCCGGGGTGACGAACGCCCAGATCTGGTAGAGCCACGCGGGTGAGGACACCACGAGACCGACCATGAGCGAGATCTTCAGCGTGATGAAGAACGACGAGAAGATGCCGTTGTAGGTCAGGCTGCACTCACCGGTGAGCTGCCGCGCCTGGTCCGTGTGGCAGTAGGGCTCCTTGAGGATCTCCCACACCGGACCGGAGACGATCCAGCCCACGATCAGGCCGACGGCCACGGCGGCGATCGCGATGAGCAGCCGGTTGCGGAGCTCCCGGAGGTGCTCCATCAGCGGCATCCGGCCTTCCGGGTCCCGCGACGGCTTCGGGCCCGACTTCTTCAGCAGCGCCATCTAGGTGAGTCCTCGGGGACGAGGGACGGATGAAGGGGAAGGCTCAGGCGCGCTTGTCGGCCTGCGCCGAGGCACGCAGCCGGGCGGCCTGCTCCTCGAGCTGGCGGGCCTGCTCCTCGAGCGACACCGCGGGCGCGGGGGCCGGGATCTGCTGCGGGGGCGCGGGCTGGGCCGGAGGCTGGGCCTGGGCCTGGACGACGGTCGGACGCTCGTCGTCGTCGTCGTTCATCTTGCTGGTCTCGGCCTTGAAGATGCGCAGGGACCGCCCGACGCCACGGGCCAGGTCCGGCAGCTTCTTGGCCCCGAAGAGCAGGACCAATGCCACCAGGATCAGGATGATCTCCGGAGCTCCCAGGTTCATGTGACGTCCTTACAGGTGAGCCGTGTGCTGTCCAAACCCGATCGTACGCTGCCGACGGCCCTGCCTCATCCCCTGGAGTCCGCTTTCAGCCTGAATTGCTGGTTAATTCGAGCAACCTCCCTGTTCAGGGCACGGGCGGCCACGACCACGCGGGCCCCCAGGACCCCCAGGACGGCCAGCCCGGCCGCCACCACGACGGCCGCGGGCATGATCCACGTCATGACCCGTGAGCGTACAGGGAGAGAGCCCGCTCGGCCTCGGCGCGCACGGTCTCGGCCATCCGGGGCGGCGCGACGACCCGGCCGGTGTCGCCGAGCCGCAGCGCGAGCTTGACGATCCAGTCCTCGTCGCGGGCCCGCAACGCCACCCGCAGCCGGCCCTCGCCGAGCTCGGCGACCTCCTCGCACGGGTAGTACTCGGCCACCCACCGGCCGGCCGCGCTCAGCTCCAGCTCGACCAGCTCGTCCGTGGGCGAGGGACGGAAGACGCCGCGGGTGACGTCGATCGGCTCGGCCTCGGCGGGCGGGTCGGCGGGCACGTCGAGCACGTCCACGCCGAGCATGCGGTCGAGGCGGAACAGCCGCATCGCCTCCGCCCGGTAGCACCAGCCCTCCAGGTAGGCGCGGCCGTCGACGACGAGCACGCGGGTGGGATCGACCTCGCGCGGCGTGACCTCGTCGCGGCCCGGCACGTAGTAGCGCAGCGACAGCCGCCGCCCGCCGGTCAGCGCCTCGCGGACGCGGGGCAGCGCGTCGGGGGCGGCGTCCACGTCCACGGCGACCTGGCTGCTGACGGTGGCGGCGCCCTCGCCGGCGGCCCGCTCCAGCTTGGCCGTCACCCGCGCGAGCGCGTCACCGGTCGCCCCACCGGCCTGATCCCTGCCCGCGGGCAGGGCCAGCTCCGGCTGGGCGGCCAGCATGCGCAGCGCGACGAGCAGCGCGCTGGCCTCGTCGATGCCGAGCCGCAGCGGCCGGGCGATCGTGTCGGCGTTGTCGATGATGATCTCGCCGCCGTCCCAGGAGACGTCGATGAGGTCGCCGGGGGTGTGGCCGGGCAGGCCGCACATCCACACGAGCTGCAGGTCGTCGATGAGCTGCTTCTCGCTCAGGCCGAACACCGCCGCCACCTCGCCGACCTGCGCCCCCGGATGGGACATCAGGTACGGCACCAGCGCCAGCAGCCGCGGCAGCCGGTCCGCGCTCCCGCTCATATGCTTTCCCCCTGTTTCGTGGCCGGCGCGCTCACGCCATGGCCCCCTTCAGTCTGCGGATGACCGCCTCGCGCGCGTCCGGCGGCTCGACCACCTCGACGTCGCCGCCGAGGCTGGCCATCCAGCCGGCCAGCCGCTCGGGGTCGGAGAAGGTTAGCTCCGCCTCGTCCCAGCCGTCCACGCCGGGGTGGACGGCCCTGGCGAGCTGGCGCACCCCCTCGCACGCGCCCTGGCGCACCCGTACGACGGCCACCCGCTCGTCCGTCGTCTCGTCGGGGAAGCCGACCATGGCCCGCAGGTCGACGCCCTCGGGCACGCGTACCGCTCCCGGCTTGCCGACGTGCGCGACCTGGCCGGCGATGCGGCTGAGCCGGAAGGCGCGCGGCGCCTGCCGGTCGCGGTCGTAGCCGGCGAGGTACCAGCGGCCGCGCCGGCTCACCACGCCCCACGGCTCGACGGTGCGGGCGCGTACGCTCTCGCTGCCGGCGCCGCGGTAGTCGAAGCGGACCGCGCGCCGGTCGCGCACAGCCTCCCACAGGGCGGGGAAGGCCGGGTCGCGGGTGTCGACGCGCAGCTCCAGCGCGCCGGTGCCGACCGGCTGGTCGGTGGCGACGCCGCCGGCGCGCAGCTTGAGCAGCGCCCCCGAGGCGGCCTCGGCCAGGCTGGCGCGCTGCCACACCTGGGCGGCCAGACCGAGCACGGCGGCCTCGTCGGGCTCCAGGGTGATCTCCGGCAGCTCGTACGACTCCCGCTGGATGCGGTAGCCCGGCTCGTCCTCCCACGGGTCGCGGACGACGTCGATGGGGATGCCGATCTCGCGCAGTTCGTTCTTGTCCCGCTCGAACATGCGCTGGAAAGCCTCGTCGCCGTCGCGGTCGTAGCCGGGGACCGCCTGGCGGATCTGCTCGGCCGACAGCGGACGCCGGGTGGCGAGCAGACAGATGACGAGATTGAGCAGCCGTTCCGTCTTCCGGCGCGACATCTGCCTCACTCCTCCTTCATCGACGCTACCCTGCCCCCGTGATCAGATGGCGCAAGGGCGAGGTCGTACGGATCCGACGCGAGTGGCCGGGAGCGGTGGAACTGGACGTCGCCGTCCCCGAGGGGGAGTGCCGGGCGCTGGCGTACCCCCCGCTGGTGGGGCGCCCGGAACCCGGCGACGAGGTGCTGCTCAACACGACCGCACTCGCGATGGGTCTCGGTACGGGAGGTTACGCCATGGTGGTGGCCGTCCCGAACCGTTTGCCGCAAGATCCTCAGGGGCCGGGGCACCTGGTGAAGGCCCGGTACACCCCGTTGCAGGCCACGGTGGCGGGCGCGGACGAGCAGGACTCGCCCCACCACGAGGTCCTGCGCGAGGCCGACTCCCTGGACGACATGCCCGTCGTGGTGGCCGACCTGCACTCGGCGCTCGCGCCGATCCTCGCCGGCCTGTACGAGGCCGCGCCGGGCACGCGGGTGGCGTACGTGATGCAGGACGGCGGTGCGCTGCCCGCGTGGTTCTCGATGACGGCGGCGCGGCTGCGCGAGACCGGCTGGCTGGCGGGCGTGGTGACGGCGGGCCAGGCGTTCGGCGGCGACCTGGAGGCGGTGACCGTGCACACGGCGCTGCTGGCGGCCAGGCACGTGCTGGAGGCCGACGTGGCGATCGTCGCGCAGGGCCCGGGCAACCTGGGCTCGGGCACCCGCTGGGGCTTCTCCGGCGTGCAGGCGGGCGAGGCGGTCAACGCGGCCGGGGTGCTGCGGGGGCGGCCGGTGGCGGCGCTGCGGGTCAGCGAGGGCGACCTGCGCGAGCGGCACCACGGGGTGTCGCATCACTCGCTGACCGCGTTCGGGCGGGTGGCGCTCTGCCCGGCCGACGTGCCGGTGCCCGACCTGCCGGGCGAGTTCGGGGCGCGGGTGCGCGACCAGGCCGAGCTGCTGGCGGTGCGGCACCGCCTGGTGCCGGTGCCGGTGGACGGCCTGCACGAGGCGCTGCGGGCGGCACCGGTCCGGCTCTCGACGATGGGCCGGGGCCTGGAGGAGGACCTGGCCTACTTCCTCGCCTCGGCGGCGGCGGGCAGGTTCGCGGCCTCGCTGCTGTCGTAGGCGTCCTTATAGGTGAACGCCTCGGGGCTCGGGCCCTCGGTCCTGAGGCGTTCGAGCCGCCGCATGCCCTCGGCCAGCGTCGGGATGGTGCCCTCCGGGATCCACCACATCACCATGGCCGGCTCCGCCATGCGCTGGAACCACTCCCTGCGGCGGCGCAGCACGCCCAGGTGCGGGGAGCGGTAGACGTAGTTCCACAGCGACTCCAGTGACTCCCACACGGAGAAGTTCACGAGCAGGTAGTCGCCGTACTCGTGCTGGACGGTCGCGGTGGGGTCGCTCTCGCTCTCCTTCAGCCGCCAGACGAACCCGGGGGCCGCGTCGGCGAGGGCGTTGATCGGTTCGAGCAGGGCGACGAACTCGGCGAGCTCGGGGGAGTCGATGGGCGCGCGCATGTGGGCGACGTTGAGCTGGGCGAGATGCATGACGCTCAGCACATCACCTCCTGCCCTTCTATGTCAATCTCCATTTGTTTTAGAAAGGGCGACGCAGCACTCCCCCGGCCGCGCGTCCAGCCGCGCCCGCGCCGGGTCCTCGCCGAGCCCGCGCAGCAGCCCCTGGCACAGCGCCAGGTTCATCGAGCACACGAGCAGCGGCTGCTCCGAGGCCAGCACGTGGAACGGGCAGTTGCGCAGCCGGACCAGCCCGTCCTCCTCGTACGGCTCATAGCCCCGCTCCCCCAGCACCCGCTCCACCGGCTCGCCGGCGTGCCGCGCGCCGATGCGCTCACCCGCGCCGCGCGCCGCCTTCTCCGCCTGCTCATCGGCGCCCAGCAGCTCGACCACGTCGGCGAGGACCGAGGCGAGGGTGACGTAGTCGCGGGGCGGCAGGCTCACCGAGCGCTCGCCCCTGGCCCTGCGGTAGACCTTGGCCGGCCGCCCGCTGCCCGGCCCCTTCTTGGCGGGGGCGCGGAACCCGCTCTCCAGCAGCCCGGCCTCGACCAGCTTGTCGAGGTGGTGCCCGGCCAGCGTCCGCGACACCCCGGCCGCCTCGGCGGCCTCACCCCGGCCCACGTCGCCGCCGCCGGCCACGACCGCCTCGTAGAGGCTGCGGCGTACCGGGTCGTTCAGCAGGGCCAGCGCGTCGAGGTCGTCGATGCTCACAGGCGGGAGTCTATGCGCGCGGCCCTGGCTCAGTAGACGGCCAGCACGTCCACGACGAAGACGAGGGTGTCGGAGCCCTTGATCCCGTACGCGGGGAAGCCGGGGGCGCCGTAGCCGTACGCGGGCGGGACGACCATCAGCACCCGACTGCCGGCGGGGACACCGGTCAGCGCCCGCTCCCACGCCCTGATGAGGCCGCCGTCGCCCAGCTTGAACGCCTTCGGCAGGCCGCTCGTCCACGTGGTGTCGAAGACGCGGCGGCTGCCCCAGACCGCGCCCGCGTACTGGGTGACGACGAGCCGGCCGGGCCTGGCCTTGGGGCCTGAGCCCCGTTCGAGCACCGTGGACGCGAACCGGGCCGGCGGAGCGGCGGCGGGCACCTGGAGCGCCGGCCGCGCGCCGGCGCTCACACGCACGCCCGCCAGCGTGCCCGCGCGGCCCTCGACCGAGGCGCCCTTGTGGTGGGCGCCGAGGATGTCCACGACGTAGAACAGCTCATCGGAGGGGCCCACGCCGCGCGGCGGATTGGGCCCGAAGCCGTCGCCGGGCGGGACGGCGGCGATGACCCGGCTGCCGACCGTACGGCCCTCCAGGGCCCGGTCCAGGCCGGGCAGCAGGCCGCCCACGGGGAACGCGGCGGGCGCGCCACGGGTGAAGCTGGAGTCGACCAGGCGGTTGCGCCCGCCGTCCCAGACGTGCGCGGTGTACTGCACGACCGCCACGTCGTCCGGCTCCAGCCGGGCGCCCTTGCCGGTGGTCAGCTCGTCCACCTGGAGGCCGGGCGCGGGCTTGCCGTCGGGAAAGTCGACCGTGGGCCGCGCCCCGAACGCCCCGGCCACCTTCAGCTCCAGCCCTTGAGCAGGCGCCCCGGTACACCCCGCGAGCACCGCGACCAGGAGCACCGGCCCAAACACCGGCCCAAGCTCCCGTACGAGCACCGGCATGGGCTTGCGCGCGACCTTCGGCACGAGCGCCGACAGGAGCTTCAGCGCGAGCCTGAACGCGCGCTCGGGGACGGGCCTGGACGCGGGCTCGGGCGGGCGCGCGGAAGCGGGCCCAGGCACGGACTCGGGGACGGGCCCGGGCGCGCGCTCAGATGCGGGCCCGGGCTCGGGAAAGCGCATGGACGCGGCCTCGGAGGCGGGTGCAGGCCCGTCCCCGGACACGAGCCTGAACCCGGCCCCGCACACGGACCTGGGTCCGGTCCCGGAAACGGCCCTGGGGGCGGTGGCACGGCGGAGCATCGGGCCCTCCCCTACGCGGCGAGCCCCGGGGCAGGCAGTCCCCGGGGCTCGCGATGCTACCGCGCTGACCCACCACAAACCCTGCGAAACCCCCAAATGGCGGGCACCGGGGCCGGGCGGTGGCTCAGTAGGCGGCCAGGACGTCCACGACGAACACCAGCGTGCTGTTGGCCGGGATGTTCGGCTGCTCCTGGTCGCCGTAGCCCAGGTTCGGCGGGATGCTCATGACGACCCGGCTGCCGACCGGCACCCCGGCCAGCCCCTGCTGCCAGCCCTGGATGACCCCGCTCAGCGGGAACTCGGCCGCCTCGCCCCGCTCCCAGCTCGAGTCGAACTGCTTGTCGGTGCCCCAGATCTTGCCCGTGTAGTGGACGGCGAGCGTCTGGTTGGGCTGCACCTTGGCGCCGGTGCCCTCGATCACCGTCTTGACCACGAGCTCGCCCGGCGGCTTCTCACCCGTCTTGGTGGTGAGCGTCGGCGCCTTCTCGCCGCCCGGGTTCTCGACCTTGACGCCCTTGATGGACTCCTTGGTCTCCTTGCCGGTGGCGGCCTTCAGCGCGGGCGGCTGCGTGCCGACCACGTCGAAGACGAACACCTTGGTCGGCTCGGCCGGAGAGGTCTGCTGCTGCTGCTGCGCGGGGACCGAGTCGTTGGCCAGCACGGCCAGCAGCCGGCCGCCGTGCTTGACCTTGGTGAAGCCCTCCTGCAGCACCTGCGGGAGCTGCTCGTTGACCGAGATCGTCTCGGGGGCCTTGGTGTCGTACGACGAGCCCTGGGCGGCGTTGGTCTTGCCGTCCCAGTCCCAGACGGTCAGGTTGACGATGACCTTGTCACCGGTCTTGATCTCCGCGCCGCTGCCCGGCTGGATCACCTCGTAGGACGACTTGGTGGCCGGCGAGCCGGACGGGAAGGTCACCGTGGGCTTGGCGCCGGGGTTACCGGCGACCTTGAACCCGGTGGACCCGCCGGATGCGGCGTCGTCGGAGCCGCATCCCGCGGCGAAGAAGATCAGCGGCATCGCTGCCAGAACGGCCAGAACGCGGCGCATGCGTTTCCCTCGGAAAAGACGTCAGATTCGCGTCACCCTACCCGAACCTCGGGTACGCCCGAGGTAAACGCACCGCCCGCGTCCCGTCCAGCCGGCGGCTCACATGCCGGCGATCAGCTTGTCCACCCGCTCGTCCACGCTGCGGAACGGGTCCTTGCACAGCACGGTGCGCTGCGCCTGGTCGTTGAGCTTCAGGTGCACCCAGTCGACGGTGAAGTCGCGCCGCTTCTCCTGCGCCTTGCGGATGAACTCGCCCCGCAGCCGCGCCCGCGTGGTCTGCGGCGGCACCGACTTGGCCTCGAAGATCTTCAGGTCGGACGCCACCCGCTCCACCGAGCCGCGCTTCTGCAGCAGGTAGTACAGGCCGCGCTTGCGGTGCACGTCGTGGTAGGCGAGGTCGAGCTGGGCCACCCGGGGCGAGGAGAGCGGCAGGTCGTACTTCTTGCGGTAGCGCTCGATGAGCTGGTATTTCGTCACCCAGTCGATCTCGCGCGAGACCAGGTCGAGGTCGCCGGTCTCGACCGCGCGCAGCGTACGCTCCCACAGCTCCAGCACGCGGTGCGCGATGTCGTCGCCGCCGCGCCGGTCCACGAAGTCCTTCGCCTTCGACAGGTATTCCTGCTGGATCTCCAGGCTCGACGCCTCGCGCCCGTTGGCCAGGCGCACCCGGCGCCGCCCGGTCATGTCGTGGGAGACCTCGCGGATGGCCCTGATGGGGTTCTCCAGCGACAGGTCGCGCATCACCGTGCCGGACTCGATCATGCGCAGCACCAGGTCGGTGGCGCCGACCTTGAGCAGCATCGTGGTCTCGCTCATGTTGGAGTCGCCGACGATGACGTGCAGCCTGCGGAAGCGCTCGGCGTCGGCGTGCGGCTCGTCACGGGTGTTGATGATGGGCCGCGACCGGGTGGTGGCGCTGGAGACGCCCTCCCAGATGTGCTCGGCCCGCTGGGAGACGCAGTAGACGGCCCCGCGCGGCGTCTGCAGCACCTTGCCGGCGCCGCAGACGATCTGCCGGGTCACCAGGAACGGGATCAGCACGTCGGCCAGGCGGCCGAACTCACCGTGCCGGCCGACGAGGTAGTTCTCGTGGCAGCCGTAGGAGTTGCCCGCCGAGTCGGTGTTGTTCTTGAACAGGTAGATGTCGCCCGCGATGCCCTCTTCGCGCAGCCGCTTCTCGGCGTCCACGAGGAGACCTTCGAGGATGCGCTCGCCCGCCTTGTCGTGGGTGACGAGCTCGATGACGTTGTCACACTCGGGTGTTGCGTATTCAGGATGGCTGCCCACGTCGAGATAGAGGCGGGCGCCGTTGCGGAGGAAGACGTTGCTCGATCGGCCCCAGGACACGACTCGCCGGAACAGGTAGCGCGCGACCTCGTCGGGGGACAGCCTGCGCTGCCCCCTGAACGTGCAGGTCACGCCGTACTCGTTCTCCAGCCCGAAGATGCGACGATCCATCACCTCACACTATGCCCATGGATCGGCGAGCGGGAGAGATCTTGCCGGGTGTTTTCAATGGCGGACCTGTATGGGATGTTTTGTCCCTGTTGGCAGCGCCGTGCCCGCCCCTGAATGAGCACGGCGGCGCGCTCACGGGACGTAGATCTCCTGGACCTTGACGATCTTGCCCCGGTAGACCGTGATGAGGGCTGGCTGACGCTGCTTGCCGTGCCGCTTGACCAGCACCGACGCCGGGCACCGCTTGGCGCCCAGGCCGGTCTTCCTGCTCACCGTGAGCGACCCGCCCGACTGCTTGCAGCCGTACGCCGACAGGAACTCCACGTTCTTGGCGATCGGCGAGGCGTAGGCCGTCGCGTCGCCCTCGCCCGGGCCCACGAAATAGCCCTCGGTGTGCTTGTCCCGCTTCCACTTGATCGGCTGGTACTCGGCCACGCCGCCGCTCACGTGGGTGATCCAGCCGCGCAGGATCCCGTCGTGGCGGGGGCTGATGCGCTTGGTGAAGTCGTGCTTCGGGTCGGGCTGGAAGGTGGTGCCGAAGATCTTCGGCGCCTTGTAGTGGGGGTAGGCGGCGGTCGCGGCCTGTGCGGCGCCGCCGGAGGCCACCAGCGCGGCGGCGGCCGCCCCGCCGGCAAGGAGGGTGCGCAACGAAGTGTTCACGCCCCTTGAGACCAACACCACCCGCCTCCGGTTCGCCCCCATCCTGGTGATCCAGCTCACACCGCCCCGGTCCGGCACCGCGAACAGTGGCGACGCGAACGTTCGGGGCAGCACACACGGCAGGGGCCACACGCGGCAGGCGCCACAAACACGGCAGACGCCACGCACACGCCGGGGGCTGCGCACACGCCGGGGGCTGCGCACACGGCCTGCCGCACACCGCACCGGGCGCGCGAACGGCGCGACCGGACACGGCCCCGAAGCGCGGATGGCGGGACCGGAAGCGCGAGCGGCGGGGCCGCGCGAGTGGCGGCCCCGCCGGGGAACGGGTGTGGGGTTACAGGGGTGAGGAGCCGTCGTCGACCGGGCCTTCGGGGCCCGTGGGTGGCGGGGTGTCGCCGGAGGAGCCGGACGACGAACCGGCGGAGCCGGTGGAGGGCGGCTCCTCCGACGGCTCGGACGACGAAGGCGGCGAGGCGGGCGACTGGGTCGTCTGAGCGAGCAGCCGCTCCAGCCGGGCCCCCGTCAGCCGCAGGAACTTGCGGTGCTCACGGTTGCGGTCGAGCACCGCCACTTCGAGCTGGCCCACCGGCGGCCGCTCCCCGCCCGGCTCGGTCAGCGCTGTCAGCGCCACTTCGAGCGCGTCGGCCAGCGACATCGACTCGCGGTAACGCTCCTTCAGCCGCCCCGCGACCGCCTCGGCCTGCCCGCCCATGGCGGCGAAGCCGTGCTCGTCGAAGACCGACCCGTCGAAGGTGAGCCGGTAGATGGCGTCGCCGTCCTTGGTCTCGCCGACCTCGGCGACCACGACCTCCACCTCAAGCGACTTGATCGACTCGGTGAAGATGCGCCCCAGGTTGGAGGCGTAAAGGTTGGCGAGGCCACGCCCGGTCACGTCGGAGCGGTCGTAGGTGTAGCCGTTGATGTCGGCGTAGCGGATGCCGCCGAGCCGCAGCTCCTCGAACTCGTTGTAGCGGCCCACGGCCGCGAACCCGATGCGGTCGTAGATCTCGCTGATCTTGTGCAGCGCCCGCGACGGGTTGGGCGCGACGAACAGGATGCCGTCGACGTACTGGAGCACGACGACCGACCGGCCCCGCGCGATGCCCTTGCGCGCGTAGTCGGCCTTGTCCCGCATGATCTGCTCAGGGGACGCATATCCAAAAGGCATGGACACGGGCAGGTGGTCCTTTCTAGCGCAGCGGGGCGATGGGGCCGTCGGGCGAGATCATCCGGGCTTCGAGCATCTGGTCGACGTAGCCGGCGACCTGCTCGTCGGTGAGGCGGCGGAAGCCGTCGGCGTCGATGACGCCCACGACCGGCCAGATCTTCCTGGTCACGTCGGGGCCGCCGGTCGCCGAGTCGTCGTCGGCCGCGTCGTAGAGCGCCTGGATGAGCGTCATCGCCATGTCGTCGGCCGACGCGCCGTCGCGGTAGAGCTTCTTCAGCGACCCGCGGGCGAAGATCGAGCCGGAGCCGATCGCGTCGAACCGCTCGCGCTCGTAGGGCCCGCCCGCCACGTCGTAGCTGAAGATGCGGCCCTCGTCCTTGTCGGGGTCGTAGGCGGCGAACAGCGGCACCACCACCAGCCCCTGCATCGCCATGCCGAGATTGCCCCTGATCATGGTCGCCAGCCGGTTGGCCTTACCCGCCACCGACATCGTGCGGCCTTCGAGCTTCTCGTAGTGCTCGAGCTCGACCCGGAACAACCGGGCGAACTCGATGCCGGTGCTCGCCGTGCCCGCGATGCCCATGCAGGAATAGTCGTCGGTCCTGAACACCTTCTGCACGTCACGCTGCGAAATCACGTTGCCCGACGTCGCCCGCCGGTCACCCGCCATGATCACCCCGCCCGCGAAGGTGGCGGCGACGATCGTGGTCGCGTGCGGAACCTGGTCGCCGATCGGGGTGGCCAGAACCTCATCCCGCCGTGGCAGCAATTCCGGCGCGTAGGAGCTGACGAACTCCGTGAACGAGGAGCTCCCATTGTTCTGGAAAAGCTGATTCACCAAGCCGACGGGCAGATCCCTGTGCGATGCCACGCGACTCCCTCCCAAACGTCACTGTCCCTAGGGCGACCCTACTGTTGTTGCGTTGCTGTCTGCACTTCCCACGATCAGCTCACGGCGAACCCTCCCCCGCCGCGGCCAACCTACCCCTGCGCGAGCCGATCATTGTCCGGATCGTTTCCTTACGGCCGGCGGCGAAGGCCGCATGATCGGATGGTGGGCAGGCGGGGGTTGCCGCAACGCCGGCGGGCGCGGCCGGGGCCGTGGCAGCACGTCCGGGGGCAGCGTGCGGCGCCGCGCGTCCGCGCGTGAGCTCGGTGCGTTCGTGGGGCTCGTGGCCGGCCTGGGAGACGCCGGCGTTCATACGGTCGCTCGCGACCTGTCAAGGCGCGGAAGGAAAGATCGGCGCCCGCGTGACGGAAGACAGCGAGGCGCCGGCCGGGCCGGAGCGCTCGCCCGTTCGCGGCCTCATCTCATGGGGTGCCGCCCGTCCGGCCGCTCATGGGACGGGCGCCGAGGGCGACGGCGCAGGGCCCGCCCTGACGGGCGAGCGCGCGCTCGACGTCGTCCTCGGTGTTGCCGTGACTCTAGATCGTGGTGGTGCCGTGCCGGGTGTGTTACTCCCCGCCCTTCTGGACGTAGCTGCGGACGAACTCCTCGGCGTTCTCCTCGAGGACCTCGTCGATCTCGTCGAGGATCGCGTCGACGTCGTCGGTGAGCTTCTCCTGACGCTCCTGAACGTCGGGCGCCGCCGAGGCCTCGGTCTCCTCAACCTCGGTCTCGCGCCGTCCGGCCTGCTTCTGGCCGCCGGTGTCCTTGGTTGCCATGTCCTACCTCCGCTTGGGGGACTGCCTCTAGGCATATCTTCCCCGAACCGTCCGACATTTCGCGCCCAACCTTGCGCGATCTTGTATCGGTTGACTGGATAGTGTTGCTATCCAATAATGAATCCCCTACGTACACGGAGGTTCAGATATGTCCACTATGTCCCTGACCATGGCAGGTGTGCTCCTCATCACAGTCCCGACGATCGTGTTCGGCGGTGTGTCGCTGCTGACGTTCCTCATGCGGAACGTTCCCGGCTACCGGGACAACCCGGTCCGGCGCGGCCTGTGGCGGGCGGGGCACGCGCACGCGGGCGTGCTGGTCCTGTTCGCCCTGGTGGCGATGCTGTACGTGGACCAGACCGCACTCCCCGAGGGCGTCAGGACGCTGACCCGGGTGCTCATCGTGGCGGCGCCCGTCCTGATGCCGCTGGGGTTCTTCCTGTCGGTGGCCCGCCCGGGCGACACCAGGCCGAACAAGCTCATCTGGCTCGCCGTGGCGGGCGGCGTGGGCCTGGCGGTGGGCACGCTGACGCTGGGCATCGGCCTGCTGTGAGCGGCCGGCCCCGGCGTCAGCGGACGGTCATTCGCCGCCGGTGAGGGCGGCGACCAGGTCGGCGGCCGTGTGGCAGCGGTCGAACAGCTCTCCGACGTGCGCCTTGGTGCCGCGCAGGGGCTCCAGGGTGGGGACGCGCTGCAGGGACTCGCGGCCCGGGATGTCGAAGATGACGGAGTCCCAGGAGGCGGCGGCGACGGACTCGCTGTACTGGCGCAGGCAGCGGCCGCGGAAGTAGGCGCGGGTGTCGCTGGGCGGGTGCTCGACGGCGCGCTGCACCTCCTCCTCGGAGACCAGGCGCTGCATGCGGCCCCGGGCGACCAGGCGGTTGTAGAGGCCGCGGTCGGGCCGGATGTCGCTGTACTGGAGGTCGACGAGCTGGAGGCGGGGGTGGGACCAGGCCAGGCCGTCGCGGCTGCGGTAGCCCTCCAGGAGTTCGAGCTTGGCGACCCAGTCGAGCTCGCGGGCGAGCTGCATGGGGTCCTCGGCCAGGCGGGTGAGCACGGACTCCCAGCGGTCGAGCACGTCCTTGTTCATCTCGTCCTGGGCGGTGCCGCGCTCCTCGACGAACTTGCGCGCCTGCTCCAGGTATTCCATCTGCAACTGGACGGCGGTGAGCTTGCGGCCGTCGCGCAGGGCGATCTCGTAGCGGCAGGTCGGGTCGTGGGAGACCGCGCGCAGGGCCTGGACGGGGTTCTCGACGGCGAGATCGCGGCTGAGGAAGCCCTCCTCGATCATGGCCAGCACGAGCGCCGTGGTGCCGAGCTTCAGATAGGTGGAGATCTCGGACATGTTGGCGTCGCCGATGATCACGTGCAGGCGCCGGTACTTCTCGGGGTCGGCGTGCGGCTCGTCGCGGGTGTTGATGATGGGCCGCTTGAGCGTGGTCTCCAGGCCGACCTCGACCTCGAAGAAGTCGGCGCGCTGGCTGATCTGGAAGCCCTCGCCGCGCGAGTCCTGCCCGATGCCGACCTTGCCCGCGCCGACGACGACCTGCCTGCTGACGAAGAACGGGGTCAGGTGGCGCACGATGTCGGCGAAGGGCGTGGCGCGGCGCATGAGGTAGTTCTCGTGGCAGCCGTAGCTGGCGCCCTTGGCGTCGGTGTTGTTCTTGTAGAGCTGGATGGGCGCGTTGGCGGGCATGGCCGAGGCACGCGTGGCGGCGTCGTACATGACCCGCTCGCCCGCCTTGTCCCAGATGACCGCGGCGCGGGGGTTGGTGCACTCGGGCGCGGAGTATTCGGGATGGGCGTGGTCGACGTAGAGCCGGGCCCCGTTGGTCAGGATGACGTTGGCCAGCCCGAGGTCCTCGTCGGTGAGCTGCGTGGGGTCGGCGACCTCTCGCGCCAGGTCGAACCCGCGCGCGTCACGCAGGGGGTTCTCCTCCTCGAAGTCCCAGCGCGCGCGGCGCGCGCGGGCCGCCGAGGCGGCGAGGTACGCGTTGACGACCTGCGAGGAGGTCACCATCGCGTTGGCGCCTGGCTGGCCGGGTACGGAGATGCCGTACTCGGTCTCGATGCCCATCACCCGACGCACCGTCATGCAACATCCTCTGTTCGTCCGGGTCTGTCTATCCGCCGTTTATATGCCCGAGCCTATGCCCTTCACAGTGCCCCAGGGCCACAAGGTTATGGCACCGACGCTTTTTCCATCTGTACGGCGGAAGCCACCGAGGCGCCCGCCCGCCCGCGGGGCTTGAGTATGCGCTGGATGGGACGTTCGGCAAAGACGTACACCAGATAGGACAGGAGCACGGCTATCAGCGTGGCGCAACAGGCGACGAGCCACGGCGGCAGATCGCCGCTGAGCACGGGGATGACGGCGACGGCCACCACGCTGTGGAACAGGTAGAGCGGGTAGGTGATGCCGCCGAGCGCGGTCAGCGTCCGCGACGGCTTGAGCCGCAG
Source organism: Nonomuraea sp. AD125B (assembly GCF_041402765.1). Taxonomy (NCBI): domain Bacteria; kingdom Bacillati; phylum Actinomycetota; class Actinomycetes; order Streptosporangiales; family Streptosporangiaceae; genus Nonomuraea; species Nonomuraea sp. AD125B. The sequence goes on along the minus strand of NZ_JBGLOU010000001.1, from coordinate 239,398 downwards.
GACCCGGGTGGCGGCCAGCGCCATGAGGGCGAAGACGATCGTGATCGCGATGATCACGCTGGTGTCGGTGACCGGCATGTTCTTGAACCCGGCGGCGTCGATGCGGCGGTGCACGCGGGCCAGGGCGCTGTCGAGCGACAGGGCGTAGCCGGCGGCCACGTAGATCCACGGCAGCCAGGCGTGGCCGTGCTTGTGCACGAGGTAGAGGCCCATGCCGGCGACGAAGTAGGGGGCGTAGTCGGGCATGACGGTCTCGGTGATCACCGGGGGGACGGCGACGTCGCCGTGCTGGAGCACCTTGAGCGCGAGCGCGGCGGCCAGCCAGATCCCGCAGAAGGCGAGGACGCGCCCGTAGGTGACGCCGACGATCACGAGGATGGCCATGAGGAGGTAGAAGCGCAGCTCCGCCCAGAGCGACCAGTAGACGCCGCTGGCGTCGGTGACCTTGAACAGCCGCTGGAACATGGTCGCGTTCAGCAGGTATTCGCCGGTGGACAGCTTGGGGTCCAGGGCCTTGGCGCCGGTGAGGCCGTAGAGGGCGGCGACGGCCGCGAGGCTCAGCCAGTACGCCGGATAGAGCCGCACCAGGCGCGAACGGGCGAACGCGCCGAGCCCCTTCCCCCACACCGTCATGAGGATGACGAACCCGCTGATGATGAAGAACAGCTCGACGCCCAGGATGCCGAGCCCGGCCACGGGGGCCACGGCAGGGAACAGCTCGGCGGGCCGGTCGCCCCACACGCTGGCGTACGCCACTAAGTAGTGGAAGGCGACGACCGCGAGGGCGGCGAGGAACCGGAGGAGGTCGAGCTCGGCCAACCGGCCGTGCTCCCGGGCATGCTTCGGCCGGTTGGGGGTGCGCACGCCCCTTTTGACGCCACAGCGATCACTTTGGTTCCCCTGGTCCCGCTGTTCACTTCCGTCACGGAGCGTCAGCGTGATAGGCGGTCCCGATCGCGGGCCGCGGCGACGACGGCCTGGCCCAGGCTGAGCCCGCCGTCGCCGGGCGGCACCCGCCGGTGGGTGAGAACGCGGAAGCCGGCCGCGCGCAGCCGCCGCACGGCGCGCTCGGTGAGGAGCACGTTCTGGAAGACGCCGCCGGACAGGGCGACCGCCGTGAGGCCGGTGGCGTCCCTGAGCGCGGCGCAGGCGCGCGCCACGGCGTCGGCCACGCCGTTGTGGAAGCGGCCGGCGATGACCGGGGTGGGCCGCCCGGACTCCAGGTCGCGGGCGGCGGCCCGGACGAGGTCGGCGCCGTGCACGGTGAGCGGCTCCCCCGGCGTGAGGCGGGCGCGGTAGCAGCCGGTCTCCGCGGGGTCGGCGTGCTGTTCCAGCTCGTACGCGGCCTGACCGGCATAGGTGATCCGGTCCCGGACCCCGAGGAGCGCGGCGGCGGCGTCGAGGAGCCGGGCGGCGCTGGAGGTGAGCGGGGAGCCGGCGGCGAGGGCGAGCGCGGCGGCCCAGCGTTCGGCGTTGCGGCGTACGACGTCCAGCTTGGGCGGGCCGTCGCCGGGACCGAGGTAGGCGGCGGCCATGAGCCAGGGCTCGCGGACCGCGGCGTCGCCGCCCGGCATGGGGGCGGGCTCCAGGCGGCCGAGCCGTTCGAAGCCGGCCAGGTCGGCCCGCAGGAACTCGCCGCCCCAGACGGTGCCGTCGGTGCCGTGGCCGGAGCCGTCGAAGGCGACGCCGATCACGGGGCCCCGCTCGCCGTTGTCGGCCAGGCAGGAGGCGATGTGGGCGTGGTGGTGCTGGACGGCGACGTGCTCGACGCCGGGGATCGCGAGGGCGTGCCGGGTGGAGCGGTGCCCGGGGTGCAGGTCGTGGGCGACGATCTCGGGGCACAGGTCGAACAGGGCGAGGAAGTGCTCGATGCCGGCCGCGTACGAGCGCCGGGCCTCGTCGTTGTGCAGGTCGCCGAAGGGCTGCGAGACGAACGCGCGCCGGTCGCGGGCCAGGCAGAAGGTGCTCTCGCGGTCGGCGCCGCAGGCCAGCACGGTACGGGGCACGAAGTGGCGCAGCGGCAACGGCTCGGGCGCGTAACCGCGAGCCCGCCGTAGCACGACGACCCCGCCGGCCGTGGGCCGGACCACGCTGTCGTCGGCGCGGACGTGGATGGGCCGGTCGTGGGTGAGGAAGGCGTCGGCGACCGCGCCGAGCCGGGCCAGGGCGTCGGCGTCGTCGTACGCGATGGGCTCGTCACCGGTGCCGCCGGTGAGTACGAGGGGCTCGGCGACCTCGGCGAGCAGCAGGTGGTGCAGCGGCGTGCCGGGCAGCATGACGCCGAGACTCCGGCTCCCGGGCGCGACGGAGGGCGCCAGTGCGCGGGAGGCGTCGTGGCGGGGGGCGTCGTGGCGGGGGGCGTCGCGGCGGGTGGCGTCGCGGCGGGTGGCGTCGCGGCGGGTGGCGTCGCGGCGGGTGGCGTCGCGGCGGGTGGCGTCGTGGCGGGGCAGGAGCACGATCGGGCGGGCCCGGCTGGTGAGGAGCCCGGCGGTGTCCCCGTCGATCGCGCACAGCAGGCCGGCCTGCGCGAGGTCGGCGGCCAGGACGGCGTACGGCTCGTCCGCGCGCTGCTCGCGCAGGC
>NZ_JBGLOU010000001.1:35401-236807 GCF_041402765.1 Nonomuraea sp. AD125B | reverse complement strand
GCGAGCTGGTAGCCGCCGAGGCCCTTGACCGCCACGATCCGGCCCGCCCGCAGGAGGGCGGCGGCGGTGGCGACGGGATCGCCCGGCAGTTCGCCGCCGCCCGGGTCGAGCAGCCGCAGCCGGGGCCCGCAGCCGGGGCAGCAGATCGGCGGGGCGTGGAAGCGGCGGTCGCCGGGGTCGTGGTACTCGGCCACGCAGTCCGGGCACATCGCGAAACCCGCCATGGTGGTCAGCGGCCGGTCGTAGGGGACGGCACGGACGACGGTGAAGCGCGGCCCGCAGCCGGCGCAGGAGACGAACGGGTGCCGGTGGCGGCGATCGGCGGGATCGGCTAGCTCGCGCAGGCAGTCGTCGCAGGTGGCGAGGTCGGCGGGGACCGCGGCGCGGCGCGGGCCCGCGGGGTCGGCGGCGGCGATGGCGAACCCACGGCGGCCGGTGGGCTCGGCGCGGACGACGGTGACCCGTTCGATCTCCGACAGGGCGGGGGCGTCGCGTTCGAGCGCGGTGAGGAACTCCGCGACGCGGGGGCGGGCGCCCTCGATCTCGATGTGCACGCCGTCGACGTCGTCGCGCACCTGGCCGGCCAGGCCGAGCCGCCGGGCGAGCGCGTGCACGAAGGGCCGGAAGCCGACGCCCCGCAGGACGCCCTCGACGTGCACCTCGACGCGCTTGAGCCCCACCTGATCGGAAGTGGTCACATCGCCAAGTGTGCGCCCCGAGGCGGGCCGGCGCATGCCTATCGCGTCGTGTCGCGCCCGGCGTCGGGCGGAGGGCGTCGGGCACCGGGAAACGGAAGCGGGGGGGCCCGGAGGCCCTCCCGCTTGTCGTCGTGCCGGCGTCAGGCGCCGTGGCCCTCTCGGGAAGGGGTCACAGGTACTGGCCGGTGTTGGCGACGGTGTCGATCGAGCGGCCGGCCTCGCTGCCCTGCTTGCCGGAGACCAGCGTGCGGATGTAGACGATCCGCTCGCCCTTCTTGCCGGAGATGCGAGCCCAGTCGTCGGGGTTGGTGGTGTTGGGCAGGTCCTCGTTCTCGGAGAACTCGTCCACGCAGGCCGTGAGCAGGTGCTGCACCCGCAGGCCCTTCTGGCCGGTCTCGAGGAACTGCTTGATGGCCATCTTCTTGCCCCGGTCGACGATGTTCTGGATCATCGCGCCGGAGTTGAAGTCCTTGAAGTAGAGGACTTCCTTGTCGCCGTTGGCGTAGGTCACCTCGAGGAAGCGGTTTTCCTCGCTCTCGGTGTACATGCGCTCGACGACGCTCTGGATCATGCCCTGGATGGTGCCCTGCCGCGAGTCGCCGTGCTCGGCCAGGTCGTCCGGGTGCAGAGGGAGGTCGGGACGCAGGTACTTCGAGAAGATGTCCTTCGCCGCCTCGGCGTCCGGCCGCTCGATCTTGATCTTCACGTCCAGGCGGCCGGGCCGCAGGATCGCGGGGTCGATCATGTCCTCGCGGTTGGAGGCGCCGATGACGATGACGTTCTCCAGGCCCTCGACGCCGTCGATCTCCGACAGCAGCTGAGGGACGATGGTGTTCTCGACGTCGGACGAGACGCCGGAGCCGCGGGTGCGGAAGATCGAGTCCATCTCGTCGAAGAACACGATCACCGGCGTGCCCTCGGAGGCCTTCTCACGAGCCCGCTGGAAGACCAGGCGGATGTGCCGCTCGGTCTCGCCGACGTACTTGTTGAGCAGCTCCGGGCCCTTGATGTTGAGGAAGAAGCTCTTGCCGGACTGGCCGGTCTTCTCCGCGACCTGCTTGGCCAGGGAGTTGGCGACGGCCTTGGCGATGAGCGTCTTGCCGCAGCCGGGCGGGCCGTACAGCAGCACGCCCTTCGGCGGCCGCAGCATGTGCTCGCGGAACAGGTCGGCGTGCAGGTAGGGCAGCTCGATGGCGTCCCTGATCTGCTCGATCTGCCGCCCGAGGCCGCCGATCTCCTCGTAGGAGATGTCGGGGACCTCTTCGAGCACGAGCTCTTCGACTTCGGACTTGGGTATGCGCTCGTAGACGTAGCCCGAGCGGGGCTCCAGCAGGAGCGAGTCGCCGGCCCTGACGGGCTGGCCCTGCAGCGAGTCGGCCAGCCGCACGACGCGCTCTTCGTCGGCGTGCGAGATGACCAGGGCCCGCTTGCCCTCGTCGAGCAGTTCTTTGAGCATCACGATCTCGCCGACCTCTTCGTAGCCGAGCGCCTCGACCACGTTGAGCGCTTCGTTGAGCATGACCTCCTGGCCACGCCGCAGCGAATCGACGTCGACGGCGGGGCTGACGTTCACCCGCAGCTTGCGGCCGCCGGTGAACACCTCGATCGTGCCGTCTTCTCTGGCCTCCAGGAAGGTGCCGAAACCGGACGGCGGCTGCGCCAGCCGGTCGACCTCCTCCTTGAGAGCGACGATCTGGTCCCTGGCCTCCTTGAGTGTGGCCACAAGGCGTTCGTTCTGGCCGGTCACGGCCGCGAGGTTCGCCTGTGCCTCATGGAGACGCTCTTCGAGGACTCTGGCCTGACGGGGTGACTCGGCCAGCTTCCGCCTCAGCGCGGTGATCTCCTCCTGCAGGAAGGAGACCTGTGTTGAAAGATCAGCGACCTCCCGTTCGCGCTGCGCGGCTCGAGCCTCAGCATCATCGCGAGCTGCCACGCCCCGTCACCTCCTTCCCAGTCGAGGGCGACTACTAAGGACCTTACCTATCTCGGGCCCCTCCGTAACCTGGCCGGGCAGTGTTCGTAGAGTGACATTCAGTGTTCGGCGATTAATCCTCAATAGTGCGTTTAATACTCCCAGCACAGGAACACGACGATCTGTTCCCGTGTCACTCACCAACGCACCCTCGTGGCCAAATTGTCATAGTTCTTCGGTCGTCCCCTTCGGTCGGCGGCGTCTCGGCGGGGGTGTCACTCCGTCCGCCATGCGGCGGGCGGAGACGAGGAACCCCGTGTGGCCGATCATCCGATGATCCGGTCTCACCGCGAGTCCTTCGACATGCCAGTCGCGAACCAGGGTCTCCCACGCATGCGGCTCGGTGAAACACCCGTGATCGCGAATGACCTCGACGGTCTTCGACAGCTGGGTGGTCGTGGCCACGTAACAGCAGATCACGCCGCCCGGCGTGAGGGCCTTGGCGGCGGCGTCGACGCACTCCCACGGCGCGAGCATGTCGAGGATCACCCGGTCGACGTCGGCCTCGTCGATGGAGTCGTTGAGGTCGCCGACCACCAGCCGCCAGGTGTCGTCCATGGGGCCGCCGTAGAAGTTCTCGACGTTCTTGCGCGCCACGTCGGCGAAGTCCTGGCGGCGCTCGTAGCTCGTCACGTGGCCCTCGGGGCCGACGGCGCGCAGCAGGAAGCAGGTGAGCGCGCCGGAGCCGACCCCCGCCTCGATCACGCGGGCGCCGGGGAAGACGTCGGCCATGCCGACGATCATCGAGGCGTCCTTGGGGTAGATGACGGCCGCGCCGCGCGGCATGGCGAGCGTGTAGTCCTGGAGGAGGTGGCGGAAGGCGAGGTACTGGGTGCCGCCGGACGAGCGCACCACGGAGCCCTCGGGCTGCCCGATCAGGTCGCTGTGCGGGATGGCGCCCTTGTGGGTGTGGAAGACGCCGTCCTCTTTGAGCGTGATCGTGTGGCGCTTGTTCTTGGGGTCGGTGAGCTGCACCTGATCCCCCGGGCGGAACGGCCCATGCCTGCGGAAACCCATGGCGGCAAGGTTATAGGGCTTTCGGGCGGCTCCGGACGCACGATAAGTATGGGGGATGCTCGCGCGCCACGTGATCTCCGCCGGTCCCCTCGTCCTGCGGGCCCCCTCAGACTCCGACGCCGAGGCGATCATGCGGGCGTGCGACGACCCGGTGACGGCCCGCTTCCTGCCGCTGCTGCCCTCCCCGTACCGGCTGTCGGACGCGCGCGCGTACGTCGAGCAGGCCCGCGCCAAGTGGGAGGCCGGCGGCGCCGAGTTCGCCATCACCCAGGACGGCCGCTACGCCGGCTCGATCGGCGTCCGGCCGCCCGACCGCTGGCGGGTCGCCGAGCTCGGCTACCTCGTCGCGCCGTGGGCCCGCGGCAAGGGCGTGGCCTCGACGGCCGCGCGGGCGGTCGCCGACTGGCTGTTCGACCAGGGCGTACGCCGGGTCGAGCTGGAGGCCGAGGTGGAGAATGTCGCCAGCCTGCGGGTGGCGTACAAGGCGGGCTTCCGCGAGGAGGGGCACCGGCGCGAGGCCAAGCTGCTGCGCGACGGCCGCCCCGCCGACCTGATCACCTTCGGGCGGCTGCCGGGCGAGGCGGCGCCGCCGGTGGAGCCGTACCTGCCGTTCTTCGACGGCGGGGAGCTGTCCGACGGCGTGGTACGGCTGACGCCGATGACCCCGGCGGACGCGGCCGACTTCCACCGGATGCTGGCCGATCCGGTCGTGGCCGCGTACAAGGTGGGGCCGCCCAGCACCCTCCAGGACGACGAGCGGCGCTGCCGCTACACCGGCTACTGGTGGGTGTCGGGGCAGCGGATCGAGCTGGCCGTGCGCGACGCCGGGTCCGGGGCGTTCGCCGGGCACGTGCAGCTCACCCAGGTGACGCCGGCGCTCGGGCAGGCGATGGTCGGCTACTCGCTGATGCCGGGCTTCCGCGGCAAGGGGTTCATGACGCGGGCGGTGCGGCTGCTGGTGGACTGGGCGTTCGCCCGTACGGCGCTGCACCGGGTCGTGGCCGGCACCGAGGCGGGCAACGTCGCCTCGCACCGGGTGCTGGAGCGGGCCGGGTTCAGCCGGGAGGGCGTGCACAGGGAGATGTTCCCGAAGGGCGGCGGGCGGCGCGTGGACGACCTCGCCTGGGCCCGCGTCCGCTCCTCCTGACGGCTGACGGCCCCGGACGGGGAGAAATCCCGATTTCCTGTTGAGGGCTAGTCAAGGGCCACGTCGGGGGCGATAGTCGGGGCAGTCGCTTTCGAGGGTCGCGTGGTCGGCTCGCGCGATCTCGCCTCCGACCGGCCGAGGGATCGCCGCGATGCCATACAACCGTGTCGACGTCTCCATGCGCGAGCTCATCTCCGCCTGTTCAGGGCTGGAGGCCGCGGACCTGGTGGACCGGCTGGCGCGGGCCGCCGCCGCGGTCGCGAACACCTCGTACGCGGGTTTCGTCCGCGCGGATCCGCTGCGCGAGGAGGCCCGGTCGATGTACGCGCACACCCCGCCCGGCGACCCGCTGCGGGTGCACGGCTGGCTCGCGGAGTCGGGGGTGCTGAAGGAGCTGGCGTCGGCCGTGGAGCCGGTGCGGCTGGCGTGCGACCCCAGCGTGGGCGAGCCTGGCTTCCTCGCGACGCCGGTGCCCGCGGTGTCGTGCGACCATCTGTTCGTGTGGGTCGCGGGGCGGGCCTTCTGCGACGCCGACGAGCACCTGCTGAGCAGGTACGCGATCGCGGCCGGGCGGGCGCTGGAGGCGGCCAGCGGCCTGGAGGCGGCGGTGCGGCTGCTGCGGGGCGTACGGGCCTTCCGCCCGGCCTGACGGGCCACGGAGAACGCCGGACGGCAGGTCTGGAGGACGCCCGACGGCAAGCCTTGGACGGCGCCGTACGGCAGGCCTTGGAGGACGCCGGACGGCCGCGCCCGCTCGGTGAGGGGGCGCGGCCGGCGGGCCGCTCAGCCGCGGTGCGCCTCGTAGCGCAGGGTGCGGGAGACACCCACGCGCACGGTGGTGCCGGGCGCGATGGTGACGGGCTCGTTGGGCGGGATGTCGTAGAAGTTGGGGTCGCCGGGCGGCTGGATCTGGGTGCCGTTGACCGAGCCGAGGTCGACCAGGTTGACGTCCCAGCCGTCGAGCGCCACCCGCAGGTGACGGCGCGAGACCGAGCCGTCGGGGCTGGTCACCTTGGCCGGGCGGGCCGTGCCGCCGGCCACCTCGGGGGCCCGCTCGGGGTCGCGGCCGAGCAGGTAGTCGCTCTCCAGCGGCAGCGCCGTGCCGTCGTCGAGGATGAGCACGCCGAGCGAGGGGCGCGGTCCCTTGTAGGGGACGAGGGTGCGCTGGACCAGGGCGATGCCGCAGACGGCGCAGTAGGGGACGCGGGGGTCGTTGAAGTGGTCGTTCTTGCAGTCGACCCCGTAGACCAGCGGCCGGTCGCCGTGCTCGGGCTGCTGCTGCTCCTGCTGCGGCTGCGGCGGGCCCGGGTGGTCGAAGTGGTCGGGCTGGCCGGGCGGCGGGGGCGGCGCGGGCTGGTCGCCGAAGTGGTCGGGCCCGCCGAAGGGCTGCTGCCCCTGCTGGTCGGGCAGGCCGTTGCCGGAGGGCGGCTGCTCGTCGTAGGTCGGGTAGTGGCCCGGCTCGGGCAGGGACGGCGACGACTCGCGCGAGTGGTAGGCCGGCGGCTGGTCGTGCGGCGGCCCGTACGGGGAGTGCTGCTCCTGCGACGGGTAAGGCTGGTCCTGCGAGGGGTACGGCTGATCCTGAGGCGTGTGGTAGGGCCCCTGCTCCATGGACGCCGGGACGGGCTGGGGGCCCGAGGGCGGGCTCGGCACGACCGGCGGCTGGTCGGCCAGCGGATAGGGCGGCCGCTCCACCGGCTGGGACTGCGGCTGCGGCTGGGGCTGGTGCTGGGGCTGCTGCTGGGCGGGCGGCTGGATGAGGTCGGCCTCGATGTGGAAGGCCGTGGCCGGCATCTCGCTGGTCAGCGGCCGGGACTGCGCGGGCATTTCGGACGACCGCCCGATGGGACGGTCGGCGGGACGGTCGGCGAGGTCGCTGACCAGGCCGCCGCCGTGGACCACGCCGCCGTCGAGGCGTACGGCCGGATGCGGGGAGCCGGCGCCGGGCAGGCTCAGCTCGACCCGCTCGACGGTGCCGGTGACGAGCCGGTCGGCCCAGGTCAGGGAGTCGCTGCCGGACAGCCGCGTCTCGCCGGCGGAGGTGACGACGCTCGCCGAGGCCGAGCCGCTGACCAGGACGGCGACGCCGCCGGTCACCGGGCCCGCGACCGCGCACGCGGCGGGGTCGCCCGCCATGTTGGCCGCCAGCACCTGCGCCGCGCGGCGCGCCAGTGCCCGGCCGTCGCCGCCGGAGGCCGCGGTCTCGCGCAGCGCGTCGAGCAGGCCGTCGGCGGTGGCCTCGCCCGGATCGCACACCAGCAGCAGCCCGCCCAGGTAGGCGACGAGACCGTCACCAGGAAGCGGACGCACCGCTCCGAAGCCTTGGTCGGTCATGCGTCCTCCCTCATGACGACCGTGCCGCGCTCATCGGTGCCCTCGCTGCGCTCGGTCACTCAACTCTCCTCCCCGGAAGCCGGCGTTGTCACGGCGCCCGCACTGCGGTGCCGGCCACCAGCCATACGCATACCCAGACGACGGAGCCGTGCCGCGCCCCCGTCGTCTCGATTCGATGAACCGGTGGACCGCAACTAACCCCTTAACTGTGCAAGTTTGGCCAAACAGCACACTAGCGGCCAGTCATCGCATCGCAGAAATCGCCCGGGTCCGCTCCCGAACCCGGAAACCGCTGGACACGACCCTATCCGGGGGCCGCGGCTTAAACGAGTGGGACAAATCAGACGCCGGTGAACACCCGGTTCACATCGGCGGTGGACAGCACGCCGTAGACCTCGCCGCCCGGCTCCACGAGGAGATATTCGCTGCCCGGCGCCTCGCGCATGGCGTCGATGAGCGGCTCGCCCGCGAGGTCGGCGGCCAGCACCATGGCCGGGTCGAGCGACTTGGCCAGGGAGGCGGAGCTCACCCACGGGCGGCGGTGCTCGGGGGTGGCCTGCACGGCGGCCTCGCTGACGATCGCCAGCGGCCGGCCGTCGTGGTCGACCACGACGATGGCGCCCGCGTGCCGCTCGCCCGCCTGCCGCAACGCCTCCGACAGCGGCGTGTCGCCGCTCACCGGCACCGCCCTGCGGGCCAGGGCCCGCGCGTTGACCCGCGGGATGCGGGCGCGGATCTTGGCCACCCGCAGCGACTGCGAGGCGCCCATCCAGATGAAGGAGGCCAGCACCAGCGGCCAGATCACGTCGGTGATGTCGGCCTCGCCGCCGCCGGCGAGCGCCGACGCGAGGGGCACCGCGACGAGCAGCACGGCCAGCACCCGGCCGCCCCAGGCGGCGACGATCGTGCCGGTGCCGGGGCTGCCGGCGATCTTCCACACGCCGGCCCGCAGCATCCGGCCGCCGTCGAGCGGCAGTCCCGGCAGCAGGTTGAAGACGCCGACGATGAGGTTGGCGAACCAGAGCTGCAGCACCAGCACCTCGAGGATGCCGCCGTCGTTGATGAAGTAGACGTCGGCCAGCCAGCCGAGCCCGGCCAGCCCGAGCGACAGCCCCGGCCCCGCCGCGGCCACCAGGAACTCCTTGCCCGGCGTGGGCGGCTCCTTCTCGATCTCCGAGACGCCGCCGAGGAGGTAGAGGGTGATGCGGCGCACCGGCAGCCCGTAGGCCTTGGCGAGGACGCTGTGCGCCAGCTCGTGCAGCAGCACCGAGACGTAGAGCAGCACCGCGAAGACGAACGCCACGCCGTAGGCGGCGCCCTCGCCGATGCCGGGCAGCATCCGCCCGAAGTAGGGGCCGAACATCACGGTGATGAAGCCGGCCACGAGGAACCAGGTCCAGGACACGTAGACGGGGATGCCGAACAGCCTCCCCATCGGGACGCCGGAGAACTCCTGCCGGGGGCTCTGCTCGCTCACCGCTCTCCTCGTACGTCTTCCCGGCGGGTCCGCGTGCGGTCGGGCCCCGGCGGTGTGGTGGTCTCGCTGCCTTGATGCTACGCGCCGCGGCAGGCGCTCATCGTCGCGCCGGGGGTCAATCTGTCGGGGCCGTGACCTAGAGTGCGTGCATGACGCTGACCGAGCCGGTGATCATCGGTGCGCTGTCCCCCTCCCGCGCGGGCGATTTCATGACCTGCCCGCTGCTCTACCGCTTCCGGGTGATCGACCAGCTCCCCGAGCGGCCCTCCCCGGCGGCGGTGCGCGGCACGGTGGTCCACGCGGTCCTGGAGCGGCTCTACGACCTGCCGGCCCCGCGCCGGTCGGTGGCGGCGGCGCTGGAGCTGCTGGAGCCGCAGTGGCGGCGGCTGCTCGACGACGACCCCCAATACGCCGAGATGTTCTCCGGCGAGGAGGAGCAGGCCGAGTGGCTGGCGCAGGCCCGCGGCATGCTGGAGCGCTACTTCACGCTGGAGGACCCGACCCGGCTGGAGCCGGCCGAGCGTGAGCTCTACGTCGAGGCGGTGCTCGACGGCGGGCTGATGCTGCGCGGCTACGTCGACCGGCTCGACGTGGCGCCGACCGGCGAGGTCCGGGTGGTCGACTACAAGACCGGCAGCGCGCCGGGGCCCGACTTCGAGGCCAAGGCGCTGTTCCAGATGAAGTTCTACGCGCTGGTGCTGTGGCGGCTGCGCGGGCGGGTGCCGCGGCTGCTGCAGCTCGTCTACCTCGGCGGCCAGGGCGAGGTGCTGCGCTACGCCCCCGACGAGGCCGACCTGCAGGCCACCGAGCGCAAGGTGATGGCGCTGTGGACGGCGATCGAGCGCGCGATGCAGAGCGGCGAGTGGCGGGCGCGGCGCAGCCGGCTGTGCGACTGGTGCGACCATCAGGCGCTGTGCCCCGAGTTCGGCGGCACCCCTCCCCCGGTGCCCGACCGGCAGCCCGGCGACACCGTGCGCAGGAACCGCCGGGCCGCGACCGACGAGCTTTAGCAGGACTGATCCTCCCCGGGGAGGAGGAATCGGACTCCCGGGCGGTCCTACAGTGAAGCCGTGCGCATCGACCGAACCCGCCTCCACGACCCGGTTCTCGCCGCCGTGGTGGCGATCGTCTCGGTGGTGCTCCACACGCTCGACGACCCGCTGATCCCGGCGTCCGCGGGGCCGCGGCCGCCCGACGGGTTCGGCGTCGCGCTGGTGGCCGTGGCGGGCGTGCCCGTGGCCTTCCGCCGGCGGTGGCCGCTGGCCGCGCTGTGCGCGGCCCTGGTGCCGGGCCTGCTGCTGACGGCGACCGGCTACGGCATGGGCGTGCCGGGCCTGGCCGGGCTGGTGCTGCTCTACTCGGTGGCCTCCCACCGGGGGCTGGCGATGGCGCTGGGCGGGCTGCTGGTGTCGTTGTCGGCGTACGCGCTGGGGGCGCTGGCCGGCCCCGTGCGGGCGGCGGCCTGGACCGACCACGTGGTGGTCGTCATCCTGGTGACGGCCGTGTGGGGCGCGGGGCGCAGCCTGCGGCTGCGGCGGGCCTACCTGGAGGAGCTGAAGGACCGGGCGGCGCGGCTGGAGCGGGCGCACGCGGCCGACACCCGGGCGGCGCGGGCCGAGGAGCGCTCGCGGATCGCGCGGGAGCTGCACGACGTGGTGGCCCACCACGTCAGCGTCATGGTGGTGCAGGCCGCGGCGGCGCGGCGGGTGCTCGCCGCCGATCCCGCGCTGGCGGGCGAGGCGCTGTCGGCCATCGAGCACACCGGGCGCACCGCGATGGCGGAGATGCGCACGATCGTGGGGGTGCTGCGCGCCGACGCGCGGGCCGAGCTGGGGCCGCAGCCGGGCGTACGTGACCTGCCGGCGCTCGTGGAGCAGATGCGGGAGGCGGGGCTGCCGGTCCGGCTGCTGGTGGAGGGCGAGCCGCGGGAGCTGCCTGCCGGGGTGGACCTGGCGGCGTACCGGCTGGTGCAGGAGGGGCTGACCAACAGCCTGCGGCACGCGGGGGCCGGGGCCGGCGCGGTGGTCACCGTCCGGCACAAGCCGCGCGAGCTGGACGTACGGGTCGAGGACGACGGGACGGGCGGCGCGGCGGATGGTCTGACCTCGGGGCAAGGGCATGGTTTGGTGGGCATTCGCGAAAGAGTGGCACTCTATGGTGGAATCCTGAGCATCGGTCCGCTGCCGGGGGGCGGTTTCGAGGTGCGGGCGAGGTTCCCGCTGAAGGACGGACAATGACGATCAGAGTGCTGCTGGTGGACGACCAGCCGCTGCTGCGCACCGGTTTCCGCCTGATTCTCGAGGCCGAGCCCGACATCACGGTGGTGGGGCAGGCCGGCGACGGCAAGGCCGCGATGGAGCAGACCCGGGCGCTGCTGCCCGACGTGGTGCTCATGGACATCAGGATGCCCGGGGTGGACGGCATCGAGGCGACCCGCCGGATCGTGCGGGAGGCGGCGCCGTCGGCGCACGTGCCGAAGGTGCTGGTGCTGACCACGTTCGACCTCGACGAGTACATCGTGGAGGCGCTGCGCGCGGGCGCGTCGGGGTTCCTGCTGAAGGACGTGCCGCCGGACGAGCTGGTGCAGGCGATCCGGGTGGTGGCGGCGGGCGAGGCGATCGTCGCGCCGAGCGTGACCCGGCGGCTGCTCGACCGGTTCGCCGCGCGGCTGCCGTCGGCGTACGAGCAGGCGGCCCCCGCCCGGCTCGACCGGCTGACCGAGCGCGAGCTGGAGGTGCTGCGGCTGATCGCCAAGGGCATGTCCAACGCCGAGATTGCCGCCAAGCTGGTGGTGAGCGAGACGACGGTCAAGACGCACGTCGGCAACGTGCTGACCAAGCTGGGGCTGCGCGACCGCGTGCAGGCGGTGGTGCTGGCCTACGAGACGGGCCTCATCACGCCGGGCGCCCTGTCCTGACCGGGCCGGGCGGCCCGTTGTCGGGGACGCCCGGCGCGTGTCAGCTCTGCTCGGCGGCCGCGGCCGCCGGGGTCTCCACAGCGTTCTCCGGGAAGTGGCAGGCGACGCGGTGCCCGCTCGCCACCTCGCCCAGCGGCGGCTCGACCGTCTTGCAGATCTCCTGCGCCTTCCAGCAGCGGGTGTGGAAGCGGCAGGCGGGCGGCGGGTTGAGCGGGCTCGGCACGTCGCCGGCCAGCCGGATGCGCTCGCGGCCCTTGCGCGCCTTGGGGTCGGGCACGGGCACGGCCGACAGCAGGGCGTTGGTGTAGGGGTGCATGGGCGAGCTGTAGAGCCGCTTGCGGTCGGCGATCTCGACGATCTTGCCGAGGTACATCACGGCGACCCGGTCGCTGATGTGGCGCACCACCGACAGGTCGTGGGCGATCACGACGTAGGTGAGGTCCAGCTCGTTCTGCAGGTCCTCCAGCAGGTTGACGACCTGGGCCTGGATGGACACGTCGAGCGCGGAGACCGGCTCGTCGGCGATGATGAGCTTGGGCTTGAGCGCGAGCGTGCGGGCGATGCCGATGCGCTGGCGCTGGCCCCCGGAGAACTCGTGCGGGTAGCGGTTGTAGTGCTCGGGGTTGAGCCCGACCAGCGACAGGATGTCCTGGACGGCCTTCTTGACGCCGTTCTCGGTCTGCACGCCCTGGATGCGGAACGGCGCGCCGACGATGGCGCCGACCGTGTGCCGGGGGTTCAGCGACGAGTAGGGGTCCTGGAAGATCATCTGCATGTCGCGCCGGAGCGGCCGCAGCCGCCCCTGGCTCATGTGCGTGATGTCCTGGCCCTCGAAGACGACCTTGCCCGCGGTGGGCTCCAGCAGCCGGGTGACCAGGCGGCCGGTCGTGGACTTGCCGCAGCCCGACTCGCCCACCAGGCCGAGGGTCTCGCCCTTGAAGACGTCGAAGCTGATGCCGTCGACCGCCTTGACCGCGCCGACCTGTCTCTTCAGCAGGCCCTTGGTCACAGGGAAGTGCTTCTCCATGTCCTGCACGGAAAGAAGCGGCTCACTGGCGTAGTTCGGCTCGCTCACTGGGTCTCCAGCACTGGCTTGATCTCGTTCTCCCACAGGCCGCGCCGCTCGTCGCGGCTCATGTGGCAGCGCACCAGGTGGCCGCCCTCGGTCTCGGCCAGCGCGGGCACCTCGGTGTCGGCCTTGCCCTGCGTGCGCTCGGCGTACGGGCAGCGCGGATGGAACGCGCAGCCGGGGGGCACGTTGATGAGCGAGGGCGGCGAGCCCTTGATCGGCAGCAGCCGCTCGGTGGGCTCCCGGTCCAGGCGGGGCATGGAGCCGAGCAGGCCCCAGGTGTAGGGGTGCTCGGGGCGGTAGAAGATGCTGTCGGCCGGGCCGTACTCGATGCACTTGCCGCCGTACATGACGAGGATGTCGTCGGACAGCTCGGCCACCACGCCCAGGTCGTGGGTGATGATGATGAGCGCGGAGTTGAACTCGCGCTGCAGGTCGACCATGAGGTCGAGGATCTGGGCCTGGACGGTCACGTCGAGCGCCGTGGTCGGCTCGTCGGCGATGAGCAGCTCGGGGTCGCACGACAGCGCCATGGCGATCATCGCGCGCTGGCGCATGCCGCCGGAGAACTCGTGCGGGTAGCTGTCGACGCGCCTGGCCGGCTCGGGGATGCCGACGCGGCCCAGCATGTCGATCGCGTGCTTGCGGGCGACCTGCTTGCTGACGTCGTTGTGGATGCGGTAGGCCTCGATGATCTGCTGGCCGACCGTGTAGTAGGGGTGCATCGACGACAGCGGATCCTGGAAGATCATCGCCATCTTCTTGCCGCGCAGGCCGCGTACGTGCTCGGCGGAGGCGCCGATCAGCTCCTCGCCGTCCAGCCAGATCTCGCCGGAGAGGTGGGCGCGGCCGCCCTTGTGCAGCCCCAGGATGCCGAGGCTGGTGACGCTCTTGCCGGAGCCGGACTCGCCGACGATGCCGAGCGTCTTGCCGCGTTCGAGGTCGAACGTCAGCCCGTCGACGGACTTGACCAGACCGTCGTCGGTCGGAAAGTGGATCTTCAGGTCCTTGACCTCAAGGAAGCTCACGACAACCTCACCCTCGGGTCGACCACGGCGTAGAGCAGGTCGACGACCAGGCTCGCGACCACCACGAACAGCGCGGCGACCAGCACGACCCCCATGACCTGCGGCAGGTCCTGGTTCCTGATCGCCAGAATGGCGTACTGGCCGAGCCCGGGCAGAGTATAGGTGGTCTCGGTGAGGACGGCGCCGCCGATCAGCAGCCCGAAGTCGATGCCGAAGAGCGTGAGGATGGGCGTCAGCGCGGCGCGCAGGCCGTGCTTGACGATCACCTCCCGCTCCCTCAGCCCCTTGGCGCGGGCGGTGCGGATGTAGTCCTCCCCCATGGTCTCCAGCATGCCCGCCCGGGTGAGCCGGGCGTAGGTGGCGGCGAACAGGAAGGCCAGCGTGATCCACGGCAGCAGCAGGTCGTAGGCCCACAGCGCCGGGTTCTCCGCCAGCGGTGTGTACGCACCGCCCGGCGGGGTCCAGCCGAGGCCGTAGCTGAAGATGACCAGGGAGACCATGCCGGTGAAGAAGATGGGCAGCGACACGCCGGCGAGGGCGGTGCCCATGGACAGCCGGTCGAAGAAGCTGCCGCGGCGCAGCGCCGACAGCACGCCGATGGCGACGCCGCCCAACACCCACAGGATGGCCGCGCCGATGGCGAGGGAGAAGGTGACCGGCATGCGGTCGACCAGGTCCGGCCAGACGGGCTGTCCGCTGATGAAGGAGTAGCCGAAGCAGGGAGCGGGGCACTGCTCGACGCCGGCGCCGTAGTCGTAGGTGGCGCCGGTGAAGATGCCCTTGACGAACCTGCCGTACTGCACGACCACCGGGTCGTAGAAGCCGAGCCGCTCGGCGACCAGGTGAACGGTCTCCGGGGTCGCCGCGCGCCCGACGTAGCGCGAGGCGAGGGCCTCGGGAGTCGCCCCGGCCCACTGCGGCACGACGAAGAAGATGCCGAAGGTGACCATGCTGACCACCATGAGCATCGCGAGCGCGCCGATCAGACGCCTGATGATGTATGTGAGCACCGCTGCCGGCCGAGTGGCCGGCCCGCGCCGGGCCGGCCACTCATGCCTTCACCTGCCTTCGCTAGATCCCCGAGCCTCGCCTGGTCACTCCGCGCCGAGCAGCACGTAGTCGTACATCTGCTGGCCCTCGTTGTAGGCGAGGTTGGTCACGCCCTGGCCGCGCATGAGCAGCGACTTGGCCCAGACGACGGGAAGGATGGAGGCGTCCTCCATGACCTTCTTGTCGACGTCCACCCACAGCTTGGCGCGGGCGGTGGCGTCCAGCTCGGCGGCGGCCTGGTCGACGAGCTTGTCGACCTCGGCGTTCTTGACGCTCAGGTTGTAGTTGCCCGCCGGGCGGATGGTCCGGCTGTCGACGATGGCCTGCATGAAGCCGTAACCGTCGGGCCAGTCGGAGCCCCAGCCGTGCGTGGCCAGGCCGATGCCGTTCTTCTTGACGTAGTCGACGTTGCCGGCGTAGTCGGAGAAGTAGCTGGAGGCCGGGAAGCCCTTCAGCGTCAGCTTGATGCCGGCCTTGGACAGCGCCTGCTGCATGGCCTCGGCGAGGGCCTTCTCACGCGGACGGTCGGCGCGGAACGTCATCGTGGTCTCGAAGCCGTTCGGCTGGCCGCAGGCGGCCAGGGCCTGCTTGGCCTTCTCGACGTCGCCCTTGTTCTCCGGCGTCTGGTACAGGTCGAACTTCTCCTGGCCGACGATGCCGGGCGGCATGACGTTCGTGGCGATCTCGCCGCCGGCCACCGGGCCGCCGTAGGCGGTCTGGTTGGCGACGCGGTCCGCGGCGAACATGACGGCCTTGCGGCACTCGATGTTGTCGAGCGGCTTGGTGTCCGGGATGACCGAGACGTACCACAGACGGGCGATCGTCGGGTTGTCCGTACGGGCCTTCAGCGTCGGGTCCGGCAGGACCTTGCCGAGCGCCGCGGGCTGCATGCCGGTGCCCGGGATGTCGAGCTGGATGCTGCCCGACATGAGCTGGTTGTCCAGGTCATCGGCGTTGACGTTGAGCTGGACCTCCCACTTGTCCGGCAGCGCGGGCCGGTTGGGGTCGGTGGCGGGGTCCCACTGGTCGTTGCGGACCAGCGTGAAGCGCTTGCCGGTCTCGTTGGTCTCGAACTTGTACGGGCCCGAGGAGATCACGTGCTCGCGGTACTTCGCGCCCGTGTCCTTGTCCTTCGGCACCGGCGCCGTCATCGGCATCTGGACGATGTAGTCCATGGACGCGAACGGCTTGACCAGGTGGAAGACCACCGTGGTGTCGTCGGTCGCCTCGACGGCCGACTTGTAGTCGACGTCGGGGGTCTTGTAGACGCCCTTGAAGTCCTTCGGCCAGGCCAGCAGCTCGTTGAGGTACGAGGGGCCGTGCGGGAAGGTCTCCTTGTCGTACGAACGGGCCACCGCGTAGGCCACGTCCTTGGCCGTGATCGGCGTGCCGTCCTCGAACTTGAGGCCCGGGCGCAGCTTGTACGTCCAGGTCTTGCCCTCGTCGCTCGGCGTGCCCAGGCCCTCGGCGAGGTCGGGGACGACCTGGTTGCCGTCGGGGCCGGGGCCGGTCTTGTACGTCGTCAGCGTACGCCAGTAGAGGCGGCCGAAGTTGAACGAGTACCCGTAGTAGGTGTCGGCCGGGTCGAGGCTGTCCCAGTCGGAGGAGTGCGCGGCCTTGATCGTGCCGCCCTTCTTCGTCGAAGGGTTGTACACACCGGTGAGCGCGGCGTTGAACGCGGGTTGCGCGCCTCCGCCGGACGCCGACTGCGCGGGCTGCTGCGGCGTGCCGCCACCTCCGCCACAGGCGGAGAGCACCATGGCCAGCGCCGCTGTCGCGGCCGCCGCCAGTGCGGATTTCCTTCTCATTGACTAACCCCTTGGTAGTGAGATGGGGGATGGAGCGTAGGCGAAGGTCAGTGCGCGCGGGGGTCGAAGGCGTCCCTCAACCCGTCGCCGAACAGGTTGAACGCCAGGACCGTGATGAAGATCGCCAGGCCCGGGAAGAGCACGAAGTGCGGCAGCGTGTAGAAGCGCACCGCCTCGGACAGCATGCCGCCCCAGGTCGGGGTGGGCGGGTTGATGCCCACGCCCAGGAAGGAGAGCGAGGCCTCGAACAGGATGTTGGTCGGGATGAGCAGGGTCGCGTAGACCAGGATCGGCGCGAGCAGGTTGGGCAGCACCTCGCGGAAGAGGATGTAGCCGTGGCGCGCCCCGAGGCTGCGGGCGGCGTCGACGAACTCCCGCTCGCGCAGCGACAGGGTCTGGCCCCGGACGATGCGGCCGATGCTGGGCCAGCTGAAGAAGCCGATGATGAAGATCAGCATGGCGATGCGCAGGCCGTTGCCCTCCAGCCCGAACCCCTTGTCGGGGACGACGCCCGCCAGCGCGATCGCGAAGACCAGCAGCGGGAAGGCGAGGAAGACGTCCATGATGCGGCCGATGACCTGGTCGACCCAGCCGCCGAAGTAGCCGGCGACCACGCCGAGGACGGTGCCGATGACGACCGACACCAGGGTGGCGAGGAAGCCGATGAGCAGCGAGATCCAGGCGCCGGCCACGATGCGGCTGAAGATGTCGCGGCCGTTGACCGGCTCGACGCCGAGCAGGTATTCGCTGCCCATGTTGCCGAAGGAGCCCTGGGGCAGCAGCGTGCTCTGGTCGATGGCCTCCTGGTGGAACTCCAGGGGGTCGTGCCCGAAGACCGAGATGATGGGCCCGGAGAAGATCGCCACGAGGATCAGCAGCACGACGACGACGCCACCGCCCAGGGCGACCTTGTCCCGCCTCAGCCGCATCCAGGCGATCCTCGTGAGGGACCGGCCCTGGATGTCCTTGCCCGCTCCCGCGAGCACCGACTCCGGTTGCGCTTCTGCGGCGGAACCGGGAACGTCAAGCGGCGCGGTCATGCGAAATTGCCCCCTGGATCCAGACGACGCTGTCTATTGAAACTGGACTTAGACCGCAAAGTCGCGACCTCAGGAGGCAGAATCTATGGCCTGAGCTGGTATGACCAGTCCCTCAGGCCGCTATGTGGCTAATCTGTGATTGATGCGAAACTCATTCGTATTGATCTTGATCTGAATGTCGTGGCCCGGTTCCGGTTGCGTCTCGGATTCGTGACACAACCGAGGTCAGCTGATGCCGCGCCGCTTGAGGAGCTCCTCGATGTCGGAGAAGTCGTCGTCGGCGGGCGCTTTGCGCTGTTTTGCGGCGACGGCCGGCTTGGGCGCGGCGGCCGAGGCGGCGGGCTGGGCCGCGCCAGGCTGGGCCGGCCGCTGCGCGGGCGTCTCGCCCGTGCCCTTCTTCTCGCCCTTGTCCTTCCGCCCGACGGAGAGCCTGCGGCCGCGCATGAACCCCGACACCACGAACAGCACCGCCGACAGCCCGGCCACGGCGACGCCCGCCCACACCGCCGGGTTGAGCACCAGGCCGGTGACGAACCCCACGGCCGTGGTGCCGATGGTCCACAGCGCCGGCAGCGCGTTCGTCAGATAGGCCGCCACCGGCAGCAGCGCCCACGCCGCCACCCGCAGGCCCGACGCCGCTCCTCTGCGGCGGAACGCCAGGAAGCTCAGGACCAGGCCCGCCACCGTCGCCCCGGCGCACAGCGGAAACCATGCGATCTGGTCGAAGTCCATCCGGCCACCCCTTCGTCTCGGCTTCTGCCTCCATCCTGGCATGCGAACGGCCGTTCGCTCTCCTCCGCGAGAACCAGCCTTCCCCTAGGGGAACGCCGCTCGCCCCCTGCTGTCCTTTCAGGGACGAACTCCGCCAACCCCGCCGAACGGGCTTAGCGGCCGTTTTGGGCACGCACAGGGCCGAAAGGGACGCCCGGGAGCGGGCGTCCCGGAGTGGGCGCCCGGGAGCGGGCGTCCCGGAGTGGGCGCCCGGGAGCGGGCGTCCCGGAGTGGGCGCCCGGGAGCGGGCGTTCCGGAGTGGGCGCCCGGGAGCGGGCGTTCCGTATCAGGCCGGTAGGAGGGCCCGGAGGTCGGCGACGGTGACGGCGGTGAGCGAGGGGACGACCAGGCGGCCCGGGGCCGGCTCGATCGGCAGGATGCTCGGGACGGCCACCACCGCGCAGCCGGCCGCCGTCGCCGCGGCCACCCCGCTCGGGGAGTCCTCCAGCACGACGCAGCGCACCGGCTCCACCCCCAGCAGCCGGGCCGCCGTGAGGTAGGGCTCCGGGTCGGGCTTGGTGTGCGTCACGTCGTCGGCCGTGACGATGACGTCGAAACGCTCACGCCCGACGACCTTCAGCACGGCGCCGGCGATCTCGCCCAGCGAGGAGGTGACCAGCCCGGCGGGCACCCCCTCCGCGCGTACGGCGTCGAGCAGCTCGACGGCCCCCGGCATGAGCTCGACCCCGGCCGACAGCCGGGCCACCATGCCGTCGACCATCCACGACCGCACGGTGCCGGGCGGCACCTCGGCGCCCGAGACGGCCAGCATGTAGTCGATCGTGCGCTCCATGGACCCGCCGACCAGGTGGGCCTGGTGCTCGGGCGTCCAGGCGGCGCCCAGCCGGGCCATCACCCCGGTCTCGATCTCCAGCCAGACCCGCTCGCTGTCGACCAGCAGCCCGTCCATGTCGAAGAAGACGGCTTCCATGCTCATATGTCTCGTGCCCTCGTCGTGCCCGTGCGCCCGCTGTCAGACGTTGAAGTATTTGGCCTCGGGGTGGTGCGCCACCAGCGCGGACGTGGCCTGCTCGGGGTGGAGCTGGAACTCCTCCGACAGGGTCACGCCGATGCGCTCGGGCTGGAGGAGCTGGAAGAGCTGCACCTGGTCCTCGAGGTTGGGGCACGCGGGGTAGCCGAAGGAGTAGCGGCAGCCCTGGATGTTGACCTTGAGCATGTCGTCGAGCGACTCGTCGCCGCCGATGCCCCACTCGGCGCGCACCCGGGCGTGCCAGTATTCGGCCAGCGCCTCGGTGAGCTGCACCGACAGGCCGTGCAGTTCGAGGTAGTCGCGGTAGGCGTCCTTGGCGAACAGCTCGGCCGTGGCCTCCGCGATCTTCGCGCCCATGGTGACGATCTGGAAGCCGACCACGTCGACCTCGCCGGAGTCCTTCGGCCGGAAGAAGTCGGACAGGCACAGGTGACGGTCGCGGCGCTGGCGCGGGAAGGTGAAGCGGGTGCGCTCGCCGCCCGCGTCGTCGAGGATGATCAGCGAGTCGCCGTCGCTGACGCACGGGAAGTGCCCGTAGACGACGGCCGCCTCCAGCAGGCCCTCGGTCTGGATGCGGTCGAGCCACATGCGCAGCCGGGGCCGCCCCTCGGTCTCGACCAGCTCTTCGTAGCCGGGGCCCTCGCCGCCCCTGGTGGGCTTGAGCCCCCACTGGCCGAGGAACAGCGCGCGCTCGTCGAGGAAGGCCGCGTAGTCGGCCAGCGAGACGCCCTTGACCACCCGGTCGCCGTGGAACGGGGCCGCGGGCACCGGGTTGTCGACGGCGACGTCGGAGCGGGCGGGCAGCTCCTCGACCGGGGTGCGCTGGAGCACCGCGCCGGTCTTGACCCGCCGCTCGCGCAGCGGCGGCAGCGTCGCGCCCTTCTCGCCGCGCTTGACGGCCATGAACGCGTCCATGAGCCGCAGCCCCTCGAACGCGTCGCGGGCGTAGCGCACCTCGCCCTCGAACAGCTCCGCGAGGTCCTGCTCGACGTAGGCGCGGGTGAGCGCGGCGCCGCCGAGCAGCACCGGGTAGCGGTCGGACAGGCCCCTGGAGTTCATCTCCTCCAGGTTCTCCTTCATCACCACCGTCGACTTGACCAGCAGGCCCGACATGCCGATGACGTCGGCCTTCTGCTCGTCGGCGGCCTCCAGGATGGCCGAGACCGGCTGCTTGATGCCGAGGTTGACGACCTGGTAGCCGTTATTGGACAGGATGATGTCGACGAGGTTCTTGCCGATGTCGTGGACGTCGCCCTTGACGGTGGCCAGCACGATGCGGCCCTTGGTCTCGCCCTCCACGCGCTCCATGTGGGGCTCCAGGTAGGCGACCGCGGCCTTCATGACCTCGGCCGACTGCAGCACGAACGGCAGCTGCATCTGCCCGGAGCCGAACAGCACGCCGACGGTCTTCATGCCGTCGAGCAGCACCTCGTTGATGATCTCCAGGGCGGGGCGCTGCTCGAGCGCGGTCTCGAGGTCGGCCTCCAGGCCCTTGCGCTCGCCGTCGACGACGCGCCGCTTGAGCCGCTCCCACAGCGGCAGCGAGGCCAGCTCCTCGGCTTTGCCCGCGCGCAGCGCGGCGGCGTCGACGCCCTCGAACAGGTCCATGAAGCGCTGCAGCGGGTCGTAGCCCTCGCGGCGGCGGTCGTAGACCATGTCGAGCGCGACCTGGCGCTGCTCGTCGGGGATGCGCGCCATCGGCAGGATCTTGGAGGCGTGCACGATCGCGGAGTCGAGGCCGGCGTTGACGCACTCGTTGAGGAAGACCGAGTTGAGCACCATGCGGGCGGCCGGGTTGAGGCCGAAGCTGATGTTGGAGACGCCGAGCGTGGTCTGCACGCCCGGGTAGCGGCGCTTGAGCTCGCGGATGGCCTCGATGGTCTCCAGGCCGTCGCGGCGGGTCTCCTCCTGGCCGGTGGCGATGGGGAAGGTGAGGGTGTCGACGATGATGTCCTCGACCTGCATGCCCCAGTTGGTGGTCAGGTCCTCGATCAGGCGGCTGGCGACGCGCACCTTCCAGTCGGCGGTGCGGGCCTGGCCCTCCTCGTCGATGGTGAGGGCGACCACGGCGGCGCCGTGCTCGCGCACCAGGCGCATGATCTTCTGGAAGCGGGAGTCGGGGCCGGCGCCGTCCTCGTAGTTGACGGAGTTGACCGCCGCCCGGCCGCCCAGCATCTCCAGGCCCGCGCGCAGCACCTCGGGCTCGGTGGAGTCGAGCATGATCGGCAGGGTGGAGGCGGTGGCGAAGCGGAAGGCCAGCTCCTTCATGTCGGCCACGCCGTCGCGGCCGACGTAGTCGACGCAGAGGTCGAGCATGTGGGCGCCGCCACGGGCCTGCTCGCGGGCCATCTCGACGCAGTCGTCCCAGCGCCCGCCCAGCATCGCCTCGCGGAAGGCCTTGGAGCCGTTGGTGTTGCAACGCTCGCCGATGGCCAGGAAGGAGGTGTCCTGGCGGAACGGGACGGTCTGGTAGAGCGAGGAGACGCCGGCCTCGGGGCGGGGGCGGCGGGCGGCGGGCTGCTTGCCGCGCACCCGCTCGACGACCTGGCGCAGGTGCTCGGGGGTGGTGCCGCAGCAGCCGCCGACCAGGGACAGCCCGTAGTCGCGGGTGAAGGCGCCGTGGGCGTCGGCCAGCTCGCCGGGGCTGAGCGGGTAGTAGGCGCCGTCGGAGGTGAGCACCGGCAGGCCCGCGTTGGGCATGCAGCTCAGCCGGAGCCGGGAGTGCCGGGCGAGGTAGCGCAGGTGCTCGCTCATCTCGGCGGGGCCGGTGGCGCAGTTGAGCCCGACGATGTCGACGCCGAGCGGCTCGATGGCGGTCAGCGCCGCGCCGATCTCGCTGCCGAGCAGCATCGCGCCGTTGGTCTCGATGGTGACCTGGGCGATGATCGGGATGTCGCGGCCGGAGTCCTCGGCGGCCCGCTTGGCGCCGATGACGGCGGCCTTGACCTGCAGGAGGTCCTGGCAGGTCTCGATGATGAGCGCGTCGGCGCCGCCCGCGATGAGGCCGGCGGCGTTGTCGCGGTAGGCGTCGCGGAGGCTCGCGTAGGGCAGGTGGCCGAGCGTGGGCAGCTTGGTGCCGGGGCCCATCGAGCCGAGGACGAAGCGCGGCTGCTCGGGCGTGGACCAGTGGTCGGCCGCCTCGCGGGCGATGCGGGCGCCGGCCTCGGAGTATTCGAAGACGCGGTCGGCGATGTCGTATTCGCCGAGTGCGGCGAGGTTGGCGCCGAAGGTGTTGGTCTCGACGCAGTCGACGCCGACGGCGAAGTAGGCGTCGTGGACGCCGCGCACGATGTCGGGGCGCGAGACGTTGAGCACCTCGTTGCAGCCCTCGTGACCGTGGAAGTCGTCGAGCGTCGGGTCCTGGGCCTGGAGCATCGTGCCCATGGCGCCGTCGGCGACGATCACGCGCTGGTCCAGCACTTCGCGGAAGGACGGGGAGATGCTCATGGGGTAGAGCTTATCGGGTGCGCTCCGGCCGCTGGTCGGAGCGGGGGCAGAAGATCGTTCTATGGGTTCCGCGACGGCCCGGGCGGCCCGGCGCTAGTCTGCCGGATGTCAATTGAACATCGCGTCCAATAGGGGCTCCCATGGCCTACCGCACCGTGCTCGTCGGCACCGACGGCTCCACCTCCTCCTTCCGCGCCGTGACCGCGGCGGCGTCCCTGGCCGCGGCGTCCGGCGCGACCCTCGTCCTCGCCTGCGCGTACCTGCCGATGCGGGAGAGCGAGCGGGCGGCCGCCGCCGACCGGCTGGGCGAGCTGGCGTACAAGGTGAGCGGCTCCACCCCCGCGGACGACGCGCTGCGCGCGGCGCGCGAGCACGCGGTGGCGGCCGGGGCCTCCGACGTGGTGCTGGCCGCCGAGGAGGGCGACGCCGTGGACGTGCTGATCGCCCTGGCCGCGCGGCACCGCGCCGACCTCATGGTGGTGGGCAACCGCGGGCTCAACAGCCTCGCCGGGCGACTGCTCGGCTCCGTGCCCTCGGGGGTGCTGCACCGGGCGGCGTGCGACGTGCTGATCGCGCGTACGACGGAGGGCGGGCGCTGACCGCGCCGGTTGTGCGCTGAGCGCGAACACCTGTGCGGTACGGGCGGGGAGATCGGCCCTGTACCGGCCGCGGGTTGCGTACGGACGCGAGTGACGGGAGGCCGTGCGGGGCAAGGGGTTCGCGAGGAGATCAGTGACGCCGGAGCCTCCTCAGCGCATAGGCTAAGCGGGACAATGGAGAGAGGAGGCGACCCGTGATAGAGCTCGAAGGGCTCCCCGAGCTCGTCGACCCGGTGCTCATTGCCGCGTTCGAGGGGTGGAACGACGCGGGTGAGGCCTCCAGCGGCGTCATCGCGCATCTCGAGTCGGCGTGGAAGGCCGAGCCACTCATCGCCCTCGACCCCGACGACTACTACGACTTCCAGGTGACGCGGCCGGTGGTCGAGATGAGCGAAGGGCTCACCCAGTCCATCGTCTGGCCGACCACGCGGCTGCTGCGCGCCCGCCCGCCGGGCGTCGAGCGCGACGTGGTGCTGCTGCGCGGCATCGAGCCCAACATGCGGTGGCGCTCGTTCTGCGCCGACATCATCGAGGTCTGCCGCGAGCTCGGCGTGGAGCTGGCCGTCATGCTGGGCGCGCTGCTCAACGACTCACCGCACACCCGGCCGGTCCCGATCCTGGGCGGCGCCACCGACGAAGGGCTGGCCCGCTCGACCAACCTGGAGCTGAGCCGCTACGAAGGGCCGACGGGCATCGTCGGGGTGCTGCAGCACGCCTTCGGCCAGGCCGGGCTCGACGCCATCTCGCTGTGGGCGTCGGTCCCCCACTACGTCGCCCAGCCGCCTAACCCCAAGGCCACGCTGGCGCTGCTGCGCCGGCTGGAGGACGTCCTGGAGATCCCGATGCCGCTCGGCGACCTCGACGAGGAGGCGCGGGCCTGGGAGCGCGGGGTCGACGAGCTGGCCTCGCAGGACTCCGAGGTGGCCGACTACGTCAAGGAGCTCGAGGAGCGCAAGGACGCCGCCGAGCTGCCGGAGGCCAGCGGCGACGCGATCGCCGCCGAGTTCGAGCGCTACCTGCGCCGCCGCGACCGCGACACCGACACCTGAGCCGTCGCAGGCCAGGCGGCGTAGCGCCTGAGCCTGCCACGACGCGGGGCGCCCCTGAACCGTCGTTGCGCCTGGGCAAGCTCCGGCGTCTGGGCCCGCCGGGGTGGCCGGCCATCGCCGCGTTTGGGCCGCCGGGGTGGCCGGCGGTCCCTGGGACCGCTGAGGCGCTTGAGCCATCGACGCGTCTGGGATCGCTAGGGCGGTCGAAGCCTCGCCGCGCCCGTGGCCGCTGAGGCACACGAGCTGGCGCCGCTGGGCGCTGAGCCGCTGAGGGAGCCGAGCCGTCGCCGCTTGGGGCGCTTGAGCCGCGTCTGGCTGGGCACGCCGCGCGTGGGTCGCGCTCGTGCTGCGGCGTTTCGTCGGCCGTTCCCCCGACCCGCCGTCCGCCTGGCCGCGCGATGCCGGGCTGGGGCGGGCGGGCTCCTGGGGTTGTCAGGGGCTCCGACGTCCTCGACGGACACGTGGGCTGTCCGGGTAGGACACTGACAGCTAACCCTTAGGGGTTAAATCTGACACTTTTTCGAGGTTTCAGGTAATAATCAGGGGCCGGAGAACTTTGCACTAAGTTGGGATCCGAGCCAAACATCCCACGCATACCAACAATTCGCGATCGACCGGCTTCGCGCCGCGATGCCTACTCCCCTGACCGCGCACGTTAGGCACGCCATGGCGACATCCCATGTAGACCCGTACCAGCGGAGCCAGGACGCCAGACGGCGCGTCCTGGAGATGGCCGTCTCGCTCCGGGAGGACCGCGGCGGCGGCTCCGTGGACCATTTCCTCGCCCTGCTCCAGGACCGGCTCCCGTCCTGGCTGAGCATGCTCCACGATCTTGCACATCGGATCGGAAAAGGGACCGTAGCCGACAATCTTCAACCAATAGCACGAGCAGGCATTCAATATTACATAGACGTACAAAGCGCGGCACTACCCGCGTTCACCTCGCCGAACGTCACCGTGCGCTTCCGGCAGGCCGTCCGTGACACGGGCCTCGGCCCGTGGACCGAGGCCGCGCCGCTGGCCGCCTACCTCGCGGCCGAGCAGCGCATCGGCAGGGTGCGGGCCGACGCCGACCCGGAGGCCAGCGCCCGCCTGCTGATCGCGGGCTGCTTCCACCGGGCCTACGTCGAGATGTTCGTGGGCGAGGACACCTGCCCGTCGCGTGAGGCCAGCGCCCGGGAGGTGGTGCGCGAGCTGCGGCTGGAGCCGGCGCCCGCCGCGCCGGCCGCCGTCTGAGCGGCGCGTACGGCCTCGTCGTGGCGGTGCCAGACGAGCGCCGCCACGTCCGGGTCGGCCCCGAGGGGGTCGCTCACCGGGCCGGGGGCGGCCGCGGCCAGCCGGTCGTGGAAGAAGCCGGGGGCCAGCACGTACGAGGCGACCGCCACACGCGCGGCCGGCGTCGCGGCGAGCCGTTCCATGGCCTCTCCCAGGGACGGCGAGCCCGCCGACGCGAAGGCCGCGGTGACCGGCCGGGCCAGCCGCACGGCGAGCATGCGGGCGGCGGCCCGTACGTCGGCGAGCCCGGCGGGGTCGGAGGAGCCGGCCGCGCCGAGCACGACCGCGTCCGTGGCGCGCAGCCCGGCCCGGCCGAGCCGCCGGGCGAGCACGCCGGTCAGCAGCCGGTGCGGCCCGAGCCGGTCGGCGACCACCGCGTCGGGCCGGTGCGCGGCGACGATCTCGGGCAGGTCGATGTGGACGTGGTAGCCCGTGGCCAGCAGCAGCGGGACCACCACCACCGGCCCGCGCACGGCCGGGAGCACATCGGCCAGCAGGGGCGAGCTGATCTCCAGGTAGGTGAGCTCGACCCGCCGCCCGGGACGCGCCCTCCTGACCGCCTCCGCCAGCGCCTCCAGCGTCGCCTCCCCCGCGGCGCTGCGGGTGCCGTGCGCGGCCAGGACGAGTGCGGGCGTCACATCCCCACCTCGTACGGGCAGGCCAGCCGGTAGCCGCGCTTGACCACGGTCTCGACGATGCCGCCGGGACCGAGCGCCCGGCGCAGCCGGGTGACGGCCATCTCGACGGCGTGCTCGGCGGAGTCGCGGGCGAGGCTGCCGGGCAGCACCGTACGCAGCTCGGCGCGGGAGACGACGTGCCCCGGCTTGTCGGCCAGGCGCTTCAGCACCGCCATCGGGGCGGGCGGCAGCGGGCGCAGCTCGCCGTCCACGACGACGGCGTGGCCGCGGATCTCGAGCTGGTGCCCCCCGGCGGCCAGCCGGGTGACGCCGTGCTCGGGCAGGTGGCGGGCGAGGGCGCGGGCCAGCGCGCCGAGCCGCGAGCGGTCCGGCTGCAGGGTGGCCACGCCGCGCGAGGTGAGCGGGTCGGCGGTGACGGGGCCGACACAGGCGGCCACGACCGGCCCGCCGAAGGCGGCGAGCAGCGCGTCCTCCAGGCCCTCGGCGCGGGCCGCGTTGAGCATGGCGTGGACGGCGGGGGCGCTGGTGAAGGCGACGGCGTCCACCGCGCCGGAGACGGTCTGGGTGATGAGGCGGCGCAGCGGCGAGATGTCCCGGTACGGCAGCCACCGGTAGACCGGGATCTCGATGACCTCGGCGCCGGCGGCGCGCAGCTCGGCCACGAACTCGCTGAGCGGCTCGCCGTGCTGCTGGACCGCGATGCGCCGGCCGCGCAGGTCCTGGGCGAGGAGGTGCTCCTTGACCTCCTGGCAGGACTCGGTGGCGGGCGTCCAGTGGTCGTTGAGCCCGGCGGCGCGTACCGCTCCCCTGGCCTTGGGGCCGCGGGTGAGCAGGCGGGACCGGGTGAGGTGCGCGCCGAGGTCGGCCGACAGGCCCCAGCCCTCGGCGGCGGCCATCCAGCCGCGAAAGCCCACGCCGGTGGTGACGACGACGTCGTCGAGCGGCGCTTCGAGCGCCTGCCGGGTGGCGGCGAGCAGGTCGGCGTCCTCGGCCAGCGGCACCAGCCGGATGGCGGGGGCGCTGACCACGCGCGCGCCGCGCCGCTCCAGCAGCGCGCCGAACTCCTCGCGCCGCCTGGTCGCGGTCACGCCGACGGTGAATCCGGCCAGGGCGTCCGGCGCCGTCTCCGGGGAAGCGCCGTCGCCGACGGGGAGTGCGGTCATGCCGTCACCTCCAGGTACTCGTGGAGGCCTGGCCGGGCCCCGAGCTCCCGGCCAGGCATCACAGGCGCGTGTGACGCAAGTGAGATCACCCTTCGATACTGCTTTCGGGGGGTTTCGCCGCGGGGTCTCTTCTGTTACCGCTGTGCTACAAGGCAGGACCCGGGCGATTGGCGCCTGACGATCATGGGAAGCTCTCAGCGTGACAACGCCGCCTATCGGGGAGCCACGGGTGACGGTCCTGCCCATTCGCACGTTCGACGATCCGGCGCTGCGCGTGCCGGCCGAGCCGGTGCGCGACTTCGACCGCGAGCTGCGCCGGCTGGTGAAGGCGCTGACCGCGACGATGCGGGCCGGCGCGGGCCGCGCGGGACTGGCCGCCCCGCAGGTCGGCGAGCCGCTACGGGTGCTGGTCTACGACTACGACGGGCGTGCCGGCCATCTGGTCAACCCGCGGCTGGAGCTGTCGGAGCGCCGGGTCGTCGCCGACGAGGCGTGCCTGTCGGCCCCCGGCGTGTGGTGGCCACTGGAACGTTCCTACATGGTCACCGCGCGTGGCCGCGACATGTTCGGCAAGCCGGTGACGGTCCGGGCGCTCGGCGTGCTGGCCCGGGTGCTGCAGCACGAGGCCGACCATCTCGACGGCGTGCTGTTCAGCGATCACCTCGAAGCGGCTGAGCGGGAACGGTTTCTGGCCGCCGCGCTGCCGTCGGGCTGAGCTCACGTCGCTGTTCCGGGTCGGTCCCGCCCCACACGCCGTACGCCTGACGGGTGCTGAGCGCGTACGCGAGGCACGGCTCCCGCACCGGGCAGCCGCGGCAGACGGCCTTCGCCTCCTCGACCTGTGACTGGCTCGGCCCTTCCATCGAGATCGGGAAGAACAGTTCCGGGTCCTGGTCGAGGCAGGCGGCCCTGCGTGTCCAGTCGAGCATCATCATGCTCATGGCGCCTACCCGGACGGATGCCGGTCATACCTCGCTGAGCAGCCGATCCCAGTCGGCGAGGAAGCGGCCGAGCCCGTAGCGCGCCAGAGCGGCGGCACGGGCGGCCTTCCCGGCCTGGGCGGCGCTCTCCGGATCGCGGGCGAAGGCGTGCAGGGCGTCGGCGAGCACGTGCACCCTGGTGGAGAGCACCCCGGCCTCCGGCGGCACGGCCTCGATCGCCTCGGTGGCGGCCAGCGCCACGATCGGCATGCCGAGGTGCATGGCCTCGATGAGGGCGAGGCCGAGCGAGGTCCACCGGTACGGGTGCAGGTAGACCCGGCGGCGGGCGAGCTCGGCGTGCATGACGTGCCGCGGCAGGTCCTCGTAGGTGCCGTACGGCAGCCCCTCGACCTTCATGCCGAACACGTCCAGCGGGACGCGCTCGTGGAAGCGCGGCAGCAGGTCGGTGCCGGCGACGCGGGTGCGGCGTACCGGCTCGTTGACCACGACGCCGGCCCTCGGCAGCTCGCCGGTGTAGAGGGGACCGGGGTCGGGGACGCCGTGCTCGATGACGCGGGTGGGCGCGCGGCCGTTGTCCCAGTAGAGCTCGTTGAAGTGGGTGACGTGGACGAGCGTGACAGCGTCCTGGCCGGCCAGCGGGTGGCGGGTGCGGGGCACGTCGCCGGCCGGGGTGTTGTGCTCGACGTACACGGCGGGCACGTCGCGGCCGAGCCACTCCCTGGCCAGGCGGGGCTCGTGCGGGCGCTGGCAGACGACGACGTCCACGTGCTCGTGGCGCAGCCGGTCCCAGGGCACCTCGCGGGCGGCGGCCGGCCAGTCGTAGGTGTCGGCCCGCCCCCGCCCGTCGGGTCCCCTGCCGGGGACGAGCGGCAGCAGGTACTCGTGCGCGCCGCGGACGAAGGCGTCGGTCCAGGATCCGTGCACGTGCCAGAGCAGGATCCTCACCAGCGGCTCCAGCCCATGGCGCGGGCCCACGGCGCGGCGACGGCCGCCACGGGCCCCTCCGCGTCGCTGAGCACGCGGTCCACCACGTCGGCCAGGTCGTCGGCGACCTCGGGCGCCTGGTCGATCTCCTCGGGCAGGGTGATGGCGGTGGGGACGAGGATGCCGCGGGCGCCGGCGGCGCGCGCCGCCTCCATGTCCCGTCCGATGTCCCCCACGACCACGCACTCGCGCGGGCTGACGTCGAGCACGGCGGCCGCCCTGATCACGAGGCCGGGCGCGGGTTTGCGGCAGGTGCAGCCGTCGCCGTCGTCGTGGACGCAGATCGCCCACGCGTCGAACGGCCCGAGCAGCTCCTCCACCCGCGCGTTCACCTGGTCCATCTCGTCGGGTGTGAGCAGGCCCTTGGCCACGCCGGACTGGTTGGTGACCACGGCCACCGGCACGTCGGCGCGGCGCAGCCGGCAGAGGGCCTCGACGGCTCCCGGCATGGGCTCGACCCTGCCCGGGTCGCCGTTGTAGGGCACGTCCCTGATCAAGGTCCCGTCCCGGTCGAAGAGCACGGCGCCGGGACGTCGTCGTTCGAACACCTCTCAACCACCTCTCGCCCCACTCTCGCCTTGGTGGCGTGCCGCCCAGCTACCCGGGGGCAATTCCGGCAAACAACCACGCAGCGTGACCATCGCCCGGCGAAATGGGGTGTTCCGCGAGCGTTTTCGCACTTCGGACGGTTGCGCGATGTTTGACTACCGCTTCTCTCGGTAGCGGTTCTCCATCCCATCGGGGGAGGCACGATGAGGTTTCTCGGGATCAACGCGGTCTTCCATGACCCGGCGGCGGCGCTCGTCGCCGGGGGGCGGATCGTCGCCGCGGCGGAGGAGGAGCGCTTCAGCCGCCGCAAACACGGCAAGCGGCCGCTCGCGTTCTCCGCGTGGGAGCTTCCCGAGCAGGCCGCCGCGTGGTGCCTGCGCGAGGCGGGCCTCTCCCCCGAGGACGTGGACGCGGTCGCCTACTCCTACGACCCGTCGCTCGTGGTGCGGCGGCCGGAGGGCGACTGGGAGGACCTGCGCACGACGTACGCGGTGCGCGCCCCGCTGTTCCTCGCCACGGCGCTGCCGGGGCTGGATCCGGCGCGGGTGACGTACGTGCCGCACCACGTGGCGCACGCGGCCTCGGCGGGCCTCGCCTCGCCCTGGCGCGACTGCGCGGTGCTGGTGTGCGACGGCCGCGGCGAGAACGTCTCGCACCTGGCGGGCCGCTACCGGGACGGCGAGCTGGAGGTGCTGGCCGCGCAGGAGCTGCCGCACTCGCTCGGCCTCCTGTACGAGGACGTCACCGAGCACCTGGGCTTCCTGCGCTCCAGCGACGAGTACAAGGTCATGGCGATGGCCTCCTACGGCCGGCCCCGGCACCTGGACGCGCTGCGCGAGGTGATCCGCGCGACCGGCGACGGCGGGTTCCGCGTCGAGCCGGTCGACTGGAACGGCTACGCCAAGGCGCTGCCCAAGGGCGCCCCGTGGACCTCCGACCACGCCGACCTGGCCGCCAGCGTGCAGGCGCGGCTGGAGGAGGTGCTCATGGAGCTGGCGCGCTGGCTCCACGAGCGCACCGGCGAGCGGCGCCTCGCCCTGGCCGGGGGCGTCGCGCTCAACTGCGTGGCCAACACGCGGCTGCTGCGGGAGGGGCCGTTCGCGGAGGTGTGGGTGCAGCCCGCGGCCGGCGACTCCGGCACCGCGCTGGGCGGCGCGCTGCACCTCGCGCAGGCGTACGGCGAGCCGGCCGCGCCCATGGGCACCGCGGCGCTGGGGCGCGGCTTCACCGACGAGGAGCTGGGCGCCTGGCTGGACGTGGCGCGGGTGCCGTGCACGCGGCCCGCCGACCTCGCCGCCGAGGTCGCGGCCGAGCTGGCCGCGAACCGGATCGTGGCCTGGTTCCAGGGCCGGTCCGAGTACGGCCCGCGGGCGCTCGGCCACCGGTCGCTGCTCGCGCATCCGGGGCACGCGGCCAACACCGAGCGGCTCAACGACGTCAAGGGGCGCGAGCAGTTCAGGCCGGTGGCGCCGATGGTGCTGGAGTCGCGGGCGCGTGAGGTCTTCGGGCGGGGGCCGGTGCCTTCGCCGTACATGCTGTTCGTGCACGACGTGCGCCCCGAGTGGGCGGCCCGCGTTCCGGCGGTCGTGCACGTGGACGGCACCGCCCGCGTCCAGACGGTCTCGCCGGACGCCGAGCCGCTGGTGGCGCGGCTGCTCACCGAGTTCGAGCGGCGCACCGGGCTGCCGGTGCTCGTCAACACCAGCCTGAACACGGCCGGCCGGCCCATGGTGGACGACCCGCGCGACGCCCTGGAGTGCTTCGGGTCCGCGCCGGTGGAGGTGCTGGTCCTCGGCCCGTACGTGGTGCGGCGGCGGGAGGTGTTCCGCTCGTGATCACCACCCTGATCACCGTCGTGATTCCCACCGTCGGGCGGCCGTCGCTGCGCGAGACGATCGCCGCGATCGGCCCCGGCGTGCCGGTCGTCGTGGTGGACGACCGTCCGACTGTCACTCGTCGCGTCGCTTCGTGTACAGTCGGTCACGGCGGTGGCAGCCACTCAAGGGAGTTCGGCATGCCCACCGTTCTGAAACATCCGCCTGCCCACGTGCGCCTGGTGCGCAGTGGCGGAAGAGGCCCCGCGGCCGCCCGCAACGCCGGATGGCGTGCGGCGGACACCCCCTGGATCGTCTTCCTCGACGACGACGTGATCCCCGAGCCGGGCTGGGCGGACGCGCTCCGCGCCGACCTGGCCGGCCTGCCCGGCGACGTCGCGGGCAGTCAGGGCCGCATCGTCGTTCCGCTGCCGGAGCACCGGCCGCCCACCGACGGCGAGCGGCACACCGCCGGGCTCACCGGCGCGTGGTGGGTGACCGCCGACATGGCCTACCGGCGCGCCGCGCTGGAGGAGGCCGGCGGCTTCGACGAGCGCTTCCCCCGCGCCTACCGCGAGGACGCCGACCTGGCGCTGCGCGTGACGCGGGCCGGGCACCGGCTGGTGCGCGGCGCGCGCGTCACGCGGCACCCGGTCCGCCAGGACGGCTTCTGGGCCAGCGTGCGCTTCCAGCGCGGCAACGCCGACGACGCGCTCATGCGGCGCCTGCACGGGCCCGGCTGGCGCGCGCTGATCGGCGGCGGGCGCGGCCGGCTGCGAACGCATGCCGCGACCAGCGCGGCCGGGCTGTCCGCGCTGGCGCTGGGCGCGCTGGCCACGCGGGTCCGGGGGCCGGTCGTCCCCGGCACCCCCGCGCGGCTGGTCCCGGCCCTGGCCGTGGCGGCCGGGGCCGCCTGGGCCGGGCTGACCGCCGAGTTCGCCTGGCGCAGGATCGCGCCCGGTCCCCGTACCCCCGATGAGCTGTGGCGGATGGCCGTCACCAGCGTGGTGATCCCGCCGGTCGCGTGCGTGCACCGGATGCGGGGGGAATGGAAGGTGCGCCGATGAGCGACAGGACGCTGCGAGCCGCCGGCGGGCCCGGCGGCAGGGGGCGCGTGCTCGTCGCCCGGCTGGACGACGCCGGTGACGTGCTGCTGGCCGGTCCGGCCGTGCGGGCGGTGGCCGCGCACGCCGCCGAGGTGGTCTTCCTCGCCGGCCCCAACGGCCGGGCCGCCGCCGAGCTGCTGCCCGGCGTGGACCGCGTGCTCACCTGGCGGGCGCCGTGGATCGACCACACTCCCCCGCCGGTCGGCCGGGAGCAGGTGGACGACCTGGTCGCCCGCCTGCGCGGCATCGACGAGGCGGTGATCCTCACCTCCTTCCACCAGTCGGCGCTGCCGCTCGCGCTGCTGCTGCGGCTGGCCGGGGTGGCGCGGATCGCCGCGATCAGCAACGACTACCCGGGCTCGCTGCTCGACGTCCGCCACCGGTGGGACGAGAGCGTGGACGTGCCCGAGGCCGAGCGCATGCTGGCCGTGGCCCGGGCGGCGGGGTTCCCGCCGCCGGCGGGCGACGACGGCAAACTCGCTGTTCAACACCCCCTGCCGGATATCACCGCGATTACCGGGCACTTCTTCGGTGTCGGCGCCGAGGCCGACAAAGGCTCTTATGTCGTGGTGCATCCAGGGACATCGGCGCCCGCGCGCAACTGGCCCGCCGAACGGCACCGGCAGGCCGTGCGGGAGCTGACGGAGGACGGGCATCGGGTCGCCGTCACCGGCACGGAACGAGACCTCACCGCCTACGTCGCCGGCGACGACGCCGCCGACCTCGGCGGCGCGACCACTCTGGCCGAACTGGCCGCCGTGATCGAACGGGCGAGCGTGCTCGTGGCCGGCAACACCGGCCCCGCGCATCTCGCGGCGGCGGTCGGCACGCCGGTCGTGAGCCTGTTCGCCCCCGTCGTCCCGGCCGCCCGGTGGGCCCCGTACGGGGTCGCGACCGTGCTGCTCGGCGATCAGCAGGCGCCCTGCAGGGACAGCAGGGCGCGCACCTGCCCGGTCCCCGGACACCCATGCCTGTCCCAGGTCACGAGTGAGCAGGTGGTCAAGGCAGTGAGGGAGCTGACGCAGTGAAGGTCGATCTCATCTCCGAGCACGCGGACCCGCTGGCCGCCGTCGGCGGCGTGGACTCGGGCGGCCAGAACGTGTACGTGGCCGCCCTCGCCCTCGCGCTGGCCGATCGCGGCCACCAGGTCGTCGTCCACACGCGGCGCTCGTCGCGGACCCAGCCCCGCTCGGTGCGCCTCGGGCCCGGCGTCGTCGTCGAGTACGTCCCCGCCGGGCCGGCGGCGCACGTCCCGAAGGACGAGCTGCCGCCGTACATGCCCGAGTTCACCGACTTCCTCGCCGACCGCTGGGCGATCGACCCGCCCGACGTCGCGCACGCGCACTTCTGGATGAGCGGGCAGGCCGCCCTCCAGGCCGCCGACGGCTTCCCCGTGGTGCAGACGTTCCACGCCCTCGGCACGGTCAAGCGGCGCTGGCAGGGCGAGGCCGACACCAGCCCCGCCCACCGGATCGACACCGAGCGGGAGATCGGCAAGCACGCCGACGCCGTCCTCGCCACCTGCGGCGACGAGGTGGGCGAGCTGTGCGCGATGGGCGTCCCCGAGCAGCGCATCACGGTGGTGCCCTGCGGCGTGGACCTGGACCACTTCCGGCCCGACGGCCCCAAGGCGCCGCGCACCGCGGGCCCGATGATCCTCAGCATCGGCAGGATGGTGCCGCGCAAGGGCGTGGACACCGTCATCGCGGCGCTGCGCCAGGTGCCCGGGGCCGAGCTGGTGATCGCCGGCGGCGGCCCCGACGACGAGGAGGCCGTCCGGCTGCGCGCGCTGGCCGCGGCCTACGGCCTGGAGGAGCGCGTGCACGTGATCGGCAGCGTGCCGCGCGCCCACGTCCCGGCGCTCATGCGCGCGGCCGACGTACTGGTCACCGTCCCCTGGTACGAACCGTTCGGCATGGTCACGGTCGAGGCCATGGCCTGCGGCGTCCCCGTCGTGGCCTCGGCCGTCGGCGGACATCTCGACACCGTGGCCGGCTGCGGCGTGCTGGTCCCGCCGCGCCGGCCGCGGGCGCTGGCCAGAGCGCTGCTCGACCTGCTCGGCGACGAGCACGAACGGGCCCGCGTCGGCGCGGCGGGGGCCAGGCGCGCCCGCGAGCGCTACGGCTGGCCGCGGGTCGCCGAACGCACCGAGACCGTCTACGCGCAGGTCATCGGCGGCAGGCTGTGCGGCCTAGAGGCGATGGGGGGTTAGCGGATGGACGTCCATCTCGAAAAGCTCTGGAACACGCTGGAGAAGGTCGACGAGCAGGCCGCCGTCGTACGCGCCTGGGGGGCGTGGCTGGCCGGCTCGCTCGGCTGCGGCGGCCGGCTGCTGGTGTGCGGCAACGGCGGCTCGGCCGCCGAGGCGCAGCACCTGTCGGCGGAGCTGGTCGGCCGCTTCCGCGACGACCGGCGGCCGTACGCGGCGATCGCGCTGCACGCCGACACCTCGTCGATGACGGCGATCGCCAACGACTTCGGGGCCGAGGAGGTCTACGCCCGCCAGGTGCGCGCGCACGGGCGGCCCGGCGACGTGCTCCTGTGCCTGTCCACCAGCGGATCCAGCCCCAACGTGCTGGCCGCCGCGCGCGCCGCCCGCGAGGGCGAGGTGCTGGCCTGGGCCATGACCGGCCCCGGCCCCAATCCGCTGACCGAGCTGTGCGACGGCGCGGTGGTCGTCCCCTCCGAGGAGACCGCCACCGTGCAGGAGGTGCACCTGGCCATGATCCACCTGCTGTGCGAGGCACTAGAGGAGGCACTGTAGATGGGGCCGCTCGTGGTGATCGGCGACACGCTGCTGGACGTCGACGTGGAGGGGGACTCCGGCCGGCTCTGCCCGGACGCGCCGGTTCCCGTGGTGGACGTCGCCGCGGAGCTGGCGCGGCCGGGCGGGGCCGGGCTGGCCGCGCTGCTGGCCGCCCGTGACGGGGCCGAGGTCGTGCTGATCACGGCCATCGGCGAGGACCCCGACGGGCACCGCCTGTGCGGGCTGCTGTCGGAGGAGCTGGACCTGCTCCGGCTGCCGCTGAGCGGCGGCACGGTGCGCAAGACCAGGGTCCGCGCGCGTGGTCAGACCCTGGTCAGGCTGGACAGCGGCGACGGGCTGGCCGGCTGCGCGCCGACCGACGCGGCGATGGAGGCCGTCCGGCGGGCCGGGGCGGTCCTCGTGTCCGACTACGGCAGGGGCGTGGCCAGGATGGCGCGCGAGCTGCTGTACGGCATCGACGTGCCGGTGGTCTGGGACCCGCATCCCCGGGGCGAGCAGCCGATGCCCGGCTGCGCGCTGCTGACGCCGAGCGAGGCGGAGGCGCGGGCGCTGTGCCCGACCGGGTGGGCGGGGCCCGAGCAGGCGGCCCGGCAGCTCGTCCGCAAGCTGCGGGCGCGGGCCGTGGCCGTGACGACGGGCGCGCACGGGGCCGCGCTCGCCGTGGAGGGCGGCCCGTTCGCGCACGTGCCGCCGCCGGTGCAGGCCGGCGGTCGGGACGCGTGCGGCGCGGGCGACCGCTTCGCCGGCGCCGCGGCGCTGGCGCTGCGCGACGGCCTCGACGTCAGGGACGCGGTGACCATCGGCGTCGGCGAGGCCTCGCGCTTCGTCGAGCGCGGCGGCGCCGCCAACGTCAAGGTCGCCGAGCAGCAGCTCGGCGACCGGCCGCGCACGGCGCTGGAGGTGGCCGAGTTCACCCGCGCCAACGGGGGGCGGCTCATCGCCACCGGCGGCTGCTTCGACCTGCTGCACGCGGGCCACGTGAGCCTGCTGCGGCGGGCCAGGGCGCTCGGCGACGCGCTCGTCGTCTGCGTCAACTCCGACGATTCGGTACGCCGCCTCAAGGGCCCGCAGCGGCCCGTCGTGGACGTGCGCGACCGGGTCGAGGTGCTGCGGGCGCTCAGCTGCGTGGACGCGGTGCTGGTGTTCGAGGAGAACACCCCGGACCGCGCGATCGCGCTGCTGCGCCCCGACGTGTGGGTCAAGGGCGGGGACTACGAGGGGGAGTTCCTGCCCGAGTCCGAGGTCCTCGGCAGGCTCGGCGCGGAGATCGTCGTGCTGAGCACGCTGCCGGGGCGTTCCACGACCAACCTGATCAGGGAGATCCAGTGAAGATTCTGATTACCGGGGGAGCCTCCGGACTCGGCCTGGCCACCGCCGAGGCCGTGGAGAAGGAGGGCTGGCGGGCGCTCGTCGTCGACGTACGCCCGCCGGACCAGCGCTTCGAGCACGTCACGGCCGACCTGGCCGACCGGGGCGAGGCCGAGCGGGCGGTCCGCGAGCTGGCCGAGCGGGCCGGCGGCCTGGACGGCGTCGTCACCGCGGCCGGCATCGACGTCTGCGGCCGGATGGAGGACGTGCCCGCCGACGACTGGGAGCGGGTCGTCAAGGTCAACCTGCTGGGCACGGCGTCGGTCATCCGGGCGGCGCTGCCGTACCTGAAGCACACCCGCGGCAGGATCGTCACCTGCGCCTCGACGCTGGGGCTGCGGCCGCTGAGCGACGCCTCGGCGTACTCGGCCTCGAAGTTCGGCGTCGTCGGCCTCACCCGCGCGCTGGCCGTCGAGCTGCGCGGCGAGGTGGGGGTCACCCTGCTCGTCCCCGGCGGCATGCGGACGAGCTTCTTCGACGGCCGTCCCGAGCAGTACAAACCGGGCCCGGAGGCCGGGCTCAACGACCCCGCCGACGTCGCGCAGACCGTCGTGTTCGCGCTGCGGCAGCCGGCCGGATGCGAGGTGAGAGAGCTCGTGGTCTGCCCCTCGACGGAGACGTCATGGCCCTAGAGCTCCTGGCTCTGCGCGGGCTCGGCCTGGGCGACCTGCTCACGGCCGTGCCCGCGCTGCGGGCCCTGCGCCAGGCGTTCCCCGGCGCCCGCGTCACGCTCGCCGCGCCGCGGGCGCTGGAGCCGCTGCTGCCGCTGATCGGCGCGGTGGACGGCCAGGTGCACGTCGCCGGGCCGGGGCCGGTGCCGGTGGACGAGCTGCCGTACGGGCGGCCCGACATCGCCGTCAACCTGCACGGCAAGGGGCCGCAGAGCATCGAGGCGCTGCGGGCCACGCGGCCGGGCCGGCTGATCAGCTACGGCACGGGACCGGTGTGGCGCGAGGGCGTGCACGAGGTGCGCCGCTGGTGCGAGCTGCTGGAGTGGCACGGCATCCCGGCCGACCCGGCCGACCTGACGCTCGGGATCTCCGACCGCAGCGGCCCGGCGATCGTCCATCCGGGCGCGTCGTTCCCGGCGCGGCGGTGGCCTCCCGAGCGCTTCGCGCAGGTCGCGGCGGCGCTGGAGGACGTGGTGGTCACCGGCGACGAGCGGGAGGTGCCGATCGCCCGCCGGGTCGCCGAGCTGGCCGGGCTGCCGCAGGAGCGGATGCTGGCCGGGCGCACCGGGCTGGCCGACCTGATCGACCTGATCGGCCGGGCGCGGCTCGTCGTGTGCGGCGACACCGGCGTGGCGCACCTGGCGACCGCGTTCTGCGTGCCATCGGTGGTGCTGTTCGGGCCGGTCTCGCCGGCGCTGTGGGGGCCGCCGCCCGGCTGGCGGCACGTGGCGCTGTGGGCCGGCGAGAACGGCGACCCGCACGGCGAACGGCCGCATCCCGGCCTGCTCAAGATCGAGGTTTCCGAAGTCGTCGAAGCTGCCCTGGAGGTGACGTCATGAGGGCTCTGGTCACGGGAGGCGCCGGGTTCCTCGGCTCGTACCTGTGCGAGCGGCTGCTGGAGGAGGGCGCGGAGGTCGTCTGCATGGACAGCTTCCTCACCGGCGGGCCGCGCAACGTCGAGCACCTCATGGAGCGCCCCGGGTTCCGGCTGGTCGAGAGCGACCTGACCGGGTTCGTGCACGTGCCGGACCGGCTGGACCTGGTGCTGCACTTCGCCTCGGCCGCCTCGCCCGCCGACTACCTGCGCTATCCCATCGAGACGCTGCGGGTGGGCAGCGTCGGCACCCTGCACGCGCTCGGCCTGGCCAGGGAGAAGGGCGCCCGGTTCATCCTCGCCTCCACGAGCGAGGTGTACGGCGACCCGCTGGAGCACCCGCAGAAGGAGACGTACTGGGGCAACGTGAACCCGGTGGGGCCGCGCAGCGTGTACGACGAGGCCAAGCGCTTCGCCGAGTCGCTGACCACCGCCTACCGGCACGCGCGCGGCACCGACACGGGGATCGTACGCATCTTCAACACCTACGGCCCGCGCATGCGGCCGTTCGACGGCCGGGCGATCCCGACGTTCATCCGGCAGTCGCTCATGGGCGAGCCGATCACGGTCACCGGCGACGGCTCGCAGACCCGTTCGATCTGCTACGTCGAGGACACCGTCTCCGGGATCATGGCGATGGCGCGCAGCGACTTCGCCGGCCCGGTCAACATCGGCAACCCGGACGAGGTGACCATGCTGGAGCTGGCCACCCTGGTCCGGGACCTCGCCGGGTCGTCCTCGGAGATCACCTTCATCGACCGGCCCGCCGACGACCCGAAGGTGCGCCGGCCCGACACCACGCTCGCCGCCGAGCGGCTGGGCTGGCGGGCGCGGGTGCCGGCCGAGGAGGGGCTGCGCCGCACCATCGAGTGGTTCCGCGCCGAACTCGGCGCGGAGGACCGGCTGGAGCGGGCCTTCTGACGGTCGCGAACGGGGTCGCGGGCGGGAACCGCCTGACGGGATCGTCGGCGGGACCCGCCAGGCAGAGCCGCCGGGCGGGGATCACCGTCGGACAGGGCCGCCGGACAGGGCCCTCAGGCGGGGGTTCGGAGTGTGACGCCGAGCAGGGCGTCGGTCAGGTCCGCGACCAGGGCCGGGGCGGTGGGGTCCGAGCCGCCGCCGGCCAGCGCGTCCGCCGCCCAGGCGTCGATCGCCGCCAGCGCGCCCGGCGTGTCGAGGTCGTCGGCCAGGCGCTCGCGCACCCGCGTCAGCAGGTCCTCGGCGGGCGGCCCCGACTCCCGCGCGACGGCCGCGCGCCACGTGGCCAGCCTGCGCTCGGCCTCGGCCGTCAGCTCCGGCACGTACTCCCAGTCGGCGCGGTAGTGGTGGGCCAGCAGCACCAGGCGGACCGCCATCGGGTCGTGCTCGGTGCGCAGCCGCCGGACGAAGACCAGGTTGCCCCGGGACTTCGACATCTTCTCGCCGTCCAGCGCGACCATGCCCGCGTGGGTGTAGAACTTGGCGAACGGCCACTCCCCCGTCAGCGCGTGGCCCTCGGAGGCGCCGCACTCGTGGTGCGGGAAGATCAGGTCGGAGCCGCCGCCCGCGACGTCGTAGCCGGCGCCCAGGTTGTCCAGCGCGATCGCGGTGCACTCGATGTGCCACCCAGGACGTCCCCTGCCCAGCCGGGAGTCCCAGGCCGGCTCGCCCGGCCGCTCGGCCCGCCACAGCAGCCAGTCGAGCGGGTGGCGCTTGCCGGGCCGGTCGGGGTCGCCGCCGCGCTCGGCGAACAGCGCCGTCATCTCGTCCTCGTCGTAGCCGGAGACCTGGCCGTACTTGGGGGCGTCGGCGACGCTGAAGTACACGTCGCCGTCGAGGTCGTAGGTGACGCCCTTGTCCGACAGCCGCGCGATCGACTCGGCCACCCGGTCGACGACCTCGGTCACGCCGACGTACTCGCGGGGCGGCAGGATGCGCAGGGCCTCCATGTCGCCGCGGAACAGCTCGATCTCCCGCTCGGCCAGCTCCCGCCAGTCGACGCCGGTCTGGGCGGCCCGCTCCAGCAGCGGGTCGTCCACGTCGGTGGCGTTCTGGGTGTAGTGGACCTCGTGGCCGGCGTCCAGCCACATCCGGGCCACCAGGTCGAAGGCGTGGTAGGTGTTGGCGTGGCCGAGGTGGGTGGCGTCGTAGGGGGTGATGCCGCAGACGTACATCCTGGCGGTCGGGCCGGGGTCGGTCTGCCTGACCTGCTTGGCGGACGTGTCGTAGAGACGCAGCGGAATGCTCTCACCGGGGAGCTTGGGGACGTTCTGGGCAGACCACGATCTCATGCCTTTGAGCCTATCCGTCCGTTTCCTGTGTCAGGTCGGTGAAGTCGTACGTGACCTCGTCCGGCGACAGCGCGACCTCCATCACCGACAGCGAGG
Source organism: Nonomuraea sp. AD125B (assembly GCF_041402765.1). Taxonomy (NCBI): domain Bacteria; kingdom Bacillati; phylum Actinomycetota; class Actinomycetes; order Streptosporangiales; family Streptosporangiaceae; genus Nonomuraea; species Nonomuraea sp. AD125B. Next base: position 195,877 of record NZ_JBGLOU010000001.1, on the reverse strand, counting down.
CGAAGATCCGCCCGTCGGGCAGCTCGTGCCGGACGATGAGCGCGCCGGGATCGGCCGACGGCTCGGCCGCGGCCAGGTCGCGCCAGGTCTCCGCCGTCTCGAAGCGCGGCAGGTGCGCCAGCACGCGCGGGCTGGCCGGGTCGAGGCCCTCGTTGACCACCATGCTGGTGCCGTCCGGCAGGTCGGCCGTGGTCAGGCGCTCGCCGTCCCAGCTGAACAGCCGGACCCCGTCGAGCGTGGCCAGGACCAGGTGGAAGGGGTCGTAGCGGGACAGGTCGCCGCGCGGCCCCTCCCCTGTGTATGCCGCCCGCAGCGCCAGATCCCCCCGCGAGACCTTGGTCCGTTCGGCGGCGGCCCGGCCACGGCCGTTGAGCAGGGCGGCGGCGCGCCGGGCGGCCGGGTTGACCGCCAGCCAGGTGCCGCCGGCCTTGAGGTCGCGCCCGCCGACGACGCCCGGGTAGTCCGGCCAGTGCTCCCCCGGCCCCTCCCAGGGCCGGTCGGTGAACTCGTCCCGCACGCCCATGAGGGTCAGGGGGCGTCCCGTCCGTACGATCAGCGTGCACATGGGCAAAGGGTAGTAAATGCCGAAATGTGCGTCAGATCGGGGGCCAGGGGACGGCGGGCCAGCCCTCCGACGGGTAGGGATGCACCCCGGTGTCGAGCAGCCGCCGCACCCGCTGCCAGGTGGCCTCCACCTCGGCCAGCGTGAGCAGCTCGCGCAGCCGCCTGCCGAGGGTGCCCGACTCCAGGTCGCGCTCCAGCTTGGCCAGCACGGCGACGGCCTCGCGGGAGAGCGGCTTGCCGCGCCACTGCCACAGCACGGTGCGCAGTTTGTCCTCGACGGAGAAGCACACGCCGTGGTCGACGCCGTAGACGTGGCCCGTGGGCAGCGGCAGCAGGTGGCCGCCCTTGCGGTCGGCGTTGTTGACGATCGCGTCGAAGACCGCCATCCTGCGCACGACCGGGTTGCGGCTCTTGACCAGGCGCATGAGGTCGATCTCGCGCTCGGTGTCGATCCAGAGCTGGCACATGCCGGGACCGAACGGGCCCTCGCGGTAGACGGTGGGCGGCACGATGCGCCAGCCGGTGGCACGGGAGACCTCGTAGGCGGCCACCTCGCGGGCGGCCAGCGTGCCATCGGGGAAGTCCCACAGGGGGCGCTCGCCGCGTACGGGCTTGTACACGCACGCCGCCGTGCGCTCGCCCAGCGTGACCGAGCAGTAGAGCGTCATGTTGGTGGCCTCGACCAGGCGGCCCGCCACCTCCAGCCGGCCGTCGCGCAGCAGGGCGAGGGCCTCTTCCTCGTTCATGCCCGGTGGACTGGACGGCTTGACGGCCGGTTCGCTCTCCGGAGCGGTCATGAAGCCGCCTCACCCCCGCGATATCCGTTGAGGCGTACGCAGATGTGTCCCTTGGCGTCGAGCGGCTGCCCGCACAGGGGGCACGGCGGCCGGCCCGCCGCGACGATCTGCAGGGCCCGTTTGGTGAACGCGCGCGCGGCTCCCGCGCTGATCCGCACCCGGAGCATCGCGGGATCGGAGCCGTCGACGTCGTCCTCGTCGACGACCTCCTGCGCCTCGATCACCACCTGCGACCGCTCGGCGTCCCACGCCAGCGCCATCGTGCCGACCCGGAAGTCCTCGGCCAGGGGCACGTCGAGCGGGGCGTCGTCGGTCAGCTCGGCCGGCGCCACGGCGGGCACGTGGGCGGTGCCCCCGCTGAGCCGCAGCACCTCGTCGAGGAGCTCGTCGAGCCGGCCGGCGAGCGCGGCGACCTGCAGTTTCTCCAGCGCCACCGTGGTCAGTCTGCCCTCGGCCCTGGCCTGCAGATAGAAGACCCGCGCGCCCGGCTGCCCCAGGGCGCCGGCGACGAACCTCTCTGGTGGGTCGTAGTCGAAGACCGGCATAGCCTGACCTTACGTGGTTCCGGGTCCGCCGCCGACGGCGGCATCGCTCCCGGTGTGATTTTCTCCCCCGTCTTTCTCCTCCGAATCCTCAGGGAGCCGCAATTCCCCCATATCGTTGAGCCTGAGAACAAAGGGACGCAGGGGGGCGTAGCGAATGACGGTGAGGGCCGCCGGGTCGGCCGTGATCCGCTGGAACTGGTCGAGATGGAGCCCCAGGGCGTCGGCGACGATCGACTTGATCACGTCGCCGTGGCTGCAGACGAGGTAGACGCCCTTCTCCCCCAGGCGCCGGTTCCACTCCCGCACGGCCGCGACGGCCCGGTGCTGCATGTCCGCCACCGACTCCCCGCCGGGGAACGCCGCCGCGCTCGGGTGGGCCTGCACGACCTGCCACAGCGGCTCCTTGGCGAGCTCCTTCAGCGGCCGGCCGGTCCATTCGCCGTAGCCGCACTCGATGAAACGTTCGTCCGTCCGCACCGGCAGGTCGCGGCCCGCCGCCACCGCCGCGGCCGTCTCCTGGCAGCGTTCGAGCGGGCTGGAGACGATCGCGTCGAGCCGGACGCCGGCGATGCGCCCGGCCAGCGCCACGGCCTGCGCCCGCCCCGCCTCGCTCAGCCGCACGCCCGGGGTCCGGCCGGCCAGCACCGGGCCGGTGAGGTCCGTCAGCCCGTGGCGGGCCAGAAGCAGCGTGGTCACCGGGCAAGTGTCGCAGCCCTCGATCACAGTGTCGAAACCGGCATCCGGCCCGGCACCGGGACGGGCGGGCCCGGAGAGCGCGTCCGTGCCCCGTACGGCGTCTATCACGACGTCGCGGCCACCAGGGCGGTAACCTGGCGGGATCATGGAGCAGCGCTATGTCGGCCGCAGCGGCCTGTCGGTGTCCCGGCTGGGGCTCGGCACGATGACCTGGGGTCGTGACACCGACGCGGACGAGGCGGCCGCCCAGCTCCGCACGTTCCTGGACGCCGGGGGCACGCTCGTGGACACCGCCGACGTCTACACCGGCGGCGACGCCGAGCGGCTCCTCGGCAGGCTGCTGCGCGAGTCGGTGCCCCGCTCGGAGCTGGTGATCTCCACCAAGGCCGTGGTGACCCCCGCCGGCCGCCGCACGCGCGACGCCTCCCGCCGCCACCTCATCGCCGCGGTCGACGACTCGCTCAACCGCCTCGGGCTCGACTACGTCGACCTGTGGCAGCTGCACACCTACGACGACGAGGTGCCGCTGGAGGAGACGCTGGCCGCGCTCGACGCGATCGTCTCCTCCGGCCGCGCGGTCTACGCCGGCGTGTGCGACTACACCGGCTGGCAGCTCGCCGCCGCCGCGGTCACCCAGAAGTCGATCCCCGGCCGCATCCCGATCACCTCGGCGCAGGCCGAGTACAGCCTGCTGGCCCGCGAGCCGGAGCGCGAGCTGCTGCCCGCCGCGGCGCATCTGGGGGTCGGCGTGCTGGCCTGGTCGCCGCTCGGCAGGGGCGTGCTGACCGGCAAATACCGCACCGGCATCCCGGGCGACTCGCGCGCGGCGACGCCGCACTTCGCCGACTTCGTCCGGCCCTATCTCGACGAGCGCTCGCGCGCGGTGGTGGAGGCGGTGATGACCGCCGCCGACGGGCTCGGCGTCTCGCCGCTGGCCGTGGCGCTGTCGTGGGTGCGCGACCAGCCCGGCGTGGCCTCGGCCATCGTGGGGGCGCGTACGCACGCGCAGCTCAAGGGTGTGCTCCCGGCCGAGGAGGTCGTGCTGCCGATCGAGATCCGCGAGGCACTGGACGACGTCTCGTCACTCGACTGAGGGGAACAAGAAGCTCTCTCGCGTATCACTAGTGGATACCGAATCGCAACTTCCCCTGCCGAACGGGTGCGCCCGCGGGCGGCGTCCATCAAGATTTTCCCCGTAAGCAACGCAGGAGGGGACGGATGGGGAGCAGGACCGCGATCTCGGCCGGAGTTCTCGCGGTGGCACTGGTGGCCGTCCCCGGGGCGGGGCCCGCCGTGGCGGCGACGGCAGGCGCCCAGGACTGCACGCGGGACGGAGGGCTGCTGTCGGGGGTCACCAACACCCTGTGCGACGTGGTGGGCACCCTCACGGGCACCGTGGACACGCTCACGGGCGGCCTCACCGACCCGGTGACCAAGCCCGTGGAGAAGACCACCGACGAAGTGCTCGGCCGGGTGGGCGAGGCCGTCCCCACCGGACGGGCGGACACCTCCGGCGAGACCGCCGCGCCCTCGCCGGACGCCACGCGCACGACGAAGTCCCACGGCCAGGAGGAGGACGACGGGTGCGACACGCCGGACGCGTGCGCCGGCGACCCGGTCCCGAGGGCCGGCACGACCTCCTCGGCGCCGCCGCGGCGCGACCGTTCCGCCTCGCCCTCGGTGAAGAAGCCGGCCACCACGCCGACGGCCTCGGCCACCGCGTCGGCCGTGCCGGGCGTGACCGCGCCGCCTTCGGGGAGCGCCCGCCCCCGGCCCGCCGGTGACGACGGCCGTGAGGAGCGCGAGGAGAGCGCCCGCGCCGCCGATCCGGAGGAGCCACGGGTGGAGCTGCTGTGGCCCAACCCGTTCGCCCGTGAGCTGACCGTGCCGCTGCGGGACCAGCGGGTGGTCAGGCCCACTCCCCCGGCCTCCGACGTGCTCGGCACCGTGCTGACGATCGCGCTGCTCGGCTCGGCGGTGCTCGCCACGCGCATCGTGCAGCAGCGGCGGCAGCGCACCGAGCCGGTCGAGTCGATCCCGTTCGAGCCGGCCCGCGCGGGCGGCGGCCGCCAGCGCCTCGCCTGACGCGAGGCCCCGGCGACCGTCCGGAAGGGAGAGGCGGCGGGTGCCTGAGAGCCGGCGGCGCCGGGGAGGCGGCGGCCGCCTGAAAAGGTGGGTGCCGGGGAGGCGGCGGCCGCCTGAAGAGGTGGCGGCCGCCTCGAAAGTGGCGGGTGTCAGCCGCCGATGGCGTGGACGCCGCCGTCGACGTGCACGATCTCGCCCGTGGTCGCCGGGAACCAGTCGGACATCAGCGCCACGCAGGCGCGGGCGGCCGGCAGGGTGTCGGCGAGGTCCCAGCCGAGCGGGGCCCGGTCCGGCCAGCTGTCCTCGAACTCCTTGAAGCCCGGGATGGACTTGGCCGCCATCGTGCGCAGCGGACCGGCCGCCACGAGGTTGACCCGGATGCCGTGCTTGCCGAGGTCGCGGGCGAGGTAGCGGTTGCACGACTCCAGGCCGGCCTTGGCCACGCCCATCCAGTCGTAGACCGGCCACGCCTTGGAGGCGTCGAAGTCGAGGCCGACCACCGCGCCGCCCTCCTTCATGAGCGGCAGGCAGGCCACGGCCAGCGACTTGTAGGAGTACGTCGAGATCTGCACCGCCGTGGAGACGTCCTCCCACGGCGTGTTGAGGAAGTTGCCGCCGAGCGCCGTCTGCGGGGCGAAGGCGATGGAGTGCACCACGCCGTCGAGCCCGTCGACATGCTCGCCGACCCGGTCGGCCAGCGTGTCGAGGTGCTCGGTGTTCTGGACGTCGAGCTCCAGCACCGGCGGCGTGGTCGGCAGCCGCTTGGCGATGCGCTCCACCAGGCTGAGCCGCCCGAACCCGGTCAGCACGACCGTCGCGCCCTCCTCCTGGGCCAGCTTGGCGACCGAGAAGGCGATCGAGGCGTCGGTGAGCACGCCCGTCACGAGAATCCGCTTGCCGTCGAGAATGCCCACGTCAGTGCCCCATTCCAAGTCCGCCGTCGACCGGGATCACGGCTCCGGTGATGTAGGAGGCGTCGTCGCTGGCCAGGAAGCGGACGACGCGCGCGACCTCCTCGGGGGCGGCCTGCCTGCCGAGGGGGATGTTGGCCACGATCTTGTCCTGGTCGAGCCCCGAGGTCATGTCGGTCGCGACGAAGCCGGGCGAGACGACGTTGACCGTGATGTTGCGGGAGCCGTACTCGCGGGCCAGGGAGCGGGCGAAGCCGACGAGGCCGGCCTTGGAGGCGGCGTAGTTGGCCTGCCCCGCCTGGCCCGACAGGCCCACGACCGAGGAGATGAGCACGATGCGGCCGCGCTTGAGCTTCATCATGGGCCGGATGGCGCGCTTGGCGACGCGGTAGGCGCCGGTGAGGTTGGCGTCGATGACGTCGGTGAAGGTGTCCTCCTTCATCATCGCCAGCAGCGTGTCCTTGGTGATGCCGGCGTTGGAGACGAGGACCTCGACCGGGCCCTGCTCGGCCTCGACCTTGTCGAAGGCGGCCTCGACGTCGCCGGTGCTGGTGACGTCGCAGCGCACGCCGAACAGGCCCTCGGGAGGCTCCCCCGATCGATAGGTGACCGCGACGGCGTCGCCTTCCGCGGCGAGTTCACGGGCGATCGCGAGGCCGATGCCTCGGTTGCCCCCGGTGACGAGTACAGAGCGTGCCATGACACCAGACGCTATCCCCTACCGGCGGGTATCCGGTTGTCCGGGTGAGACAAGATCACAGGGTTAGGATCGTGGACATGCGCCAGATCGATGCCGACTTCCTGGAACTGCCGCTCAGGCAGCTCGCGGACGCCGCCCTGCAACGCGCTCGGGACCTCGGCGCCGAGCACGCCGACTTCCGGCTCGAACGCGTCCGCGCCGAGACGCTGAGCCTGTACGACGCCCGCCTGGAGGGCGCCACGGACGCCGACGACCTCGGCTACGCGGTGCGCGTCGTCAAGGGCGGCACGTGGGGGTTCGCCGCCGGGATCCACCTCACCCCCGAGGCCGCCGCGCGGGTCGCGGAGCAGGCGGTGCGGGTGGCCGAGGTGTCGGCGCCGATCAACAGGGAGCCGATCGAGCTGGCGCCCGAGCCGGTGCACGCCGAGGCGGTGTGGGTGTCGGCGTACGACGTGGACCCGTTCGAGGTGCCGTCCGCCGACAAGGTGGCCCTGCTGGCCGACTGGTCGGCGGGCCTGCTCAAGGGCGCCGACCACGTCTCGGCGCGGCTGCTGCAGGTCAAGGAGCAGAAGTTCTACGCCGACACGGCCGGCACGGTGACCACGCAGCAGCGGGTGCGGGTGCACCCCAAGCTCAACGCCATGAAGGCGGGCGAGAGCGGCTTCGACGACATGTCGACGATCGCGCCGCCCGTCGGGCGCGGCTTCGAATACCTGACGGGCACCGGCTGGGACTGGCAGGGCGAGCTGGCCCGCCTGCCCGAGCTGCTGGCCGAGAAGCTCGCCGCGCCGTCGGTCGAGGCCGGCGACTACGACCTCGTGATCGACCCGTCCAACCTGTGGCTGACCATCCACGAGTCGATCGGCCACGCCACCGAGCTCGACCGGGCGCTCGGCTACGAGGCCGCCTACGCGGGCACCAGCTTCGCCACCTTCGACCAGCTCGGCGAGCTGGTCTACGGCTCGCCGCTGATGAACGTCACCGGCGACCGCACCGTCACCCACGGCCTGGCCACCGTCGGCTACGACGACGAGGGCGTGCGGGGGCAGAGCTTCGACATCGTCAAGGACGGCATCCTGGTCGGCTACCAGCTCGACCGGCGGATGGCGCTGATGAAGGGGTTCGGGCGCTCCAACGGGTGCGCCTTCGCCGACTCGCCGGGGCACATGCCGATCCAGCGCATGGCCAACGTCTCGCTCCAGGCCGCGCCGGACGGGCCGGGCACCGACGAGCTGATCGCCGGGGTCGAGCGGGGCATCTACATCGTCGGCGACAAGAGCTGGTCGATCGACATGCAGCGCTACAACTTCCAGTTCACCGGCCAGCGGGCCTACCGCATCTCGCACGGGAAGCTGGCGGGGCAGGTCAGGGACTTCGCCTACCAGGCGACGACGACGGACTTCTGGCAGTCGATGGAGGCGGTCGGCGGGCCGGGCACGTACGTGCTGGGCGGCGCGTTCAACTGCGGCAAGGGCCAGCCGGGACAGGTCGCCCCGGTCAGCCACGGATGTCCGTCCGCGCTGTTCAGGGGCGTACGGATACTCAACACCGTGCAGGAGGGCGGGAAGTGACTCCCCAGGAGATGGTGGAAAGGGCCCTGGCGCTCTCCACGAACGACGGCTGCGTGGTGCTGGTGGACGAGGAGTCCACGGCCAACCTGCGCTTCGCCGGCAACACGCTGACCACCAACGGCGTGGCGCGCTCGTCCCGGCTGACGGTGATCTCGATCGCGGGCGACCGGGCCGGCGTGGTGTCGCGGGCGGCGGTGCGCGAGGAGCAGCTCGCCGACGTCGTGGCGGCGGCCGACGCGGCGGCCAGGGACGCCCAGCCGGCCGAGGACGCGCGCCCGCTCGTCGAGGCCGGTCCCGCCTCCGCCCACTGGGACGAGGACGTACGGCCCACCGACATCGGCGTGTTCGAGGCGTTCGCGCCCGCGCTCGGCGAGGCGTTCGCGACGGCCGAGGCGGGCGGCAGGAGGCTCTACGGCTTCGCCGAGCACCGGCTGACCTCGACGTTCCTCGGCACGTCCACGGGCGTGCGGCTGCGGCACGACCAGCCGACCGGCCGCCTGGAGCTCAACGCCAAGTCGGGCGACCTCAAGCGGTCGGCCTGGACCGGCGTGTCCACGGAGGACTTCACCGACGTCGACGTCGACGCGCTCGGCGCGTCGCTGGCCCAGCGGCTGGAGTGGGCGAAGAACCGGGTGGACCTGCCTGCGGGGCGCTACGAGACGCTGCTGCCGCCGAGCGCCGTGGCCGACCTGATGATCTACCTGTTCTGGTCGGCGGGGGCGCGCGACGCGCTGGACGGGCGGTCGGTGTTCTCGAAGCCCGGCGGCGGGACCCGCGTGGGCGAGCAGCTCGGCGCGCTGCCGGTGACGCTGTCGAGCGACCCGGGTGCGGCGGGCATCGCGTGCGCGCCGTTCGTGATGGCGCACGCCTCCAGCAGGGAGAGCTCGGTCTTCGACAACGGGCTGCCGCTGGGGCCGACCGACTGGATCAGGGACGGGCGGCTGGAGGCGCTGCACCAGACCCGCTACTCGGCGGAGCTGAGCGGGCTGCCGGTGACGCCGGCCGTCGACAACCTGATCATGCGCGGACCGGCCGGCGGGCCGTCGCCGTCGCCGTCGCTGGAGGAGATGATCGCCGGCACCCGGCACGGGCTGCTGCTCACCTGCCTGTGGTACATCCGGGAGGTCGACCCCCAGACGCTGCTCGTCACCGGACTGACCCGCGACGGCGTCTACCTCGTCGAACATGGGGAGGTCGTGGGCGAGGTCAACAACTTCCGCTTCAACGAGAGCCCGGTCGACCTGCTCGGACGCGTCTCCGAGGTGGGGGCGGAGGGACGGACGCTCCCGCGCGAGTGGAACGACTACTTCCAGCGCACGATCATGCCGGCGGTCCGAGTGCCGGACTTCAACATGTCCACCGTGAGCCAGGCAAGCTGACCCCCGCCCCCCGGGCCGAGCCGGCCCTCGGGCCCGGTCGGGCACCGGCCCGAGAGCCGGAAGGCGACCCGGGTGAAGGGTCGCGAAGGCGGGCCCGGGTCGTGCCGAACCACGGACCCGGGTGGCAACCAGCCTGAGGGCCGGGGAGGCGGGCCCGGCCGGGCGCCCGCCCGAGGTGTCCAGGTGGGTGCGGCGAAGCTGCCCCAGGCCAACGCCGAACGGCCGGTCAGCCGGGTCCGGGCCTCCGGCGCGCCTCCTGCCCGCGCCTGCGCCAGGCGACCGGGTCAGCGCCTGCCTGCTGAACTCCCTGACGGCAGGGCCTGCGGCGAGCCGCCGGGAATCCGGGCCTGCTTGGTCCCGTTGGACTCCTGCACGGCCGGGCCCGGTCCTGCGGCGGGCGGCGGTAAGGGGCCTCGCCCAGGTGCCGGGGCCGAGCGGCGGTGGGTTGGCGGCGCGGCCTGAGCGTCGGCAAGGGCAGCCGTCGCACTCCCCAGGGTGGTGCGTGGGCGGGGCTCAGAGGGCGCTCAGGCGTCTTCCAGGCGGAAGCCGACCTTCATGCCCACCTGGAAGTGGGCGACCTCCCCCGCGTCGATGTGGCCGCGGATCTCCGTCACCTCGAACCAGTCCAGGTGCCGCAGCGTCTCCGAGGCCCGCCTGATCCCGTTGCGGATGGCCTGGTCGACGCTCTCTCCCGAGGTCCCGACGATCTCGGTGACCCGATACGTTCGGTCCGACATATCCCTCTCCTCCTTACCCTAAGGCCATGATCGCATGACCCCTTCCGCCGCCCGGGTGCGCCGTCCCGAGCTCGTACTCCGAGGACTACCGTGGAAGGTATGAAGCGGTGGCGCAAGAACGTGGACGTCCACCAGGTCACCGACGCCAAACCGTCGCTGACGTCGGACATCCACCGGCGGGAGATCAGATACCTCGTCCAGATGGGCATCCGCACGGTGTGCCTGATCCTCGCGGTGGTGGTGCCCGTGCCGTGGCCGTTCAGGCTGCTGTTCATCGCCGGCGCCGTGTTTTTGCCATACATAGCGGTAATCGGGGCCAATGAGAGGGGCGAGCCCGCCCCGCCTCCTACCTTTCAGGACCCTGAGGCTAACCAAAGCGAGATACCGCTGCATCGACGCGAGATCGGGTCGTGACTAAGTCTTGACGCATCCCATGGGTTGTAGGTGTACGCTTTAGCCAAGCGCTCCGGTCCCCCGTCGGAGTGCTGGTGCCGGCGTTCCGGGCCCCCGTCGGAACGCCGATGAAGCGACGCCGGGTGGTTTGCCCCCGTAACCACCCGGCGTCGCCCTTTTCCTGGTCAAACCTGCTTCAGCAGATGATCTAGAACGGCGGCGTCGGCCCGGTCGGATAGGGCTGCTTTCCCGAAATCGTTTTCACTCCCGCCCCTCCTGTTATTCACAGGAAATCTTCAGGCGGGAGTCAGCTTGACTTCAAGAGTTCGTTCGAGTGTCAGCCGTCTGTCAGCGTCCCGGAGGCCGCCGACGGCCAGTTCTTCGCCAAAGTGGTCAGTTTGGCGACGGCGTCCTCGGGCGCGGTGCCCGCGCCCTGAGCCAGGCCCAGCAGGTACGCCGTCAGCGGCGCGGCCGGGCGCGCCACGCCGTGGGCGACCTCCTTGGTGAGGTCGAGGATCTGGTCGCGGTCCACGGCGGCCGGGTCGATGCCCAGCTCCTTGCAGGCCAGGGCGGTCCATTCGTTGAGCACGTGCATGTGTGCCTCCTCCAGGTCGTTGATCGTGTCGCAGTCGAACCAGGGACGTCCGGGCGGCGTCAGGCGCGCGCCGACCAGCGGGGCCAGCAGGCCGCGGAGCGAGCGGCCCGCGTAGGCGGCGAGCGCGCTCCGCAGCTCGGCGGCCGGCCAGACGCCCGCCAGCCATTGTTCCCGCCCGCCGTCGTCCACCATCACCGCGCCCGCGCCCGGCGGCGCGGCCTCCAGCAGCGCCGCGACGTGCGTCCGCGTGAGGAACGGCAGATCGCCGGCGAGCAGCGCCACCCAGGGGGCTGTGACGTGTGCCAGGCCCGCGGCCAGGGCGGGGACGGGCCCGCCGCCCGGCGGGTCCTCGCGCGCGAACCGGACGCCGGGAAGGGCGCGCTCGGGGCCGACCACGATCGTGCGGCGGGCGCCGGACGCGGCGGCGACGACGTTCTCGACGAGGGATCGGCCGCCGACGGTGATGCCCGGCTTGTCGCGCCCACCGAGCCGCCTGGCCTCGCCCCCGGCCAGCACCACGGCGTCAAAGCCCGCGGCCGGCCCCCGAAGTCCGGGAACGCCGCCCGACCCCTCACGTCCGGGACCGCCAGCCGGCCCCTTACGCTCAGGTCCGCCGGCCAGCCCCTCACCTTCAGGTCCGTCGGCCGACCCCTCACGTTCGGGACCGCCGGGCGGGGCGCCCGTCTCCGCGCCGTCGTACGGGTCGGTGGGCACGGGGTCAGCCGCCGATGGCGGACATCGGGCGGGAGGGCTGGAGGAAGGACGGGTCGTCGATGCCGTGGCCGGCCCGTTTGCGGGCGACCGCCGCCTGCCAGCGCGCCGCGAGCTCTTCGTCCGTGGCGCCGGCCCGCAGCGCGGTCTTGAGGTCGGACTCCTCGGTCGCGAACAGGCAGTTGCGGATCTGACCGTCGGCGGTGAGCCGGACGCGGTCGCAGGCGCCGCAGAACGGCCGGGTGACCGAGCCGATGACTCCGACGCGCGCAGGCCCGCCGTCGACCAGGAAACGCTCGGCGGGAGCGCTGCCCCGCTCCTCCTGGTCGTCCGGCGTCAGGTCGAACGCCTCCGACAGCAGGCCGAGGATCTCGTCGGCGGTGACCATGGCCTCGCGGCTCCAGCCGTGCTGCGCGTCGAGCGGCATCTGCTCGATGAAGCGCAGTTCGTAGCCCTGCTCCAGCGACCAGCGCAGCAGCGGGACGGCCTCGTGCTCGTTGACGCCGCGCATGAGCACGGAGTTGATCTTGACGGGGCGCAGCCCCGCGCGGTCGGCGGCGGCGAGGCCGGCGATGACGTCGGCGTGCCGGTCGCGGTGGGCGAGGCGCTTGAACGTGGCCGCGTCGAGGGTGTCGAGTGAGACGTTGACGCGGTCGAGCCCGGCGTCGGCCAGCGTCCCGGCCAGGCGGGCGAGGCCGATGCCGTTGGTGGTCAGCGAGATCTGCGGGCGCGGCTCCAGCGCGGCGGTGCGGGCCACGATGTCGGCCAGCTCGCGCCGCAGCAGCGGCTCGCCGCCGGTGTAGCGGACCTCGGTGATGCCGAGGCGCTGGACGCCGACGCCCACCAGGCGGACGATCTCGTCGGCGGTGAGGAGCTGGGCGCTCGGCAGCCAGTCGAGGCCCTCGGGAGGCATGCAGTAGGTACAGCGCAGGTTGCACTTGTCCGTGAGGGACACCCGCAGATCCGTCGCCACCCGTCCGAACGAGTCTCGCAACACCGGGCGTCACCTCCAGTCCGTTCGCCAGAGAGCCAGCCTACGACGTGGTTCCGGCCGTACTCAAAACCACCTTGTCGCCGCATGTCCGGCGGGCCGAGCCCCAGTAGGGCCCCAGTGATGCCTCAGTGGGCGCCTCAGTGGTGGCGGCGGCCGATCACCTTGACGTAGTCGGTGGCCTCCGACGGCTCCAGGTGCCTGGCGCCCTCGAAGACGGCGCGCCAGGTGCCCGACGTACGGGCCGGGACGCGGGTGTGGAAGTAGCCGTCGCGGCCGGTCCTGACCGAGTCGACGTACTCCCACTTGCCGGTGCCGTTCGGGCGGAAGAGGATCACGATCCGCTTCCAGGCCAGCCGGTGCCAGCGCTCCTGCTTCTTGCAGGCGTCGGAGTGGATCACCTGCACGAACCCGCTGATGTAGTCCTCCTCGCACTGCACGGACAGCTTGCCGTCGAGGCGGATCGGCTTGCCGCGCCAGGCGGGCTCGGGGTTGGCGTCGAGCGCCAGGCTCGTGTTGCCGCCGACGAAGTCCGTGTCCGGCTCGTCCGCGAACGCGGGCGTGGCCGCGGTGGCGAGCACCGAGGCGCCCAGGGCGGCGGCCGCCAGACCGGCTGCGATTCGTCGCATCTTCATGATTCCTTCCCCGTCACTTACGCGCCCCAAATAGGGCACGTCAACCATTGACTCGTAAAGGTCAAGGAAAGTTGCGGCAAAGGGTGTCACGATTCGGCTACAAGTCCCTTACCTCATGGTTCGTCGGGATCTGGAGGTGTAAGCGGCGTAGTGAGCGGTTCCGGGGAAGCGGACGCGCCAGTAGCCGTTCGGCCGGCCGTAGATCCTGGTCTCGAAGCCGCCCGCGGCGTCCGTGACGGTCTCGGCGACCTGCTGCCAGTCGGAGTGCCAGTCCTGGCGCCACAGGATCTCCAGGCGCTGCCTGCCGAACGGGCCGTAGTCGGTCAGGCCGCGCGGGTCGACGCGCGTCAGCGAACCGCGTACGCGGACCGCGCCGCCGGCCCCGGCTCCGGCCTTCTCGACGCGGACGGGCGACAGGCGGGTGGCGCGGCGGAAGCGGAAGGTGGCGTACTCGGTCACGGTCCGGTCGTCCTTGCCGTGGGCGGTGGCGGCCACCGTCCAGGTGCCGGTCGGGTAGTAGCGGCTGAGCCTCTTGTCGGGGAGGAAGCGCCAGGTCTCCCAGCCGTCGGTCGAGCGCTGCGCGGCGGGCCTCGGCGCGACGGCGCGGGTGAGCGGGAGCAGGTGCAGGCCTCCTGCCTTGGGGGTCGTGTCGGCGTGCCCGGTCGCGGCCGCCAGGGGGGCCAGAGGGGCCAAGGGGGCCGGGTGCGGCGGCACCGCGGCAGCGGTCGGCTCGGCCTGCGCCAGCGGGATGGCCTGCGCCAGCGGGTCGACCGGCGCCGCCGCATGCGCCGTCCCCGGATGGCCCTGCACCGCCGGACGGGCGGGGGCCACCGGGCCAGCCGGTGCCGGGCCAGCCGGTGCCGCCGGGGCGGCCAGCGCTGCCCGGTCGGTCTGAGCCACCCGGTCCGTCTGTGCCGCCGGGCGGCCTGGGGCCAGAAGGCCCGCCGGTGCCGAGTCAGCCGGTGCCGCCGGGGCGGCCGGCACTGCCCGGTCGGTCTGAGCCGCCCGGTCGGTCTGAGCCGCCCGGTCCGTCTGCGCCGTCCGGTCCCTTCGCGCCGTCCGGTCCCTTCGCGCCGCCCGGCCCGTCTGAGCCGCCGGGGCGTCGAGCTCGGGCAGGTCGTCGGGAGTGCTCAGCCCGGCCAGGTCGTCGGGAGTGTTCGCCCCGGAAGGCCGGGTGGGGTATCCGAGTTCGGGAGACAGCGACGGGGACTGCGCTTCCGCGGGTTCGGCCGGGGGCTCCAGGTCAGGCGATCCGGCCGGCGACTCGGCGGGGGTGGGGGTCTCCGCCGGCTCGTCGGGCAGTGGCTTGGACGCCAGTACCGGGCCGGGCGGAGCGCCCGGCTCGACCTTGACGGTGACGCCGTTCTTGCCCGACGTCCCCTTGGCGATCACGTCGATCACCAGGCGGACGGAGCCGCGCGGCCCGACGACGGGCTCGGCGGGGCGCACGGTGATGGCGCGGATCATGGGCCCCTCCTCCGAGGAGGGCACGGGCGCGGAGACGGGCACCTTGGCGGGCACCCCGGTCGCGGCGGACACGGCGGCGGTGGACGCGGACGCGGGAGCCACGAGCGTCCCCGCCGCGAGCGAGGCGAGTAGCAGTCCTCTGGTCATGATCGAGACGGTAGGAACCGCCCGGTCATGGCCAAACCCTCGACACACGCCTCTGGTGGCAAAGCCCCGGAAAAACGGGATCAGCCGGAGTAGAGACCTTCGATGACGTCGGCGTACTTCGCGTGGATGATCCGCCTCTTGAGCTTGAGGCTCGGGGTGAGCTCCTCGGTCTCGGCGGTCCATTCGGTGCCGAGCAGCGCCCACTTCTTCACCTGCTGCACCCGGGCGAGCCTGGTGTTGGCGGCCTCGACGGCGCTCTCCACCTCCTTCAGCACGTCGGGGTGCGCGGCGAGCTCGGCGAGCGAGCCGTACGTGATGCCGCGCGCCTGCGCCCAGCCGGGCGCCACCTCGGGGTCGATGGTGAGGACGGCGACCGGGTAGGGCCGCAGGTCGCCGTAGGCGAGCGCCTGGCCGATGAGCGGGTGCTGCTTGAGGTGGTTCTCGATCTCGGCCGGGGAGATGTTCTCGCCGCCCGCGGTGATGATGAGCTCCTTCTTGCGGTCCACGACGCGGTAGAAGCCGTCGTCGTCCACGCTGCCGATGTCGCCGGTGTGCAGCCAGCCGTCGGCGTCGATGAGCTCGGCGGTGGCCTCGGGGCGGTTGAGGTAGCCGAGGGTGTTGAGCGGGCTGCGGGTGAGCAGCTCGCCGTCCTCGGCGATGCGCACCTCGACGCCGGGCTCGGCCCTGCCGACGGTGCCGAGGCGATAGCAGGCGGGGCTGTTGCCGGTGAAGGCGCCGGTGGTCTCCGTCATGCCGTACACGTCGATGACCTTGAGCCCGAGGCCGGCGTAGAAGCTCTGCACCTCGGACGGGAGGGGGGCGGCGCCGGTGGCGGTCCACTGGGCGCGGTCGAAGCCGATCATGCCGCGGATGAGCCCGAGCAGGGCGGCGTCGGCCTTGTCGTACGCGGCCTGGATCTCGGGCGTGATCGTGTGGCCGTACTGACCGGCCTCGACGTACGCGCGGCCGGCCGCCATGGCCTCGCGGACCGCGGCCTGCTGCTCCTCGGGCTGGCCGGCGAGCACGGCGAGGAGGCGGGCCATCATCTTCTCCCACACGCGCGGCACCCCGAAGAACATCATCGGCCGGACCTGCCCCAGCGTGGCGCCGAGGTTGGCGAGGTCGGTGCAGAAGTAGACGTGGGACGCCTTCACCAGCGGCAGGTAGAGGCTGAGGATGCGCTCGGCGATGTGGGCGTAGGTGAGGTAGGAGATCTGGGTGCCGAGGGTCGGCAACGCGGTGAGCCGGTCGGTGGCGGCGACCTCGTAGAAGACGTTGGTGTGGGTGAGCGGGACGCCCTTGGGCATCCCGGTGGTGCCGGAGGTGTAGAGGACGGTGACCACGTCGCCGGCGGTGACGGCGCGCAGGCGCTCCTCGACGGCGCCGGGGTCGGCGGCGAGCCGGGCGCGGCCGAGCTCCAGGAAGTCCGTCCAGGCCATGAACCGCTCGTCGCCGGCGGGCGCCCCCTCCAGCATGATGATCTTGCGCAGGCCGCCGAGGCGGTCGAGCACCGGCTGCCAGCGGGCCAGCTCGGCGGGGCCGCCGAGGACGGCGAAGCGGGCGCCGACGTCGCCGGCGACGAACTCGATCTGCTCGGGCGCGAACGTGCTGTAGATCGTGCAGCCCACTCCCCCGGCGTGCACGGCGCCGAGGTCGGCGAGGACGTGCTCGCTGCGGTTGACCATCATGATCGCGACGGACTCGCCGCGCCCGAGGCCCAGGGCGGCGAAGCCGGCCGCGATCTCCAGGACGCGCCGCCTGGCCTCGGCGTAGGTGAGCGTGCGCCAGTCCTCGCCGGAGTCGGGTTCGCCGGGGTCGGAGTAGGCGGGGGCGTCGGGGTGCCGCTCGGCCAGCTCGGCGAGCTGCCCGCAGACGGTACGGCCGGCGATCTGCTGCTCGATCTCGGCCCGGACCTCGAGGACTTCGGCCATGGCGCGCCTCCAGTCAGTATTCACTTGCATGAATGGCTTGCATCGCACCACAGGGGCCGGACAGCGGCAAGACCTTGCCCGGAAAGAGCGGCATCTCTGACGTAGAGTGATGGATCGGATGCGACGCGTCACATGGGGCCGTCACATTGGGCCGTCATAGTGGGGGCAGGGCGATGCGGGGCAGCGGCAGGACGTTCTTCGGCCATCCGTGGGGCCTGGCGACGCTCTTCGGCACCGAGATGTGGGAACGCTTCAGCTGGTACGGCCTGCGCGCGATCCTCTACACCTTCATGGCCGCCTCGCCGGCCCACCAGGGGCTGGGCCTGCCGCCCGCGACGGCGCAGGCGGTCGTCGGCGTCTACGGCGCGCTCATCTACCTGGTGGCGCTGCCGGGCGGCTGGGTGGCCGACCGCATCCTGGGGGCGCGCAGGTCGGTGTTCTGGGGCGGGTTCGTCATCATGCTGGGGCACATCAGCATGGCGATCCCGGTGACGACGCCGTTCTTCGTCTGGCTCGGGCTGCTGCTGATCATCGCCGGCACGGGGCTGCTCAAGCCGAACATCTCGGTCATGGTGGGCCGGCTCTACTCCGAGGACGAGGACGGCCGCCGCGACGCCGGGTTCTCGCTGTTCTACCTCGGCATCAACCTGGGGGCGTTCTTCGCGCCGATCGTGGTCGGCTGGCTGGCCGCCGGCGACCGCTGGCACCTCGGCTTCAGCGCGGCGGCCGTCGGCATGGCGCTCGGCCTGGTCCAGTACGTGTGGGGCAGGCGCGCGCTGCGCGGCGTCGGCGAGCGGCCGGGCCTGCGGCTGACGCCCGCCGAGCGGCGCCGCTTCGGCCGGCTGGCGGGTCTCGGCGCGGCTGTGGTCGTGGCCGCGCTGGCGGCGTGGGCGGCGAGCGGCACGCTCACGATCGACCGGCTGACGATCGCGATCACCGTGGTCATCCTCATCGTGCCGATCGTCTACTTCTCGTACATCATGCTGGGCAGCCACGAGCTGTCCCAGGAGGAGCGGGACCGGATGAAGGCCTACATCTGGCTCTTCGTGGCCGCGGCCATCTTCTGGATGATCTACGACCTGGCGCCGAGCAAGCTGCTGGCCTTCGCCGCCGACCACACCGACCTGACGCTGTTCGGGGTCCACATCCAGCCGGCCACGACGCAGTCGTTCAACCCACTGCTCATCATGATCTTCGTGCCGGTGTTCGCGGCGCTCTGGGTCAGGCTGGGCACGCGGGTGAGCACGCCGCAGAAGTTCGGCTTCGCGCTGGTCATGGTGGGGCTGAGCTTCGTGGTCATGGCGGTGGCGGCGGCGCTGGCCGAGGCCGGGCGGGTGTCGGTGTGGTGGCTGGTGCTGGTGTACGCGATCCAGGTGTTCGGCGAGCTGTCGCTCAGCCCGGTCGGGCTGTCGGTGACGACGAAGCTGGCGCCGGAGGCGTTCAAGGCCCAGATGCTCGGCGTGTGGTTCATCGCGGTGTCGGTGGGCGACGCGGTCGGCGGGCAGACGGGGCGGCTCGGCGCGGTGCTGTCGGAGCCGGCGTACTACCTGGTGCTGGCGGTCATGGCGATCGTGGCGGGGGTGGCGCTGTTCATGTTCACGCGGCGGTTGCGGGTGCTGATGGCCGAGCACTACCACGCGGAGGCCCTTCCCTCCTCGATCCGGTAGAAATCCACCGTGTCAGAAATCCTGGATCTTGTCGGAATTTTCGTCTTTGCCCTGTCCGGCGCGCTGATGGGCGTGCGCAAGAAGCTGGACGGGGTGGGCATGCTGGTGCTGGCCTCGATGACCGCGCTCGGCGGCGGAGTGGTCCGCGACCTCATACTCAACGTGCGGCCGATCGCGTTCCAGAGCCTCGGCTACGTCCTGGTGCCGGTGGCCGCCACGGTGATCGTCTTCTTCTGGCACCCGCACGTGGCCCGGGTGATGCCCGCCATCCTGGTGCTGGACGCGGCCGGGCTCGGGCTGTTCTGCGCGGTCGGCACCGAGAAGGCCCTGGAGTACGGGCTCAACCCGCTGCACGCCGCCCTGCTGGGCGTGGTCACGGCGGTCGGCGGCGGCATGCTGCGGGACGTGCTGGCCGGGGAGATCCCGACGCTGCTCTACGACCGCCAGCTCTACGCCGTGCCGGCGATGCTCGGATCGGGGGTGATGGCGGCGCTGTCGTCGTACGGGCTGCACGGCTGGCCCGCCACCCTCGCCGCGGCGCTGCTGGCCTTCGGGCTGCGCATCACGTCCATGCGGTTCAACTGGCGCTTCCCGATGGCCAAGGGCGTCGCCCAGTGAGCGCGCGGCTCACACCATCGCACTGAGCGAGTCGGGGACGGGGGCGGGGCCGGCGGGGCCGTGCTCGCGGGCGGCGCGCAGGCGGACCACGGCCTCGGTCAGCACCTGGGGCGGCAGGGTGAACGGCAGCCGCAGGTAGCCCTCCAGCGTGCCCTCCAGGCCGAACCAGGGGCCGGGGGCGAGCCGGACGCCGTGCCCGGCGGCGGCCTCGGCGAGCGGGGTCGCGGCGTCGCCGTTCAGCCGGACCCAGAGCGAGCCGCCGCCGCGCGGCACGGTGAACGTCCACCCGGGCAGGTGCTCGCGCAGCCCGTCCACCAGGGCGGCGCGCGAGGCTCGCAGGGCGCGGCGGCGTTCGGCGCGGGTCTCCTCCAGCCGGTCGAACAGCCGCGCGACGGCGAGCTGCTCCAGCACGGGGCCGGCGATGTCGACGACCGCGCGGTGCAGGGCGAGGCGGTGGGCCAGCGCCGCGGTGGCGCGGACCCAGCCGACGCGCAGCCCGCCCCACCACAGCTTGGACGCCGACCCGACGCTGATCACCCGGCTGTCGGTGTCGAAGGCGGCCATCGGCGAGGTGTGCGGCACCTCGTCGACGGCCAGCTCCTGCCAGGTCTCGTCGACGAGCAGCAGCGCGTCGTGGCGCCGGGCCATGGCGGTCACGGCGGCGCGGGTGGCGTCGTCCATGAGCGCGCCGGTCGGGTTCTGGAAGTCGGGCATGAGGTAGGCGAGGCGGGCCCCGGACTGCCGCATCGCGCCCGTGAGCAGGTCGGGCCGCCAGCCCTCGTGGGAGATCCCGACCGGGACGATGCGGGCGCCGCGCTGCCGGGCCGCCTCGATCGCGTGCGGGTAGGTCGGCGACTCCACCAGCACCGCGTCACCCGGCCCGGCGAGCAGGCCGAGCACGAGGTGGAGTGCGTGCTGGGAGCCGGCGGTGACGAGGATCTGCTCGGGGCGGGTGGCCACGCCGCGGGCGGTGTAGCGGGCCGCGATGCGCTCCCGCAGCAGCGGCAGGCCCAGGGGCTCGTAGCCGTTGCCCATGCCGTGACGCGGCAGGTCCTCGACCGCCTCCAGCATCGCCTCGCGCAGCGCCGCAGGCGCGGGCGGGGCGGCGCTGTGGAGCTGGATGAGGCCGTCGCCGCCGGTGCTGAGCCAGGGGTTCTCGGCGGTGGAGGCCGGGTCGGGCAGCGCGGTCCAGCTTCCCGAGCCCTGGCGGCTCTCCAGGTAGCCGCGCTCGCGCAGCAGGTCGTAGGCGGCGGTGACCGTGGTGCGGCTGACCCGCAGCGCCTCGGCGAGGTGGCGTTCGGCGGGCATGCGGACGCGTACCGGGATCTGGCCGTCCATGATGCGGGCGCGCACGCCGTCGGCGAGCGCGCGGTAGTAGGGGCGGGCGCCGGGGTCGACGCCGGCCAGCCGGGCCACCTGGGCCGCCGAGAGATGCCGCATAGGGCCACTTTTCGCGATTGGCCCTGTTTTTGCAAGCCGAAGCCTGCCACTCTGGGGCCATTATGAGCGAGAGCATCACCCTTCCCCTGCCGCGTTCCCTCCCGGCCAGGCTGGCCCAGCTGCACGGCGGCCTCGCCCTGTACGGCGCCGGCATCGCCCTCCAGGTGGAGTCCGGGCTCGGCAACAGCCCGTGGGACGTCTTCCACCAGGGGGTGGCCATGCGCACCGGCGTGTCCATCGGCGCGGTCATCATCGCCGTCGGCGCGCTGGTGATGCTGCTGTGGATCCCGCTGCGCCAGCGTCCCGGATTCGGGACGATCGCGAACGTGGTGTTCCTCGGCCTGTTCGCCGACGCCGCGATCGCGCTGCTGCCGACCCCGCACGCGCTCCCCCTCCAGGCCCTGTACCTGGCCGCAGGCGTCTGCGCGGTCGCCCTCGCCACCGTCCTCTACATCGGCGCCGGCATGGGGCCGGGACCGCGCGACGGCATCATGACCGGGCTGACCCGGCTCGGCCTGTCGGTGCGGCTCGCCCGCTTCCTCATCGAGATCATCGCCCTGGGCGCGGGCTGGCTGCTCGGCGGCACGGCCGGCCTCGGCACCCTCGTGTTCGCGCTGGCCATCGGCCCGCTCACGCAGCTGTTCACCCGCTGGTTCCCGCTCTCTCCGACGCGGGACCACCCGCGCGGCGAGTAGCGTCTTAGCATGCGCCTCGAGGATTACGCCCTGATCGGAGACATGCAGTCGGCCGCGCTCGTGGGCAGGGACGGCTCCATCGACTGGCTGTGCCTGCCCAGGTTCGACTCCCCCGCGTGCTTCGCGTCCCTGCTCGGCAACGAGCGCAACGGGCACTGGTGGCTCGGCCCCACCGGCCGCAAGCACGCCGACCGGCGACGCTACCGCCCGGACACGCTCATCCTGGAGAGCGAGTGGGACACCCCCACGGGCACCGTACGGATCATCGACTTCATGCCGCCCCGTGACCGCAACCCCGACGTGGTACGCATCGTCGAGGGCGTCAGCGGCACCGTGGAGATCTCCACCGTGCTGCGGGTGCGCTTCGACTACGGCCGGATCGTGCCGTGGGTGCGCCGCACGAACGGGCACCTCCAGGCCATCGGCGGGCCCGACTCGGTGTGGCTGCACGCGCCGGTGCCGCTGAAGGGCGGCGACTACGCGCACCGGGCCACGTTCACCGTCAAGGAGGGCGAGCGGCTGCCGTTCGTGTTCACCTGGCACCCCTCGCACGAGGAGATGCCGCCCGCGATCGACTGCGAGGAGCAGCTCGCCGAGACCGAGGCGTACTGGCGGGACTGGATGACGCGGTGCAGCTACCGCGGCCCCTACCGCGAGGCGGTCAACCGCTCGCTCATCACGCTGAAGGCGCTCACGTACGCGCCGACCGGCGGCATCGTCGCCGCCCCCACCACCTCGCTGCCCGAGGACCTCGGCGGCGTGCGCAACTGGGACTACCGCTTCTGCTGGCTGCGCGACGCCACGCTGACCCTCGACGCGCTCATCTCCAACGGCTACCTGGAGGAGGCGGCCGACTGGCGGTCCTGGCTGCTGCGGGCCATCGCAGGCCGGCCCCAGGACCTGCAGATCATGTACGGCGTCGCCGGCGAGCGCCGCCTGCCCGAGCTGCGCCTCGACTGGCTCGACGGCTACGAGGACTCCCGCCCGGTCAGGATCGGCAACGAGGCGGTCCGCCAGCTTCAGCTCGACGTGTACGGCGAGGTGATGAACTGCCTGTTCGTCTCGCGCACCCGCGGCCTGCCCCCCGACGACCGGGCCTGGACGATCCAGCGCCAGCTCCTCGGCTACGTGGAGGAGCACTGGGACGAGCCCGACGAGGGCCTGTGGGAGGTGCGCGGGCCACGCCGGCACTTCGTCCACTCCAAGGTGATGTGCTGGGCGGCGCTCGACCGGGCCGTCAAGTACGTCGAGCGCTTCGGCCGCACCGGCCCCGTCGAGAAGTGGCGCACCCTGCGGGACGTCATCCACAAGGAGATCTGTGAGAAGGGCTACGACTGCGCGCGCAACACCTTCACCCAGTCGTACGGGTCGTCCGAGCTGGACGCGGCGCTGCTGATGATCCCCATGGTGGGCTTCCTGCCCGCCGACGACCCCCGCGTGGTGGGCACGGTCGCCGCCATCGAGAAGGAGCTCATGTCGGACGGCTTCGTCCTGCGCTACCCGATCGCCGAGGACAACGACGTGGACGGCCTGCCCGGCGGCGAGGGCGCCTTCCTCGCGTGCAGCTTCTGGCTGGTCGAGGTGATGGCGATGCAGGGGCGCAAGGAGGAGGCGACGGAGCTGTTCGAGCGGCTGCTGAAGCTGCGCAACGACGTCGGGCTGCTGGCCGAGGAGTACGACCCCCGCTACGGGCGGCTGGTCGGCAACTTCCCGCAGGCCTTCAGCCACGTGCCGCTGGTGCACGCCGCCCGCGCCCTGTCCTCTCTGGACGGCCCGGCGGGGGTCACGACAGGCTGAGCCGCCTACTTCGGGCCGGTGAGGCGGCGCTCGCCCTCGGTCGTGAGGACGAAGACCTGCCAGTTGTAGTAGGCGTAGTAGGCGCGCGGGTCGCGCTTCATCTGGCGGGCGTGCAGGAGGATGGCGTTCACGTACGCCTGGGACGGGTTGTAGGCGTGCAGGGCCCGCCGGTAGTCGCGGGGCGCGCCGCTGGCCTTGAGGTAGTTGGCCGCGCCCATGATCGCGTCGCCGGGGTCCTGGACGTCGCCGCCCATCCCGTACGCCCGCCAGGTCGCCGGCATGAACTGCATCGGGCCCTGCGCGCCCGCGTGGCTGTCGGAGCGGACCCGGCCGAACTTCGTCTCGGCGAGCATCACCGCGGCCAGCACCTCCCACTCCACCCCGAAGCGGCGCTCGCCGCGCTTGAAGTGGGCGAGCAGCTCGGCGGCCGGGCGGGCCGGCTGGACCTTGAACACCGCGGCCGGCTTGATGGGGCGGGCCAGGGCGAGCAGCTCGCGGATGGCGCCGACGTTGTCCCTGGCCTGGGCCGCCAGGGCCGCGGGGAGGCGGGCGAAGGCGCGGTCGGCGAGGGAGCGGTGGCGGGCGGCGTGGCGGTAGAGGCGCTGGTGGTAGAGGGCCAGCAGCTCGACGTCACGCGGCGGGGCGCCCTTGGCGGGCTTCCAGCGGTCGATGGCGGCGTTCAGCGCGGCCGTCGTCTCGCTCAGGGCGGTGGCCAGCTTGGCGGGGGTCATGGGGAGCGGCTCGCCGGGGGCGGGGAGCGCGCGGGCGGCTCCTGCGCCCTCCGTCGGCCGCGTCTCGGCCGGCCCGCCCGACGGCTCCCCGGACCGCGTCCCGGCCGCTGAGGACGTGTCCGCCGGATCGGCCGACGAGGTCGCGCCGCAGCCGCTGAGCCCGGTGACGAGAGCCGTCGCGGCCACCAGCGCGAGGCGGACCGGGCGGCGGCCACGGGCGGGGCCGGCGCCCCTGTCGGCGTGCGGGGCGCTGTTCGGGGGTCGGAGGTCCTTCATGGTGGGCCAACCTACCCGGATCATGCCGCGGCAGCGGCGTGCCGGGCCTCAGTCGGAGGAGGTGGTGGTGGAGTGCCACCGGTCCGACGTGGCGGGCTCGCCCGTGAGGTGCTCGTAGGTGCCGCTGACGTCCAGCAGCCGGTTCAGCGCGGGCGGCCGGTCGTCGAGGTGCAGCCGCGCCCCGGCCGCCGCCGCCCGCCGGTGGACGGTCAGCAGGGCCGACAGGCCGCTGGAGTCGCAGATGCGCAGCTCCCCGCAGTCGAGGTGCACGTCGGTGAGGCTCCCGCCCTCCAACGCGGCGGCGACGGTGGTCAGCAGCTCCTCGGCGGTGGTGTAGTCGAGGTCGCCGCCGACCGCGACGCGCAGCGCCCCCGGGCGGGGCGTGTCCAGGACGAGGGTCAGCGGGAGGGGTGCGAAGGGGGTCATGCGAGCTTTCCGGGGTGTTCGGGGGACGGGGACGCGGCGCGGACGGCCTCCCGCCCGTGCGCGATCACGGCCACGGCCCGAGGGAAGTCCTCCAGCCGCCCGCCGAGCAGGTCGAGCGCGGGTAGCAGCGTACCGGCCGGGACGCCGCGCGCGACCAGCACCCCCGCCGTCCAGCCGAGGAAACGGCCGAACAGCTCGGGGTCGTCCACGTAGAGCGCGGCGGCCAGGAAGTCGACGATGTGCGCGATGTCCTCGGCGGTGTGCCGGCGCTGCTGCGGCGTGTACGCCGCCATCGCGGGGACGCGCTCCTCAAGGCCGCTCATGACGTCCCTGACCAGCCGCCGGGCCGACCGGCTGACCATGGTGTACTCCTGGTCGTCCAGGTGCGGCAGGTCGTCCACGGCCTGGCGGGGCGCGGGCGGGCGGGGCAGCGGGCCCGACGCCAGGCGGTCGGCGGCGGCCCCGCCGTCCGGGGCCCAGGCGTCGGCGCCGAGCAGGCGGGCGTAGCGGCCGTCCGGCCCGAAGGCCGCGCCTCCGGCCATCACGGGGGTGCCGGTCGCCTGGCAGGCGGTGATGGCCGCGTGCGCGGCGGGCAGCCGGACGGGGATGGAGCTGGACAGCGCGACCAGGTCGCAGGCCGTACGGTGCAGGTGGGCGATGAGGTGCGGCGTCGGCACCTGGGCGCCGAGGTAGTCGACCCGCCAGCCGCGCAGCCGCAGCACCTCCGCCAGGATCCTGGCGGGCATGGCGTGCCACTCGCCGTCGATGCAGGCGACCGCGATCCGCCCGGCGGGCGGGCCGGAGGCGGCGGCGCGGGCCACGGGGTGGTGGGCGACGGCGGCCAGCACCCGCTCGTTGACGGCGGTCGCGGCGTGCTCCTGCGCCACGGTGAGCCGGTTGGCCTCCCATTCGCTGCCGACCCGGCCCTGTACGGGCGCGACGACCTCCAGCAGCAGGGTCTCCAACGGGATGCCGGAGTCGAGCGCGGCGAGCGCGGCGTCGGCGGCGGCGTACTCGTCGCCCTCGACGGCGGCGTTCCAGAGTTTCTCCCGCCAGGCCGGCAGCCCGTAGGCGAGCTCGTCTGTGTGCGTCATGCGGTGAACCTTCCCCGGCCGTTGCCTCCCACCGCGCTGAGATGCGCGCCGCGCGGCGCCGTGATGGCGATGACGGCCATGTCGTCGTGATCGCCACCTCTTACCCACTGGGAGGCCAGCATCTCCACCCGTTCGGCGATCGCCTCGGGCGGCATGCCGCCGCACTGCCGCAGCTCCTCCTTCAGCCGCTCGTCGCCGAACATCTCGTCGCCCAGCGGGCCGCCCATGGCCTCGCTGATGCCGTCGGTGTAGAACAGGCACGTCTCGCCGGGTTCGAGCAGCACGGTGTCGGTGACGCTGGTGACGCGCTCCAGCATGCCGATGAGGGTGCCTCTGGTGCGGGCCTCCTCGACGCGGCCGTCGGCGCGCACGATGAGCGGCGGCGCGTGCCCGGCGCTGGTGAGGCGCAGCCGTACGCGGTTGCCGACCCGCAGCAGCGAGGCCAGGACGAGCGTGACGAAGCGGGTGCGGTCGCCGCCGGTCAGCAGCACGCCGTTGAGCGATTCGAGCACCCGCTGGTGGTCGCCGGCCTGCGGCAGCAGCGCGTGCAGCGTGTGCCGGATCTTGCCGGTGAGCACGGCGGCCTCCAGGCCCTTGCCGGCCACGTCGCCGAGCACCACCAGCGACTCCCCGTCGGGCTCGGCGGGGGCGTGCAGGTCGTAGAAGTCGCCGCCGACGCGGGCGGCCTGCTCGGAGGGACGGTAGCGGGCGGCCACCTCGACCCCGTGCAGGCTGCGGACGCGGGGCGGCAGGAGCTCGCGCATGAGGGTCTCGGTGATGGCGGCCTGCTCGGCGTACAGCCGGGCGGCGGACATGGCGGCCCCCGCGCGGGCCGCGAACAGCCGGGCGAACACCTCCTCGCCCTCCGAGAAGCCGGCCTGGCCGCCGCGGCGCAACAGGACGAGCGCGCCCGCGGGGACGCCGTGCCCGGGGAGCGCGCTCACCACCATCGAGCCGACCTCGCCGATCCCGTCGCGGGCCAGCCAGCCGGGCGCGGCGGCGGGATCGATCCAGCGGGAGGGCAGGGGCGGGTAGCCCTGCAGCGCCTCGGCGAGGCCCGGCACGGCCTCGGGATCGACGGCCAGCTCCTCTCGGACGACGGTGCCGTCAGGGCCGCAGTAGGCGATCGGGTGCCGGCGACGGTAAGGGGGCAGGATGACCATCGCGGCGTCGGCCAGGTGGCGGGCGGCCAGGCGGGCGGTCACCTCCATGCAGCGGTCGAGGTTGAGCGAGGACAGCAGCTCGCCGGAGGCGGTGTCGAGGAAGGCGGTCCGCTCGCGTTCGAGGCGCAGGGCACGGGTGGCGCGTTCGAGGTCGGTGACGTCGGCGAGCCACCAGGCGACGGCGCCGCCCTCGCGCACCGGTTGCGCCTCGAACGTGGCCGGCCCGATGGGGCCGCGCTCCCGCAGGTCGTCGATGCGGGGGCCGAGATGGGCGTGTGCGTGGGACAGCCAGGCGGGCGCGGCGTCCTCCAGGGGCGCGCCGGGCACCGCCGCGGGCAGCAGCCGCAGGGCGGCGTCGTTGACCCGGGTGATCAGGCCCGCGGCGTCGACCACCAGAACCGGGTGCGGGGAGCCACGCCACAGGGCGTCGGCTCCGTCCTGCCCAAGGCCGCTCATGAGACCTGTCACAACAGCGAGCCCGCAGGGACGGGCTCTGCCTCCCTATGCCATAGATGCCTTTTGACCGATTTCATCCACTGTAGCCGAGCCTCGCCGTTGCGACAGTCGTCCGCGGGGCGCACGGTCAGTACGGCAGGGACGGGCGCTCCACGACGGCGGCCAGGCGTTTGGCGAGTACGGCCAGGTCGGCGGCGGTGAAGCGGGCCAGGCGGCCGGTCAGCGCCAGCTCGTGCGTCCCGCCGCGCGGCGTCGCCGTGAGCGCGAGGTCGAAGCCGCCGTCGTCCACCTCGTGCTCCCACACGCGTACGTCGAGACCGGCCCAGCCGGCCGGCGGCGCGGGATCGCCCCGGTGCACGAAGGCCGCCTGGAAGGAGGGGTGCACGCCGGGCAGCCGGTGCGCCCCGAGCCCGGCGACGAGCGCGTCGAACGGGATCTCGTTGGCGAGCGCCCCCGCCACGCTCTCGCGGACGCGGGCGAGCAGGGCGGGGAAGCCGGTCAGGCCGTCCAGCCCGACGCGCAGCGGCACCAGGTTGACGAACGAGCCGACGACCGGCTCCAGCTCGCGGCGGCCACGGCCGGAGGTGACGGCGCCTGTCACGAGGTCGCGCCGGCCGCTGATCTCGTGCAGCAGCACCAGGTACGCGGCCAGCAGCGCGGCGAAGGTCGTGACGGGCCCGCCCCCCGCCGGGCCGTCGCCCCCTCCGCCGCGCAGCCGCTCCACGACGCCCCGCCCGACCCGCACCCGCGCCGTGGCCGACATCGGGCCGGCGGTGGGCGGGAGCGCGGGCAGGCGCGGGAACAGGGGCTCGATGCCGGCCAGGCGTTCCCTCCAGTACGGCAGCCGCTTCGGCGTCCGCTCGGCCGCCCGGCGCACGGACCAGGCGGCGTAGTCGGCGTACTGGGGGGCGGGCGGCGGCGGCAGCTCCTCGCCCGCGTACGCGGCGGCGAGGTCGGCCGCGACCAGCGCCACGCCGGCCCCGTCGCAGGCGATGTGCTGGCAGACCAGGAGGAGGCGGTGTTCGAGCGGCCCGACGCGGTACACGGTGAGCCGCAGCAGCGGCCCGCGCTCCAGGTCGAACCGCTCCCCCGCCGCCGCCAGGGCGAGGGCCAGCGCCTCGGGCTCGCGTTCGGGCTCCGGCAGGCAGGTGAGGTCCACGAGCTCCAGCGGCACCGGCTGGGCCGGGCGGATCACCTGGCGCGGGAGGCCGTCGGCGGCGACGTACCGGGTGCGCAGCGCCTCGTGCCTTGCCACCAGCGCGGCGAGCGCGGCGGCGAGGCGTGGCAGGTCCAGCTCGCCGGTCAGGGCGAGGCCCAGGGTGACGTTCGGCGGCGCGGTCTCCGGGGCGGCGCGGGCGGCCAGCCAGCCGCGGCGCTGCTCGTGCGAGCACTCCATCGGCTCGCCGGTGCGCGGCAGGACGGGGACGGCCGCGGCGGCGGCCTTGCGGGCGAGCAGCCGGGCCATCAGCTCCCGCCGGTCGGCGGGCACCTCGCTCGGGCCCGTCACGTGGGGTCCGCGGCCAGGCCGGCCGGCGCTTCGAGCGCGGCGCGGAGCGCGTCGAGGAAGACGATCGCGTCGTGGCCGTTGACGTAGCGGTGGTCGTAGGCGAGGCCGAGGTGCACGGTGTGCCGCACGGCGAACCCGGCCGGTCCCTCCGCGGGGACGAGCTCCTGCTGCGGGGCGGCGAGGGACAGGGCGCAGAGCTGGCCGGGGAAGACGATGGGGACGGCCAGCGTGACCGTGCTCTCGTTGTGCAGGGTGAGCGTGATGTTGCCGCCGGACAGGTCCTCCTCGCGCAGGCCGCCGCGCAGCGCCGCCATCCGGTACGCCATCAGCGTCTTCGAGATCTCGCGCAGCGTGCGGCCGGAGGCGTCGTGGACGACGGGCACGGACAGGCCCTTGCCGACGTCCATGGTCACGCCGACGTGCGCGGTGGCGGCGCGGCGGACCCGGCCGGGGCCGACCGGCGTGGCGAACAGCAGCTCGAACCGGCCCGCCAGGCCCGCCACGGCCTTGACCAGCAGCTCCGGCAGGCCGATCAGGGTGCGCAGGGCGGGGGTGAGCTCGCGGGCGAGCCGCAGGGCGTCCTCCACGTCGACCTTGACGACGGTGTAGGCGGCCGGGACCTCCCGGTGGGCGCGGGCCACCACGTCGGCGACCCGGCGCTGCGACACAGGCAAGATGATCTCCTCGGCATCGGGGTCGGAGGGGGCGGATTCGACGGGGGCGGGCTGGGCGAGGGTGGTCACGTCGTCACGACGGATGATCTTCCTGCCGAGGGCGCGTACGGCGTCCTCGCCGATCCCGAGCTCGGCCATGAGCCGGCGGGCCGGCGCGGTGATCACCACCCCGTCCTCCGGCGGGTCCTCGCCCGCCGGCGCGCCCCCGGAGGCGGACACGGCCGGGTCGGCCGGGTCGGCGGGGTCCGCGAGGTCGGCGATGGTCTGGCCGGGCAGGCATTCGGCGCCCGCCGCCACCCGGTGCCGCAGCACGCCCCCGCGCTCGGCGGCCAGCTCCTCCACGGTCTTGGAGGTCTCGATGAGGGCCAGGACGTCGCCGGGCCGCACCGTGGCCCCGTCGCCGGCCACCCACTCCACCAGCAGGTAGCGGGCGTCATTGCTGTTGATCTTGGGGACGACGACCGCGTTCATGCCAGCACCTCCAGGACGGCCAGGCGGATGGTGTCGGCGTGCACGAGCACCTCGTGCTCCAGATGGGGCGCCGCGGGGATGACACTGTCGGCCGCGCTGACGAGCGTGATCGGCCGCTCCAGCCGCTCCCAGAGGACGGGGTACAGCCGGGTCGCCACCTCCGCGCCCCACGTGGCCCCGGCCGCGCCGTCCTCGGCGACGCACACGTGCCGGCCGCGCGGCAGCACGCCCCCGAGGTCGAACGGGTAGAGCCGGGCGGGCACCAGCAGCTCGCACAGCACGTCGTGCTCCAGCAGCAGCTCCCGCATCGCCTCCAGCGCCCGGTGCGCCATGCCGCCGGGGGCGATGATCGTGCAGTCGTGGCCGTCCACGCCCTCGACGGCCACGCGGGCGAGGCCGTCCACGAGCTCGTAGCGGAACAGCTCGTCCACGACGCCGTCGCGGAACATGCGCCGCGTGTAGAGCACCTTGTCCTCGAACAGCAGGGCGGGCCGGCCGGCGGCGAAGGCGTCCTCCAGCAGGGCGCGGGCGTCGTGGAACGGGGTCAGCTCCAGCACCGACAGCCCGGGGACGCCGAGGAAGTGCTTCTGCGGGCTCTGGCTGTGCGTCGGCCCGTAGCCGCGCCGGCCGCCCGACGGGCAGCGGACGACCAGCGGCATCGGGACCGGGCGGCCGTACATGGCGGTCGACTTGCTGGCGAAGTTCACGAGCTGGTCGAAGGCGAGCCCGGCGAAGTCGGCGAACATGATCTCGACGATGGCCTTGTCGCCGCCCAGCGCCAGCCCGGCGCCCGCGCCGACGATGGCGGCCTCGCTGATCGGGGTGGAGCGCACCCGCTCGCCGAACCGCGACGACAGCCCCTTCGTGATCTTGAACGCGCCCCCGTACGGGTCGGCGATGTCCTCGCCCAGCACGTGGACGGCGGGGTCGGCGGCCAGGACGTCGTGCAGCGCGCGGTTCAGGTGCTCCGACACCCGCTCCGCGCGGACGGGCTCCCTCATCGCACCGTCCACTGCGCCGGGGGCCGCGCCGACACCTCGGCGACCAGGTCGTCCACGTGCCGCCGCCAGGTCGCGTCGGCCTCGGCGAAACGGCGCGGGAAGGCGGCGGCGTAGCGTTCGTACCAGTCGCCGGCCCTGGCCCGCCGCAGCTCGTCGGCGGTGCGCGTGTCGTCGCCCTTGCTGTGCGGCCCGAGCCGCCGCGTCACGAACTCGACCACCAGCGGGAACGCGTCCTTCCTGACGGCGGCGACCGGCCCGGCCAGCGCGGCCCGCACGGCGGCCAGGTCGATCGAGTCGATCCGCAGGTACGGGATGCCGAACCCGGCCACCCGGCCCTCGATCGTGCCGGCCATGCCGCGCTCGGTGGGCGTGGACTGGGCGATGCCGTTGTTCTCCACGACGACCAGCAGCGGCGCGCCCCACAGCGCGGCCAGGTTGAGCGCCTCGTAGACCGAGCCCTCGCCCCACGTGCCGTCGCCGAGGTAAGCGCAGGCCAGCGCGCCGTGCCCGGCCCTGCGCAGCCGCAGCGCCATGCCGACCGCGACCGGCAGGCTCTCGCCCTGCACCCCGGTGGACATGAACGTGCGGTGGTAGATGTGCTGGCTGCCGCCCACCCCGTCGCACAGCGCGCCCCTGCGGCCCATGATCTCGGCGAGCAGCGCGCCGGCCTCCTCGCCGTAGCGGGCCAGGAAGTGGCCGTGGCCGCGGTGATGGCTGAAGGTGAAGTCGTCCTCGCGCAGGAGGGGGTTGAGCGCGACCGGGACGTGCTCCTGGCCGAGGCAGGTGTGCGTGGTGCCGCTGAGCAGGCCCTCGCCGAACAGCCGGAGCAGGGCGTTCTCGAAGTGCCTGATGAGCAGCAGGCGGTCGAGGTCGCCGGGGGCGGGCGGGCTCGGGCGGCCGTGCTCGACGCCTTCGACGATCGTGCCGGTCATCGGGCTGCTCCCTTCGCGGCGGCGCGGGCGGCGGCGAGCCTCGCCAGCGCGGCCCGCCGGTGCGGGTCCTGCCGCTCTTTCCCGGTCGCCGGGCTCAGCGCGGTCAGGTACGTCTCCAGCGCGTCCGGGTCCAGGCCGCGGACGAACGCGCGGGCGGCGTCCGCGGAGCGTCCGGCCAGCGTGGCGTGGTGGGCGGGGTCGTCCATGAGCCGGCGCAGGGCGGCCAGCCACGGGGTCAGGTCCTGGGCGGGCACGACGGGGACGGGGCGGGCGTGGCCGGGAGCGGCCTCGTACCGCTCGATGGGGGCGACCGGCAGCAGGTACGGCACGCCGCGCTTGGCCTCCGCCAGGCCGCCCACGTCGGCGGCGAGGACGGGGACGCCGCGCAGCATGGCCTCGACGCAGGTGTAGCCGAAGGTCTCGTCCCAGAGGGAGGGCATGAGCAGGGCGCGGGCGTCGTCCAGGATCGGGCCGAGGTCGTCGGCGGGCGGGGTGAGGCGGATGTTGGGGCGGCGGGCCAGGGCCGCTCGCTCGTCGGCGGTGGCGCCCCAGGTGGGGACGGCCTGGAAGGTGACGGCGGGGCAGGCGTCGGCGAGGCCGAGGAGGATCGGCAGGCCCTTGTAGGCGCAGGGGTTGATCATGGTGACGTACGGGGCGGTGGGGGCCGCCGCTGGTGGGGCGGTGTCACCGTATATATGCGGATAAATCACGGTGGAGTGCAGGCCGGCGTGCCGCAGGCAGTAGTCCCGCGCCGCGCGGCTGACCGCCACGACCCCGGCGGCGCGGCGGACCATCCGGGTGCCGGCCGCGCTCGGGTAGAACGCGCCGGGGCCGAAAGGGAGCTGCTGGAGGGTGTGGACCAGGTAGACGACCCGGCCGGGGGTGGCCCGCAGCGCCGCGCCCAGGACCACCAGGCCGGGGTCGTCGGACGGGACCAGCGTCCAGTCGGGCACGAGGCGCGCCGCCACCTCCGCGATCCGCCGGGGCAGCGCGGCCGGATCGGTCACGGCGTGGACGACGACCCCGCGGTGCAGGTAGGTGACCTCGTCAGGGTCGTCGGACGTGACCAGCGTGGCACCCCGGCGGGTCAGCTCGTCAAGGGCGGACGAAGCACCGGCACCGGACGACGCGCCGATGCCGGACGACGCGCCGGTGCCGGACGACGCGCCGGTGCCGGACGACGGGCCAGTGCCGGACGACGGGCCAGTGCCGGACGACGCGCCGGCCCCGGAGACCGGCGACGGGCCGCTGGCGGTAACCGGCGACGGGCCGCTGGCGGTAACCGGCGTCGGGCCGGTGCCGGGAACCGGCGACGGGCCGGTGGCGAGGGCGCCGGAGAGCGGGGACACCACGTGCACCTCGTGGCCGCGGGCGGCGAGGCGCTCCATGAGGAGGCGGTTCGACTTGTTGGCCCCGCCGTGGGACGGCAGGTGGATCAGGTTCTGCGCCAGCAGGATCCTCACGACGCCTCCTGCTCGGCCGCCCGCCGCCGCAGGCGCGCGGCCACCAGCCTGCGCCGCTCAGCGGGCAGCGCGGCCAGCCGCCTCGCCGCGTCCCCGCGCCCGGCCTCACCCCGCGGCTCCTGATCGGGAAGGGGGTCGCCGAGACGGGCCGGGGCGTGGAGGAGACGTTCGAGGTGGGCGGCGGCCAGGGCGAGGCCGTCGGCGGCGTCGCGGGGCCCCGTTCTGGGCGGGTGGCGGCCGTCGCGGAGGGCCGCGTTGAGCGCCCCGGCCACCTCGCCGGCGTCCCAGCGTTCCTCGGGCAGCCACCGGGCGAGGCCCTGCTGCTCCAGCCGGGCCGCGTTGTCGGGCCGGTCGGCCCCGTGGGCGAGGATCACCTGCGGGGTCCCGGCCGCGAGCGCCCGGGTCAGCGTGCCGATCCCGCCGTGGTGGAGCACCGCCGCGACCTGGGGGACGACCTCGCGGAACGGCAGCCGCGCGAAGCGCCGCGCGTGGGGCGGCAGCGGCCGAGGGACCGTCTCGTCGTGCGGGGCGACGAGCAGCGCGGGCAGCCCGGCCCGCCGGCAGCCGGCCAGCGCGGCGTCGTGGAACCCGGGCCGCAGCATGCGCCCGGTGCCCCCGGTGATCAACACGGGCCGTACCGTCCCGCTCAGCAGCGCGGCCGCCTCGGCGGGCACGGGGTCCGCCGCGCCGTCGTCGGGCAGCGGGAAGCCGGTCAGCCGGGTCGCGGGACCGGTGGCCGGGCCGGCCTCGTCGAACCAGCGCGGCCAGAGCCCGAGCCGCAGGTCGGCGGAGGAGAACCAGGCCCGCCAGTCGCGAACGCGGGGCAGCCCGAGGTCGCCGCGCACCGCGTCGATGCCGGGCGCGAGTACGTGCTGGTGCAGGTGGCGGGCGACCTCGGCGGCCAGCGGCTGGATCGGCGCGACGGCGATCCACGCCGCCGGCGCGCCGGTCAGCTCGCGTACGGCGAGGACCGACAGCGCGGAGGTGTGCCGCCCGGCGAGGACGGTCCGCCCCGGGACCACCCGGGCCGCGAGCGCCCGGCATTCGGCCGCGAACTGCTCGAACAGCCGGTTGCGCCGGTAGAACGACAGCCAGTCGAGGGTGCCGAGGCCGTCGGGGAGGAGGGCGGTGTCGGCGGCGTAGCGGGCGTAGGCGTCGTGGGTGTCGACGGGGACGAAGTCGAGGCCCGCCGCCTCCACCCGGCTCCGGTAGGGGGCGTGGGTCAGCAGGGTCACGTCGTGCCCGCGCTCGCGCAGCACGCCGCCCAGCCGGACGAACGGCAGCACGTCGCCGTCGCTGCCGTGCGCCACCAGCAGGACGCGGGTGAGCGGGCCGCCGGGCGTCACGGCGAGGACTCGCCGAGCGGGGTGCCCTCGTCCAGCAGGGCCCGCACCTCGTCCTCGGACATGCCTTCCAGCTCGTCGAGCAGTTCGGCGAGCTGGTCCTCGGAGATCTCGCCGAGCAGCGTCTCGTCGATGAGCCGGGCGGCCGCCGCGACGGTGAAGTCACCGGCGAACAGCTCGTCCACGGGCAGTTCCACGCCGTACCTGTCCTGCACTTCCGCGAGGAAGCGCACGACCGTGAGCGACTGCGCGCCGAGCGCGAAGAAGTCGTCGGCGAGGGAGCGCGGAGGAGTGCTCAGGAGACCGGTCCAGATCCCCATGACGGCTTCCTCGGTCGGTGTCATTGCCGTACTCCGGAGGTTCAGAGGGCAGGGCTGTCCTGTTGGGAGCGCTCCCAATCCAGACCCCGGGAACGCCCCCAGGACGAGCCTGGAATCACGACACATCATTGTCAAGGGAACAGTCTCTGTAATGTTTCCGAAACTGCTTTGTAAGGAACCGCAGCTAGAAGGGTTATCGTCCGGTTTCGTGAGTTATTTCCATCAAATTTTCAACTGTCGTTGACCACGACCGGAAAGCCTCCTTACGCTGACGAGGCCGTGGGAGCGTTCCCATGAATTCCGCCTGTCCCCCGCCTGTCCGACGAAGGATGGCGCATGCGCGAACTCCGCGAACCGAACGACACCATGACGGCGCTGATCGAGGCGCAGGACCCGGGCCGGCCGGCCGTGGTGGACGGCGCGGCCCGCTGGACCTACGGCGAGCTGGACGCCGCCGCCAACCGCCTGGCCCGCCGCCTGGCCGAGGCCGGCGTCGGACGCGGGGACGTGGTCGCCCTGTACGCCGGCCGCTCGGCCCGCACCCTGGCCGCCATGCTCGCCGTGCTCAAGGCCGGAGCCGCCTATCTCCCTCTCGACCCGGACTATCCCGACGCGCGCGTGCGGTTCGTGCTGGAGGACTCCGGCGCGCGGACCGTCCTGGTGCCGGACGAACTGCGGGAACGCCTGCCCACCGGCAGCACGGCGTCCGCTTTATCCCTTGACGACGATTTATCCGCATATAGCGCGGTAAGTGTAAAGGTGGCGGTTGATCCGATGGATCCTGCCTACCTGCTCTACACCTCCGGATCCACCGGCCGCCCCAAGGGCGTCGCCATTCCGCACCGGGCGCTGCTGAACTTCCTCGTCGCCATGCGCGATCTGCTCCGTTCCGGCGAGGACGACACCTGGCTGGCGCTCACGTCGCTGTCGTTCGACATCTCGGGGCTGGAGCTGTACCTGCCGCTCGTCACGGGCGGCCGGACCGTGATCGCCGAGCCCGCCGCCGCCCGCGACGGACACCGGCTGGCCGGGCTGATCCGCGCCGAGGGCGTCACGCACGTGCAGGCCACCCCCTCGGGCTGGCGGGTGCTGCTGGCCGCCGGGTACGCCGACCCGCACGTCACGGCCCTGGTCGGCGGCGAGGCGCTGACCGTGCCGCTGGCCCGCGAGCTGCGGGCGCGTACGGGGCGGCTGTTCAACGTGTACGGCCCCACCGAGACGACGATCTGGTCCACCGCGTGGGAGGTCCCCGAGGATCCCACGGACGTCTCCATCGGCGGCCCGATCGCGAACACCCAGGTCCACGTCCTGGACGAGCACGGCGATCCGGCGGAGACCGGCGAGCTGTACCTCGGCGGCCACGGCCTCGCGCTCGGCTACCACCGCCGCCCGGCCCTGACCGCCGAGCGGTTCGTCCCCGACCCGTTCGGGCCTCCGGGGAGCCGGCTCTACCGGACCGGCGACCTCGTGCGCGTGGAGCCCGGCGGGCTGCGTTACCTCGGGCGTACCGACACCCAGGTCAAGCTGCGCGGGCACCGCATCGAGCTGGGCGAGGTGGAGTCGGCGCTGGAGGACCTGCCCGGCGTCAAGCAGGCCGTCGCCGCCGTCCACCGGGACACCCTCGTCGCCTACCTCGTCGGCGACGCCCCCGCCGGCGTGCGCGAACGCCTCGCCGAACGGCTCCCCGCCGCCATGATCCCGTCGCTCGTCGTACCGATGGAGGCGCTGCCCCTCACCCCCAACGGGAAGGTGGACCGCAAGGCCCTGCCGGAGCCCGCCGCGCCGGAGGCGGGCGCGGGGGCCGCGCCGGGGACGGCGGCCGAGCGGGCGGTGGCGGAGGTCTTCGCCGAGGTCCTCGGCCTGCCCCCGGAGC
Source organism: Nonomuraea sp. AD125B (assembly GCF_041402765.1). Lineage (NCBI taxonomy): Bacteria > Bacillati > Actinomycetota > Actinomycetes > Streptosporangiales > Streptosporangiaceae > Nonomuraea > Nonomuraea sp. AD125B. Next base: position 159,075 of record NZ_JBGLOU010000001.1, on the reverse strand, counting down.
TGGGGGTGGAGGACGACTTCTTCCTGCTGGGCGGGCACTCCTTGCTGGCCGCCAGGGCGGCGGCGCGGATCACCCGGCGGCTCGGCGTCGAGGCGCCGGTGGCGGCGCTGTTCGAGCATCCGACGGTGGCGGGGTTCGCGCGGGCGCTGGAGGAGCGGGCGGCCCCGTCGGTGCCGCTCCGGCCGCGCCCCGAGGGCACCGCGCCGCCGCTGTCGCCGAGCCAGGAGCGGCAGTGGTTCATGTACCGGCTCGACCCCGGCGACGCCTCCTACAACATCTATCTGGCGCGGCGGCTGCGCGGCCCGCTCGACGCCGGCCGCCTGACGGACGCGCTGACCCTCGTCGCGGCCAGGCACGAGCCGCTGCGCACCCGCTTCCCCGAGGTGGACGGCATGCCGGTCGCGGTGGTCGAGCCGCCGGGGCCGGTGCCGGTCGAGCGGCTGGACCTGTCGGCGCTGCCGGAGGACGAGCGGGAGGCCGAGGCCCGGCGGCTGGTGACCGAGCGGGTGAACACGCCCCTGGACCTGGCCGCCGCGCCCCCGATCCGGGCCACGCTGATCCGGCTCTCGGCGGCGGAGCACGTGCTGTGCGTCGTGATCAGCCACATGATCGGCGACGGCTGGTCGCAGAACGTGCTGCTGTCCGACCTGGCCGCCTGCTACGCCGGCCGCGAGCTGCCCGCCCTGGCGGTCGGCTACGGGGACGTCGTCCACTGGCGGCGCGAGCGGGAGGCGGCCGGCGCGGGCGAGGCCGCGCTGGCGTACTGGCGCGAGCGGCTGGCGGGCGCGCCGCCGCTGGAGCTGCCCGCCGACCGGCCCCGCTCCCCCGGCCTGGTCCGGCGGGGCGCCTTCCACCGGGCGCGGCTGCCGCGCGAGACGGTCGCGGCGCTGGAGGAGCTCGGCCGGCGTACGGGGACGACGCTGTTCATGGTGCTGCTCGCGGCGTACCAGGCGCTGCTGGGCCGGCACGCCGGGCAGGACGACCTGACGGTCGGCACGGCGGTCGCCGGGCGGGACCGGGTGGAGCTGGAGCCGCTGGTCGGCTTCCTGGCCGACACGCTGGCGCTGCGCGCCGACCTGTCGGGCGACCCGGCGTTCACCGAGTTGCTGGCGCGGACCAGGGAGTCGGTGCTCGGCGCGCTCACGCACAGGGACGTGCCGATGGAGCGGCTGGGCGTGGGCGACGGCCGGAAGCTGTTCGGGACCTTGATGATCCTGCACACGCAGGACGACGGCGCGCCGGTGCAACTGGGCGAGGCCACGGCCGAGGTGTTCCACGCCGCGTACGCGCCGGCGCGCTTCGACCTGACGCTCGACGCCTGGCCCGCCGGGGGCGCGCTGGACCTGGTCTTCGGGTACGAGGCCGCGCTGTTCGACGCGGCGACCGTCGAGGGCCTGGCCCGCCGCTTCGCCGCGCTGCTGGCCGCCGCCGTGGCCGACCCGGAGGCGCGCCTGTCGCGGTTGACCAGGGTGACGGGCGAGGAGCGGGAGCGGCTGGTACGCGGCCCGAACGACACCGCGATGCCGCTGCCCGCCGTGCCCGGCCTCCTGCCGCTGATCGAGGCGCGGGACCGGGATCGGGTGGCCGTGGTGGACGGCGCGGCCCGCTGGACCTACGGCGAGCTGGACGCCACCGCCAACCGCCTGGCCCGCCGCCTGGGCGAGGCCGGCGTCGGACGCGGGGACGTGGTCGCCCTGTACGCCGGCCGCTCGGCCCGCACCCTGGCCGCCATGCTCGCCGTGCTCAAGGCCGGAGCCGCCTATCTCCCTCTCGACCCGGACTATCCCGACGCGCGGGTGCGGTTCGTGCTGGAGGACTCCGGCGCGCGGGCGGTCCTCGTCCCTGACGAGCTGCGGGAACGCCTTCCCGCCGTCGACGCCGCCGTCGCACTCTCCCTTGATGCTGATTTATCCGCATACAGCGCGGCAAAGCCGGATGTGACCATCAAGCCGGACGATCCCGCCTACCTGCTCTACACCTCCGGTTCCACCGGCCGCCCGAAGGGCGTCGTGGTCCCGCACCGGGCGCTGCTGAACCTCCTCGTCGCCATGCGCGACCTCCTGGGCTCCGGCGAGGACGACGCCTGGCTGGCGCTCACGTCGCTGTCGTTCGACATCTCGGGGCTGGAGCTGTATCTGCCGCTGGTCACCGGCGGCCGTACGGTGATCGCCGGACCGGAGGCGGCCCTGGACGGGGCGCTGCTGGCCGGGCTGGTCCGCGCCGAGGGCGTCACGCACGTGCAGGCCACGCCCTCCGGATGGCGGGTGCTGCTCGCCGGGGGCTTCACCGCCCCGGAGGTCACCGCGCTGGCGGGCGGGGAGGCGCTGAGCGAGCCGCTGGCCCGCGAGCTGCGGGCGCGTACGGGACGGCTGTTCAACGTGTACGGCCCCACCGAGACCACGATCTGGTCCACCGCGTGGGAGGTGCCGCCGGACGCCATGCACGTCCTCATCGGCCGGCCGATCGGCAACACCCAGGTCTACGTGCTGGACGAGCACGGCGAGCCGGCGCACACCGGCGAGCTGCACCTCGGCGGGCACGGCCTGGCGCTCGGCTACCACCGCCGGCCCGGCCTCACCGCCGAACGGTTCGTCCCCGACCCGTTCGGAGCGGCGGGCGGGCGGCTCTACCGGACCGGCGACGTCGTACGGCTGCGCACCGACGGCGCCCTCCAGTACGTGGGCCGCACCGACAATCAGGTCAAGCTCCGCGGGCACCGCATCGAGCTGGGCGAGATCGAGTCGGCGCTGGAGGACCTGCCCGGCGTCCGGCAGGCCGTCGCCGCCGTCCACCAGGACACCCTCATCGCCTACGTCGCCGGCGACGCCCCCGCCGACGTGCGGGAACGCCTCGCCGAACGGCTCCCCGCCGCCACGATCCCCTCGCTCGTCGTCCCCATGGAGGCGCTGCCCCTCACCCCCAACGGCAAGATCGACCGCGCGGCGCTGCCCGTGCCGGGGACGCGGGCGGGCGAGGACGTCCCGCCGCGGCCCCGCGAGGCCGGGACGGCACCGCCGCTGTCGCCCGCGCAGGAACGGCTCTGGTTCCTGCACTCGTATTTCGAGGGGGACACCTCCGGCCACCTGAGCCAGGCGCGCCGGCTGCGCGGCCCGCTGGACGAGGACGCGCTGGCCGCCGCCGTCGCGGCGCTGCCCGCCCGGCACGAGGCCCTGCGCACCCGCTACGAGGCCGACGCCGAGGGCCGGCCGCGCGCCGTCGTCCAGGACGGGCACGCCCTGCCGCTCACCCGCCACGACCTGACCGCGCGGCCAGGAACCGCCGAGGAGCTGGTGGCGGGGATCGCCGATGAGCCGTTCGACCTGGGGGCGGCCCCGCCGGTGCGGGCGGCGCTGATCCGGCTGGCCGCCGACGACCACGTGCTGTGCCTGGCCGCGCACCCGATCGCGGCCGACGAATGGACACTGCCGATGCTGCTGGCCGACCTGGCCGCGCTGTACGAGGGCCGGGAGCTCCCCCCGCCGCCCGTGCAGACGGGCGACGTCACGCTCTGGCGGGCGCGCCGCGAGCGGCTGGCCGAGCCGGCGCTGGAGCAGTGGTGCGCCCGGCTGGCCGGGGCCCCGGTCCTCGACCTGCCACTGGACCGGCCCCGGCCCGCCGTCACCTCCCGGACCGCCGCATGCCACGAGGTGCGGCTGGGCGGCGGCCTGACCGGGGAGCTGCGCCGGCTCGGCGCGGACGCCGGGGGCGGGCTCTCCACGGTGCTGCTGGCCGCGTACCAGGTGCTGCTGGCCCGGCAGGCCGGGCAGACCGGGTTCATGATCGGCCGTCCGGTGCCGGGACGGGAGCGGCCCGAGCTCTCCCGGGTCGCCGGGCACCTCACCCGGCACCTGGTGCTGCGCGGCGACCTGTCCGGCGACCCCGGCTTCACCGAGCTGCTGCGGCGTACGCGGGAGGCCGAGCGGGAGGCGGACGAGCACGCCGACCTCTCCCCCGAACGGCTCGTCACCGCGCTCGGCGTGGAGCGGGACCCCGGCCGCGAGCCGCTGTTCCAGACCACGCTCACGGTGCGCGAGCAGGCCCCGCCGGAGGCCGCCTTCGGCGAGCCGTTCGCGCCGCGCCGCGCCGACCTCGCCTACGACCTGGCGCTGGAGGCCCGGCCGGACGGCGACGGCCTGGTCCTGGCCTTCCACCACGACGCGGCGGTGCTGACGGCGGCCACCGCGGCACGGCTGGCCGGCCGGTTCCTGGCGCTGCTCGAAGCCGTGGCGAAGGACCCCTCCCTGCGCTTGTCCGAACTGCCCGCCCCTGACGGACCACGCGGGCCGGCGGAAGCGGGCGAGCGGGTGCTGGATCCGTGGGGTCGTCCCGTGCCGGCGGACGCGATCGGGGAGCTGTGGCGGGGCGGGGTCCGTACCGGTGAGCGGGTCAGGCGGCACCCGGACGGGCGGCTGGAACGCCTGCCCGCCACGCCGACCGTCGGCACCGCCGGGGCCGGCGCGCGGCCCGCCTACGTCGCGCCGCGCACCGACGCCGAGGCGCTGGTCGCCGAGGTCTGGGGCGAGCTGCTCGGCGTCGCGCGGGTCGGCGTGGACGACGACTTCTTCCGGCTCGGCGGCCACTCCCTGCTGGCCGTACGGGCCGCCGCCCGGCTGCGCGCCACCGTCGAGGTGGACGTGCCGATCAGGACGTTCTTCACGCATCGCACGCTGGCCGGGTTCGCGGCGGCGACGGAGGAGATCCTGCTGGCCGAGCTGGAGGGCCTGTCCGAGGAGGAGGCGCTGCGCCTGCTCGACCCCACGGAGGCACTGTGACCACGCTCTCCCCCGGCGGCCTGTCGCCCGCCAAGCAGGCGCTGCTGGCCCAGCGCCTGCGGCGGCGGGCCGCCGCGACCACGGTCCCGCCGCGCCCGCCCGGCACGGCGCCGCCGCTGTCGCACGCGCAGGAGCGGCTGTGGTTCCTGGAGCAGTACGCGCCCGGCACCGCCGCCTACACCGTCTCCTGCACGGCGCGGGTGACCGGCGAGCTGGACGAAGAGGCGCTGCGCCGCGCGGTGCGCGAGGTGGCGGCCCGGCACGAGAGCCTGCGCAGCCGGTTCACGACCGCCGAGGACGGCACGCCGCAGTTGGTGATCGACGCCGAGCCCACGCCCGAGTTCCTGGTCGCGGCGGCCGGGACGCCGGAGGAGGCGCGGACGCTGGTGTCGGCGGAGCTGGCCCGGCCGTTCGACCTGGCGACGGGCCCGCTGCTGCGGGTCCTGCTGATCCGGCTCCCTTCGGACGCCGGTGACGACCACGTGCTCATGCTCGCGGCCCATCACGCGGTGGCCGACGGGTGGAGCTGGGACGTGGTGCTCGGCGAGCTGTTCACGCTGCTGGCCGGCCGCGAGCCGGAGCCGCTGCCCGTCCAGTACGGCGACTACGCGCTCTGGCAGCGCGAGCGGACCGGCTCGGCCGCGTACCGGGCGGACGTGGACTACTGGCGGGCGCAGCTCGCCGGGGTGCCGGCGCTGGAGCTGCCGACGGACCTGCCGCGCCCGGCCGAGCAGACGTTCGCGGGGGCGGCCCACGGGTTCAAGCTGGACGCGGAGCTGGCCGGGGCGGTGCGGGCGCTGGCCGAGTCGCTCGGGGCGACCCCGTACATGGTGCTGCTCGCCGCGTTCCAGGCGCTGCTCGGCCGGTGGTCGGGGCAGAGCTCGTTCGCGGTGGGCAGCCCGGTGAGCGGGCGCGGGCTGCCGGAGCTGGACGGCCTGGTCGGCATGTTCGTCAACACCCTCGCGCTGCGGGCCGACCTGTCGGGCGACCCGGCGTTCGACGGGCTGGTGTCGCGGGTGCGGGAGACGGCGCTGGACGCGTTCGCCCACCAGGAGCTGCCGTTCGACCAGCTCGTGGGCGAGCTGAACGTGACGCGGGACGTCAGCCGGCCGGCGGTGTTCCAGGTGATGTTCGCGCTGCAGAACTACACCGCCCGGCCGGTGGACGCGGGGCCGCTGGAGCTGGAGTGGTTCCACGCCGACACCGTGGCCAGCCGGTTCGACCTGAGCCTGTATCTGCACCAGGCGGCCGGGGGCGGGCTGGACGGCACGTTCGTCTACAACACGGCGCTGTTCGAGGCGGGGACGGCCGAGCGGATGGCGGAGTCGCTGGAGTCGCTGCTGCGCTCGGCCGTGGCCGCGCCGGGCACGCCGGTGTCCGGCCTGGAGATCCTGCCGGAGGCCGCGCGGGCCCGGCTGGCCGCGCTGGAGAGCGCCGCGCCGCCCGCGCCTCCGGAGGCGGAGCTGCTGCACGAGCTGGTGTTCGCGCAGGCCGGGCGGACCCCGGACGCGACCGCCGTGACCTTCGGCGGTGACCGGCTGACCTACCGCGAGCTGGCCGGACGGGCCCGACGGCTGGCCGCCCACCTGCGCGCCCGCGGGGTGCGGCCGGGCGATCGGGTGGCGGTGTGCCTGGAGCAGTCGGCCGGGACGGCGGTGGCGCTGCTCGGCGTGCTGGCGGCCGGGGCGGCGTACGTGCCGCTCGATCCCGAGCAGCCGGCCGCGCGGCTCGCGTACCTGGTCGAGGACGCCGGGGTGCGCACGGCGATCACCTCGGAGGGGGCGCGCGGGGCGCTGCCTGACGGCCTGATCGAGATCGACCCCGGCCGGGTGCCGGACGGGGACCCGCCCGCCGGGGCCGGGATCGGGCCGCCGGACCTCGCGTACGTGATCTACACCTCCGGCACCACCGGGCGGCCCAAGGGGGTCGCCGTGCAGCACCGGGAAGTGGTGACATACCTGGCGGGCGTGCGCGAGCGATTCGGGGTCGAGCCCGGGGCGTCGTTCGCGCTGCCGCAGTCGCTGGCCTTCGACTTCGGGGTGACGATCTTCTACCTGGCGCTGATGACCGGCGGCCGGCTCGACCTGCTGCCGTCCCGTACGTCGGCGCGCGAGCTGGCCGAGCACTTCCGGACGAGCCCCGCCGACTACCTGAAGATCACCCCGTCGCACCTGGCCGCGCTGCTCGCCGAGGCCGGGCCCGCCGAGCTGCTGCCGCGCCGGCTACTGATCCTCGGCGGCGAGGCGTCCTCGTGGGCGTGGGCGCGGGAGCTGGCGGCGTACGAGGCTCCAGGACGCGGCCGTTGCGCCGTCGTCAACCACTACGGGCCGACGGAGGCGACGGTCGGCATCACCACGTTCGCCGTGGACCCGGAGCTCCCGGCGCGGGAGACGACGCTGCCGATCGGCCGGCCGCTGCCGGGCGCGCGGGTACGGGTGCTCGACGAGCGGCTGCGGCCGGTGCCCGTGGGAGTGATCGGCGAGCTCTGCCTCGGCGGGGACCGGCTGGCCCGCGGCTACCTGGGCCGGCCCGCGCTCACCGCCGAGCGGTTCGTGCCCGACCCTGACGGCCCGCCGGGCGCCCGCCTGTACCGGACCGGCGACCTCGGGCGGTGGCTGCCGGACGGCACGCTCCAGTTCCTGGGCCGCCGCGACCTGCAGGTCAAGATCCGCGGGTACCGGGTCGAGCTGGGCGAGGTCGAGACCGTGCTCGCCGAGTTCCCCGGGGTGGCGCAGGCGGTGGCCGAGCTGCGCGGGGACCGCCTGGTCGGCTACCTGCTGCCGGTGGAGGGCGGCGCGCGGGCGCCGGCCGCCGAGGTGCGCGCCTGGCTGCGCGAGCGGCTGCCCGACTACATGATCCCGGCCCGGTACGTCTGGCTCGACCACCTGCCGCTGAAGTCGCACGGCAAGGTCGACCGCGCCGCGCTGCCCGACCCCGAGGACGACCGCCCGGACGACGGCGCCGCCTTCGTCCCGCCGGACGGGCCGGTCGAGGAGGCCGTCGCGGCGGTGTGGGCCGACGTGCTCGGGCTCGCCCGGGTGGGCGCGCTGGACGACTTCTTCGAGCTGGGCGGGCACTCGCTGCTGGCCATGCGGGTGCTGGCGCGGCTGCGCAGGATCGCGCCGGAGCGGCGGGTCACGCTCATGGACCTGTTCACGCGTACCACCGTCAGGGAGACGGCGGCGCTGCTCGCCGGGGACGAGCGGGCCCGCGAAGGGGACGACGGGCTGCTGCGGCGGCTCACGCCCGCGCGCGCCGCGACGGCGGCCACGCTGGTGTGCGCGCCGTACGGGGGCGGCAGCGCGGTGATCTACAAGCCGCTGGCCGACGCGCTGCCCGGCGACTGGGCGCTGTACTCGATCGCCGTTCCCGGGCACGAGCTCGGCGAGGAGTCGATGCCGCCGGAGGAGGTCGCGCGGCGCTGCGCCGAGGAGATCCTGACCGGGATCGAGGGCCCGGTCGTGCTGTACGGGCACTGCGGGCTCGGCGCGATGATCACCGCCGAGATCGCGCGGCGGCTGCAGGACTCGGGACGCGAGGTGGAGGCGGTCTACCTGGGCGGGATCTTCCCGTTCGCCCGGCCGGGCGGGCGGACGGCCCGGCTCCGGGATCGCCTGGACGACCTGCGCGGCGACCAGGGGCGGATCAACGCGCTCACGGCGGCCGGCCTCGACGTGTCGGACCTGAGCCCCGAGGAGCTGCGGCTGATCGTCCGCAACCGGCGGGAGGGCACGCGGGCCGCCGAACGCTACTTCACGCGGCTGTTCGAGGAGGACGGCGGCCGGCTGGGCGCGCCCGTCATCGCCGTGGCCGGGGAGCGGGACCCGATCATGGAGTTCTACCAGGAGCGCTTCCGCGAGTGGCACGTGCTGTCGCCGGTGACCGCGTGCGCGGTGCTGGACGAGGCCGCGCACTTCTTCGTCAAGTACCGGGCCGGGGAGCTGGCCGAGATCCTGACCCGGACGCACACCGCGCTCGCCTCCGGGGAGACGGCCGGGCTGGAGCGCGGCGACGGCGGGCGGACGTGGTGGCTGGAAGGGGTCTCCCGCGAGACCTCGGAGGCACTTCCCGGGGAGTCCACCGGAGTGTCCTCCGAGACGCTCTCCGACGCGCCCTCCGAAACGTTTTCCGACGCGCCCTCCGAGGCGTTTTCCGGTGCCGGGTCGCGGACCGCGGGCGTCCCGGCGGTCGAGGCGAGGGCGGCCGCCGGGATCCCGCCCCGGCGCGGAGCGCCCGGGACGCCGGACCGGCGCGAGGCGGCCGGGCCGCGGCCCAGCATGCGGCGCTTCTTCGCGGTGGCGGCCGGGCAGGCGGTGTCGATCATCGGCTCGGCGCTGACCGAGTTCGCCGTCCCCCTCTGGATCTACCTGACCACGGACTCCCTCGTCGACTTCGCCCTGTTCTCGGTGCTGGCGCTGGTGCCCGGCATGATCGTCGCGCCGCTCGCCGGGACCATCGTGGACCGCAGCGACCGCCGCCGCGTGATGCTGCTCGGCGACGCGGGCGCGTTCGGCACGCAGCTGCTGCTCGGCCTGCTGCTGTGGACCGGGAACCTCCAGGTGTGGCACATCTACCCGCTGCTGGTCGGCCTGTCGGTGGCGCTGGCGTTCCAGCGGGTGGCGTACCAGTCGGCCGTGCCGCAGCTCGTGCCGAAACGTTTCCTCGGCCACGCCAACGGCGTGGTCGGCATGATCAACGGCGTCGCGCAGCTCGTCGTGCCGCTCGCCGCGGCCGGGCTGATGTCGCTCATCGGCCTGGAGGGCATCCTGGCCCTCGACGTGATCAGCTACGCGATCGCCATCGGCAGCCTGCTGCTCATCCGCTTCCCCGCCACGATGGCGCTGCGCCGCCGCGAGACGGTGGCCGCCGAGCTGGTTAACGGGCTGCGCTACTCGTGGGGGAACAAGGGCTTCCGGCGGATGGTGACGTTCTTCGCCGTGGTCAACCTGTTCATGGCCGCGCTGTTCCTGATGATCTCGCCGCTGGTGCTGTCGTCGGGGACGATCGCCGACGTGGGGCGGGTGTCGTTCGCCGGCGGGCTCGGGGTGTTCGTCGGCGGGCTCGTCATGGCGGTGTGGGGCGGGCCGCGGGTGCGGCGTTTCCGCGGGCAGCTCATGTTCACCCTGACGCTGGCGCTCTCGGCCGTGGTGATCGGCGCGCGGCCGGACCTCGTGGTGGTCACGGCGGGGGTGTTCGGGCTGTTCCTGTCGCTGACGCTGCTCAACGGCGTCTACACGACGATCGTGCAGGTGAAGATCCCGCAGCGCTACCACGGGCGGGTGTTCGCGCTCAACCAGCTCGTGGCGTTCTCGACGCTGCCCATCGGGTACGCCGTCGTCGCGCCGCTCGGCACGTCCCTCCTCGAACCGCTGCTCGCCGACGGCGGCGCGCTCGCGGACACGGTCGGCCGGGTCATCGGCACCGGCGAGGGCCGCGGCATCGGCCTGCTGTACGTGCTGCTCGGCGCCGCCATCGCCGCCTGCGTGCTGGTCGCCAGGCGGCGGCGGGTCCTGTGGGACTTCGACGCGCTGGTGCCCGACGCGCTGCCCGACGACCTCATCGGTTTCCAGGCCCTGCGCGAACGCGGGGCGCCGGTCAAGGAGGACGCATGGACGACTACCAGGTCGTGATCAACCACGAGGAGCAGTACTCGGTGTGGCCCGCGGACCGGGACGTGCCGGCCGGCTGGCGGGCGGCCGGGTTCCGCGGCGGCAAGGACGACTGCCTGGCGTACATCGAGGAGGTCTGGACCGACATGCGCCCCCTCAGCGCCCGCTGACCCATCCGTCCCGATCGGCCCATCCGAGCGGATATTGGCTATCGTGTGGATCGCTCACACAGATGTCCGCGGAAGGAGCGGGATGCCGCAGATCCGCCCGCTCCGGCCGGGCGACCCCGAACGGGTGGCCGGCTGGCGGCTCGTCGGCGTGCTCGGCTCCGGCGGCCAGGGAACGGTCTACAAGGCGGTCGGCGACGACGGGCGCGAGGTCGCCGTCAAGCTGCTGCACAGCCACCTGATCGGCGACGACGGGATCACCCGCGGCTTCCTGCGCGAGGTCGAGGCGGCGCGGCGGGTGGCGGCGTTCTGCACGGCGGCGGTGCTCGACGTGGGGACGGCGGACGAGCGGCCGTACATCGTGAGCGAGTACGTCGCGGGCGACACGCTGCACCAGGTCGTCCGGTCGGAGGGGCCGCGCACGGGCGGGACGCTGGACCGGCTGGCGATCTCCACGCTGACCGCGCTGGCCGCCATCCACCAGGCCGGGATCGTGCACCGCGACTTCAAGCCGGGCAACGTGCTCATCGGGCCCGAGGGGCCCATCGTCATCGACTTCGGCATCGCCAAGGCGCTGGACGCGACGACGATGGCGTCCGGGGTGGTGGGGACGCCTACGTACATGTCGCCCGAGCAGTTCGAGGGGCAGCGGGTCGGGCCGGCGTCGGACATGTTCAGCTGGGCCGGGACCATGGTGTTCGCGGCCACCGGGCGGCCTGCCTATGCCGGGGCGACGGTGCCGGCGATCCTCAACGCCGTGCTCAGCGGCTCGCCGGACCTGGGCGGGGTGCCGGAGCGGCTGGCGGAGGTGCTGCGCCCGTGCTTCGCCAGGGACCCGGCCTCACGGCCGTCCCCCACGGAGCTGATGAAGCGCCTGATGACCCACCGCGCCCCCGCCGTCCCCTCCCCTCTGCCCGGCTCCACCCCCACCGGCCCAAGCGCCGCCCCCACGCCGGGCACCACCGGACAGGGCACGCCACTGGCAGGCCACGCCGCGCTGCCAGGCGCGGCTGAGTCGAGCGGGATGCCGTCGGGCAACGCCGGCGGGCCGGCCGCCGTCGGACCTGGCATGCAATCGCCGGGCTACGCCGCCATGCCGGACGCCGCCCAGCCAAGCGGGGTGCCGTCGGACCATGCGAGCAGGCCGGCCGCCTCCGGGCCGAGCGCGCCTCCGCCGGGCCCCGCCGCTGTGCCGGGCACGGCTAGGCCGAGCGGCGTGCCATCGGGCAACGCCAGCGGCCCGGGCATGCAATCGCCGGGCCACGCCGCCGTGCCTGCTGCCGCTGGGCCGGGCGGTGGGGGCGGCGTGCCCGTGCCGAATCCCGTCGGGCCCTGGCCGGGGGCCGGTGGGGCGGGGAGGGGCGGTGGGCGGCCGGTTGCCGAGGGCCACAGGAGTTCCGGAGGGCGTCGCGAGCAGGGGACCGTCGAGGGACGCGGGTCTGGTGGGCGGGGCCGGGGGTCGCAGGGGTCGTACCACGGGGGGATGCCGGGCCCGGAGACGTCGCCGGGGGGCGCGCGCAAGGGGGTCAGCCGGCGGGCCGTGCTGAGCGCCGGGGCGGCGGCGCTGGCGACGGCCGCGGTGTCGGCGTTCGTCGCGCTCAGGCCGGACGGCGGCGCGGCAGGCCACGACGGGACGCTGAATCAGCCGCCCGTTCCCGACACCGGCGCCACCGGGATGCCCTCCCCCGCCGGTTCCGCCACCCCCTCGTCCACTCAGCCGTCCCTCCAGACGCCGACACAAACGCCCGCCAGGCCGGTCGCGGCCGAGCCGTTCGGGACGATGATCGGGGAGCCGGCGGCGCTGCCCGCCGGCACGGGCGCCCCGTCGGCGGTGATGGAGGCGCGCGGCCCGTTCGTGGCGCTCGGCGGCGGCAACGGCTCCGTCGTCGCCTGGGACGTCACCGCCGGCCCGGCCCGCAGGCTCGGCGACGGCGGCGCGGCGACGACGGCCCTCGCGTACGGCAACAGCCGGGGCGAGCCGGTGGTCGCCTCCGGGCACGCCGACGGCCGCATGCGCCTGTGGCGCCCGTCCGGCGAGAGCCTGGCCTCGCACAAGGCCCCCGACCCGATCATCGCGATGACCGTCACGGCCGCGGGCCAGGTGGTCGCGGTGTCGCAGAAGTACGACAGCCTGCGCGACCTGCGCGGCGTCGTCCGCCTGTGGGACGTCACGACCGGCAAGCAGATCGGCCCCACGAGCACCGAGCACTTCCAGGGCGTCAACGGCCTGGCCTTCGGCCGCCTGGGCGACGCCGACGTGCTGGTGACGGGTGACGGCGCGAACCGGATCCGGGTGCGTCCCCTGTCCACCGGCGTGGTGTCGGGCACGTTCAAGACCGGCGAGATCGGCGGCATCGAGCTCCTGGCGTGCGACGAGCTGAAGGGCCGGCCGGTGCTGGTCTCCACGCATCAGGACGCCACCTTGCGCGTGTACGACCTCAAGTCAGGCAAACGCCGGAAGAAGTGGGACTTCAGCGACCGCAGCCCCGACGACCGGGGCGCCGCCGCGCTGGTGACCGGCGTCCTGGGCGGCATGCCGGTCGCGGTCGTGGCGCACACGCCGTCGGGCGGGGACGCGTTCGTGCGCGTCTGGAGCCTCGCCGACGGGGAGATCGTCGGCGAGTTCGGCTCCGGCGAGGGCGGCGGCATCCGCGCGCTGGCGCTCACCGAGCAGGCGGTGAACCGCCCGGTCGTCGCCACCCTCGGCGCGGACCGCCGGCTGCGCCTCTGGAGCCTCGGCACCGGCTGAGCCGGTCACCCAGCCACGCTCCTGTAGTCAGCGGTGGGAGAGGCGGCGATCGGAGCGGCGGCGGGAGCGGGCGGGCCGGGGTGCGGGGCCGGGGCGGGGCTGGTTCTTGCGGCGGCGGCGGTTCACCAACCAGCCGAGGGCGAGGAGCGCCGCGCCGATGGGGGTCGCGGCCATGCGGCGTGCCAGGAGGACCTTGAGTAACCGTTTCATGGGCTCTCCTCTGCCCGGATCGGCGCCGGCCGCACCAGGCACCTGCGCCCGCGCCGGTTTGCGCCCGCGCTGTGAGGTGTGATGTCGTACTGTGCCGTGCCGACCATCGTGGACCTGACCAGCGGAACCGTCGAACGCGAGCGCCGCGACGACGAGCCCGGCCACTACGACGGGACGATCCTCGGCCTGCGGTTGATGACCGAGCGCACGCCGCCAGGACTGGACCCGTACGACCCGCGCGCGCTGCTGTTCGTGGCCGCCGGCCGGCTCGGCGGGGTCCGCGCGCCCGGCCTGGCCAAGGCGGTGTTCCTGGCCAAGTCGCCGTTGACCGGGGTGGCCGGGGAGTCGCACGCGCTCGGCCCGTTCGCGGCCGGGATGCGGGCCGCCGGGGTGCGGGCGCTGGCGGTGACCGGGCGGGCGGCGCGGCTGTCGTACCTGCTGGTGGCGAACGGCGAGGTCAGCGTGCGCGACGCGGAGGAGCTGCGCGGCCTCGGCACCGCCGCGACCACCGACGCGCTCAGGGCCAGGCACGGCCGCGACGCCTCGGTGGCGGCGATCGGCCCGGCCGGGGAGAACCTGGTCAGGTACGCGAGCGTCGTCACCGACCTCGCCCACCCGGCCGCCCGGTACGGCATCGGCGCGGTGTTCGGCGCCAAGAACCTCAAGGCCCTGGTGTTCGCGGGCGACGCCGAGGCGGCGGTCGCCGATCCCGGTGCGCTGGCGGACGCCGCCGCCTTCTACCGCGACGCGCTGCCCGGCAACCGGCTCGCGGCCTGGCAGCACGGCGAGCCGGGGTTCGCGGGCTGGACGGGCGAGCCGCCCGCGCCCGGCTACGTCGCCGTGCGCAACTTCTCCGTCACGGCCGCGACCGGTCTGCGCGCCCCCCAGGAGGGCGACTACGCGGGCCGCGCGGTGACCCTGCGCGGCGCCTGCCCCGGCTGCCCCAACGACTGCCTCAAGGTGTACGCCCCGCCGTCCGCGCCGGAGCGCCGCTCGGGCGGGCTCGGGCAGGAGGCGTTCCCCTCGCTCGGCTGGAACCTCGGCATCGACGACCTCGACACCGTGCTGGCCGCCAACGCCCGCTGCAACGACCTCGGCCTCGACCCGGTCAGCCTGGGCGGCACGCTGGCCTTCGCCATGGAGTGCGCCGGGCGCGGCCTGCTGCCCGGCGGGCCCGCCTTCGGTGCCGCGGCGGCCCTGCCCGGCCTGGTCGCGGACGTGGCGCACCGGACGGGCGAGCTGGGCGACCTGCTGGCCGACGGCGCCGCCCGCGCGGCCGCCGCGCTGGGCCCGGAGGCCGCCCGGTACGCGATGACGGCCAAGGGCGCCGAGCTGCCCTGCTTCGACCCGCGCGTCCAGCCGGGGCTCGGCCTCGGCTACGCCCTCGCTCCCGGCGGCCCCCGTTACGACGCCCTGGAGCACGACCTGGACTTCGACCCGGTGGAGGGGCTGACGTACTGCTTCCCCGAGGCGGCGAGGATCGGGGCGGAGCCGGCGCCGGCCGGACGCCTGGACGCGGAGCGGGGCACGCGCACCGCCCGCCTGCTGCGGCTGTGGAGCGCCCTGGACGCGCTCAACGTGTGCCTGTTCGCCTCCTCCCCCACCCGGCCGCTGACGCTGGACCGGCTGACCGGGCTGGCCGCCGCCGTGCTGGGCCGCGAGTTCCCGGTCGCGGAGCTGCTGGCGGCCGGGCAGGAGCGGCTGGACGCGATGCGCGCCTACGCCGCCAGGGAGGGCCTGGCGGGCCGCGAGGAGCTGCCCGCGCGGCTGCACGAGGAGCCGGTCGCCGAGGGGCCGTACACGGGGGCGGTGCTGGAGCGGGAGGCGTTCGCCGAGGCGCGGGCGGCGTTCCACGCCGAACTCGGCTGGTAAAGCCCCACCGGGCGCGGTGAGTTCTCCGCGCGGGCGGTGTCCCATGGAGTATGAGCAAACTCCTCTACTCCGCGACGATGTCCCTGGACGGCTTCATCGCCGGGCCGGGCGGCGACATGTCCTGGCTGACCCCCTACCTCGGGCCCGATCCCTTCGCCGACGACCTCGCCGGGCGGATCGGCTCGCTCCTCGTGGGCCGGCGCACGTTCGGCGGTGACGACCCGCACCGGGGCACGGAAGGCGAGGGCCAGGCGTTCGGCGGCGGCTGGAGCGGGCCGCAGGTCGTGCTGACCCATCACGCCCCTGCCGAGCCGGTGCCCGGCGTGGTGTTCGCCGGCGACCTCGGCACCGCCGTCGCCACCGCCAAGGAGGCGGCGGGCGGCAAGTACGTCAACGTGCTCGGCGCGGACGTGGCCCGGCAGTGCCTGGAGGCGGGGATCCTGGACGAGATCCTGGTGTTCGTCGCGCCCGTCCTGCTCGGCGACGGCGTCCGCCTCTTCGACCGCCCCGGCGGCGCGCCCGTCCCCCTCGAACGGCTCGGCGTCACGCAGGCCCCGTCGGCCACGCACCTGTGGTGGCGGGTCCCGCCGCCGGGTGATCCCGTACCGCGCGGGTAGGAGCCGTCCATCCGCCATGAAAGGAGAGGTCGATGCGGAGCGACGGCGAGCGCGCCCTGGGCGGCCTGCTGGCGGCCAGCCACCTGGCCGCCATGGAGGACCTGCCGGCCCTGGTCGCCGAGCACGCCGCGATGATGGGCTTCTCCGGCACCCTGATCTACGTCGCGGACCTGCAGCAGCAGTCGCTGGTGCTGCTGCCGGGGCAGCGCGACGCGGCGGGCCCCCCGCCCGAGCGGCTCGGCATCGACACCACGCTGCCTGGCCGGGCGTTCCGCACGGTGTCGAAGGTGTACGCGACGCCGGGCACGCGCGGCGGCCCGCGCCGGCTGTGGCTGCCGCTGCTGGACGGCACCGAGCGGATCGGGGTGCTCGGGCTGGACGTGCCGGACGAGGACCCGGAGCTGACCGAGTGGCGGGCCGCGCAGCTCGCCGCGCTGATCGCGGTGCTGATCGTCAGCAAGCGCCCCCACAGCGACTCCTACGCCCGGCTGGTGCGGTCCCGGCCGATGACGCTGTCGGCGGAGGTCATGTGGAGCCTGCTGCCGCCGGGCACGTTCGCGAGCGAGGGGGTGGTGGTCAGCGCCGCCATGGAGCCCGCGTACGAGGTGGGCGGCGACGCCTACGACTACGCGATCGACGGGGACGTCCTGCACGTGTCGCTGTTCGACGCGATGGGGCACGACACGGCGGCCGGGCTGACCGCCTCGGTCGCGATGGCCGCGTCCCGGCACCACCGGCGCCAGGGCATGGGGCTGCCCGAGGTGAGCGAGGCGGTGGACGCCGCGATCAAGAAGCAGTTCAGGGGCCGGTACGCGACCGGCCTCCTCGCCTCGCTGCACCTGCGGACCGGCCTGCTGCACTGGGTCAACCGCGGCCACCACCCGCCGCTGGTGATCCGCGGCGGCCGGCGGGTGGCGACGCTGGAGACCCTGCCCATGCCCGATCCGCCGATGGGTTTCGGGCTGGGCATGGCCAGGGGGCTGCTGCGCTACCAGCTCGAACCCGGCGACCGGCTGCTGCTCTACACCGACGGGATCGTGGAGGCGCGCAGCCCGGGCGGCGAGGTGTTCGGGCTGGAGCGCTTCACCGACTTCGTGGTGCGGCACGAGGCCGACGGCGTGTCGGCGCCGGAGACGCTGCGCCGGCTCATCCAGACGATCCTGCGGCACCAGGGCGACCGGCTGCAGGACGATGCCACGGTGATGACCGTCGAGTGGTACGGCGAGCGGCACCGCCTCCTGACCGTGTCCTGACCTGCGGCGCGGCATTACCATCTCCAGCCTCTCAGCCGATCAGGACGGGAGGTTGTCGGCAAAGGCGCCGGGTACGCCGGAAACCGGATGTTCCCGACCAACGCAAGGAGCCCGGCGTCATGCCTTTCAACCCATTGCAGGAGCGGGGTATCCCGCTGGACAAGCAGCTGCGGAACTGGCGCGAGCTGAACGTGACCCCCGTCGATCCCGACCACTGCGACCCCTACACGCTCTGCCGCATCATCACGATGAACGGCATCGAGGTCGAGGCGATCTTCTTCAGCCACCACCTGGCCCGGCACTGCCCGGACATCGAGCTGAAGCAGCAGCTGGCCCGCTCCCGCTACATCGAGGCCCAGCAGCAGAAGGCCGTGAACTGGCTGCTGCCCGGCGTGTCCTCGGTGCTGGAGACGACGATCTCCTACGAGCAGGTCGCCGTCGATCTGACCGCGTGGGTGGCCCGCATGGAGCCGGATCCGTACCTGCGGCAGGCGTACGAGTTCGGGGTGCTGGAGGACTTCGACCACCTCTACCGCTACGCCAACCTGTACGAGATGATCGAGCACCGCAAGGCGGAGAAGATCGTCGACAACCTGACCGAGGTCATGCCGGGACGGCCGACGTACCTGCATCACCGCAACCCCGTGGACAACGTGCGCGAGCCCTATGACCGCTCCAGCGCCGCGCCGATCTCCAAGCTGCACGCGCTGACGATCATGGCTGCCGAGCAGCAGACGATGAACTTCTACATGAACGTCGGCCCGACCTACATGGAGCCGATCGCCCGGCAGCTCTACCAGGAGATCGGCATGGTGGAGGAGGAGCACGTCACCCACTACGAGTCCCTGGTGGACCCGGGCGAGAGCTGGTGGGAGATGCTGCTCAACCACGAGTACAACGAGTGCTACCTCTACCACTCGTTCATGGAGACCGAGTCCGACCCCAAGGTGAAGAACATCTGGGAGCTGCATCTCAACATGGAGCTGGAGCACCTGCGGCTGGCGGCCGAGCTGTTCAAGAAGTACGACGGCCGCGACCCCGAGCAGGTGTGCGCGCCCGAGCTGCCGCAGCCGGTGACGTTCGAGCCGAACAAGGCCTACCTGCGCGACCTGCTGGCCACCCAGATCGACTACACGACGCTCGGCACCGGCTACGTCCAGGAGGCCCACGAGCGGTTCGAGAAGATGCAGGAGGCGCTCATGGGCGGCGAGCAGCCGGCCTCCGAGCGGGTGATCGCCGAGAACCGCGCCAAGTCGGGGCGAGAGTACCGGCTGCAGACCGAGGGCGAGCACCCGGTCCACAGCCTGGCGCTGAGCCGCCGCTGACCCTTACCACGCGAACAGCCCGGCGGGCACCGCCTCGGCCAGCGCCTGGTACCCGGCCGCGTTCAGGTGCAGGCCGTCGCCGCCGTCGAAGGCCGCCCGCAGCCGCCGCGGCTCCGCCGGGTCGCGGACCGCGCGGTCGAAGTCGATCACCGCGTCGAACCGGCCGCCGGTGCGGATCCAGTCGTTGACCTCCTGGCGGGCGGCCTCCCTGCAGCCGCCGGGGTCGTCGTAGTCGTGCCCGCCGAACGGGGTGAGCGTGGCCCCGTACACGGTGAGGCCGGCGGCGTGCGCGCGGGTCACGATCTGCTCGTAGCCGGCGACCAGCTCCCCGGCCGTCCGTTTCTGCGCGGCCGGGGAGGGCTCGGCGACGCCGAGGTCGTTGACGCCCTCGAAGACGATCAGCCAGCGGGCGCCGCTGCGGGCCAGCACGTCGCGGTCCAGGCGGGCCAGCGCGCTCGGGCCGAGGCCGTCGGCGAGCAGCCGGTTGCCGCCCGTCGCCTGGTTGGCGATGGCAGGGCCTGCCCCTCCGAGCCGGTCGGCGAGCCGGTCCGGCCAGCGGTCGTTGCCGTTGGTGGTGGAGCCGCGCCCGTCGGTCAGCGAGTCGCCCAGCAGGACCAGCGCGTACGTCCCTGGATCGGCGTGCACCTCGGCGGCGCTCAGCAGGTACCAGTGGTCCACGGGCGTCGCCCCGGCGAGATCAGTGGCCTCGCACTGGTCGCCGGGCGCGAGATGGGACGTCGTCCGCGACCCGGGATGCCCGGTGACCGGCGCGTGCTGGCCGTCCGCGAGGTAGGCGGTGACGGTGACGACCGAGCCGGCCGCGAGCGGCACGTCCAGCGGGTCGGACACCGCCTGCGCGCCGGGCGGCACGACGACGTGGGAACGGCCGGAGAAGGTCAGCGGCCGGGAGGTGCCCGGCTCGATCGCGCTCACGCCCGCCCGTCCGCCGGCGGGACGGGCCACGGCGAGCCTGGTCACGGGCAGGGGCGCGGTCCCGAAGGCGTTCGACAGCCGCAGCCGCAGGCGGGGGCCGCCCGCCGAGACCCTGATGGTCTGCCGGAGCGTGGCGTCCGCCAGGACGGGGCCGCCTGGACCGCCGCCGCCCGCGTACGGCGGGGCCGGCAGGTCGCCGGGCTCGATCCGCTGGGGCGTCGCGGTCCAGGTGTCCACCCAGTGGCCGCTCATGGCACTAAGCCCGTTGACATCCGCACAAATCGGACTTTAGGTTATGCGAAACGTTTCGACAACCTCCCGTCTGGGGTCTGATGTCCTCATTGCGTGATGTGGCCGAGCGGGCCCAGGTCGCGGTCAGCACGGTCTCCGCCGCGCTCAACGGCACCCGGCCGGTGGCCGCGGCCACCAAGCGGCGCATCGAGCAGGCCGCCGCCGAGCTCGGCTACCGCCCGAACCTGCTGGCGCGCGGCCTGCAGAGCAAGCGGACCAAAATCCTCGCGCTGCTGTTCCCCACGCCGTCCGGCGGCTTCGGCCACACGGAGATGCTCTTCGCGACCGGCGCCGCCGAGGCCGCCAAGGAGCTGGGCTACCACCTGCTGCTGTCGCCGGAGAGCGCCGACCCCATCGACGAGCTGCGCCACCTCACCGGTCTCGGGCTGGTGGACGGCGTGCTGCTCATGGAGGTGCGGCTGGACGACGAGCGGACGGAGTTCCTGTCCGCGGCCGGGGTGCCGTTCGCGATGATCGGCCGCACCCGCGAGCCGGACGCGATCGACCACGCCGACATCGACTTCGCCGCCACCGCCCGCGACGCGGTCGCGCACGTGGCCGGGCTCGGCCACCGCGAGCTGGCCTTCTTCAACCTCTCCCCCGGCCGGTACGCCGAGGGCTACGGCCCGGCGGCCCGGATGGCGGCGGAGTTCGCCGCGGCCGCCCGCGAGGCGGGCATCGGCTACGCGGACGGCTTCCGTCCGGGCTCGGCCGAGGAGGGCAGGCAGGCGTTCGAGCGGCTGATGGCCGAGCGCCCCGGCGTGACGGCGCTGGCCGTGGCCGACGACCACGCGGCGGCCGGCGTGCTCGCGGGCGTGGCGGCGCGCGGCTGGCGCGTCCCGGAGGACCTGACGGTGGTGCTGGTGCTGTCGTCGGCGCGGGCGGCCGCGATGTTCCACCCGAGCCTGACGACGCTGGAGCCGCCGAGCGCCGAGCTCGGCCGGCTCGGCGCGCGCATGCTCATCGACCGGCTCCAGGACGACGGTCCCCCACGGCAGCGGCTGGTGCCGTGCCGCCTGGTGCCCGGCGGCAGCTCGGGCCCCCCGCGAGCCGGCGCATGAGCGGGTTGGAGCGCCTCACGGCGGGCCGTGGCCTGCTGTTCGGCGGCGACTACAACCCCGAGCAGTGGCCGGAGGAGGTGTGGGCCGAGGACGTCGCGCTGATGCGCGAGGCCGGGGTCAACCTGGTGACGGTCGGCGTGTTCAGCTGGGCGCGGCTGGAGCCGGAGCCGGGGGCGCGCGACTTCGGCTGGCTGGACCGGGTCATGGACCTGATGGCCGGCGCCGGGATCGCGGTGGACCTCGCCACCCCGACCGCCTCGCCGCCGCCGTGGCTGGGGCACCTCCGGCCGGAGACGCTGCCGGAGGACGCCTCGGGGCACCGGCTCTGGTACGGCTCGCGCAACCAGTTCTGCCCGTCCTCGCCGGTCTACCGGGAGCGGGCGCTCGGCATCGCAGGCGACCTCGCCGCCCGTTACGCGGGTCATCCCGCGCTCGCCCTCTGGCACGTGGGCAACGAGTACGGCCAGATCTGCCACTGCGACGTCTCGGCGCAGGCGTTCCGCGCCTGGCTGGAGCGGCGCTACGGCGGCCTGGACGCGCTCAACGCGGCGTGGGGCACCACGTTCTGGAGCCAGCGTTACTCCGGCTGGGCGGAGATCCTGCCGCCGCGGCGGGCCCCGTACCTGGTGAACCCGACGCAGAGCCTCGACTGGCAGCGGTTCTGCTCCGACGCGCTGCTCGACCACTTCCGCGCCGAGCGTGACGTGCTGCGCGAGCACACGCCGGACATCCCGGTCACCACCAACTTCATGGGGCTGTTCAAGCCGGTGGACGCCTGGAAGTGGGCCGCCGAGGAGGACGTCGTCTCCAACGACTGCTACCCCGACCCGGGCGACCCGCTCGCCCCGGCGCGCACCGCGCTGGTCCACGACCTCATGCGCGGCCTGGCGGGCGGCCGGCCGTGGCTGCTGATGGAGCAGGCGGCCGGCGCGGTCAACTGGCGGCCGCACAACCTGCCCAAACCGCCGGGGCAGCTCCGGCTGGAGTCGCTGCAGGCGCTGGCCAGGGGCGCGGACGGCCTGTGCTACTTCCAGTGGCGCGCCTCCCGCTTCGGCGCCGAGCGCTTCCACTCGGCGATGGTGCCGCACGCCGGCCCGGACACGCGGCTGCACCGCGAGGTGCGCGCGCACGGGCGGGAGCTGCGCGGGCTCGGCGAGGTGGCGGGGCAGCCGGTGCCGGCGCGGGTGGCGCTGGTGTTCGGCTGGGAGAGCTGGTGGGCGCTGGAGGAGCCGGCCCGGCCGAGCGACCGGCTGCGGGCCGACGAGCAGCTGCTCGCCTACTACCTGCCGCTGTGGGAGCGGGGCGTCGCCGTGGACGTGGTGCCGCCGGACGCCGAGCTCGGCGGGTACGCGCTGGTCGTGGTGCCGAACCTGTTCCTCGTCACCGACGAGGACGCGGACGCGCTGACCGCGTACGTGCGGGGCGGCGGCACGCTGGTCGTCGGCCCGTTCTCCGGCGTGGTGGACCCGGACGGGCACGTACGGACCGGCCGCTTCCCCGCGCCGCTGCGCGCGGCGCTCGGCGCCTCCGGCGAGGAGTGGCTGCCCGCGGCGGGCGAGGTCGGCTGCCGCTGGCGCGAAGGGGAGGCGTTCACCGCGCACACCTGGACCGAGCTGATGGCCGCGGAAGGAGCCGAGGCCGTGGCCGAGTTCACCGGCGGCGACCTGGCCGGGCGGCCCGCGGTGCTGCGGCACCGCGCCGGCGACGGCGTCGCCTGGTACGTCGCCACCCTGCCGGAGCCCGCCGCCCTCGCCGAGGTCATGGCGCGGGCGCTGGCGGACGCGGGCGTGCGCGGCGAGGTCGCCGAGCTGCCGCCGGGCGTCGAGGCGGTACGCCGCGGCGAGGTGCTGTTCCTGCTGAACCACGGCGCCGCGACCGCCCGCGTGGACCCCGGCGGACGCTGCGAGGACCTGCTGACCGGAGCCGTCGCCGACGGCCCCGTGACCCTGCCGCCGCGCGCGGTCGCCGCGCTGCGCCGGCGCACCTGACTCTCACCTCTGGGGCGGACGGGATGAAGTTCAAGGACGGTTACTGGCGGATGCGGCCGGGCGTGCGGGCCTCGTACGCCGCCGCGGCCCACGACGTCACGATCCAGGACGTCACGGCGGACCAGGCGGGCGGGTCGTTACGGATCCTCGCGCCCACCCGCCCGATCACCCACCGGGGCGCCACCATCGACGGCCCGGTCCTGCGCGTGGACGTCTCCTCGCCGATGCCGGACGTGATCAGCGTCCGCGTGGTGCACCTCGCCGGTTCGGTGCCCGACTCCCCCGCCTTCGAGCTGCGCGGGGAGCCGGTCGCGGCCGGCATCGAGGTGGACGCCGAACACGCGAGCCTGACCAGCGGCGCGCTCACCGCGCGGCTGCGCAGGGACGCGCCGTGGGAGCTGGTCTTCAGCGCGGGCGGCAGGGAGCTGACCCGCGGCGACGGCAGGAGCCTCGGCGTCATGGAGGACGCCGGCGGGCGGCACTTCCTGGTCGAGCAGCTGCGGCTCGGCGCCGGGGAGCTGGTGTACGGGCTCGGCGAGCGCTTCGGCCCGCTGGTGCGCAACGGGCAGAGCGTCGACATCTGGAACGACGACGGCGGCACGGCAAGCGAGCTGGCCTACAAGAACATCCCGTTCTACCTGACCAACCGCGGCTACGGCGTGTTCGTCAACCATCCGGGGCGGGTGTCGTTCGAGGTGGGGTCGGAGACGGTGTCGCGGGTGCAGTTCAGCGTCGAGGGGCACGAGCTGGAGTACCTCGTGATCCACGGCCCGACGCCGGCCGACATCCTACGCCGCTACACCGCGCTGACCGGCCGTCCCGCGCTGCCGCCCGCCTGGTCGTTCGGGCTGTGGCTGTCCACGTCGTTCACCACCGACTACGACGAGGCCACGGTCACGTCGTTCGTGTCCGGGATGGCCGAGCGGGACATCCCGCTCAGCGTGCTGCACTTCGACTGCTTCTGGATGCGGCAATACCGCTGGTGCGACTTCGAGTGGGACCCGGAGACGTTCCCCGACCCCGAGGGCATGCTGCGCCGGCTCAAAGAGCGCGGGCTGCGGATGTGCGTGTGGATCAACCCGTACATCGGGCAGGCGTCGGCGCTGTTCGACGAGGGCCGGCGGCTCGGCCACCTGCTGCGCCGCCCGGACGGAACGGTGTGGCAGGACGACCACTGGCAGGCGGGGCGGGCGCTGGTCGACTTCACCTCGCCGGCCGCGCGGGAGTGGTACGCGGGCAAGCTGCGCGCGCTGCTCGACATGGGCGTGGACGCGTTCAAGACCGACTTCGGCGAGCGCGTCCCGACCGACGTGGCCTACGCCGACGGTTCCGACCCCGAGCGCATGCACAACTACTACACGCTGCTCTACAACCAGACCGTCCACGACGTGCTGGCCGAGCGCGGCCCCGCCGTGCTGTTCGCCCGGTCGGCGACCGTCGGCGGGCAGCGGCTGCCGGTGCACTGGGGCGGCGACTGCGAGTCCACGTTCGAGGCGATGGCCGAGTCGCTGCGCGGCGGGCTCTCGCTCGGCCTGGCCGGGTTCGGGTTCTGGAGCCACGACATCGGCGGGTTCGAGGGCCGGCCGGACCCGGCGGTGTTCAAGCGGTGGGTGGCCTTCGGGCTGCTGTCGTCGCACAGCCGGCTGCACGGCAGCTCGTCGTACCGGGTGCCGTGGCTGTTCGACGAGGAGTCGGTGACCGTGCTGCGCGCGTTCACCAGGCTCAAGGCGCGGCTCATGCCCTACCTGTACGGCGCCGCGGTGCGCGCCACCACGGACGGGCTGCCGGTGATGCGGGCGATGCAGCTGGAGTTCCCCGGCGACCGGGCCTGCGACCACCTCGACGCCCAGTACATGCTGGGCCCCGACCTGCTGGTCGCGCCGGTGCTGTCGGCCGGGGGCGAGGTCTCCTACTACGTGCCCGCCGGCGAGTGGACCCGCCTGCTGGACGGCGCGACGGTGACGGGTCCCGCCTGGCACACCGAGGTGCACGGCTTCGACAGCCTGCCGCTGCTGGTGCGGCCGGGTGCGGTGCTGCCGGTCGGCGCGCGCGAGGACCGGCCCGACTACGACTACGCCGACGGCGTGACCCTGCGGGCGTACCGGCTCGCGGACGGCGATCACCGCACTGTTACCGTTCCCACCGTGGACGGGGGCACAGGGGCGGTCTTCGAGGTGTCGCGGGACGGCGAGCGGGTGCGGGCCCGGCGCGTCGAGGGCGCGGCCACGTCCTGGAACTTGCAGGCCGGCGGCGCGCGGGCGACCGCCGGGCCGGACATCGACGAGATCGAGATCATCCTTGAAGGAGCAACATGACGACCTTCCCCGAGAGCTTCCTGTGGGGCACCGCCACGGCCGCCTACCAGGTCGAGGGCGCCTGGAACGAGGACGGCCGCGGCCCGTCCATCTGGGACACCTTCTCGCACACCCCCGGCCTGGTCGCGAACGGCGACACCGGTGACCTCGCCTGCGACCACTACCACCGGCTGGAGTCCGACCTCGACCTGCTGGCCGGGCTCGGCGTCGGCGCCTACCGCTTCTCGATCTCCTGGCCGCGCGTCCAGCCGGGCGGCTCCGGCGGGCTGAACGAGCCGGGCGCGGCCTTCTACGACCGGCTGATCGACGGCCTGCTGGCCCGTGGCATCGCCCCCGTCGCCACCCTCTACCACTGGGACCTGCCGCAGGAGCTGGAGGACGCGGGCGGCTGGCCGGCCCGCGACACGGCGCTGCGCTTCGCCGAGTACGCCCGCCTGATGGGCGAGCGGTACGGCGACCGCGTGCACACCTGGATCACGCTGAACGAGCCGTGGTGCTCGGCGTACCTGGGCTACGCCTCCGGCGTGCACGCCCCGGCCCGCACCGACCCGGCCGCGGCCCTCGCCGCCGTCCACCACCTCAACCTCGGGCACGGACTGGCGGTGCAGGCGCTGCGTTCGACCGCGGCCAGGGACGCGCGGATGTCGGTCACGCTCAACCTGCACCACGTGCGCGGCGTGTCCGAGGCGGACGCGGTGGCGGTGCGCAAGGCGGACGCCCTGTCCAACCTGGCCTTCCTCGGGCCGATGCTGGAGGGCGCCTACCCGCGCGACCTCATCGAGGCCACCTCCTCGGTGACCGACTGGTCGTTCGTGCGCGACGGCGACGAGGCCACCGCCCGCCAGCCGATCGACGTGCTCGGCGTCAACTACTACAACCCGACGCTGGTGCGGCACTGGGACGGCTCCGGGCCGAAGGAGACGGCCGACGGCCACCAGGACGGGGCGGCCTCCCCGTGGATCGCCTGCGAGGACGTCGAGTTCGTCCGCCAGCCCGGCCCGTACACCGAGATGGGCTGGAACATCGACGAGACCGGCCTGACCGAGCTGCTGCTGCGCCTGCACCGCGACTACCCGGGCCTGCCCCTCATGATCACCGAGAACGGCGCCGCGTTCCCCGACCCGGTCGGGCAGGACGGGCTGGTCCACGACGCCGACCGGGTCGACTACCTGCGCCGGCACCTGTCCGCCGTGGCCGAGGCCATCGCGGGCGGCGCGGACGTGCGCGGCTACTTCGTGTGGTCGCTGATGGACAACTTCGAGTGGGCGCACGGCTACGCCAAGCGGTTCGGCATCGTCAGGGTGGACCGGGAGACGATGGAGCGCACCTGGAAGGACAGCGCCCACTGGTACCGCGACGTGGTGGCCACGGGCAAGCTGCCGGAGTGAGCCGCTACGGCTTGCGCCCCACCCCGCCGACGAAGGTGTGGTAGGTGATCCCGAGACCGGCGTCGTCGCCCTCGTCCGGCCGCCACTCCGGCAGCGGCACGAGGCCGGGCTCCAGCAGCTCCAGGCCGTCGAAGTAGGCCAGCAGTTCCTCGCGGGTGCGCCAGCGGCCGGTGCCGAGATGCTCGTTGAACAGCCTCTCGGCCTCGGCCGCCTGCGCGGCGACCTCGGGGTGGGCCGCGCCCGGGTTGTGGAAGTGGGAGATGACCACGTGGCTGCCGGAGGCGAGCGGCGCCGCCAGGCGGGCCACGATCCCGGCCGGGTCCTCCTCGTCGGCCAGGTGGTGCAGCAGCCCGAACATCAGCAGCCCCACCGGCCGGTCGAAGTCGATGAGGTCGCGCGTGCGCGGGTCGGCGAGGATGCTCTCCGGCTCGCGCGCGTCGGCGTGCACCACGGCCGTCGTGTCGTCGCCGGCGAGCAGCGCCCCGCCGTGGACCTGCACCATCGGGTCGTGGTCGACGTAGACGACGTGCGCGCCCGGCGCGACCGCCTGCGCGATCTCGTGCACGTTGCCCTGCGTGGGCAGGCCGGAGCCGACGTCGATGAACTGCCGGACGCCGGCCTCGCCCGCGAGGTGGCGGACCGTGCGCCGCAGGAACGCCCGGTTGGCCCTGGCGGCCTGCGGCGCGTCCGGCGCGATCTTCAGCGCCAGCTCGCCGACCTGCCGGTCGGCGGCGTAGTTGTGCGTGCCGCCCAGCAGGAAGTCGTAGACGCGTGACACGCTCGGCCTGCTGGTGTCTATCCCCTGTGGTGCGCTTTCCTGCTCGTTGTCGGGCATCGCCGGCTCCTTGGGGTATGGGGGGATTACGCCGGTGATCTTAACCCGTCACCAGCCGTCGAGGTGAAGAACGTCGTCAAGCGGCTGGCGGCGGGCCGGCTTGAACGTCTCGCCCGTGTAGTAGGCCGTGGGGATGAGCGCGCCCTGCCGGACGTCGGCCGGGATGCCGAGCAGCTCGGCGATCTCGGTCTCGTACACCAGGTGCAGGCTCGTCCAGGCGGTGCCGAGGCCGCGGGCGCGGGCGGCCAGCATGTAGCTCCACGCGGCCGGCAGCAGCGACCCCCAGAGTCCCGCCTGGTTGCCCTCGGGCAGCCTGGCCGCCTCGATGCAGGGGATCACCAGGACCGGCGCCTCCCCCATGTGCTCGCCCAGGTAGGCGGCGCTGTCGGAGACCCGCCGCTGCACCTCCGCCCGCTCAGGGTCGTCCTGGAACAGCGCGCCGGCCGAGGACTTCGAGGCGAGGTAGGCGCGGGTGGCCCGGCCGTAGTAGTCGCCGATCGCCTTGCGCCGCTCCGGGTCGGTGACCACGACCCAGTGCCAGCCCTGGGCGTTGCCGCCGCTGGG
The DNA here is from genome assembly GCF_041402765.1 of Nonomuraea sp. AD125B. Taxonomy (NCBI): domain Bacteria; kingdom Bacillati; phylum Actinomycetota; class Actinomycetes; order Streptosporangiales; family Streptosporangiaceae; genus Nonomuraea; species Nonomuraea sp. AD125B. Next base: position 131,126 of record NZ_JBGLOU010000001.1, on the reverse strand, counting down.
GGCCTGCAGCGCGATCTCCAGGCACTCGCGGACGAGTTCCATCGGCACGGGCCTGGCCAGGTCGAGGCGCTTGCGGACGCTGCGGGTGGTGGTGAGCAGCTCGTCGGGTGTCATGGGCCCATCATGCCAACCCGCCGCGCCCGGGAGGCTCAGGCGGCGCCGAGCCAGAGGTCGGGGCCGAAGACCTCGTAGTGGATGTCCTTCGGCGCCACGCCCGCCCTGATGAGCCCGCCGCGGACCGCCCGCATGAACGGCACCGGCCCGCACATGTACACCTCCGCGCCCTCGGGGATCGCCACGCCGTCCAGGTCCATCAGGCCGGTGCGGGCGCCTTCGGGGGCGTCGCGCTCGTACCAGAGGACCTGCTCGGCGCCGACCTCGGCGGCGAGGCGGGCCATGTCGGCGCGCAGCGGGTGGCTCGTCACGTCCCGGTCGGCGTGCAGGAGCAGCACCCGGCGGGGGTCGCCGGTGCGGGCCAGGTGGCCGAGCATGGCGGTGATCGGGGTGCAGCCGATGCCGGCCGAGACGAGCACGAGCGGGGCCTCGCCGTCGCGCAGCGCGACGTCGCCGAACGGCGCGGACAGGGTCAGCTCGTCGCCCTCCCTGGCGGTGGCGTGCAGCAGGGCGGAGACCTCGCCGTCCTCGACCCGCTTGACCGTGACGCGGCGCAGGCCGCCGTCGCCGTCGCCGTCGCCCTCGCCGGAGAGGGTGTACTGGCGGAGCTGGTGGACGCCGTCGGGCATGCGGACGCGGATGCTCACGTACTGGCCGGGCAGGGCGGGCGGCACGGGCTCGTCGCCGAGCGGGCGCAGCAGCAGGGACATGGCGTCCGGGGTCTCCTCGCGCCGCTCCACGACCTGCCAGGTCCGCCAGGTGCGGCCGCCCTCGGCGCCGGCGGCGGCGTACACGCGGGCCTCGATCGCGATGAGCGCGCCGGCCATCAGCCAGTAGACCTCGTCCCAGGCGGCGGCCACGTCGGGGGTGACGGCGTCGCCGAGGACCTCCGCGATGGCGCCGAACAGGTATTTGTGGACGATGACGTACTGGTCCTCGGTGACGCCGACGGCGGCGTGCTTGTGCGCGATGCGCGACAGCAGCTCGTCGGGGCGCTCGTCCGGGTGGTCGAGCAGCATGGTCGCGAAGGCGGCGATGGAGCCGGCCAGGGCGCGCCGCTGCTCGCCGTTGCGCTGGTTGCCGCGGTTGAACAGGCCGTCGAGCAGCTCGGGGCGGTCGGCGAACATCGTGTCGTAGAACCGCGCGGTGATGGTGTCGAGCTGGGCCGCGACGACGGGCAGCGTCGCGCGGACGGCTGCCGCGCTCTCCTCGGACAGCATGGATGAACCCCCAGATCCTCAAATTGGTATCTAGGATGCATATTATTTGGCCAGAGGGGCGGTCCGTTCCCCGGGGGGCGTGAGCGACAGCAGCACCGGCCCGGTCGGCGCCTCGACCAGCGAGGCGACCGTGACGTCGTCGAGCGCGGCGTAGAACGCCTCCTGGGCCTGGCGCAGCGCGCCGCGCAGCCGGCAGGCGGCCCGGAGGGGGCAGGGCACGGCGTCCTCGCACCCCACCACGTCGTCGCCGCCCTCCAGGGCGCGCACGATGCTCCCGACCGTCGCGGCGCGGCCGCGCGCGGCGAGCTGCATCCCGCCGCCCCGCCCCCGCCTGGCCTCGACCAGCCCCAGCTCGCTGAGCCTGGCGACGGCCTTGGCCGCGTGGGTGTACGGGACGGCGAGCGCGTCGGCCACGGCCCGCGTGGTCAGCAGCTCGTCGGCGTCCGCCACGGCCAGCCGCATCACGATGCGCAGGGAGATGTCGGTGAAGGCGGTCAGGCGCATGCGTCCACGGTATGCCGCCCGGCCGCCTTCTCAGGTCACCGTCTTCAGACCCCGCCGAGCACCGCCATCGCGGGCAACGGGCGGTCGGCGAAGTCGAACAGCGCCTGGTTCTCCCAGGCGTTGCCGGAGGACGGGTCGGCCGGGTCCCAGCCGTTGCCCGGCACCCCGGTCCAGGTCGCCTCCCAGGTGAACAGGCCGAGGCCGAGACCGTTCGGGACCTGCCTGACGATGTCGGCGACCTTCGCCAGCATGGCCGCCTGCCCCTGCGGCGTGGACCGGTAGCCGGGGTACGGCTCGGCCGAGCCGATGAGGTTCTCCCAGCCGTCGTCGTCGGCCGTGGTGAAGGGGTAGCCGGTCTCCACCACGACGATCGGCTTGCCGTAGCGGGTGGCGACGTCGTTGAGGTTGGCCTGGAAGCCCTCCAGCGTCCCGTGCCAGTACGGGTAGTACGACACCCCGATGACGTCGTGCCTGATCCCGTACGCGGCGGCGTTGTCGAACCACCACCGGTACAACCCGTTGTCGCCGCCGTTGGCCAGGTGCAGCACGACCTTGGTCGCGGGCGAGACCCGCTTGACGGCGTCGTGGCCGGCGTTCAGCAGCGCGGCGGTGTTCGCCCAGTTCGCGTTGGAGCCGTCGGGCCAGAGCAGGCCGCCGTTGATCTCGTTGCCGACCTGGACCATGTCGGCGGTGGTGCCCTGGCGGCGCAGCGCGTCGAGCACGTCGTAGGTGTGGTCGGCGACGGCCTGCCGGAGCCGGTCGAAGCTCAGCGGCTCCCACGCCGCCGGCTTGTACTGCTTGCCGGGGTCGGCCCAGGTGTCGGAGTAGTGGAAGTCGACGAGCAGCTTCAGCCCCTGGGCCTTGGCCCGCTTGGCGACGGCGAGCACCTTCGCCTTGGTGTTGTAGCCGTCGGCCGGGTTCACCCAGACCTTGAGCCTGATGTAGTTGAGCCCGGCCTGGGACAGGACGCGCAGGGCGTCGGCGCGGCGGCCGAGCGTGTCGCGGTAGACGCCGCCGAGCGCCTCGGACTTGGCGAGGCTGGAGACGTCGGCGCCGCGGATCGCCAGCCGCGCCCCGGGGCCGTGCGCCGGTGCGGCCTGGGCGGGCTGTGCCGCCAGGGAGGCGGCGGTGAGTAACAGCAGGGACAGGACGGTCAGGATGCGCCTCATGCGCGTTCTCCTTCGGGTCGGGGGGTTTCCTCGACGACCGTGACGGCGCCGGCCGCGACGGTGACCCGGCCGTCGCAGCGCTCGCCGTCGAACACGCTGACGCCGGTCACCCCCTCGACCGTCACCGGCTCGTCGCCGTGGTTGATGAGGAACACGTGGCGGCCCCGGCGGACGAGCTCCAGGTGCTCGGGCAGGCCGCGCGGGCGCGACACGCCCGCCCGGTCGAGCACCTGGCCGAGCAGGTCGCGGAGGGCCCGGCCGCCGGTGGGGGCGGTGCTGAGGTACCAGGCGGCGCCCGCGCCGAGGTCGTGCCGGGTGAAGGCGGGGTGGCCGGCGTCGGGGCCGGCGGCGAAGGCGCGCACGGTGACCGCCCCCGCCGGGCGCACCCGCTCCGACCAGATCCGCCCCCGCAGGTCCTCCGTCCCCGGCTCGGCGGTCAGGGGGACGGTCTCGTCCTGCCGCAGCGGGTGGAACTCCTCGACCGAGAGGCCGAGCAGCTCGCGCAGCGCGCCCGGGTGGGGGCCGGGGTGGATGGCGTCGTGCTCGTCCACGATGCCGGAGAAGTACGACACCAGCAGGTGCCCGCCCGCCTCGACGTAGCGGTGCAGGTTCTTGGCGCCGGCCTCGGTCAGCAGGTACGCGCTGGGCGCCACCACCACCCGATACCCCGAAATATCAGCGGAAGGGTGGACGAAGTCCACGGTGACGTGCTCCCGCCACAACGCCTCGTAGAAGGCGTCCATCCGCTCGCGGAAGGACAGGTCCACCGACGGCCGCCAGTCCAGCTCCAGCGCCCAGTACGACTCCCAGTCCCAGACCAGCGCCACCTCGGCCCGCACCCGGCTCCCCCGCACCCCGGCCAGCCGCCGCAGGTCGGCGCCCAGCCGGACCACCTCGCGCCACTGCCCGGAGTCCGTCCCGGCGTGCGGAACCAGCCCGGAGTGGAACTTCTCGGCCCCGAACCTGGAGGCCCGCCACTGGAAGAACAGCACGCTGTCGGAGCCGCGCGCCACGTGGGCGAGGCTGTTGCGGCGCATCTCGCCGGGCCGCTTGGCGAGGTTGCGCGGCTGCCAGTTGACCGCCCCCGCCGAGTGCTCCATGAGCATCCAGGGCGCGCCGCCCGCCACCGAGCGGGCGAGGTCGGCGGACATCGCCAGGTCGATGTGGTTGTCGGGCTGCTCGGCGCGCAGATAGTGGTCGTTGGCGACGACGTCGAGCTCGCGGGCCCACTGCCAGAGGTCGGTGGACTTGCAGTTGACGGTGCCGGCGAAGTTCGTGGTGACGGGCAGGTGCGGGGTGAGCTCGCGCAGGATGTCGCGCTGGAGCGCGTAGTGCTCGCGGTGCTGGCCGTCGCTGAAACGGGCGTAGTCCAGGCGCTGGGCGGGGTTGACCACCGTGTGGTTGAAGCGGGGGGCGTCGATCTGCGACCAGTCGGTGTAGGTCTGGCCCCAGAAGGTGGTCCCCCAGGCGTCGTTCAGCGCGGATATGTCCTGGTACGTCGCCCGCAGCCACCCCCGCCAGGCGGCCACGCTGTGCTCGCAGTAGCACTCGCCGAGCGGCGCCCCGTACTCGTTGTGCACGTGCCACATGGCCACGGCCGGATGGTCGCGGTAGTGCTCGCCCAGCGCCCGCACCAGCCGCGCGGTGGCCTCGCGGAAGGCCGGCGCGCTGGAGCAGGCGCTCTGCCGCCCGCCGAACCCGATCCGCACGCCCTCCCTGGTCACCGGCAGCACGTCGGGGTGGGCGGCGACGAACCAGGCGGGCGGCGCGGCCGTCGGGGTGGCGAGGTCCACGGCGACCCCGGCCGCGTGCAGCCGGTCGAGGATCTCGTCCAGCCAGCCGAAGTCGTAACGTCCCTCGGCCGGCTCCATCAGCGCCCACGAGAACATGCCCAGGCTGACCAGGTTGACCCCGGCCTCCCGCATGAGGGCCGCGTCCTCCTCCAGGACCTCGCGCGGCCACTGCTCTGGGTTGTAGTCCCCGCCGAAGGCGAGGCCGGCAGGACGCTCCGGATACATCCATCCCCCTTGGAAAGCTTCTGTGAACGTGCACAGTAATCCCTCTCCGCACCGTTGGGAACAGGCCGGGGACGGATCAGGTGTTTTCCACGGGTTAACGAGAACGTAACGCCTCTTGACGGGCATTTCTGCGCTGCTCCACTCTGTGCACGTTCACAGAACCTTACGGAGGTACGCATGCGCGCCAACCGTCTCGGAGCAGCGCTGGCCGTCGCCCTCACGGCCACCCTCGCCGCCTGCGGGTCCGGCGAGCCCGCCCCCCAGAGCTCCGCGGCGCCGCAAAGCTCCGCCCCCGCGGCCCAGGGACCGGTCAAGCTCACCTACTGGACCTGGGCCCCCAACATGGACAAGATCGTGGAGGTCTGGAACAAGGCGCACCCCGACATCCAGGTCACGGTCAGCAAGCAGGCCGGCGGCGACGACGCGGCCGCGAAGTACCTCACGGCCGCCAAGGCCGGCAACCCGCCCGACCTGGTCCAGGCCGAGTACCAGCACCTTCCCTCGTTCATCGCCGCCGACGCGGTGGCCGACATCAAGGCCGAGACCGCCGCCGTCCAGGGCGAGTTCACGGAAGGGCTGTGGCGCCTGGTCACGCTCGGCACCGAAGGCGTCTACGGCGTCCCGCAGGACAGCGGCCCGATGATGCTCTTCTACCGCCAGGACCTGTTCGACAAGTACGGCATCGAGGTGCCGAAGACCTGGCAGGAGTACGCGGACGCGGCCCGCGCCGTGCGCAAGAAGGACCCGAAGGTCCACCTCGGCACGTTCTCCAGCAAGGACCCGGGAGCGTTCACAGGCTACGCCCAGCAGGCCGGCGCCCAATGGTGGGCGATCGAGGGCGAGTCCTGGAAGGTGAACATCGCCGACGAGGCCACCACCAAGGTCGCCGACTACTGGGGCGGCCTGGTGAAGGAGGGCGCCATCGACGACATGCCGTACTTCACCCCCGAGTGGAACAAGGCGCTCAACGACGGCAAGCTGCTCACCTGGCCGTCCGCGGTGTGGGCGCCGGGCGTGCTGTCGAGCAACGCCCCCAAGGCCAAGGGCAAGTGGGCCGCCGCCCCGCTCCCCCAGTGGAACGCCGGCGAGAACGTCAGCGGCTTCTGGGGCGGCTCGTCCACCGCCGTGTCGGCCAAGACCCCGAACAAGGCCGCCGCCGCGCGGTTCGCCACCTGGCTCAACACCGACCCGGAGGCGATCAGGCTGCTCGTGGAGGAGGCCGCGATCTACCCGGCCGCCACCAAGGCCCAGTCGTCGCTCGGCGAGGCCCCTGAATACTTCGCCAACCAGCCCGACTTCTGGCAGCAGGCCGCCGCCGTCTCCGCGGGCGCCCGCGGCTTCACCTTCGGCCCGAACGTCGGCGTGACGTACAACGCCTTCAAGGACGCCTTCGACAAGGCCGTGCAGAACAAGTCGCCCTTCGCCGAGGCCGTGCGGTCCATGCAGGACGCCACGGTCGCCGACATGCGCAAGGCCGGCTTCCAGATCGCGCAATGAACCAGGGAAGAAAGAACGCCTGGCCGTACCTCTTCCTGACCCCGGCGATCGTGCTGTTCACGCTCTTCCTCGCCGTGCCCATCGGCTACACGGTCCACCTCGCCATGCGCCGGACCAAGGTGTCGGGGCTGGGGCTCGGGAAGGGGGCGCGGCGGGAGGTGTTCGTCGGCTTCGACAACTTCTCGGCCGCGCTCGCCGACGCCGAGCTGTGGCAGGGCTGGCTGCGGGTGCTCGGGTACGGCGCGCTGGTGCTGGTCGTCATGCTCGGCCTCGCGCTGCTGTTCGCGCTGCTGCTGGACTCGGCGCGGGTCCGGCTGGCGCGCTTCTCCCGGATCGCGATCTTCCTGCCGTACGCGGTGCCGGGGGTGGCCGCCACCCTGCTGTGGGGCTTCCTCTACCTGCCCTCGCTCAGCCCGATCCGCTCCGTGCTCGACGCCGACCTGCTCGGGGCCACCACGGTCACGTACTCGATGGCGAACGTGGCGGTGTGGGGCGGCACCGGCTTCAACATGCTCGTGCTCTACACCACCCTCCGGGCCATCCCGCGCGACCTGTACGAGGCCGCCCGGCTCGACGGCGCCTCGGAGCTCCAGATCGCCGTCCGGGTCAAGATCCCGATCCTGACCCCGGCGATCATCCTCACCACGGTGTTCTCGATCATCGCCACCATCCAGGTGTTCACCGAGCCCACCACGCTGCGCCCGCTGACCAACACGATCAGCTCCACCTGGAGCCCGCTCATGAAGGTCTACCGGGACGCCTTCGTCACCGGCGACCTGTACTCGGCCGCCGCCACCTCGATCGTCATCGCGGCGGTCTCGCTCGTCCTGTCGTTCGGGTTCCTGCGCGTGGTCCGCAACCACGCCTTCGGGGAGGGCTGATGGCCGGGGTCACCGCCGCCACCTCGCACCGCCGCCGCGCGCGCGGCGCGGGCGTCCACGGGCCGTGGGGCATCGCGCCGACCGCGCTGCTGCTCCTCGGGGCGATCTACTGCCTGTTCCCGGTGTTCTGGGTGTTCATCGCGGCCACCAAGTCGCCGGGCGAGCTGTTCAGCACCTCGACGCTGGCGTTCGGCACGGGTTTCCTCGACAACGTCGAGCAGCTCTTCGCCTACCGCGACGGCGTGTTCTGGCTGTGGGCGGGCAACACGCTGCTCTACGCGGGCGGCGGGGCGCTGCTGTCCACCGCGGTCTCGGCGATCTCCGGGTACGCGCTGGCGAAATACCGCTTCCCCGGCCGCAACGCCATCTTCAACATCCTCATCGGCGGCATCCTGGTGCCCGCCGTGGTGCTGGCCATCCCGCAGTACCTGCTGTTCAGCAAGTTCGGGCTGGCGGACACGTACTGGGCGGTGCTGCTGCCGCAGATCCTGCACCCGTACAGCATCTACCTGGCCCGCATCTACGCCTCGGCGGCCATCCCCGACTCGCTGCTGGAGGCGGGCCGGATCGACGGGGCGGGCGAGGGCCGGCTGATGGCGCGGGTGGCGATGCCGCTCATGGTGCCCGGCATGGTGACGATCTTCCTGTTCCAGTTCGTGGCGATCTGGAACAACTTCCTGCTGCCGTTCATCATGCTGGGCGACGACGGCAAGTTCCCGCTCACTGTCGGCCTCTACACGCTGCTCATGGCGGGGGCCAACCAGCCCGCGCTCTACAACCTGATCCTCACGGGGGCGTTCCTGTCGATCGTGCCGTTGATCGCGTTGTTCCTCACGATGCAGCGATACTGGAGGACCGATCTGTCCTCCGGAGCCGTGAAATGAAACGCCCTACGATCCACGATGTGGCCGCGGCCGCGGGCGTGTCCCGCGGCACGGTCTCCCGCCTGCTCAACGGGGACAAATACGTCAGCCCCGCGGCGCGCGTGGCCATCGAGCGGGCGATCTCCGAGACCGGCTACGTCGTCAACCGCGCCGCCAGGAGCCTGGTCACCCAGCGCACCGGCTCGGTGGTGATGGTGCTGTCGGAGCCGCACGAGAAACTGTTCGAGGACCCCAACTACAGCACGCTGATCCGGGTCGCGATCAGGATGCTGGCCGAGCGGGACCTGTCGCTGGTGATGATGATGGCCGGCGACGAGGGCGACCGCGAGCGGGTGGTCCGCTACGTGCGCGGCGGCCACGCCGACGGGGTGCTGCTGGTCTCCACGCACGCGGGCGACCCGCTGGTGGAGGCCCTGGGCTCCGGCGGGCCGCCCGCGGTGTCGGTCGGCGCGGTCATCGGCCACGAGAACGTCATCCCGTACGCCGCCGCCGACGAGCGCCTCGGCGCCCGGCAGATGACCGAATACTTCGTCCGCCAGGGCCGCCGCAGGATCGCGATGATCACCGGGCCGATGGACACGCCGGGCGGCATCCAGCGCCTGGAGGGCTTCGCCGAGGTGCTGGGTCGCAAGGCCACCCAGCGGCTCATCGCGCACGGCGACTGGACGCAGGCGAGCGGCGAGCGGGCGATGCGCGAGCTGCTGGAGCGCTCCCCCGACCTCGACGCGGTCTTCGTGGCCTCCGACCTGATGGCGGCCGGGGCCCTCGCGGCGCTGCGCGCGGCCGGGCGGCGGGTGCCTGACGACGTGGCGGTGGGCGGGTTCGACGACTCGGCGGTGGCGGTCTCGACCCATCCGCCGCTGACCACGATCCGCCAGCCGCTCGCGAAGATGGCGCAGGAGACGATGCGGCTGCTGTTCGCCCTGCTGGACGGGGCCGGTCCCGTGGAGCCGGTGGTGCTGCCGACCGAGCTGGTGGTACGGGAGTCCGCCTGATCGGGATAAATGGCAGAAAGTCGGGATCTTCCGGGGTCCGGCGTCGTACGATCATCGGCAACGTCCCCTGTGACGTCGCAGGCAGGAGGAGCCGAGGGTGTCCGAGAGCGAGCAGGAGCGCGCGCCGCGCGGGATCGACACGACGAGACCCAGCGTCTCGCGGGTCTACGACTTCATGCTCGGCGGCAAGGACAACTACGAAGCCGACCGGATGGCCGCGCGGCGGGCGCTGGAGGTCGCGCCGGACGCGCCCCAGGCGGCGCGGGCCAACCGCGAGTTCCTGGGCCGGGTGGTGCGCTTCCTCGCCGGAGAGGCCGGCATCCGGCAGTTCCTCGACATCGGCTCCGGCCTGCCCACGCAGGGCAACGTGCACGAGATCGCCCAGGCGGTCGCGCCCGGCACGCACGTCGTCTACGTCGACCACGACCCGATCGTGCTCGTCCACGGCCGGGCCCTGCTGGCCGTGGACGACACCACCACCGTGGTCGAGGCCGACCTGCTCGACCCCGAGGCGATCCTGCACAACCCCGAGGTCCGGCGGCTGATCGACTTCGACCGGCCGGTGGCGCTGCTGCTGCTCGGCATCCTGCACCACCTGGCCGACCACGAGGACCCCGGCGGCATCACCCGCCGGCTGATGGACCGCCTGGTGCCGGGCAGCTACCTCGCCGTCTCCCACTTCCACAACCCCGGGCCTGAGCTGCCCGAGGTGTCGCGGCAGGCGTACTCGGCGGAGAAGGTCTTCAACGAGACGATGGGCACCGGGCGGTGGCGCACCCGCGCGGAGATCCTCGCCTACTTCGACGGGCTGGACCTGCTGGAGCCCGGCCTGGTGCCGCTGCCGGAGTGGCGGCCGGGCGAGGACGACCACGCCACGCCCGGCATCACGTACCACACGTTCGTCGGCGGGGTGGCCCGCAAGCCCGAGCTCTGACGGCTCAGAGCGCCCCGGCGTAGACCCAGCGCCCGTCCAGCCGGACGAACCGGCTGTGCTCCTCCATGTCGCCCGGCCGCCCGCGCTCCACGTAGTGGGCGCGGAAGCGGACCGTGCCCTCGGTGTGCACGACGCTGCCGCCCGTGGTGGCCAGGATCTCCAGGCTGGTCCAGCGCAGCCGCCGGTCGAGGTCGAGCCGGACCGGGCGGCCCGCCGGGTGCCAGGTGCGCAGCAGGTAGGCCGCGTCGCCGACGGCGAACGCGCTGAAGCGCGAGCGCATGAGCTGCTCGGCGGTGGCCGCCGCCGCCTCGCCGCGGTGCAGCCTGCCGCAGCAGTCGTCGTAGGGGGCGGGCAGGCCGCAGGGGCACGGTCGGGCGGGCATGCGCCCTATTGTGCACCCAGCCGGCGGGCCAGGGCGGTCAGGGTCGCGCCGAGCGGGGCGTCCACGAGCAGCGCCGCGTCGGCGTCGCCGCCGGTCGGGCCCTGGTTGACGATCGCGATCGGGACGCCGCGCGCCGCCGCCCGCTGCACGAACCGCAGCCCCGACCTGATCGCCAGCGAGGAGCCGAGCACGAGCAGCGCCCGGGCGCTCTCCACGACGGCGAAGCACTCGTCGACGCGCGGGCGGGGGACGTTCTCGCCGAAGAACACCACGTCCGGCTTGAGCAGGCCGCCGCACCCCGTGCAGTCGACCACGCGGAACCCGGCGACCTGCTCGTCGGTGAGCACCGCGTCGCCGTCGGGGTTGATCACGTCGCTGGTGACCGCCCAGCCGGGATTGGCCTCGCGCAGCCGGCGGTCCAGCTCGGCGCGCGAGGTGCGCTCGCGGCAGCTCAGGCACATCACCCGGTCGAGGCCGCCGTGCAGCTCGATCACCCGGTCCGCGCCGGCCGCCTGGTGCAGGCCGTCGACGTTCTGGGTGACGATGCCGCTGACCAGGCCGTGCCGCTCCAGCGCGGCCACGGCCCGATGCCCGGCGTTGGGCCTGGCCAGGTCCATCTGCCGCCAGCCGACGTGGCTGCGCGCCCAGTAACGCCGTCTCGCCTCCTGGCTGGCCACGAACCGCTGGTAGGTCATCGGCTCAGCCTGCCGCGCCCGCCCGGTCGGCCCCCGGTAGTCGGGGATGCCCGACTCGGTGGACAGCCCGGCGCCGCTCAGCACCGCCACCCCGCCCCGGCCGACCAGCTCGTCGAGCTCGTCGAGCCCACCGGGTGACGCCTTCATGGTGCTGCCTAGTGTCACGCCTTCCATGGTGCCCGACGCACCCCCATGCCCGGTCACCCCTCCCCCTACGGCGGCGCCCGACGCACTGCCGCCCCCCGGTCACCCCCACCCGCTACCGCAGCGCCCCACACGGCGCCGCGCCCGATCACCCCCTCCCCACTACCGGAGTGCCCGACGCAGCGCCGTGGCCCGACGCGGTGCCGCGCCCGGTCACCCCCTCCCCACTACCTCAGGACGCCGGCCGCCGCGAGTTCGGCTGTCAGGCGGCGGCGGGCGGGCTCGGCCAGGTGGTCGAGGGCGTGCGGGTCGGCGGCCAGGCGGCTGACCGGGGCGACCAGGAGGTGGTGCAGCCGGATCGAGCGGCCGGAACGCAGGTTGACGGCGAACGTCCCCGGCCCCCGCCCGTCGGGGCCGGCGCCCGCGACGACCTCCGTGCAGGGATCCCAGGCGGCCCCCGGCGGGCCGGGGGCGGCGGGCCCGGCGACGGAGCAGGCCGCCAGTCGCCCGGCCGGCAACCCCGGCAGCCGCTCCACCCACCGCCGCAGGAGGATCGCGACCTCGTCCGGCGACATGCCGCCCGGCGCGTCGAACTCCGCCCACCGGGCCAAGTCGTGGCCCGCGCGAGGCGGCCGCATCAGCACCTCGCCCGCCGTCCAGGGCGCGCGCACCCCCATCCGGTACGGCCGGACCCCCGCCGGCCGTACGCCCGCGAGCCCGCCCGCCAGCAGTTCCATCGACTCCTCCGCCGCCTCGGCGCTGACGCCGGGCGCGCCCACGGCCAGCTCGCCCGTCATCGGCACGCCCGGCGGGAGCGCGGCCCGCAGGCGGCGCAGGTCGGCGGCCCCGCCGGTGAGGCCGGTGGCCACGCCCAGGAAGTCGACCCGGGTGAGCATCAGCGTCAGTCCGCGGCACCGGGCCAGCGCCTCCCCCGGGAGCGCCGCCGCCCGCGCCACGTCCAGCCGCCCCGCCCACGGCCCCCCGCCACCGGGCACCGACCGCTCCCCCACGACCCACCGCACCGGCTCGACGCCCCCGCGTCCCGAGCCGATGACTTCCCCTCCGCCGGCCCGCAGGACCCACCCGTCAGGAGAAGCGGCCCCCACATCCCCGCGCCCCCAGCTGACGGTTTCCCCTCCGTCGGCCTGCAGGGCCCATTCGTCCGGAGAGGTGGCCCGCGTGTCGGCGCGGGCGGTTTCGCACCAGGGCGGTCTGATCAGGTGCTCGGGGGACCAGGCGTCCCATCTCACCCCGGCGAGCTCGGGGATCCGCCGCAGCGCCGCCCGGTGCTCGGCGACGTGGCGGCCGCACAGGGTCATGCCCTCCCCCAGGGCGGCGACCAGCGCGAACGCGGCCGGGAGCTGGTCGGCGCGGTCGATCACGATGTGCGCCCGCCGCCCGCGTGTCACCTCCCTGGCCAGCTCGATCTCGGGCGCGAACAGCTCGCACCGGCGGGCGGCGCCGAGCAGGTCGCGGCTGCTCTCCTCGCTGCCCTCGGTGAGCTCCAGCCCGTCCACGGCGAGCCGGACGGCAGGATCGGCGGCCAGGCCCAGCGCGGCGCCGACGGCCCGTACGTGGGCGTCGTCGTACGCCCCCCGCGCCAGGATGGCGGCCGCCGCCCGCCCGATCAGCGCCGTGAGCGGCCCTCCCGGACGCCGGTCGGCGGCGGCCCGGAGCCGGGCGGGGTCGGCGAGCCGCCGGACGAGGTGCTCGTTGAGGTCGAGGAGCGCCATCCCTGGGGGCGGCGCCACCACGGTGGTGAAGTCCGCCAGCGGAGGCACGACGAGCACGTCCATCAGGCGCGTTCCTCCGTCCCGGGACAGGGGTGGGGACGGGGACGCGGGCACGGCCCGGCGCCGGGACGCCGGGCGGGCCGCAGGTAGACGCAGCGGAGCACGGCGGCGAAACGCAGCCCGCCCTCGCGCAGCCAGCAGTCGTCGGGTCCCGGCAGGGCCTCGGTGAGCGTGAGCCGGTTGCCGGCGGCCTCGGCGAGGGCGGCCAGCTCGGCGATGAGCGAGGGAGCGCGGGTGTCGACGTAGAGGGGGTGCCGGCCGGCGGCCGCGAAGAAGGTGCGGGGCAGGTCGTGCGCCTCGCGCAGCCGGGCCATGGCGAGCAGCAGGTCGCGCTCGCCCGAGCCCGAGGCGTGCCGCAGCGGCTCGGACGCGGCCCGCCCGAGCTGCCAGCGCCGCCGCGCGAGCACGACGTTCCCCCAGGTGATGCGGGGCAGGGCGGGCAGGCAGGGCAGGGCGGGAGGGCGGAGCCCCGGCAGCGCGAGCGCGATGCGCAGGGCGCTGCCCGGGCCCGGCCCGCCGTTGTGGAACATCAGCGTCTCGCCGGTGCCCTTGGCGCGCAGCACGGCCCGGTGGCCGTCGCTGTGGACGTAGAGCTCGCCGAGTCCGAGGCGGCGCCGCCGGGGACCGGCCGTCGCGCCGCCGTGCTCCAGGACGGGGCCGGGCAGCTCCAGCGGGAGCAGGCCGTCGGCGCGCGGCGCGACGACGTTGAGCGCGGTGAAGCCGTCGAGCACGCGGGCCACGGCGGCGTCCCGTTCGGCGACGAGCGCGGCGCCGTCGCGGACGGGCGGCGGCTCCCACGGGCCGAGCCTGGGCGCGTCGTGAAGCGCGTCGATGACCAGCGGGGTGACGCCCCCTTCGTACGCCTCCAGCGACGCCGCCGCCACCATGACGTCGGCCGCGCAGAGCACGGGCGCCCCCGGCGGCACGGGCTCGCCGGCCACCTCGGCCAGGTCGAGGACGGCGGCGCCGGCCGGCGCGGCGCGGACGAGCCCGGCGATCCGGTCGCCGTGGCACACCTCGAGGTCGCCGGCCGCGCCCAGCGCCTCGGCCAGCGGGAAGGTCCCGGCGCCGAGCCGGGCGGCGAGCAGCCGGTTGGTGCGCAGCCGGGTCAGCTCGGCCTCCTCGGCGAGCAGGGCGAGCGCGGCGGGCACGCGTTCGCGCAGGTCGGCGGCGAGCGGCCCGCCGGCGGTGAGGCGGAGGGTGCCGGCGGCGGCCTCGTGCACGATGAGGCGTTCGTCGCGCCCGGCCCGCTGCCCGCCGCCGGCGAGGGCCTCGATGCGGCTCTGCACGGCCAGCTTCACCTCGGGCGCCGCGGCCGGGTAGTGCTCCAGCAGGCCGGCGATCTCGCGGGCGCGCCGCGCGACGGGCAGGTCTGTGCTGCCGGCGGCGCGGGGGCCGGCGAGCGGCCACCGCCGCTCCTGGGCGGGCACGCCGCGGGCGGCCACGAGGCCGTGTTCCTGCACGGCGGGCTCGTCGTCGCCGGGCAGCCGCGCCAGCAGCCAGCCGACCGGGTCGGGGACGGTGGCGGGCGGGCACAGGTCGTGGGTGAGCAGCCCGCGGCGCACCGCGACGGCGAGCGCGGCCGAGGCCCGTTCCATGCTGATGCCGCAGTCGGCGGCGATCTCGGCGACGGTGCGGCGGCCGTCGCAGCGGGCGGCGAAGGCGGCGGCGTCGCGCGGGGGCGTCGCGCCGGCGCGCAGTCGGGGCACGAGCCCGGCGACGACGGCGGGGTCGGCGAGGAGGCGCTGCTGGAGCGCCTCGCCGACGCGGGCGGCGGGGTAGGCGTGGCGGCCGGCGAGCTCGCGGTATCCGGCCCAGGTGTAGCCGCTGGGGAGGGCGGGCTCGACGCGGGCGGCGCCGGTGGGGGCGTGGAAGCCGGTCGGGGCGGCCCGGGTGGCCAGCCGCTGCACGTGGGAGGCGAGCTTCGCGGGATCGGCGGGGCCGCGCCGCAGCTCGCGGTAGGCGGCGGGGGCGGAGCAGACCAGGGCGTCGAGGAAGCGCTCGTCGGAGGCGACGCCGGCGACGGCCGCCCTGGTCAGCGCCGTGTCGGCGGCGACCACCTCGGCGAGGGCGAGCCTCGCCTCCTCCAGCAGGCCGGTGACGTGGTTCCAGTCGGCGAGCCAGTCCTCGGGGCCCGGGGTGCCGGGCGGCAGGGGCCGCAGGCGGCGCAGGCGGCCGCGGAGCCCGCGCGGCAGCCGGGGGGCGTCCGTCCGGCCGGGGTGCGGGCCGGCCGGACGGGCCTCGCGGCGGGCGGGCGCGCCGGCGAGCAGGCCGAGGGCCCGTGTCTCCAGCAGCGCGACGGCGGCCGCGGTCTCCGCGGCCCTGGGGCAGGCCAGGGATTGGACGAGCTCCCAGGGGAACCCAGCGGTCCTGACGACCGCGGCCGGCAACAGGGTCCACTCGCGGTCTTGCAACGTGCCGGGTTCGCCCATGTACACGTTCCCCTTTCTCGCGGTTATTTTTCGGAATGCGGTAACACAGATATTTACAAGATCATTTACTTCTGTCAATGCGTTCCGTGACGAGAAATCGTCACACTCGGCTAACCCTCTGCACCTGATAAATCCTTTCAAAACCGACATGTCGCCTCATGCGAGTCACGGACGTTTACTTTCCGTAGTCGCGGGCATATCAGGGCTGCACAACCCCGCTCATGACGGCGGAGCGATCGGCGGACAATTTCTTATAGGAATGGCGGGTAATAGCGCGGCTGCTGTTCGCGCCCGGACCGCTCACGCTGTTTTCCGCACCCGCCGAGCTGGGCACGACCACCGGGACGGAGGAACGACGGCGCGGAATGAGGGACGGCCGTGGCGAATGGCGGTGAACGGCGGCGCGTGGGCCCCTCCCTGCCGATGCCGGTGTTCGTGGCGGTGCTCGTCTGCGTCACCGTGGCGCTGATCACCCTCGACTCGCTCACCAGCACGGCGGTGCGCCTGCTGCCCCTCCTGGTCTTCCTGCCCTCGATCGTGTCGGGGCTCGGCAACGTGCGCCAGACCGCGTTCGCGTCCGTGTGGGTGGTGCTGGTGATGGGCGGCACGCTCGCCTACCTCGGGGCCGACCTGGACGACAACCTGCTCGCCGCGGGGTTCGCGGGGCTGTTCGGCGTGGCGGCCGTGATCAGCTGCCGCTACCGGGTGCACCGCGAGGAGGAGGTCTACCGGCTGCGCTCGGCCGCGGCGGCGCTCCAGCGGCAGATCGTCCGCCCGCTCCCCCTGCGCAGCGGCGACGTCCTGGTGGACGGCCTCTACCAGCCGGTCGAGGAGGACGCGATGGTGGGCGGCGACATGTACGAGGTGGCCGCCTCCCCCCACGGCACCCGCCTGCTCATCGCCGACGTGCAGGGCAAGGGCCTGCCCGCGATCGGCACCGCGCTCGCCGTGCTCGGGGCCTTCCGCGAGGCCGCCTACCGCGAGGCCACCCTGATCGGGGTGGTGGAGGCGATGGAGTCGGCGGTGACCCGGCACAACCTGGGCGCCGGCCGTGGTGGCGAGCCCGAGCGCCTGGTGACCGCCCTGGTGCTGGACATCCGCCGCGGCCCGGTGGTGGAGGCGGTCAACTGCGGGCACATCGCCCCGTACATCATTCACGACGGGCGGGCCTACCAGGCCGCGCTCGGCGAGCCCGCGGTGCCGCTCGGCCTGGCCGGGCTGGCTCCCGGGCCGCGTGCCGTCGCCTGGTTCGCCTTCCCCACCGGGGCGACCATGCTGCTGTGCACCGACGGCGTCACCGAGGCCCGCGACAGCGCGGGCGCGTTCTACCCGCTGGCGGCGCGGCTGCGTACGTGGGCCAGGCATCCGCCCCGCCGCCTGGCCGAGACCGTCGGCGCGGACGTGCGCAGCTTCACCGGCGCGCCCCCGCGCGACGACATCGCGATCCTGACCCTGACCAGGACCCGCGCGTCGTCATGAACCACTGCGGCAAGTAGCGCGTATCTCCACACATCGGACACGTGGTGTTCCATGGAGGTGTCGTGGAGCTCAGCCTGCTGCGTACACAGGCGCACAGCCCGTCGTACTTCTCACTGCTGCGCGGCTCGGCCGGAGAGCGCGCACCAGTGGACTTCTGCATACCGTGCAACCCGTACTTCCCGACGCCTGAGATCTTCGAGCACCTCGGGAGGAATCTGGAGACGATACTCAAGTTCTATCCGAGCGACGCCGGCACGATCACCGCCGAGCTGTGCGCCACGCTGGGGCTGCACCCCCAGACGGTCGCCATGGGCAACGGCTCCACGGAGCTGATCACCTGGATCGACCACCTGCTGGTGCGCGAGAGCCTGGCGGTGCCGATCCCGACCTTCGGCCGGTGGACCGACCAGCCGCTGGAGACGGGCAAGCGGGTCGACATGTACCCGCTGCTGGAGAGCCGCAACTTCGCCCTCGACGTGGCCGACTACGTCTCGTTCGTCCGCACCCGCGGCTCGCGCGTGGCGGTGATCTGCAACCCGAACAACCCCGACGGCGGCTATCTGCCCAAGCACGAGGTCGTCCGGCTGATGGACGAGCTCATCGACCTCGACCTGGTGATCATCGACGAGTCGTTCGGCGAGTTCGTGGACGCCGAGCCCTGTCCGGGCGTGGCGGCCGAGGCCGCGGTGCGGCCCAACGTGATCGTGCTGCGCAGCCTGGGCAAGAACTTCGGCCTGCACGGCGTCCGCTTCGGCTACATGGTCGCCAACCCGGCGCTGGCGGGGCGGGTGCGCGACGCGCTGCCCAAGTGGAACCTCAACTCCTTCGCCGAGGTCATGGTGTTCATGATGAAGCAGTTCGGCGCCGAGTACCAGGAGAGCCTGCGGCGGCTGTCGAGCGACCGGCGGGCCATGTTCCAGCAGCTCAGCACCATGCCGGGGCTGTCGGTGTACGCCTCGCAGGGCAACTTCCTGCTGGTCAAGCTGCCGCCGGGGCACGACGGGGTGCCGCTGCGCGACCATCTGCTGACCGAGCACGGCGTCTACGTCCGCGAGTGCGGCAACAAGCTCGGCACCACCAGCCAGTTCCTGCGCCTGGTGGTGCGCCCCCAGGAGGACGTGCGGCGGCTGCTCATCGGCATGACCCAGTTCCTGTACTCGGGCAGCCTGCACGAGATCCCGGTGATCGGCCTGCACCACCGGCACGCGAACCCCCTGTCCGCCTGAGCGCTTGGGCGTATGGCGTACGGTACATTGTACGCCGTACACGGAGCTCCCGGGACGATGTACGCTGTCCCGGCTAACTCCTTACGCCCTAAGCAATCTCGCCGACAAAGGGGTCCCGTGGTTCCCACGCACCGCCACGACCACACCGCCGCCGACGGCCACGACCTGATCCAGGTCCGTGGCGCCCGGGAGAACAACCTCAAGGACGTCTCCCTCGACATCCCCAAGCGCCGGCTCACCGTCTTCACCGGGGTGTCCGGCTCGGGCAAGTCCTCGCTCGTCTTCGACACCATCGCCGCCGAGTCGCGCCGGCTCATCGACGAGACCTACAGCGCGTTCGTGCAGGGCTTCATGCCGAGCCAGGCCCGCCCCGACGTGGACGCCCTGCACAACCTGAGCGCCGCCATCATCGTCGACCAGGAGCGCATGGGCGCCAACGCCCGCTCCACCGTGGGCACCGCCACCGACGCGCACACCATGCTGCGCATCATCTTCAGCCGCGTCGGCGTCCCCCACGTCGGCTCCGCCTCCGCCTTCAGCTTCAACCTGGCCGAGGGCATGTGCCCGGCCTGCGAGGGCCTCGGCAAGACCATGGAGATCGACGTGGACGCGCTGGTCGACAGGGAGCTGTCGCTGAACGAGGGCGCCGTCAAGGTCCCCGGCCACGCGGTGGACAGCTGGCTCTGGCAGGTCCTGGCCGGCTCCGGCCTCTACGACCCCGCCGTGAAGCTGAAGGACTTCACCCCGCAGCAGTGGGACGACCTGCTCCACAAACCACCCACCAAGATCAAGTACGGCTCCAACACCTTCACCTACGAAGGGCTCGCCGTCCGGGTCCGGCGCGGCTACCTGGGCAAGGACCGCGAGTCGATGCAGCCGGCCGCCCGCGCCTTCGCCGACCGGGCGCTCAAGCTCACCACCTGCCCCGACTGCGGCGGCTCCCGGCTCAACGAGGCGGCCCGCTCGGCCAGGATCGCCGGGCGCAACATCGCCGAGTGCTCGGCCATGCAGGTCGACGACCTCGCCGAGTTCGTCCGCGGCCTGTCCGCCGAGGCCGTCGGCCCGGTGCTCGACGGCCTGCTCGCCACGCTCGACTCGCTGACCGGCATCGGCCTCGGCTACCTCAGCCTGGACCGCGAGTCGGCCACCCTGTCGGGCGGCGAGGCGCAGCGGGTCAAGATGGTGCGCCACCTCAACTCCAGCCTCACCGACGTCACCTACGTCTTCGACGAGCCGACCGCCGGACTGCACCCGCACGACGTCCAGCGGATGAACGAGCTGCTGCTGCGGCTGCGCGACAAGGGCAACACGGTGCTGGTCGTCGAGCACAAGCCGGAGACGATCGCCATCGCCGACCACGTGGTGGACCTCGGCCCGGCCGCGGGCAGCGGCGGCGGGCAGGTCTGCTACGCGGGCGACCTCGACGGGCTGCGCGCCTCCGGCACGCTCACCGGCCGCTACCTCGGCCACCGGGCCCGGCTGCGCGAGCGGCCCCGCACGCCCTCGGGCCATCTGCGGATCGAGGGCGCGAATCTGCACAACCTGCGCGACGTCACGGTGGACGTGCCGCTCGGCGTGCTGACCGTGGTCACCGGGGTGGCCGGGTCGGGCAAGAGCTCGCTCATCCACGGCTACATCGCCGGCCGCGAGGGCGTGGTCGTGGCCGACCAGTCGCCGATCCGCGGCTCGCGCCGCAGCAACCCGGCCACCTACACCGGCCTGCTCGACCCGATCAGGGCCGCCTTCGCCAAGGCCAACGGGGTCAAGCCCGGCCTGTTCAGCGCCAACTCCGAGGGCGCCTGCCCGGCGTGCAAGGGCATCGGCCTCATCTACACCGACCTGCAGATGATGGCCGAGGTCGCGTCGGTGTGCGAGAAGTGCGAGGGGCGGCGCTTCACGCCGGAGGTGCTGACGTACACGCTGCGCGGCAAGAACATCAGCGACGTGCTCGGCATGTCCGTGGCCGAGGCCGCCGGGTTCTTCACCACCGGGCAGGCCAAGGGCATCCTGGAGCGGATGTCCGCCGTGGGCCTCGGCTACCTCGGGCTGGGGCAGCCGCTGACCACGCTGTCCGGCGGCGAGCGGCAGCGGCTCAAGCTGGCCATCCACATGGCGCGGGGCGGGACGACGTACGTGCTGGACGAGCCCACGACCGGCCTGCACCTGGCCGACGTGGACCAGTTGCTCGGGCTGCTGGACCGGCTGGTCGACGACGGCAACTCGGTGATCGTCATCGAGCACCACCAGGCCGTGATGGCGCACGCCGACCGGATCATCGACCTCGGTCCCGGCGCGGGTCACGACGGAGGCCGGGTGGTCTTCACCGGCACCCCGGCCGAGCTGGTCGCGCACGGCGACACGCTCACCGCCACCCACCTGCGGCAGTACGTGACCGGCTGAGCCTTCAGACCGCCAGCCGGGCGAGGACCCGCGCGAACTCCGGCGGCGGGGCCACCACCAGGCGGGTCTGGCCGCCCCTCATGACGATGTCGGCCTTGATGAGGGTCAGCCGCCCGCCGTGCCACCAGTGCACCTGCGGGCTCAGCCCGCCGGTGCGGGCGGCGTGCACGCGCAGCCGCTCGATGGCGCGCACCACGCCGATCCCGTCCACCGGGTGCACGAGCAGCGTGTACGGATCCGGCAGCACCACCAGCACGCCGTCCGCCGGCACCGGCAGGTAGTCGGCCAGCCACCGCAGGTGAGTGGCCGCCGACGGCGCCGTCCCGGTGAGCCGGAGCACCGGCGTGCCGGACAGCTCGATGGACTCCACCGGCAGCCGCTCCTCGCGGCGCACGTTCGCCACGGCCAGGTCGAGCGCCTGCGCCGTGGGCACGGGCCAGCACCCGGCCTCCTCGGGCCGCACCGGGCGGCCGTGGGCGGTCAGCAGCTCCACCAGGTCGGCGTTGAGGTGGCGGCCGACGATCCTGGCCGGGTCGGCCAGCTCGTCCACCGACTCCACGCGGGTGCGCAGCAGCGGGGCGGCCTGCTCCAGGTCGCACAGGTCCGCGGGCTCTCCCGCGGTGGCCACGGCGTGGGCCAGGTGCTCGCTGACCAGCACGGGCCAGTCTTCCCTGGCCCGCCGTCCCGCCTCGCGGCGCAGCCCGGTGAGCCGGACGGTCAGGGTGGGCTCGCCGTGCAGCGTGAGCGAGCCGCCGTCGGCGGCGAACTCGCAGGTGAAGCCGCGGGACTCGGCGACCAGCGCGAGCAGCGAGTCGAGGTCGGCGTCCGCGTCGGGCCGGCGCGCGGGCTCTCGCTCTCGCTTGAAAAAGCTCACGCGCGCTGTCCCTTTCTTCCGGATTCGTCCCTCCTAGGTTGCCTGCTCCCCATCGCGCTCCGGACCAGACAGGGAGCACGATTCGGTATCGATAACTCCAAGTCTTCCCAGCCAGAGGCTCATTTGCGGCGACCCGTGACCCGCCGGAAGCCCGGCCAGGACGGGCACGCCGAGCGGCGCCAGCCGGTCCCGCAGCACCGGGTAGGGATCGCCGCACTCCACCCACGACCCGAGCGCGATCCCGCGCACCCCGTCGAACGCCCCGGCCTGCAGCAACTGGGTGAGCATCCGGTCGATCCGGTACGGCTCCTCCCCCACGTCCTCCAGGAAGGCGAGACGCCCCTCGAACGACGGCTGCCACCGGGTGCCGCACATGGACGCCAGCAGCGACAGGTTGCCCCCTGACAGCTCGCCCTCGGCCCGGCCGGGCACCAGCACCCGATCGCCGTACACGCTCTCCTGCGCGCCCGACAGGGCCGCCTGGAGGCTCGCCCAGGTGAGCGGCTCGGGACCGTTCTCCCCGCCCAGCAGCTCGCAGGCCGGCATCGGGCCGTGCAGGGTGGACACGCCCAGCTCGATCGCGAAGGCGTTGTGCAGCGCCGTGATGTCGCTGGAGCCGAGCAGCACCTTGGGCCCGGCGGCGCGCATGGCGTCCCAGTCGAGCAGGCCGAGCAGCCGCCCCGCGCCGTAGCCGCCCCGGCAGCAGAACACCGCCTTGACCGCCGGGTCGCACCAGGCGGACTGCAGGTCGGCGGCGCGATCGGCGTCCGCGCCCGCGAGGTAGTCGAGCTCCTGCCGGTCGAGCACGTGCGCGCCCACGACGACCTTCAGTCCGAGCCCTTCCAGCCGCGCCACGCCCTGCCTGAGCAGGGTCGCGTGGGGCGGGCCGGAGGGCGCGACGATCGCGACCGTGTCACCGGGCCGCAGGTCAGCTTGCTGCATCGATCAACTCCTGGACATGGGCCCGCGGCGCGGTTGGCTCGTTCACCAGGCAAACGGTGTCACACTTGTGTCGCGTATGCGACTTCCGCCCCACATCCTCGTCGTCAACGGCGTCAAGGTCCGCCGCCCGGTGTTCCTGCTGGGCGCACCGCACTCCGGCGCCGCACTGCTGGCCCGCGCCCTCAAGCGCTCACCCGGCTTCCACATGACGATGGGCCGGGCGAGCGTGGCGCACGTGCTGTACGCCTTCGCCCGCAAGCCGTCCATCGCCCGCACCTCCGGGGCCGTGCGGGTGCTGCGGGACGCGCTCGCCGAGTCGTGGCAGGTGCTGCCCGGCTCGTGCGGGGAGTGCGCGGCGCCGTGCCGCGAGGCGGGCGGCGTCACCGGCGCGGGGCCGTGCGTGGCCACCGGCGACATCGTGCGCTTCGGCGAGGGCGGCCCCGACCTCATCTACAGCGCGCCGGTGCTGCTCCAGGCCTTCCCCGACGCCCGGTTCGTGCAGCTCGTCCGCGACGGCCGCGACGTCGCCGCCGACATGCTCGCCGATCCCGACTGCCTGGCGTGGTTCCGTCCGGCGATGCTGAGCGGCGGCACCGAGTTCCCCAACGCCTTCCTCGGCGTCAGCAAGGACGAGCACCTCGAACACTGGAAGGAGATGCCCGCGGCGGGCAAGTGCGCCCTGCGCTGGCGCAGCGCCGTGCGGCTGAGCGCCGAGCTGCGCCGCTCCCTGCCCGCCGCTCAGCTCCTGACCCTGCGCTACGAGGACCTGGTGCGCGCCCCCGCGCAGGCGGCGGCCACGCTCGCCGAGCACCTGGAGACGCGGGTGCCGAAGGTCGCGTTGTACGGCCACGAGGCCGCGGCCGGTGCCTGGCGCTCCCGGCTCCGCCCCCAGGACGTGGAGCTGGTGGAGCGGGTGGCGCGCAAGGAGCTCACCCGGCTGGGCTACCTGACGAGCTGAACTGGGTGCGGTAGAGCTCGGCGTACAGCCCGCCGCGCGCCAGCAGCTCCTCGTGCCGGCCGCGCTCGGCGACCCGGCCCTCGTGCACGACGAGGATCTCGTCGGCCTCCCTGATGGTGGAGAGCCGGTGCGCGATCACCAGCGACGTGCGGCCCTCCAGCGCGGTCTTCAGCGCCACCTGCACGGCCGCCTCCGACTCGGAGTCGAGGTGCGCGGTCGCCTCGTCGAGCACGACCACGCGGGGGGCCTTGAGCAGCA
This sequence comes from Nonomuraea sp. AD125B, assembly GCF_041402765.1. Lineage (NCBI taxonomy): Bacteria > Bacillati > Actinomycetota > Actinomycetes > Streptosporangiales > Streptosporangiaceae > Nonomuraea > Nonomuraea sp. AD125B. Next base: position 107,327 of record NZ_JBGLOU010000001.1, on the reverse strand, counting down.
GCCGGGCCAGCGCTAGCCGCTGCTTCTCGCCGCCGGACAGCCGGTAGCCGCGGTCGCCCACCACGGTGTCGAGCCCCTCGGGCAGGGACTCGACGAGGTCGCCGATCTGCGCGGCCTTCAGCGCCGCCCAGATCTCCTCGTCGGTGGCCTCCGGCCTGGCGTAGCGCAGGTTGGCCCCGATCGTGTCGTGGTAGAGATGCGGGTCCTGCATCACCACGCCCACGGTGTCGCGGAGCGAGGCGAGGGTGGCCTCACGCACGTCGAGGCCGTTGAGCTGGACGGCGCCCGCGTCGACGTCGTAGAGGCGCGAGACCAGCGAGGTGATCGTGGTCTTGCCCGCACCCGAGTGGCCGACCAGGGCGATGAGCTGCCCGGGGCGGGCGGTGAACGACACGCCCTTGAGCACCGGGTGGGACGGGCCGGTGTCCTGCCTGGCCACCGACTCCAGGCTGGCGAGCGAGACCTCCTCGGCGGCCGGGTAGCGGAAGCGCACGTCGTCGAACTCGATCGTCACCGGCCCCTCCGGCACCGGCACGGCGTCGCGGCGCTCGGCCACCATGGGCTTGAGGTCGAGGATCTCGAAGACGCGGTCGAAGCTGACCAGCGCGGTCATGACGTCCACGTGCACGTTGGACAGCGAGGTGAGCGGGCCGTAGAGGCGCATCAGCAGCGCGGCCAGGGCCACGAGCGTGCCCAGCTCGAAGTAGCCGGTGACCGACAGGACGCCGCCGATGCCGTAGACCAGGGCCGTGGCGAGCGCGGCGACCAGGCCGAGCGCGACGCGGAAGACGGTGCCGTACATGCCGACGCGGACGCCGACGTCACGCACCCGCGCGGCCCGCGCGCCGAACACCTCGGCGTCGTCCTCGGGGCGGCCGTACAGCTTGGCGACCATGGCGCCGGCGACGTTGAAGCGCTCGGTCGTGACCGAGCTCATCTCGGCGTCGAGCTGCATCTGCTCGCGGGTCAGCGCGGACATGCGGCGGCCCACGTATTTGGCGGGGATCACGAAGATCGGCAGCAGCACCAGGGCCACCAGCGTCACCTGCCACGACAGCGCCAGCATGGCGCCCAGCACCAGGACCAGGCTCACCACGTTGGACACGACCGACGACAGGGTGCTGGTGAGCGCGCGCTGCGCGCCGATCACGTCGGTGTTGAGCCTGCTGACCAGGGCGCCGGTCTGGGCGCGCATGAAGAACGCGACCGGCATGCGCTGCACGTGGTCGAACACCTCGGTGCGCAGGTCGTAGATCAGCCCCTCGCCGATGCGCGCGGAGAACCAGCGCTGCACGAGCGTCAGCCCGGCGTCCACCAGCGCGAGCGCGCCGATGGCGACGGCCAGCCAGATCACCACGCCGGTGCGCTTGGGCAGGATGCCGTCGTCGATGATCGCCTTCATCAGCAGCGGGTTGGCGACCACGATCACCGCGCCCGCCACCACCAGCAGCAGGAACGCCGCGATCTGCCTGGTGTAGGGGCGCGCGTAACCGGCGATGCGCCGCGCGATCCCGGGGCGCAGGCGCTGCCTGACCACCGACTCGTCGCGGCGCAACGAGCTCCACACGTGAGGGCCGAAGCCCCCTCCCATCATCGCCATCCGGGGGATCCCCTCTCCTCCGCCGGACACAGCGCCCAGGTGGCGCCGCCGATTCCCGTCTCAGCTCAGCGCGAAATTGTGCCACGAGGGGACGAAGGGGGCTTCGCGCCAAAGATGAGCCCCGAAGATCAGCCCCCGAAGAGCGCCTTGATGCGCGCGGCCTGCTCCAGCCCTTCGGCGACGCTCTGCTCCTCCAGGGTGCGGGCCCGCGCCCCCTGGAGGAGTCGCTTGGTCGCGGCGGCCGCGTCCCGGTTGGTGGACAGCAGCTCCGCCGCCTTGTCGCGCACGGCCCGGTCGAGGTCGTCCCGCGCGACCACCTGCTCGGCGAGGCCGATGCGCACGGCCTCCTCCGCGTGCACCATCCTGGCGGTCAGGCAGATGTCGATCGCCTTGGCCAGGCCGACGAGCTCGACCAGGGGCTTGGTCCCCGTCAGGTCGGGCACCAGCCCGAGCGCCGGCTCCTTCATGCAGAACTTGACGTCGTCCGCGACGATCCGCAGGTCACAGGAGAGCGCGAGCTGGAACCCCGCGCCGATCGCGTGCCCGTGCACCGCGGCGATGGAAACGATCTCCGGCCTGCGCAGCCACAGGAACCCGGCTTGAGCCTTTCTGATGTTGTGCTCGAAATCCGTGTCACCGGACCTGGCCACCGAGCTGAACGAGCCCTGGCCCGGCACCCCCTCAGGAGTGAACATCCGCAGGTCGATGCCTGCCGAGAAGGACGGTCCCTCACCTTTCACGACGACGACGCGCACCTGCTCGGGCAGGTTGTCGCCGATGCCGGCCAGCGCGGACCAGGTGGCGAACGTCTGAGCGTTGCGCTTGTCCGGCCGGTCGAGCGTGATCGTCGCTATCTCACCGTCCACCTCGAAGCGGAGCCCGCTCTCCGCCAAACGCTCGGCAGAGACGTCCTCCGTGACGCTTTCCGTGTGCCCCCCGCGCTGTCGCGCCTGAGCTTCCGCCATCGCCCGCTCCTTCGGTCCGAAGTGCTGTCCGTCGCGCCCGAGCCTACAGAATATGATTCTGGCTCGGGCGCGACGGCTGGCTGACTAGGGACGGGCGGCTGCGGTCGCACGTTCCGAGGCGGCCGTCAGCGCTTGGACTTGCCTCGAGTCGCCCCGCCGCGCCCGCGCAGAGTCACACCGGACTCGCTCAGGATGCGGTGGATGAACCCGTAGGACCGACCGGTCGAAGCGGCCAGGGCGCGGATGCTCTCACCCGCGGCGTAGCGTTTCTTGAGATCGCCGGCCAGTTTCTCCCGGTCGGCCCCGGTGACCCGGGTGCCCTTCTTCAGTGTCTCGGCCACGAGTACCTCCTGTAGTGCCGGACTTCCGCAGCGTTACTCCGCCATGATCAGTCATTTCAGCGGGATCGGCTACCTACTCCACGGGAAAAGATCCGTACCCACTCAAATTAAGATCAGGCAAGTGCCACAAGATCGGAAAATTCGGCGCTCCACGCGTCTTCAGTTCCGTCCGGTAGCAAGATCACCCTATCCGGTGACAGGGCGTCAACGGCACCCTCGTCATGGGTCACAAGGACGATCGCTCCTGAATACGACCTCAGAGCGTTGAGAACCTGCTCGCGGGAGACGGGATCGAGGTTGTTCGTGGGCTCGTCGAGAAGGAGGACGTTGGCGCTGGAGAGCACCAGCATGGCCAGGGCCAGCCGGGTCTTCTCGCCTCCGGACAGGACGCCGGCCGGCTTGTCGACGTCGTCGCCGGTGAAGAGGAACGAGCCGAGCACCTTGCGCAGCTCGGTGTCGGTGAACTCGCCGCCGGCCGAGCGCATGTTCTCCAGCAGCGTGCGGTCGGCGTCGAGGGTCTCGTGCTCCTGGGCGTAGTAGCCGACCTTGAGCCCGTGGCCGGGCCGCAGCTCGCCGGTGTCGGGCTTCTCCAGTCCGCCGAGCAGACGCAGCAGGGTGGTCTTGCCCGCGCCGTTGAGGCCGAGGATGACGACCCGGTGACCTCGGTCGATGGCCACGTCCACGTCGGTGAAGACCTCGAGCGAGCCGTAGGACTTCGACAGGCCCTGGGCCGTGAGCGGGGTGCGGCCGCACGGCTTGGGGTCGGGGAAGCGCAGCCGCGCCACCTTGTCGCTCTGGCGCTCCTCCTCGGTGCCGGCGAGCAGGCGGTGCGCCCGGCGCATCATGTCCTGGGCGGCCTTGGCCTTGGTGGCCTTGGCGCGCATCTTGTCGGCCTGCGCCAGCAGCGCGCCCGCCTGCTTCTCGGCGTTGGCGCGCTCGCGCTTCCTGCGCTTCTCGTCGGTCTCGCGCTGGGCGAGGTAGGCGGTCCAGCCGACGTTGTAGTGATCGATCACGGACCGGTTGGCGTCCAGGTGCAGGACCTTGTTGACCGTCGCTTCAAGAAGCCCGACGTCGTGGCTGATGATCACCAAGCCACCTTGATGGCTGCGCAAAAAATCGCGAAGCCAGCCGATTGAGTCCGCATCTAGGTGGTTTGTCGGCTCGTCCAGAAGGAGAGTTTCCGCTCCGCTGAAAAGAATTCGGGCCAATTCCACGCGCCTGCGCTGACCGCCAGAAAGCGTTTTCAGTGGCTGGGTGAGCACCCGGTCGGGCAGCCCGAGACTGGAGGCGATCGAGGCAGCCTCCGACTCGGCGGCGTAGCCGCCGAGCACGTGCATCTGGTCCTCCAGGCGGCCGTAGCGGCGCACCGCGCGCTCACGGGTGCGCTCGTCGGCCGAGCTCATGCCGAGCTCGGCCTCGCGCAGCTCGCGCAGCACCTGGTCGAGGCCCCTGGCGGACAGGATGCGGTCGCGGGCGAGCACCTCCAGGTCGCCGGTGCGCGGGTCCTGCGGCAGGTAGCCGACCGAGCCGCTGGTGGTGACGGTGCCGGCGGCCGGCAGCGCCTCGCCGGCCAGCACCTTGGTCAGGGTCGTCTTGCCGGCGCCGTTGCGGCCGACCAGCCCGATCTTGTCGCCCGGGTTGACCCGGAAGGACGCTTTCTCGATGAGCAGGCGCGCGCCGGCGCGCAGCTCGATATCATTGGCGATGATCATGATGGCGGAACACTCCCGTGCTAGGAAACGAGGGTTTGGGCGTGCTACGCCTGATCAATCGGGAGTGTGCATACGATCAGTGTAGGGCTCCCCGCTGGAGCCCCACCTCTGGTTTGACGCTCCGCCGTTCCCTAACGCCCGGCGGGGCCCGCCTCTTCCCGCCGCTCCCCGCCGTCCAGGTGCTCCCCGATCAGGGCCAGGTTGTGGATGGCCGCCAGGGCGTACTGGGCCGCGCTGTTGGTGCTGACGAACGGGGCCTCCCGCACGGGGGCGAGCACCGACGGGCCGTCCACCGTCGTCAGCTCCCACTTCTCCTGCCGCTGCAACGGGTTGGTGTTGAGCTGGTCGCCCTCGTCGCGGCCGAACTTGCGCCACGCCCAGGCGGCCAGCCGGGCGTCCCCGGTGCGCGCCGCCGCGTACGCCGTCAGCCGGCTGTGCGCCTGGATCAGCGAGATCCCGCCGAGCCGCCGCCCGACCTCGGCCTCCTGCTCCTCCGGGGTGGCGAGGTAGAGCCGGCAGTACTCCAGCCAGGCGTCCTCGAAGCCGGGCACGTCCACCAGGGCGATGAGCTCGGCGCAGATCTCCGGCAGGCCGAACAGCGACGACAGGTGCGAGATCGAGATCTTGTCCACCGAGGTGTCGAAGCGGCCGGTGGCGAGGTCCATCCTGGCCTCGCCGGTCAGGAACCTGCGCGGCATCGCCGCGATGTCGGCCATCGTGCCGAGCAGCCGGTCCCTGGCCCGCTCGTCGCCGTGCCGCTCCCAGCGGGTCAGCCAGGCGGCGGCGAGCGAGCCCCAGTCGGTGCCGAGCCCGACCGACAGCGCCGACGGGTCGGGCGTGTAGACGTCCTCGCGGACCTTGCGCTGCGGATCGACGGCCGTGAACGTCTCCTCCGGCGCGCTCAGCTCGTCCATGAGGTCGCCGGAGCGCTCGTCGGCGGTCAGGTAGTGGTGGAAGCGGCGGTAGGCGGCGTTGGAGATGCGTACCTGTTTGCAGCTGCACCCCCAGTGCTGGACGTTGTGCCGGCTGCCGAGGCCCTTCCAGCGGCCGAGGTGGTAGACGTCGACCTCGCCGGTGTGGCGGGTCATGGCCTCGGCGAAGCGGAAGACGTCGGCGCGGCCGGTGCGCAGGTACTGCAGCCACAGCCACAGGTCCGGCGACAGCTCGGAGTTGTCCCAGGCGTAGCCGCCCACGTCGTAGCGCCAGGTGTGGCGGTCGGGGTCGTAGGTGTGCATGACGTCGCCGTAGTCCCAGAAGCCGTACCAGCGGCGCTGCTCGCGTTCGCGGACGTACAGGTCGAACAGGAAGTCGAGGCGGTCCTCGATCTCGGCGCGGGCCGGCGTGGAGCGGTCGGGCAGCTCCCAGACGCCGAACACGCCCGCCTCGCGCAGCCGCGCGGGCGTGGCGGTGAGCAGGGCGGGCTCGTTCATGGCGGCGGCGAAGGCGGCCAGGTCGGCGGCGGGCGGCGTGGCGGCGAGGGCGCGCAGGGTCAGCTCGTGCGTACGCGCGATGCCCCGCGGATCGCCGAAGCCCGGCTCGTAGTCCTCGTAGGTGATCTCCAGCCCTTCGAGCTGCTCCTCGAAGGTGTCCTGGCCCATGCCGTCGTGGTAGAAGCGCAGGTCCATGGCGGGGGCGGAGGGCGACCACAGCCAGACGGTCGCCGTGGCGAGGCCGGTGGCCGCGTTCCTGACGTCGAGCCGGGTGGGGTGCAGCCGCCAGAAGTCGCGCAGCCCGAAGCCGAGGCCCCCGCTCACGCCGCCGACGTAGCCGTAGCCGGCCGAGCGGGTGCCCGACGGGATCGTCACCCAGGAGTGTCCCTCTCCGGTGCGCTTGCGCAGCGTGAAGCCGTCGGCGGAGGACTGGTCGAGGGTGTAGTCGTTCCAGGCGGGGACGAGGTGCAGGCGGCTCGCGACCTCGGGGGCGATCTCGCCGCAGGGCAGCCCGGCGACCTGGTCGCGGCGGACCCGCTCGCCGGGGTCGAGGCGCAGGCCGGTCAGGCCGCGTACGGCCTCGGTGAGGAAGCCGTCGGGGCCGGCCAGGCGTACGTGCCGGTCGTGCGGCTCGTCGCGCATGACGACGTCGGCGCTCAGGCCGAGCCCGGCCAGGAAGTCCCGCTCCGGGTCGCCGTCCCAGACGAACGTGTGCGTGATCCGCACGTCCTCGGCCCCGGCGTGGAAGTACAGCCGGACCGTGAACGGCAGCCAGTCCCCGTGCCGCCCGTCCAGGCGGAGCACCGCCCGCACCGGGCCGTCCTGCTCGACCGTGACCCGTTCGACCAGGCCGGTGCGCCGCTCGCGGGGCGGCGCGGCGCCCTCGTCGGGGGTGGGGCCGGCCTGGCGCAGGCTGACCAGCCGGACGTCGCGGGCGATCTCGCGCCCGCCGCGGGCGATGGAGCGGGCGAGGGTGGCGCCGCTCTCCCCGACCGTCCAGGTGACGACGCCGGTGGCGACCACCAGGGCGCCGGCCTCGCGGGTGACGGTGACGGGGGTGGGCGGCGCGGCGGGCTCGCGGCCGGGCTCCAGGCGGTACTCCGGAGCGGCGGGGCCGGCGCCCGCGGCGTGCGCGGACCACTTGACCGAGCCGTCCGGCCAGGTGGCGCTCACCCAGCTCTGCACGGGCACCTCGCGGCCGGCGTCGTCGCTCAGCGCGAACGGCGTCCCCGGCGCGACCGCTCCCCGCGGCCAGGGCACGCCCCAGGTCACCCCCTGGTCGCCCGGTCGGTCCAGCCAGCGCAGCGCGGTCATGCGATCTCCTTCAGTCGCTCGGCGACGATCGCGGCCACCTCGTCGGCGCCGCGGAAGCAGAAGTGGGTGTCGTCGGCGACGCCGCCCGGGTAGAGCGGGTGGACGCCGGGCGGGAAGTGCGTGAACAGGGCCTTCGAGCCCTCGGGGCCGTACCGCTCGTACAGGGCGGTGGTGGCCGCGGTCAGGTCGATGAGCGGCACGCCCTCGGCGGCGGCCAGCTCGCGGACCTGGTCCGGATGGCCGCCGTGCGTGGGGACGAGCCGGCCGTCCGCCCAGCGGCGGCGCTGGACGGGCGTGCACAGCACGGGCCGCGCCGCGGCGGCGCGCGCCTCCGCGACGAAGCGGCGCAGGTTCTCCCGGTACGGCAGCTCCGGCTCCTTCTGGTCGTTGTGCCCGAACTGCAGGACGACCAGATCACCGGGGACCACCTCGCGCAGCAGCGCCGCCCACAGCCCCTCGGCCCGGTGGCTCGCCGTGGTGGCGCCGCCCTTGGCGAAGTTGCGCACCGGAAGGCCGAGGCGGGCGCCGAGCTGGGCGCCCCACCCCGACATCGGCGCCTCGGCGGCCGGGCAGGAGGCGACCGTCGAGTCCCCCGCCAGCAGCACGGTGACGCTCACTCCTTGACGCCTCCCAGCAGCACGCCCTTGGCGAAGTGCTTCTGCAGGAACGGGTAGAACAGCAGGATCGGCAGCGTCGCGATCACCACGACGGCGAACTTCAGCCCCTGCTCGGGCGGCACCCACGTGCGGTCCATCTGGGCGAGCGCGTTGGCGGCGTCGGTGCTGGTGAGCTGGCGCACCAGGATCTGCAGCGTCCACTTGCTCGGGTCGTTGATGTAGAGCAGCGGCGACATGTAGTCGTTCCAGATGCCGACCGCGTAGAACAGCGAGAACGTGGCGATGATCGGCCTGGACAGCGGCAGGACGATCTTGAAGAAGACGCCCATCTCGTTGCAGCCGTCGATGCGCGCCGCCTCCTCCAGCGCCTGCGGCAGCTCCTGGAAGAAGCTCTTGACGATGATCAGGTAGAACGGGTTGATCGCCAGCGGCAGGATCAGCGCCCAGTAGCTGTCGAGCAGCCCGAGGTCGCGCACCACCAGGTAGGTGGGGATCATGCCGCCGGAGAAGACCATCGTGAAGATGACCAGGTTGAGCACCAGCGCCCGGCCCGGCAGATAGCGCTTGGCCAGCGGGTACGCCATCGTGAAGGTCAGCAGCAGCTGCACCACCGTGCCGACCGCCGTCACGACGACGGTGGTCAGCAGCGCGCGCAGGAAGGTGGGGGTGGCGAAGATGTACTCGTAGGACTCGGTGGCGAACTTCTCCGGCCACAGGAAGAACGGCCGGGAGGAGATCTCCGCCTCGCCGGCGAACGAGCCGGCCAGCACGTACAGCAACGGCAGCACCGTGATCGCCGCCAGGCCGACGAGCACGATCACGTTGAGCGTGTCGAACACCCGGCTGCCGAGCCCGGCCTCGTTCCCCGCGGGGAGGCCGGCTTTCTTGGTCTTGGTGATGGTGGCCATGCCGGGCTCCTCAGAACAGTCCACGCTGGCCGAGGCGCTTGGCCAGCCAGTTCGAGCCGAAGATCAGGATGACGCCGGCCACGCCCTTGAACAGGCCGACGGCGGTGGAGTAGCTGATCGCGCCCTGGGTGATGCCGGCGTAGTAGACGTAGGTGTCGAACACGTCGGCCACCGAGCGGTTCAGCGAGGTGGTCATCAGCCAGATCTGCTCGAAGCCCGAGTCGAGCAGGTTGCCGGAGGCGAGGATCGCCATGACCACGACCGTGGGGCGGATGGCGGGCAGCGTGACGTGCCAGAGCTGGCGGAAGCGGCCCGCGCCGTCCATGCGGGCGGCCTCGTACAGGTTGGGGTCCACGCCGGCCAGCGCGGCCAGGTAGATGATCGTGCCCCAGCCGGTCTGCTTCCACAGCTGCTGGAGGATGATCAGCGGCCGGAACCACTCCTCCTGCGCCATGTAGTCGATCTTGGAGGTGTCGCCCAGGATCTCGCGCATCCAGCCGGCGAGCACGCCGAAGTCCGCGGCGAACAGCACGTACGTCAGCGACGCGACGATCGTCCAGGACAGGAAGTGCGGGATGTAGATGAGCGACTGCACCGAGCGCTTGAGAAAGCCGACCCGCACCTCGTTGAGCAGCAGGGCGACGATGATCGGCGCGGGGAAGACGAACACGATGTGCAGCAGCGCCAGCAGGAGCGTGTTGAACATCAGCCGGCCGAAGTCGGGCCCGGCGAACAGCTCCTCGAAGTGCTTGAGCCCGACCCAGGGGCTGCCGGAGTAGCCGAGGAAGGGCAGGAAGTCCTGGAAGGCGATCGTCAGCCCGTACATCGGCAGGTACTTGAAGATCACGAAGTACGCGACGCCGGGGACGAGCATCAGGTAGAGCCAGCGGTAGCGGCCTACGGCCGTGCGGAGCGGCACCTTGGCGGCGCCTCTCCCGCTCTCCTTGGGCGCCGCCTTCTCGGGAGGCGCCGCCAGGTGGGTGGCCACGAGCGGCCTCCTTTCGTGGGAGAGCCCGGGGGGCGGCAGGTCCCCCGGGCTCTCGGGCGGGGTCGGGCGGCCGTTACTGGCCGAGCTTCTTGACGAGGTCGTTGATCTCGGCCGTCACCTGGGTGCCGCCGCTGTCGTACCAGCGCTTGATCTCGCCCTTGAGCTGGTCCTCGGTGATCGCGCCCGACAGGAACTTGATCCGCGCGTCGGGGACGATCGTGTCGATCTGCGGGCCGCGCGCGACGGCGGTGTCCGAGACCACGGGCAGCGCCACGTTGTGCACCGCCGTCTTGAGGTCCTCCTCCATGAGCTTCTTCTGCAGCGTGAGCATGTCCTGGTACGGCTTGCCCGACGGCACCCGCTGGTAGGCGATGCCGCCGATGTCGACCGTGCCCTTGGTGCCGAGCTGGATGAAGGCGTCGTCCGCGTTGTCCTGGATGACCTTGACCGCGGGGTCGTCCTCGTTGATGAGTGCGGCGGTGTCGCCGTTCTCGACCTTGTAGTTGCGGCCCTCGATGCCGTTGGTGACCAGGTTCTGGCCTTCCTTGGTGGCCAGCTTGTCCAGGGTCTTCAGCACGTTGTCGAGGTCCTGCTCGGTGCGCACGCTCTGCTTGGAGATCGCGAGCACGTCGGCGTAGCCGGTGAACGGGTAGGAGAACTTCTGGCCGTCGGAGCGCTTGAGGTTGCCGACCATGGCGACCTTGTCACCGTAGTTCTCCTTGTCGTCCTCGTAGAACAGGTCGAGGACCTGGCGGGAGCGGATGTTGACGTCGATGATCATGCCGCCCTTGCCCTGGTGGAAGGGCTCGTTCCACTTGGCGGTGTCGAGCGTGGCGAAGTCGGGGTTGATCATGCCCCCGTCCACCATCTTCTTCAGCCAGCGGTTGGCCTCGAGGAACTCGGGGGTGTCGAAGCCGGGCACGATCTTGCCGTCGCGCTCGCCCCAGCCGTTGGGGGCGCCGAACCAGGTCTCGATCACGTCGTACGGGCTGGCGCTGGCGTAGTTGCCGGGCCACTTCGGGATGATGAGGCCGTAGGTGTCGTTCTTGCCGTTGCCGTCGGGGTCCTTCTCGGTGAACGCCTTGGCGACGTCGTAGAGGTCGTCGACCGACTCGGGCAGCTTCAGTCCCAGCTTGTCCAGCCAGTCCTTGCGGATCACGATCGCCGAGCGCAGCAGGGGCCGCATCCGGTAGAGACCGAAGATCCGGCCGTTGATCGAGGAGTTGAGCGCGCTCCGCTCGTCGGCGGGCTTGAGGTTCGGGTACTTGTCGAGCTTGTCGGTCAGGTCCCAGAACGCCCCGGCCTGAGCGGACTTGACGAACGCCGGCAGGTGCGGGTCGACCACCATGACCTGCGGCAGGTTGTCCGAGGCCAGGGTGACGTTGAGCTTGTCGGTGTACTCGGCGTTGGGCACCCAGGTGATCTGCAGCTTCTTGCCGAGGAACTTCTCGACGGCCTGGTGCAGCTCGCCCTTCGGGTCGGGCGCGGTGCCGAACAGCTTCGACATGAACGTGATCGTGTTCGGGTCGGACTGGGGCGCCTCCCCGCCGCCCGAGCAGGCCGAAGCGGTGAGAGCAGCCGTTATCGCTAACACGCCGGCAAGGAGCCGCCGGCGGCGGGATGCGCTCATGAGTTCCCTTTCGAATGCAGGCGCGCCTCGTTCTCCTCGAAGAAGCGCAGGCAGAGCCACGTGTTGAGATGGATCCACGCGCCGAAGCTGATCACCGGGGCGAGGACGGGCGCCGCCGAGGTCGCGAAGGCGATGGCGGAGAGGACGAGCAGCAGCAGCACGGACGAGGCCGGGCGCATGAGCGCCAGGTGGACCGCCTTGGGCACGTACGCCCACAGCGGCAGGTCGTGATGCGCGTAGAGCGGGCCCACGTAGGCCCCCGCACCGGCCAGTGCGACGAGCGCCACGAGGGTCGCGATCCGCATCGCCCCCATGCCGGGGCCGAGCGCGGACAGGTACAGGTAGTTGCCGACGAGCAGGACGCCGGTCAGCACCAGGGGCAGGACCAGCAGCGAGGCCCGGACGAATTCCCGCCGGTAGACGGTCCAGAATTCGCGCCAAGCCTGAAACGTTTCATAACGGACGTGCCTCCGGGCCAGGGTGTAGGCGGCCACGGTGGCGGGCCCCAGCCCGAGAACCACGCCTCCGGCGAGGGTGAACACGAGCCACATCAGGTTGAGCTGAGCCGCCCAGATGGCCTCTGAGCAGGCAGCTTGGATCCTGAATGACATGGCGGGACGAGACATCCGGCACCACCTTCTCGTGGCATCCGCCCCGGACGGGGGTGGGCTGTTGCGCCGCCGTTCCTGCCCGGTTACACGGGAGTGAACGGCGGTTGGTGCGAAATTAGTGTTGAATCGACTCAAAGTCAATGACGAGATGCGCGGGAATTCGCGGACCCGCCGCGGGCGCCGGAGGCCGTCCGGGCATGCGTGAGCACGGCCCGCCGCCTCGTGCGGAGGGCCGTGCTCGGGGGCGGGCGTCAGGGGTCGCGGCGCAGCGCGCTCGACTCCCTGACCACCAGGTCCGGCTGGAAGATGACCTGCCTGTGCCGGTGCTGCTCGGGCTCGGCGACCTCTTCGAGCAGCAGGTCGACGGCGGTGCGGCCGAGCAGTTCGCGCGGCTGCCTGACCGACGACAGCGGCACGGCCGCCGCCGCGGCGAAGTCGATGTCGTCGTAGCCGATGATGGCGAGGTCCTCGGGCACGCGCAGCCCGTGCGCGGCCATCGCCTGCAGGAAGCCGAGTGCCATGATGTCGTTGGCGCAGAAGGCGGCGGTGGGCCGCTCGTCAGGCGGCAGCGCCGCCACCTGTTCCCCGATGGCCCGGCCGCCGGCCACGGTCAGCGCGGGCGCGGTCCAGGTCAGCAGCTCGACGGCGCCGCCGGTCGCGGCGATCGCCGCCTCGGCGCCCGCGTGCCGGTCGGCCACCTGTTTGACCGACATCGGCCCGCCGGCGAACAGCACGCGCCGGTGCCCGCGCTCGACGAGATGGGCGCCGGCGATCTGCCCGCCGAGCCGGTCGTCGACCGCCACCGAGCACTGCAGCCCGGTGGCCGGGCTGTCGACCAGCACGACCGGCGTGCCGCGCGCGGCCAGCTCCTCCAGCCAGGGGTTCTCCGCCTCGACCGGGGTGATGAGTATGCCCATCACCCGCTGCTGTTCGAGCTGGTCGAGGTGGCGGCGCTCGCGGCCCGGGTCGCCTGCGCTGTTGCACAGCACCACCATCGTGTCGTGGTCCTCGGCGACCGACTCGGCGCCCTGGGCCACGTCCACGAAGAAGGGGTTGGCCACGTCGAGCACGACGAGGCCGACCGTCCTGCTACGGCCCACCCGCAGGTGGCGGGCCACCTCGTTGCGGACGAACCCGAGTTTCTTGATCGCGTCGAAGACGCGTTCGCGGGTGGCCGGTGACACGATCTCCGGGCGGTTGAGCACGTTGCTCACCGTCCCCACGGAGACGCGCGCCAGCTGCGCGACCTCCTTGATGTTCCTGGTCGCCATCGATCCTCACGAGGCCGTGCTGCGGGTGCATGATTCGCCGCTCTGACGTGGTCCGCGTACGGAGCTCCACGATGAACTCGGCCCATCATAGCGGTGATCAAGATTCTTTTGAATCGTCTCAATACGTCGAAACGGTCACAGGGGCACGGTCGTCCCCTCCGCCCTCATGCCGTCGAGCATGAGCCGCAGGTAACGGCCGGGGTCGGCGGCGACGGGGGCGGGAAGCCGGTCAGGGTGACAGGTGAAGACGTTCAGCAGGTGGACCAGGTCCTCGACGCCGACGTCGCGGCGCATCGCGCCGTCCTCCTGCGCGCGGCCCACCAGCTCGCCGAACCGCTCCAGCCAGCCGTCCCGCGTCCGCGCGAACCCGTCCCTGCCGGTGTACGCCTCGTCGGGCAGCGCGGCCAGGGCGGTCGCGAGCGCGGCGCGGCCGGGGTCGGCCGCCCAGGAGACGAAGGCGCGGATCGCGCTCCAGGCGTCGGCCGCCTCGTCCGCGGCCCGGTCGAGGGCCTCGGCCATGCTGTGCACGTAATGGTCGCCGACGGCGGCCAGCAGGGCCTGGCGGTCGGGGAAGCGGCGGTAGAGGGTGCCGACGCCGACCCCCGCGCGCCGGGCGATGACCTCCATGGGCGCGTTGACGCCGCGCTCGGCCAGGACCTCGGCCGCCGCCTCGACGATCCTGCCGAGGTTCCGTCTCGCGTCCGCGCGCACCGGCGTCTCCTCTTCCTGCAAGTGGACGATCGAATTCCGGTTAGTGTACCGTGCGGCCAACCGGAATCCGATCGTCCGCTTAGGAGACCTCATGATCGTCATCACCGGGGCCACGGGCACCATCGGGCGGGCGCTGGCCGGGCGGCTGCGCGGGCACGACGTGCTCGCCGCCGTCCGCCGGCCCGCCGACCTGCCGTGCCCGTACGCGCTCGCCGACCTCGAGCGGCCCGAGACGATCGGCGCGCTGCTGTCGCCAGGCGACCGGCTGTTCCTCAACAGCTCGCTCTGGCCCGGCTTCGCCGCGGCGCACCGGGCCGTCATCGACCTCGCGGCGCGGGCGGGAGTCGCCCAGGTGGTCACGGTCTCCGTCCGGGGCGCCCGTCCCGGCGGGCGGCTCGGCGGCGGCATGCACGGCGAGGTGGACGAGCGGCTGCGGGCGTCCGGCGTGCCGTACGCGATCCTGCAGCCGACCGGGTTCATGCAGAACCTGCCGGGCGAGGTGCGGGACGGGCGCATGTACGGCTCGTACGGGCCGGGACCGGTCAACTACATCGACGCCAGGGACATCGCCGACGTGGCCGCCGCGCTGCTCACCCGCCCGGCCGGGCCGGGGAGCGACCACGTGCTCACCGGGCCAGAGTCGCTGCCGCACGAGCGGATCGCCGAGCGCGTCGGCGCGGCACTCGGCCGTCCCGTCCGGTACGTGGACCTCCCGGTGCCCGAGATGGCCGCCCACCTGGAGCGGCAGGGCATGCCGGCGCCGTTCGCCGCGGACCTGGCCGCGCTGATGGCCGAGACGGGCGACGGCCGCTGGGCGACGACCACGACCGAGGTCGAGGACATCACCGGCCGGCCACCGCGCACCCTGGACGACTTCCTCACCGACCACCTGACAACCTTCGCGACGGCCTGACGCACGCAGGCGGGCTGGGGGCGGGTGCACCAAGCGGCCTGCCCAGGCTGGGCGACCTGACGCACGCAGGCGGGCGGGGGGTGAACCGAGCGGTCTGCCCACGCTGGGCGGCCGACTCACGCGGGCGGGCTGGGGGCGGGTGAACCGAGCGGCCTGCCCAGGCTGGGCGGCCGACTCAGGCGGGCGGGGGTTCGGGGTCCAGCACGCGGACGCGGACGGCGCGGAAGGTGGACGGGGTGTCGCGGAGCACGGTCAGGCGCGGGTCGGGCACCACGAGGAACGGCTCGGCCTCCAGCGCCAGCAGGGGCGCGAGCCGCCGGTCCCGGCGCAGCGCGTCCATGGCCCGCCGGTCGCCGCCGAGCACGACGGCCTCCAGCTCCCCCAGGTGCGGCGACAGCACCCGCACCGCCGTCTCCACGGCGTCGTCGTAAGCCTGGCTCGCCTGATTGCGCCGCCGCCGGGCGAAGCGCTGCTGCGACCAGCCCCCGGCCGCCGTACGCCCTTGCACCAGCCGCGAGCCGACCTTCGAGGCCAGCAGCGCGTCGCCGTGGAAGACGCCGGCCGCGTACCCGCCGAGCCGGACGAGGAACACCCCCACCCGGCGCTCGGCGCGTACGTGCGCGACCAGCCCGCTGACGTGCGGCGGCCCGGCGGTCATGGGCGGGAACGGCACGTGCAGCTCGGCCAGGGCGCCGTCGCGGGCCGACAGCCGGACCACCCGCCCGTCGCCGCTCGCCGTGAAGGGCCCGTGCCGCTCGGCGAACCCGTCGATCCACGGATGCACCCGCCCCGGCGGCACCACGACCCACCGGCCGCCACCCTTGGCCGGACGCCCGCTCATGCCCCGAGGCTAGCCGACCCGCCGGCCGAGGTCACCGCGGCCGGCTGCTTGCGCCGGCGCCGGATCGCGCCGTCCGCACGCCGTCGCGGTGCCCCGCTGCCCGCACCCCGTCGCGGTGCGGCGGGCATGATCACCGGCCCGCGCCAAAGCCCCGCCCCGCCCGTCCAGCCGGCCAGCCGGGGGCGGCGGTGGCAGCCGGTCAGCCGGGGCGGCGGAGGGTCCGGCGCACCGCCAGCCCGCCGAGTGCCGCCGACGCGAGCGCCAGGATCCCCGCCTCGGTCCACTGAAAGCGCCAGAACCGGGACGGCGGGTGGTAGTACACCGCGTACCGGTAGCCCTTGCCGAACAGGCACGCCTGCCACGCCATGGCGTTCCTGTCGCTCTGCCCCACGTCCACCCGGCGCGGGCAGCCGCTGCCGACCGGCTCGGCGACCTCTCTCCCCGACGGCTCCACCCAGGCGGCGCCGACCAGCCGGGCGTCGGGGTCGTCCAGCACCACGGTGCCGGACAGCTCGGTGCGCGCCGATTCGGCGTAGTGGTCGCTCACCTGGAACAGCGTGAACATCGTCACCGCCACCCCGGCCACGACCAGCGCCATCGCGGGCAGCGTACGCCGGAACAGGGTGCCGGCCGCCGTGCCCAGCGCGAACGCGTACAGCCACCACGCCGCCGGCGCCACCCCGACCATGTTGAACACGCCGATGTTGCCGAACGTGGAGTCGACCCCCTCCCTGAACACCGGCCGCCACAGGCTCACCATGAGCGACAGCAGCAGCCCGCCCGCCACGACCGCCGCGCCCAGCACCGACAGCTTGACCGCCAGCCACCGCCACACGGGCACGGACTGGGTCCAGGCGAGGCGGTGGGTGCCGCGCTCGTACTCGCGGCCGAGCAGCGGCGCGCCCCAGAACGCCCCGATCAGCGCGGGCGCCACCAGCGGCATCCAGCCGAACACCGAGTAGACCGCGTCGTAGCGCTGCGCCAGCGCCACCACCAGCTCTCCGCACGCCACGGCTGGCCCCGGGCAGCCGGGCGGGGCGTGCTCGGCCACGTACCAGCCGGCCTCCACCGCCGAGCCCAGCAGCAGTGCTCCCAGCAGCGCCAGAAATCCGGCCGTCACGAGGATCTGGGCCCGGTGCTGGCGCCATGTCACCCAGATCACGCGCCCACTCCCGTCAGCCCCGGCAGGACCGCCGACTCGGGACTGCGCAGATAGCCCATGACGAGCTCCTCCAGCCCGGGGCGGCGCGCCTGCCAGCGCGGATCGAGCGGGCGCCCGCCTCGCGTCAGCATGCTGACCTGCCTGCCGGTACGGCTCGCGCCCACCACCTGGGTCCCCGCCGCTGACGCCCCGTCCGGGCCGGTGAGCACGAGGTGCCGGTCGAGCAGATCCTCGATGTCGCCGCTGACCTGCAGCCGGCCCTCGTTCAGCACGACCAGCCAGTCGCAGGTCTCCTCCAGGTCGGAGACGACGTGCGAGGACAGCAGCACGGTCAGTTCCCGTCCGGCGACCTCCGCCATGATCGAACGCATCACGTCGTGGCGGGCGAGAGGATCGAGGTTGGCCAGGGGTTCGTCCAGCACGAGCAGGTCGGGCCCGCAGGCCAGCGCCAGAGTGATCGCCACCTGCGCCTGCTGCCCGCCCGACAGCCTGCCCACCTTGCGCTCCAGCGGGATGCCGAGCCCCGCCAGGCGATCGGCAGCCGCAGCGGCGTCCCAGCAGGTGTTCATGCGGTGACCGAAGGTGAGCATCTCGGCGACGGTGAAGCTCTCGTACAGCGGCTTGTCCTGCGCCACGAACGCCGCCTTGCCGGCCACGCGGACGCTCCCCCTGACGGGCCTCAGCAGGCCGACAGCCGCGTGCATGAGCGTGGTCTTGCCCGCGCCGTTGGGCCCGACCAGCGCTGCCACACGTCCGGCGGGCACGGACAGCGAGCAGTCACGTAGCGCCCATGTACGGCGATAGCGGACCCCCAGCCCGGTCGCCTCCATCGCGGAACTCATGCCACGCCCTCCTTGGCGGCGTCGGCCAGGACCACGGTGAACAGCGCCTGCAGGTCCTCCCGGTCGAGCCCGGCCGCGCGGGCGGCGCGCACCCACGCCTCCAGATCGCGCCGCAGCCGCGTGTGCTCGGCGAGCGTCGGGCCCGCGACCCCCTGCCGCACGAACGTCCCCATCCCCGGCCGCCCCTCGACCAGCCCTTCGCGCTCCAGCTCCCGGTACGCCTTGAGCACGGTGTTGGGGTTGATGGCCAGGACCTCGACCACCTCGCGGGCGGTCGGCAACTGGTCGCCGGGCCGCAACGTGCCGAGCCGGAGTGCCTGCTTGACCTGGTGAACGAGCTGCAGGTAGGTCGAGACCCCTGAGCCGCGGTCCAGATGGAACCGGATCACACCAAAACCCTCTTTCACTATTCGAATAGTGAAATAGTGTGGACGCACGTGCCCGTTGTCAACTCGGAAGACCGCCGGAGGCCGGGGACGGGGCACGGCCCGTCCGCGCTCCCGCACCTCGACCGCGTCAGAGCCAGCCCTGCGTACGGGCCCGCTGCACGGCCTCGATCCGGTTGCGGGCGTGGGTCTTCTGGATGGCCGAGGACAGGTAGTTGCGCACGGTGCCCTCCGACAGGTGCAGCCGCTCGGCGATGTCGCCGATGGTGGAGCCGTCCACCGAGGCGGACAGCACGTCGCGCTCGCGCGCCGACAGCGGGTTGGGCCCCGCGCTGAGCGCCGCCGCGGCCAGGCCGGGATCGATGAGCCGCTCCCCCGCGTGCACCCGCCGGATCGCCGCCGCCAGCTCCCTGGCCGGGCTGTCCTTGACGAGGAAGGCGACCGCGCCCGCCTCCATCGCGGTGCGCAGGTAGCCCGGACGACCGAACGTGGTCAGGATCATCACCCGGCAGCCGGGCGTGCGCCGCCTGATCGCCGCGGCGGCGGCCAGGCCGTCGGTGCCGGGCATCTCGATGTCGAGCAGCACGATGTCGGGCAGGGCGCGGGCGACGACCTCGGCCGCCTCCGCGCCGTCGGCGGCCTCGCCCACCACCTCGATGTCGGGCTCCAGGTTGAGCAGGGACGCCAGCGCGCCCCGTACCATGCCCTGGTCCTCGGCCAGGACCACGCGGATCACGCCGGCACCTCCACCCTCAGCCGGAACCCGCGCGGGCCCGGTCCCGCCGCCATCGCGCCGCCCGCCGCGACGGCCCGCTCGCTCAGCCCCGACAGCCCGCTGCCCATCAGGATGGGCTCCCGGCCGCGCCCGTCGTCGGCGACCTCCAGGACGGCCAGCCCGTCCTCGTACGTCACCCTGATCTCGCAGCGGCCGGCCCGCGCGTGGCGCACGACGTTCGTGGTGCCCTCGCGCACCGCCCAGGCCAGCAGGCCCTCGACCGGCTCCGGCAGAGGCGTGCCCGACACCTGCACGCGGGCCCGCACACCGGCCGCCGCCAGCACGGACCTGGCGTTGTCGAGCTCCTCGGCCAGGCCGCGCCGCCGGTAGCCGGTGACGGCCTCGCGCACCTCCGACAGGGCCTTCCTGGCGACCGACTCGATGTCCCTGACCTCCCGCTGCACCTCGGGCGTGCCCTCGGCGAGCCGCCCGGCCAGCTCGCTCTTGAGCGCGATCAGCGACAGGCTGTGGCCGAGCAGGTCGTGCAGGTCGCGGGCGATGCGCAGCCGCTCCTCAGTGGCCGCCAGCCGGGCCACCTCGCCCTGCGCCCGGTGCAGCTTGACGGTCAGCGCCCGGGTGTTGCGCACGCTGATGAACAGCACGCCGAGCGTCACCACCTGCAGCCCGAGGATGATGATGGTCTCGGGCGAGCTGTGGTGGATCAGGCCGCCGCCCACCAGCAGGCCCAGGTTGGCGAGCATGGCGAGCAGCGCCGCCGCGGCCGGCAGCGTGAACCCGCACAGCACGACGCTGTAGACCGGCATGCTGAGGAAGGAGCCGCCGAAGACCAGCGCGCCGGTGACCCCCACCGAGGTGGTGAGCGCGAGCAGCGGGTACGTCCACCGCCCCCGTTCCAGGAAGCTCCTGGCGCTCACCACCGTCGCCAGGAACAGCACGATGAACGCGGCCAGCAACGCCCCCGCCCAGACCGCGCGCACGCCGGTGATCGCGCCGGTCGCGATCTCCGCGACGGGGAAGACCAGGTAGACCAGCCCGACGGACAGGCCGAGCAGCCGCCGCCGGAGCGAGGGCCGGTCGTCCTCCCCGCCGAAGCTGATCCGCTCGGCGAAGCTCATGCCCGCACTGTAGCCCGGCGGTAGAGGAAGGCCGCGCCGAGGCCGAGCACCACTCCCCAGGCGGCGACGACCAGGACGTCGGCCAGCCCGAGCCCGTGGCCGCCCGCCACGCTCCAGCCGAGTGCCGCGTAGTGGTAGGACGGCGTGACCTCGGCGACGGCCTTCATCGTGGTGCCGAAGATCTCCGGAGGGAACCACAGCCCGCCCGCGATGGCCAGGGCGAACATGCAGATCATGGCGGCCGGCTGGGCGGCGTCGGGCGACAGCGCCGAGCCGATGGCCAGCCCGAGCGCGATGAACGGGATCGTGCCCAGCCACATCGCCAGCAGCAGCCCCGCCCACCGCGCGGGCGGCATCGACACCCCCTGCTGCACGATGGCGACGACGCTGACCAGCAGCAGCGACGGCAGCACGAGCAGCAGCGCGGTCGCCAGCTTGGTGACGATGATCGCCCAGCTGGGCAGCGGGGTGATCTGGAGCTGACGCAGCCAGCCCGACTGCCGCTCGGTGGCCCAGGGCACGGCCGAGCTCATCATGGACGATGCCAGGCCCCCGTAGGCCGCCATCGACACCATGAGGATCACCGCGTAGCTGACGCCGCCTGCGTCGGTCTGCTCGCCGTAGATGTTGGCGTTGATCAGGTAGAGGAGGACGGGGAAGATCACCACGAAGATGAGGTAGCGCCGGTTGCGCAGCATGCGCAGCGTCTCTGTCCTGGCGTAGTAGAGCATCAGGGCTCCCGGGTGAGGGCGAGGAAGGCGGCTTCGAGGTCGGCGCCGGACAGCCGGACCTGCCGTACGTCGAGCGTGGTGCCTCGGTACAGCCCGTCCAGGGTGGCGTCGGGATCGCCGGTGTGCAGGATGACCTCGCCGTCGGCGATCTCGACGGAGGTCACGCCGGGCAGCCGGTCGAGGCCGGCCGCGGGCTGCGAGCCGAGGGCGAAGCGGACGATCTGGCCGCCCGCCCCGGCCTTGATCTCGGCGGCGGTGCCGTCGGCGGCCAGCCGGCCGCGGGCGATGACGACCACCCGGTCGGCGTGGGCGTCGGCCTCCTCCAGGTAGTGGGTGGCGAACAGCACCGTACGCCCGCCTGCGGCGTAGTCGTGCATGGCGGCCCAAAAGCGCAGCCGGGACTCCACGTCCATCGCCGCGGTCGGCTCGTCCAGCAGCAGGATCTTCGGCGCGCCGGCCACGGCCAGGGCGAAGCGCACGCGCTGGGACTGGCCGCCGGACAGCTTGTTCGCCCGGCGGCCGGCCAGCTCGGTCAGGTCGGCCAGGCGCAGGATGTCGTCGAGGGGCAGCGGGCGCGGGTAGAGCCGGCGGACGAGGTCCACGAGCTCCTTCACGGTCAGCTCGGGGATGAGCGTGCCGTGCTGGAGCATCGCGCCCATCTCGCCGTCCTTCACGGCCGCGTCCGGCGGGCGGCCGTGCACGGCGACCTGGCCGGAGCTCGGGCGCAGCAGGCCGAGCAGCAGGTTGATGGAGGTGGACTTGCCGGCGCCGTTGGGGCCGAGGAGGGCCACGGTCGAGCCGGGTTCGATGGCGAGGGAGAGGTCGTCGACGGCGAGCACGTCCCCGTAGCGCTTGCTGACGTGATCGAACGTGATGGCGTTCATGCGTCGAACGTAAGGTCACGGCCGGGACCCGGGCAGTGTGATCCTTCCGGGTTCGGCCGTGACATTTGTCAGACGCAACCTCCGGGTGTCAGAGGCGGCAGGCGTAGATGTCGGTGACCAGGATCGCCCGCGCGCCGATGTCCCAGAGCTGGTCCATCACCTGCTGGTGACCCTTGCGGCGGACCATCGCGCGCACCGCCACCCAGCCCTCGCGGTGCAGCGGCGAGACGGTGGGGCCCTCCATGCCGGGCGTGAGGGCGATGGCCTCCTCGATGCGCTCGGCGCGGATGTCGTAGTCCATCATCACGAAGTCGCGGGCGTGCACGACGCCCTGGAAGCGGCGGACGAACTGGCCCACGCCGGGCGTCTCCGCCGCGCCCTGCCGCTTGATGAGCACCGCCTCGGAGCGCATGATCGGCTCGCCGAAGACCTCCAGCCCGACGTTGCGCAGCGTGGTGCCGGTCTCGACGACGTCGGCGATGGCGTCGGCCACGCCGAGCCTGATCGCGGTCTCCACCGCGCCGTCCAGCTTGATCACCCGGGCGTCCACGCCCTGGTCGGAGAGGTATTTCTCCAGCAGCCCCGCGTAGGAGGTGGCGATGCGCCTGCCCTGCAGGTCGTGCACCGAGGTCATCGCGCCGGCCGTGCCTGCCAGGCGGAAGGTGGAGCCGCCGAAGCCGAGCGGCATGATCTCCTCGACCGGCGCGCCGGAGTCGACGAGCATGTCGCGGCCGGTGATGCCGACGTCGAGGGTGCCCTCGCCGACGTAGACGGCGATGTCGCGGGGACGCAGGAAGAACAGCTCGCAGCCGTTGTCCTCGTCGACCACGACCAGCTCCTTGCTGTCCCTGCGGGAGCGGTAGCCGGCTTCCTTGAGCATGGCCTGGGCGGCCTCGCTGAGCGCGCCCTTGTTGGGTACTGCCAGACGCAGCATGTCAGGTCCTCGTTCGGTCTCTCGAATTCTCCAGGTCGGGTGCGGCGGCGGGCGCGGGCGCGCCCTAGAGATGCTTGTAGACCTGGTCGAGCCCGATGCCCTTGGCGATCATGAGCACCTGCACGTGGTAGAGGAGCTGGGAGATCTCCTCGGCCGCCCGGTCGTCCGACTCGTGCTCGGCCGCCATCCAGCTCTCGGCGGCCTCCTCGACGACCTTCTTGCCGATGGCATGGACGCCGGCGTCGAGCGCGGCCACGGTGCCGGACCCCGCGGGCCGGGTGCGGGCCTTCTCGGACAGCTCGGCGAACAGCTCTTCGAAGGTCTTCATGGTCTCTCTCGTCGTCGATGGCGTGCCTGACAAGCCTAGTCTGCGGGACGAGGTGACACCGCCCTCCGTCCGCCACGCGAGACGCCCCGATCGGCGCACGGCAGATCCGATGACCGCCCGGGAACCCGAAGGACTGTACATGGACCCGTTTCCGGTTTATGAACCGGAAAAGCATTGTGCCCGGATCGGACCGGAGATTGTCAATGTCGCTGATACGGTTCAGCGGTTTATCGGGACCGCAGGGGCGCGGGAGGGAGCAGGCGTGAAGAGGCCGACGATCGCCGACATCGCGCGGCGGGCCGGCGTGTCCAAGGGGGCGGTGTCGTACGCGCTGAACGGCCGCCCCGGCGTCTCGGAGGAGACGCGGGCGCGCATCAGAGCCATCGCCCAGGAGGTCGGCTGGCGCCCCAACGTGGCCGCCCGCTCGCTGAGCGGCGCCCGCGCCGACGCGATCGGCCTGGTGCTCTCCCGGCCGGCCCGCTTCCTCGGGGTGGAGCCGTTCTTCATGGAGCTGGTGAGCGGCGTCGAGGACGAGCTGGCGGCCAGCTCGTGCGCGCTGATGCTGCAGGTGGTGCCGGACCGTCAGGCCGAGATCGCGGTGTACCGGCGCTGGTGGGGCGAGGGCCGGGTGGACGGCGCGATCCTGGTGGACCTGTGCGCCGCCGACCCCCGCGTGGCGGAGGTGGAGCGGCTCGGCATGCCCGCCGTGGTGGCCGGGCATCCGTCGGGCGCGGGCCCGCTGCCCGCCGTGTGGTCGGACGAGGCCGCCGTGATGGGCGAGGTCATCGGCTACCTCGCGGCGCTCGGCCACCGGCGGGTGGCCAGGGTGGCGGGGCTGCCGGCGCTGCTGCACACCAGGATCAGGGACGAGGCGTTCGCGCGGGGCTGCGCGGCGGCCGGCCTCGGCGGGCACCCGGTCGCGCACACCGACTACACCGGCGAGGAGGGCGCGCGGGCGACGAGGCTGCTGCTCAGCGCGCGTCCCCGGCCCACGGCGATCGTCTACGACAACGACATCATGGCGGTGGCGGGCCTGTCGGTCGCCCAGGAGATGGGCCTGGCCGTCCCCGCCGGGCTGTCGATCGTGGCCTGGGACGACTCCCCGCTCGCGCAGGTGGTCCGGCCGCCGCTGACGGCCGTGACCCGGGACGTCCCCGCCTACGGCGCGCACGCCGCGCGCACCCTGCTCCGGGTGATCGCCGGCGAGCGGCCGGACGGCGCCCCGGAGCCGCCCGCGCGCCTGCTGCCGAGAGGGAGCACCGCTCCGTTTTCATCGTGACGGAAAATTTCCGCTGCAGCCGTAACCGAAGGTCATCGCCGTCACGAGAGCCGGGGAACGCGCTCTCTCGAAAAACTTCCTATTGTGGCTTACCCGCTTAAGTGGTGAAATCCGCTCCGCACCAGTAAGTGGGCGCCGGCCAAGGGACCCGCAGGCACATCCGCACGTCCGCCGGCGCAAGTCCGGCGCCCATCCGACGGAGAGATCGGATGGCCCCATGCGACGAACCATGGCAGCGTGCAGCACGATCCTCGTGGCCGCCCTGAGCACGGCCTGCGCCACGAGCGGCCAGACCCGGATGGAGCAGGCCGACCAGAACGCCCCCATGACCCTGTCCTTCTGGTCCACCGGAGGCGACGACGAGACGGCGACCTTCCAGAAGGCCGCCGACCTCTACCACCAGAAGCACCCGAACGTGACGGTCAAGGTGCAGACCCTGTCCTGGGACGACGCCTACGCCAAGCTCCTCGCCGCCGCGACCAGCCGCACCGGCCCCGACATCCTCTCCGGCGGCATGACCTGGACCATCCAGTTCGGCGCCCGCGGCGCCATGGTGGACCTGCGGGGGCACGGTATCGACGCGCTCAAGGGACAGGCGCAGCCCGCCCAGTGGGAGTCGGCCGTCTCCCCCGACGGCTCGGTGTACGGGGTGCCGCTCGACATGTCCACCCTGGCCCTCTACTACCGCACCGACCTGCTGGAGAAGGCCGGGATCGACGCCCCGCCCAAGACGTGGGAGGAGCTCGTCGAGGACATCGCCACGCTCAAGGCGGCCGGGGTGAAGAAGCCCTACAGCCAGGACTGGGGCAACCTCGACTGGATCGGCTACTTCAACTACCTCTACCAGGCCGGCGGCGCCTTCTACACCCCCGACTGCAAGCCCTCGCTCGACACCCCGCAGGCCGAGCGGGCGCTGACGTACTGGGTGGACCTCTACCGCGAGCACGGCGCGCCCACCGCCACCGTCGAGGGCTCCGACGCCCTCGACACCGGCACCGCGATGGTGGTGGCCGGCAACTGGATCGCCAAGGGCCTCGACACCAACAAGCCCAAGCTGAAGGGCAAGTGGGCGATGGCGCCGCTGCCCGCCGGGCCCGCCGGGCCGACCACGTTCATCGGCGGCCGGGCGATCGGCGTCACCTCCTTCAGCAAGTACGCCCAGACCGGCGCGGACTTTGTGAAGTTCATGTACACCGACGAGGCCATCGCCGCCGTCGCCGGCGAGGCCAGGAAGCGCAACATCTCCTACATCCCGCCGCGCCCCGACCAGATCGTGGGCGGCTCGACGTTCACGCCCGAGCAGGCGCAGGTCTTCGCGCAGGCGATCGGCACGGGCAAGGCGGCCCCCGGCTGCCCCGGCTGGGACGAGAGCGCCTCCGACGTGGCCAAGCAGCTCCAGTCGGCCATCCTCGGCAAGTCGGACGCGAAGACCGCGCTCGCGGAGGCGGCCAAGGTCATGGAGCGCAACGCCGGTTAGGAGGCCGACAATGGCGGGTCCCGTCCCCATCGGCGGCCGGCTGCGCCGCGTCCCCGTGGACCGGCTGCGCCGCTACGGCACCTCGTACGCGATGCTGCTGCCGTTCCTCGCGCTGTTCGCGGCGTTCCTGCTCTGGCCGCTGGCCAACTCGCTCTACCTCAGCTTCACCTCGTTCGACGGGGTCAACCCGGCCGTCTTTACCGGCCTGGACAACTTCGCCGAACTCGCCGGCGACGCCCGATTCCGGCACGCGCTCGGCAACACCGCGCTCTACGTGGTGGCCTCGGTCGTGCTCGGCACCCTGCTGTCGCTGGGGCTGGCGCTGGCCTTCAACGGCCCGAGCTGGCCGCACCGCGTCATGCGCACGCTGTTCTTCCTGCCGTCGGTGACCTCCTCCATCGCGCTCATGATCATGTGGAAGTGGGTGCTGTTCCCGAGCGAGGTCGGCCTGGCCAACACGGTCGTCCACTGGCTCGGCGGCTCCACCGTGCCCTGGCTGGCCACGCCGGGGCTCACCATCCCGATCCTGGTGCTGATGTCGGTGTGGGGCGGCATGGGCTACGGCATGGTGCTGTACGTCGCCGGGCTCGGCTCCATCCCCGAGGAGTACTACGAGGCGGCCAGGATCGACGGCGCCTCGACCTGGCAGCGCTTCCGCCACATCACGCTGCCACTGCTGCGGCCGGTCACCACGTACGTGGTGGTGACCGGGCTGATCGGGGCGTTCCAGGTGTTCGAGGCGGTCTACATCGTCTTCCGCGGCACCAACAACATCGGCGGCGTGCTCGACTCGGCGCTGATGATCGTGCCCTACCTCTACGACCAGGGGTTCACCCACTTCAAGCTGGGCTACGCCTCGGCCGTCGCCTGGGTGCTGTTCCTGATCATCTTCGTGCTGAGCCTCGTCAACCTGCGCGTCGGGCGCGCGATGAAGGAGCTGTGATGGCCGTCGCCCCGATGGACCGGCTCGCCCCGGCGCGGCGGGCCCGGCACGAGCAGCCGCGCGCGGGCGGCCGGGCCCGGCTGAACGGGCACCTGCTGCGCCTGCCGTTCTACCTGCTGTCGCTGACGATGGTCGTGCCGTTCTACTGGCTGATCATCACGGTGCTGAAGCCGCCGACGGAGCTGTCCAGGATCCCGCCGTCGTTCGTGCCGCGCTCGCCGTCGACCGTGAACTTCTACGACCCCGAGTGGTCGGCGGAACGGGTCAACCCGGGGCATCTGCAGGGGGTGTTCCAGCGGTTCCAGGTGGAGTTCGGGTTCTGGCGGTTCCTGTTCAACAGCGTCGTCATCACCACGGCGATCACGGTGGGGGCGCTGCTGGTCTGCTCGCTGGCGGCGTACGTGATCGCCAAGCACCAGATCAGGGGCCGCCGGGTCATCTTCCTGATGATCATCGCGTCGATGATGGTGCCCTGGCAGACGACGCTCATCCCGAACTACGTCATCATGCGCAATCTGGGCTGGCTGGACACCTACACGGCGTACATCGTGCCGGGGCTGGCCAAGGCGTTCGTGCTGTTCTTCCTCGTGCAGTTCCTGCAGTCGGTGCCGAACGAGCTCATCCAGGCGGCCCGCGTGGACGGCGCCGGGGAGTGGCGGATCTGGTGGCAGATCGTGCTGCCGCTGCTGCGGCCGGCGCTCGCTGCGATGTCGATCTTCATCGTGCTGGCCGAATGGAACAACTTCCTGTGGCCGCTGGTGATCGTGCAGAGCGACGAGATGGCGAACCTGCCGGTCGCCCTGGCCCGGCTCAACTCGTACTTCGGGGCGCCGGACCACCAGGGCGCCATCATGGCGGGCGGGTTCATCGCCTCGGTCCCGACCATCGTGTTCTTCCTGATCTTCCAGAAGTACTTCACCCGGGGCATCGCCCTGAGCGGCCTGAAAGGCTGACCCACCCCCGGAAACGCCGCCGCCCGCCACACCTCGGGGGTGTGGCGGGCGGTGGGGTTCGCTTCAGCGGGGCCGGTCAGCGCGCGTGGCGGCGGTCCGAGGAGAACGGGCGGGGGCGCTGGCCGCGGTCGTCGGAGCCGCGCCAGTCGCCGCGCGACCCGCGGTCCTGGCCGGCGCGGCCGCCACGGTCGTCGCCGCGGTAGCCACGCTCGCCGCGGAAACCACCGCGCCGGTCGCCGCCCGAGAAACCACGGTCGCCGCCCGAGAAGCCCCGGTCGTTCGAGAAGCCGCGGTCACCGGAGGAGCCCCGGTCGCCGTTGTAGCCACGGTCGCCCGAGAAACCACGGTCGCCGTTGTAGCCACGGTCGTCGCGGGAGCCACGGTCGCCGGAGAAGCCGCGCTCCCCGGAGGAGCCGCGGTCGCCGTTGTAGCCACGGTCACCGTTGTAGCCGCGGGCGCCGTTGGAGCCACGGTCGCCCGAGAAGCCACGGTCGTCGCGGGAGCCGCCGCGGTAGCCGTCACGGCCGCCCTCGCGGGCCGGACGCTCGCCCTCGCGGACGGGCCGGTCGCCCTCGCGGAAGCCGCGCCTCGGCTGATAGCCGCGGTCGCGGCCCTCGCCCACGGTGCGCGACTCGTCGCCGTGCCGGCGCGGACGCCGGTCGCCCCCGAAGGGACGCTCGCCGTCCTCGTGGCGGCGCGGGCGGCGCTCGCCGTCGAAGTCGCGGCGCGGACGGCGGTTGCGGCGCTCGGAACCGCCGGCACCGCCGCCGTCGCGGCGCGGCCGCAGCGGCTTGCGCACGTCGGGCTCCCACACGGGGATGGCCTCGCCGCTCGGGATGCGGGCGCCGGTCACCTCGGCGACCCTCGGGTGCCCCGGGGTGGCCTTGAGGCGGAACGGGTGGATGCCGGCCCGGCGGGTGAGCGCGTCGGTGGAGCGCCGCTCGTTCGGCAGCACCAGCGTGACGACGGTGCCCTTCTCGCCGGCCCGCGCGGTACGCCCGCCGCGGTGCAGGTAGCTCTTGTGGTCCTGGGGCGGGTCGACGTGCAGCACCAGCGAGATGTTGTCCACGTGGATGCCGCGCGCCGCGACGTCGGTGCAGACCAGCACGTTGACCGAGCCCTCGCGGAACTCGGCGAGGATGCGGGTCCGCTGGTTCTGGCGCTTGCCGCCGTGCAGGCCGCCGGCCTTCACGCCGACGCGGGCGAGCTGCTTGCACAGCCGGTCCACGCCGTGCTGGGTGCGCACGAAGATGATGGTGCGGCCCTCGCGGTTGGCGATCTCGGCCGCCACGTCGAACTTGTCGTCGCGGGTGACCTGCATCACGTGGTGCTCCATGGTGTCGACCGGCGAGGTCGCGGGAGCCACGGAGTGCGTGATCGGGTTCTTGAGGAAGCGCTGCACCAGCTTGTCGACGTCGCCGTCGAGGGTGGCGGAGAACAGCAGCCGCTGCCCGTCGGCCGGGGTCTGCGCGAGCAGCTCGGTGACGACGGGGAAGAAGCCGAGGTCGCACATGTGGTCGGCCTCGTCGAGGACGCTCACCTCGACGTCGGCGAGCGAGCACTCGCCCTGCCGGATGAGGTCGCCGAGGCGTCCGGGGGTGGCGATGACGAGGTCGACGCCGCGCCGCAGCGCCTCGATCTGCTTGCCCATGGACATGCCGCCGACGACGACCTTCATGCGCAGCCCGAGGCCGCGGCCGAGAGGTTCGAGGGCGTCGTGGACCTGGAGGGCGAGCTCACGGGTCGGGACGAGGATCATCGCGCGGGGCCGCCCGGGAACGGGCCTGACCCCGGCGAGCCGGGCCATGGTCGGCAGGCCGAAGGCGAGGGTCTTGCCGGAGCCGGTCTGGCCACGGCCGAGCACGTCGTTGCCGGCGAGCACGTCGGGGATGGTCGCGCTCTGGATCGGGAAGGGGCTCTCGATGCCCTGTCTGGCCAGTCCGGTGACGAGCGGCCTGGGCAGCCCCAGGAGCTCGAACTCGGACGGACCCGCTTCCGGGGCGGCCGCGGAGGTCGCGCCGGAGATGCTCTCGTCGAGCGCGGGCATGACAGCGTCAAGCATGGTCACGAAAGTCGTGCCTTTCCGTCGAAGTGGCACGTCACTTCTGCGAAAGGACGAGCCAAGATGTACGGCACACGCCGTACCAGTCAGAAAAAGAGGGGAGGATGCACCGGCGCACCGGCCGCAGGCGATGCTGAGACGCGCGATGAGGCGTCGGGGTGCATCTGATCCAACGCCGGGATGTTATCGGATATTTCCCGGCCGGGTTCGGACCTTCCGAAAACCCTGATGACACGCTGAAACGGCTGACGTCGGACGCCAGCCGTACAGCGAACAGAGGTCAGACGTTGAAGCCTAGCATACGAAGCTGCTCTCGGCCCTCGTCGGTGATCTTGTCCGGGCCCCACGGCGGCAGCCAGACCCAGTTGATCTTCACGTCGGAGACCATGCCGTCGAGCGCCGAGTGCGCCTGGTCCTCGATGACGTCGGTCAGCGGGCAGGCCGCGCTGGTCAGCGTCATGTCGATGGTGGCCACGGGCTTGCCGCCGCCGGCCGCGTCGAGGTTGAGGCCGTAGATCAGGCCCAGGTCGACGACGTTGATGCCCAGCTCGGGGTCGACGACGTCCTTGAGCGCCTCCATGACCTCGTCGACGGTGATCTCACCGTCGAACTCGGTCGTCGGGGTCTCGGTTGGCTTGCTCATTGGGCGGCACTCCTCACCACTGCGTCCTTGTAGGCCATCCAGGACAGCAACGCGCACTTCACACGGGCGGGGAACTTCGCCACGCCCGCGAAGGCGACCGCGTCGCCGAGCACGTCCTCGTCGGCCTCCACCTGGCCCCTGCCCTGCATGAGCCGGGTGAACTCGTCGACGACCGACAGCGACTCCGCGACTGACGAGCCGGTGGTCAGCTCGTGCAGCACCGAGGCGGCGGCCTGGCTGATCGAGCAGCCCTGCCCGTCGTAGGAGACGTCGAGCACCTGGTCGCCGTCCACCTTGACCCTGAGCGTGATCTCGTCGCCGCAGGTCGGGTTGACGTGGTGGACCTCGGCGTCGTACGGCTCGCGCAGCCCGCGCCCTTGCGGGTGCTTGTAGTGCTCCAGGATCAGCTCCTGGTACATCGACTCGCCGATCATGGCTATGCGAACACCTTCTGAACGTGATGCAGGCCGCGAACCAGGGCGTCGATCTCGCCCGTGGTGTTGTACAGGTAGAACGACGCCCGCGTGGTCGCGGGTATTCCGAACCGCAGGTGCAGCGGGCGGGCACAGTGGTGCCCGACGCGCACCGCGACGCCGAACTGGTCGTCGAGGATCTGCCCGACGTCGTGCGGGTGGATGCCCTCCAGCGTGAACGACACCGTGCCGCCCCGCGCCTCCAGCGTCCCGGGCCCGATGACGCGCAGCCTCGGCACCTCGCGCAGCGCCTCCAGCGCGTAGCGGGTCAGCTCGCGCTCGTGCGCCTCGATCGCCTCCAGGCCGACACCGGAGAGGTAGTCGACGGCGGCGCCGAGACCGATGGCCTCGACGATCGGCGGCGTGCCGGCCTCGAACTTGTGCGGGGCCGGGGCGTAGGTCGAGCGGTCCATCCAGACCGCCTCGATCATCTCGCCGCCGCCGAGGAACGGGGGCATGGCGTCGAGCAGCTCGGCCCGCGCCCACAGCACGCCGATGCCGGAGGGGCCGACCATCTTGTGGCCGGTGAAGGCCACGAAGTCGGCGTCCAGCGCGGCGACGTCCACCGGGTGGTGCGGCACGGACTGGGAGGCGTCCAGCAGGATGAGCGCCCCCGCCTCGTGGGCCCGCCTGGCCAGCTCGGCCACCGGGTTGACGGTGCCGAGCACGTTGGACTGGTGGGCCACCGAGACGATCTTCGTCCGCTCGGTGATGACGCCGTCGGCCAGGTCGAGCCGGCCCTCGTCGGTGACCCCGAACCACTTCAGCGTGGCGCCGGTGCGCTGCGCGAGCATCTGCCACGGCACGATGTTGGAGTGGTGCTCCATCTCGGTGACGACGATCTCGTCGCCGGGCCCGAGGGTGAAGCGGGGGTCGGTGTTGGCGGGGTTGCCGAAGGAGTAGGCGACGAGGTTGAGCGCCTCGGAGGCGTTCTTGGTGAAGACCACCTCGTCGCGCGCCGCGCCGACGAACGCCGCGACCTTGTCGCGGGCGCCCTCGTACGCCTCCGTGGACTCCGCGCCGAGCACGTGCATGGCCCGCCCCACATTGCTGTAGTGCAGGGCCAGGTGCTCGCGCATGGTCTCGATGACCAGGTTGGGCTTCTGCGAGGAGTTGCCCGAGTCGAGGTAGACGAGCGGTCGCCCGTCGGGCAGCTCGCGGGAGAAGACCGGGAAGTCCTTCCTGATCCGCTCCACGTCCAAGCTGGTGGAAGTCATGCAGACGCCTTCGTGTACTGCTCGTAGCCCTCGGCCTCGAGCTTGTCGGCCAGCTCCGGCCCGCCCGCCTCGACGATGCGCCCGCCGGCGAAGACGTGCACGAAGTCGGGCTTCACGTAGCGCAGGATCCGGGTGTAGTGCGTGATCAGCAGCACGCCGGTGTCGCCGCTCGCGCGGAAGCGGTTGATGCCCTCGGACACCACGCGCAGCGCGTCGACGTCGAGGCCGGAGTCGGTCTCGTCGAGGACGGCGATCTTCGGCTTGAGCAGCTCCATCTGGAGGATCTCGTGGCGCTTCTTCTCACCGCCGGAGAAGCCCTCGTTGAGGTTGCGCTGGGCGAAGGCGGGGTCGATGGACAGCGCGTCCATGCCGCCCTTCAGGTCCTTGGCGAACTCGCGCAGCTTGGGCGCCTCGCCGCGGACGGCGGTGACGGCCGAGCGCAGGAAGTTCGAGACCGACACGCCGGGGACCTCGACCGGGTACTGCATGGCCAGGAACAGGCCCGCGCGGGCGCGTTCGTCGACCGACAGCTCCAGCAGGTCGACGCCGTCGAGCAGGACCTGCCCGCCGGTGACGGTGTACTTGGGGTGGCCGGCGATCGCGTAGGCCAGCGTCGACTTGCCCGAGCCGTTGGGGCCCATGATGGCGTGCGTCTGGCCGGAGTTCACCGTGAGGTTGACGCCGCGCAGGATTTCCTTGTCCTCGACGGCGACGTGCAGGTCGCGGATCTCAAGGGTGGACATGGTTGCTTATGACTCCTTCGAGAGCGAGACGAGGACGTCGTCGCCGTCGATCTTGACTGTGTAGACGTTCACGGGCTTGATGGCGGGCGGGCCGGTCGGCTTGCCGGTGTGCACGTCGAAGCACGAGCCGTGCAGCCAGCACTCCAGCGTGTCGTCGTAGACCTCGCCCTCGCTGAGCTTGACCTCGGCGTGCGAGCAGACGTCGTGCAGGGCGTACACCTGCTCGCCCTTGCGCACCAGCGCCACCGGGGTCTCCCCCACCTCGACGCCGATGACTCCCCCGTCGGGGATGTCGGCGAGCGCGCACACCTTCTCGAAGCTGCCGGCGTCGCTCATCGCGCGAGCTCCGCCTCGACGGCGCTCATGACGCGCTCGCGCAGCTCCTCGATCTGGATCTTCTCGATGAGCTGGCCGAGGAAGCCCCGCACCACCAGGCGGCGTGCCTCGTCGTGGGGGATGCCGCGGGCCTGGAGGTAGAAGATGTGCTCGTCGTCGAGACGGCCGGACGCGGAGGCGTGCCCCGCGCCGGCGACCTCGCCGGTGAGGATCTCCAGGTTGGGCACCGAGTCGGCGCGGGCGCCGTCGGTGAGGATGAGGTTGCGGTTGAGCTCGTAGGTGTCGGTGCCCTCGGCCTCGACCCTGATGATCACGTCGCCGATCCAGACGGCGTGCGCCCGGTCGCCCTGCAGCGCGCCGCGGTAGTCGACGTTGCTCTTGCAGTTGGGCTGCGAGTGGTCGACCAGCAGGCGGTGCTCCAGGTGCTGCCCGGCGTCCACGAAGTAGACGCCCGACAGGTCGGCGTCGCCGCCCGGCGCCGTGTAGGCCACGCTGGGCGACAGGCGCACCAGGTCGCCGCCGAGCGTCACCACGAAGCTGCGGAAGGTCGCGTCCTTGGCGAGCTGGGCGTGGTGGTGCGAGACGTGGACGGCGTCGTCGTCCCAGTCCTGGAGGCTGACGACCTTGAGGTTGGCGCCCTCGCCGACGACGAACTCGATGTTGTCGGCGTAGACGGCGCTGCCCTTGTGGTCGAGCACGACCACGGCCTCGGCCAGCGGCTCCACCTTGACCACGAGGTGGCCGTAGGCGGCGCCGTCGCCCTCACCGGTGAGGGTGAGCACGGTCGGCTTGGACGCGACGGCCTCGCGCGGCACCGTGATGACGGTGGCCTTCTCGAAGCTGTTCCACGCCTGGGCGCTCACCCGGTCGGTGGGCGTGAACGCCTTGCCGACGCGGGCGTCGTCGCGGCCGACCGTCTCGACGGTGACCTCGGGGGCGGCGTCCACGTCGAGGCGGACGTGACCGGCCGCCTCGGCCTTGCCGTTGTGCAGGCCCTTCAGCCGCGTGAGCGGCGTGAACCGCCAGGCCTCCTCGCGGCCGGTCGGGACCTCGAAGTCGCCCAGGTCGTAGGACGCCTTCTCGTGCAGGGTCGACAGGGGCTTCTCGTTCAGGCCCATCAGCCGACGGCTCCTTCCATCTGCAGCTCGATCAGCCGGTTGAGCTCGAGCGCGTACTCCATGGGCAGCTCACGCGCGATCGGCTCCACGAAGCCGCGCACGATCATCGCCATCGCCTCGTCCTCGTCGAGCCCGCGGCTCATGAGGTAGAACAGCTGGTCCTCGCTGACCTTGGAGACCGTGGCCTCGTGGCCCATCGAGACGTCGTCCTCGCGGACGTCGACGTAGGGGTAGGTGTCGGAGCGGCTGATCTGGTCGACCAGCAGCGCGTCGCACTTGACGGTGCTGGCGCTGCCGTGGGCGCCCTCCTCGATCTGCACGAGACCGCGGTAGGAGGTGCGGCCGCCGCCGCGCGCCACCGACTTGGAGATGACGCTGGAGCTGGTGTTGGGCGCCAGGTGCACCATCTTGGAGCCGGCGTCCTGGTGCTGGCCCTCGCCGGCGAAGGCGACGCTCAGGGTCTCGCCCTTGGCGTGCTCGCCCATGAGGTAGACGGCCGGGTACTTCATCGTGACCTTGGAGCCGATGTTGCCGTCGATCCACTCCATGGTCGCGCCCTCGTAGGCGACGGCGCGCTTGGTGACCAGGTTGTAGACGTTGTTCGACCAGTTCTGGATGGTCGTGTAACGGCAGCGGGCGTTCTTCTTCACGATGATCTCGACGACGGCGCTGTGCAGCGAGTCGCTGGAGTAGATCGGCGCGGTGCAGCCCTCGACGTAGTGCACGTAGCTGTTCTCGTCGACGATGATGAGGGTCCGCTCGAACTGGCCCATGTTCTCGGTGTTGATCCGGAAGTAGGCCTGCAGCGGGATCTCGACCTCGACGTTCGGCGGCACGTAGATGAACGAGCCACCGGACCACACGGAGGTGTTGAGCGCGGCGAACTTGTTGTCGCCGACCGGGATCACCGAGCCGAAGTACTCCTTGAAGAGCTCCTCGTGCTCCTTCAGGCCCGTGTCGGTGTCGACGAAGATGACGCCCTTCTCCTCAAGGTCCTCACGGATCTTGTGGTAGACGACCTCCGACTCGTACTGGGCCGCGACGCCGGCGATGAGGCGCTGCTTCTCCGCCTCGGGGATGCCGAGCTTGTCGTAGGTGTTCTTGATGTCGGCGGGCAGCTCGTCCCAGGAGGCGGCCTGCTTCTCCGTCGAGCGCACGAAGTACTTGATGTTGTCGAAGTCGATGTCGGTGAGGTCGGCGCCCCAGGTCGGCAACGGCTTCTTGTCGAACAGCCGGAGACCCTTGAGGCGCAGGTCGAGCATCCACTCCGGCTCGTTCTTCAGCGCGGAGATCTCGCGGACGACCTCTTCGGACAGGCCGCGCCTGGCCGTCGCCCCGGCGATGTCCGGGTCGGCCCAGCCGAACTTGTAATTCCCGAGGCCTTCCAGCTCCGGGCGGTCGGTGACAGTCACCTTCCGGTCTCCTTGCTCGTATCGTGAGGACTCTTGTCCTTGTGTGCGGATTCGCCCAGCGTCTGCGGGCTCACGTGCGTCGTGCAGACCCCGTCGCCGTGCGCGATCGTGGCCAGGCGCTGCACCGGTGTGCCGAGCAGCTGCGCGAACGCCTCCGTCTCGGCCTCGCAGAGCTGAGGGAACTCGGCTGCCGCGTGGGCCACCGGGCAGTGATGCTGGCAGAGCTGGTCGCCGCCTGACTTGGCCTTGCTGGCCGAGGCGGCGTAACCCTCCGCCGACAGCGCCTGCGCCAGCACGTGTACGCGCTGCTCGGCCGGCACCGCCCGCATGACCGGCTCCAGCCGCTTGAGCAGGCCGGAGACCTGCGAGCGGGCGAAGTCGGCCACAGCGTCCTGCCCCATGCGATCGGCCAGGTAGCGCAGCGCGCTGCCGGCCAGGTCGTCATAGGCGTGCTCGAAAGCACTGCGCCCCGCGTCGGTGATGGCGAACAGCTTGGCCGGCCGCCCCCGCCCGCGCTGCCCGCGCGGGCGCACCGTGCGGGGCTCGATCATCCCGTCGGCCAGCAGGGCGTCGAGGTGACGCCGGACGGCCGCGGGTGTGAGCCCGAGCCGCTCGCCGAGGGCGGCGGCCGCGACGGGACCATGCTCAAGGATCAGCCGGGCGACGCGGGCACGCGTGCCGCGCTCGCTACCGGGCTCGATCGTGGGCATGTTTTTCACAACATCAGTGTGCCGTAAATCCTTCCCGTCTCACAAACGGATCGGGGCAGCTCGGCAATGGAATTTGTCACGCAGGGCAGCCTTACCTAACTCCTGCTCGACGCCCGGGTACGGCCCAGGACGGCGTAGGCGAGGACGGCGCAGACGATGAGCCCGAGCATCACGGAGGCCATCGGCACGGCGGTGCCCGCGCCGACGACGCCGACCAGCGGCGCCGACACCGCGCCCAGCGCGAACTGCAGCACGCCCATCAGCGCCGCCGCGCTGCCGGCCACCTGGGCGGGCTGCGAGCCCAGCGCCAGCGCGCTGGTGCCGGGCAGCGTCAGGCCCTGGCCGAGCATGATGACGACCAGGCCGGCCACGATGCCCCACAGGCCGAGGCCGGTGAGCGCGGCCGCCATGAGCAGGGCCGCGCCCGCCAGGCTGGTGGCCAGGCCCGCCACCACGATGGCCGCCGGGGACACCCGCCCCGACAGCCGGCCGCCGACCTGGGCCATGACGGTGAGGGCGAGGGCGTTGAGCCCGAAGATGAGGGAGTACTGCGTCGGGGTGGCGCCGTAGACCTCCTGCAGCACGAACGGCGAGCCGGAGATGTAGCCGAACATCGCGGCGAAGGCGAGGCCGCCGGTGAGCGCGTACCCCATGAACGAGCGGTCGCGCAGCAACTGCCAGAACGTGCGGACGGTGTGCCTGAGCCCGCCGCTCTCGCGGCTCCCGGCCGGCAGCGTCTCGCGCACCCCGGCGAGCACCGCGACCAGCAGCACGACGCCGGCCAGGCTGAGCGCCACGAAGACGCCCCGCCACGAGGTGAACGCCAGCAGTTGCGCCCCCGCGATCGGGGCGAGGATCGGCGCCAGGCCGCTGACCAGCATGAGCGTGGCGAAGATGCGGGCGATGGCGGCGCCCTCGTACAGGTCGCGCACCACGGCGCGCACGATGACCAGGGCCGCGCCGCCGAGCATGCCCTGCAGCAGGCGGAAGGCGATGAGCATCGGCACCGACTGCGCGAACGCGCACAGCAGCGAGGCGGCCATGAACCCGGCCACGCCCACGATCAGCGGCATCCGCCGCCCGCGCATGTCGCTGAACGGGCCGGCGATGACCTGCCCGACCGACACGCCGATGAGGCAGGCGGTGAGCGTGAGCTGGACCTGGGCGGGGCCGCTCAGCATCTCGGAGGTGATGGCGGGCAGCGCCGGGAGGTACATGTCGATGGAGAGCGGCCCGATGGCCGAGAGCGCGCCGAGGAGCACCAGGAGCAGCGCCCTGCGTTCCTTCTTCTCGGACTTCCGTTCAGCTCGTACGGCGGTGGACGTGGCTGCGGCCACGGACATGCAAACCCCTCTCCTCGCGAACCCGGGTGGCCCACGAGGGCCGAGGTACGGCAACGGCTGTCCGGTCCTCCTAATTCCCAGTTATCAGATATTTCCGTGATTTTCTATGGAGAGCCCTCGCCCACGCGCTCACCTGAGGCCCGGACCGCCCCGCGCAGTCCCTAGACTCGTCGTCATGGAATCCCCAGCCGTCGAGATCCTCGACCTGGTCAAACGTTACGGCGCGGGCACCGCGCTCGACGGCCTCGCCCTGCGCGCGGAGCGCGGCGCGGTCACGGCCGTCCTCGGGCCCAACGGGGCGGGCAAGACGACCACGGTCGAGATCTGTGAGGGGTTCCGCACCGCCGACGCGGGCACCGTGCGGGTGCTGGGGCTGACTCCCGAGCGGCCCGAGCTGCGCGCCCGGGTCGGGGTCATGCTGCAGTCCGGCGGGGTGCCGCCGGCGGTGCGCTGCGGCGAGTGGCTGCGCCTGGTCGCGCGTTTCCACGCCCGGCCGCTCGACCCGGCCGCGCTGCTGGCGCGGCTCGGGCTCGCCGGGCACGCCCGCACCCCCTACCGGCGCATGTCGGGCGGGCAGCAGCAGCGGCTGTCGCTGGCCGCCGCCGTCATCGGCCGCCCCGAGCTGGTCTTCCTCGACGAGCCGACCGCCGGGCTCGACCCGCAGGCCAGGCACGCCTGCTGGGAGCTGGTGGGCGAGCTGCGCTCGGCCGGGGTGTCGGTGGTGCTCACCACGCACCACATGGACGAGGCCGAACGCCTGGCCGACCACGTGGTGATCATCGACCGGGGGCGGGTGGTGGCCGAGGGCACGCCCGCCTCGCTGACCGGGGCCGAGCGGCAGCTCAGGTTCCGTGCGCGGCCGGGGCTGGCGCTGGAGGAGCTGCTCAACGCGCTCCCCGCGGGCAGCGCGGCCAAGGAGTCGCCGGCCGGCCACTACATCATCGAGGGCCAGGTCGGCCCCGAGCTGCTGGCCACCGTGACCGCGTGGTGCGCCGCCGAGGGCGTCACGGCCGACGACCTGCGCATCGAGCGGCGCACCCTTGAGGACGTCTTCCTGGAGCTGACCGGCAGGGAGCTGCGTTGAGCGCGTACGAGCGAGCCACGGGCACGCTGGACCTCACCCCCGCGCCGGGCGCGGCGCCGTTCCCGCGCATGGTGCTGGCGCAGGCCGGCGCGGAGCTGCGCGCCACCCTGCGCAACGGCGAGCAGCTCCTGCTCACCCTGATCATCCCGGTGCTGCTGCTGGTGGGCTTCTCGCTGGCCCCGCTGATCGAGCTGGGCGGCGTGCGGCGCGTCGACTTCCTGGTCCCCGGCGTGCTGGCGCTCGCGGTGATGTCCACCGCCTTCACCGGGCAGGCCATCGCGACCGGCTTCGAGCGCCGCTACGGCGTGCTCAAGCGGCTCGGCGCGACCCCGCTGTCGCGGGCCGGGCTCATGCTGGCCAAGACCGTGGCGGTGCTGGCCGTGGAGGTCATCCAGGCGGCGGTGATCGTGGCCGTCGGGCTGGCGCTGGGCTGGCGGCCGCATGGGTCGTTCCTGGCCGCCGCGCTGCTGATCGTCGCCGGCACGGCGGCCTTCAGCGGGCTCGGCCTGCTCATGGCGGGCACGCTGCGCGCCGAGGCGACGCTGGCCGCGGCCAACCTCGTCTACCTGGTGCTGCTCGGGGCCGGCGGGGTGATCTTCC
This sequence comes from Nonomuraea sp. AD125B, assembly GCF_041402765.1. NCBI lineage: Bacteria > Bacillati > Actinomycetota > Actinomycetes > Streptosporangiales > Streptosporangiaceae > Nonomuraea > Nonomuraea sp. AD125B. Next base: position 67,964 of record NZ_JBGLOU010000001.1, on the reverse strand, counting down.
CGCTGGCGAAGTTCCCCGAGAACGTGCGGCCGGCGCTGGAGGTGCTGCCGATCTCGGCGCTGACCGGCGGGCTGCGCGCGGTGCTCGCCGAGGGGGCGGCGCTGCCGCTGGTCCCCCTGGGCGTGCTGGCGGCCTGGGCGGTGCTGTCGCTGGGGCTGGTGTCGCGGACGTTCCGCTGGGAGTGAGCCGTCAGCCCGCCCGCACCCCGCCGTAGCGGCGGCGGGTGAGCGCGGCCACGGCGGTCAGCGGCGCCGCCGCGACGGCGGCCAGCCCGAACAGCAGCGGATAACGGCCCGCCTCGGCCAGCGGCCCGGCCGCCCACGAGGAGACGGCGCTGCCGACGAAGAGCGCGGCGGCGAAGAACGCGATCGTGGTGCCCCGTGCCTGCGGCACGACCGACGTCGCCCAGGTCTGCAGCGACGAGTGCAGGAACGACCAGCCGCCGCCGAGCAGCAGCGCGGTGACGGCCACGGTGACGAGGTTCACCGTCGCCGCGGCCAGCGCGAAGCCCGCCACGAGCTGCGCCCCGCCCACCGTCATCAGCAGCGGCGCGGGCCAGCGTCCCGACAGCCGCTTGACCAGCTTCGCCTGCGCCCAGAGCCCGATCCCGTACGCGGTGATGCCGAGCCCCGCGAGGGCGGCCGCGACGCCGGAGTGCTCCAGCGCCGGGGCGAGGAACGGCATCACGCCCAGCATGATCGCGCCCTCGGTGAAGGCGAGCGCGAAGACCAGCAGCGCCCAGCGCTGCCCGAGCACCATGCCGAGGAAACGCCGCACGCCCGCAGTGGCGCCGTCGCGGGCCGGCTCGGGCAGCGAGCGCAGGGCCAGCGCGCAGGCCAGGGCGCAGGCGGCGGGCACGGTGAAGGCGGCCCGCCAGCTCACCAGCCCGGCGAGCGCGCCGCCGAGCCCGGTGGCGAGGGCCGTGCCGAGCGCGGTCGCGCTCATGAGGTCGGTGAGCGCCCGCTGGCGCAGCGCGGGCCGTACCGTGTCGCCCACGTACGTGAGCCCGGTCGGGATCACCGCGCCGAAGCAGGCGCCGGTCACCACCCGGGCGGCCACCAGCGCCCAGAGCGCGGGCATGAGCGCCGAGACCAGCCCCGCCACGGCCGCGCCCACCAGCGCGCCGCGCATGACCCGCACCCGCCCGAACCGGTCGGACAGCACGCCCCACAGCGGCTGGGTGAGGCCGTAGGCCAGGTAGTAGCCGCTGGCCGCGGTGACCGACGCCGACAGCGGCACGCCGAGGTCGGTGGCGATGACGACGAGCATGGGGCTGACGGCGAAGCGGTCGAAGCTGCTGACGAACGAGGCGGCGGACACGCCCAGCGGAGGAGCGGAGAGGCTGACGGCGGGGGCGGGGGCGGCGTCCATGACGTACCACCTTAAGCGTGCCCCTAAATGCGGAAATGCCGGGCATCCCGAGTAAGCTCTACCGGTCCGCTCCCCTTCCCTTTCCCATGAGGAGTCACGTCCGTGACCGCCTTCGCCCTGGACGATCCGTTCGAGCGCGGCTCCGGCCTGCCGCGGCCGGGCAACCTGCTGCGCGCGGCGGCCGACTCGATCCCGCCGTCCTCGCTGGTGCTGCTCGCGATCTTCTCGGTGCAGCTGGGCGCGGGCCTGGCCAAGGAGCTGTTCGCGGTGCTGCCGCCGAGCGCGGTGGTGTTCCTGCGCATCGCGGCCGGCGCGCTCATCATGGGGGCCTTCGTCCGGCCGCGGCTCAAGGGGCTGACCTGGCGGGACTGGGCGGTCGGCGTCGGGTTCGGCCTGACGCTGGCGCTGATGAACCTGTCGTTCTACGAGGCGCTGGCCCGGCTGCCGATGGGCATCGCCGTGGCGATCGAGTTCCTGGGGCCGCTGGGGGTGGCCGTCGCGGCCTCGCGGCGGCGGATCGACCTGCTGTGGGTGACGCTGGCGGGCACCGGGGTGGCGCTGCTCGCGCCCTGGGGCGATTCGGCCTCGGCGAGCTGGGCCGGCATCGGCTTCGCGCTGGTGGCGGGGGCCTGCTGGGCGGGCTACATCCTGCTGTCGGCGGCGGCCGGGCGGCGGTTCCCCGGGACGAGCGGGCTGGCGTTCGCGATGATGGTGTCGGCCGTGGTGATCGCCCCGGTCGGGGTCACCACCGGCGGGGCCGATCTGCTGCAGCCGCACCTGCTGCTCATCGGGGTGGGCGTGGGGCTGCTGTCGTCGGTGATCCCGTACTCGCTGGAGCTGCAGGCGCTGCGGCGCATGCCGCCGCAGGTGTTCGGCATCCTGATGAGCCTGGAGCCGGCCGTGGCGGCGCTGATCGGCGTGCTGCTGCTGGGCGAGATCCTGAACGCGCAGCACTGGGTGGCCATCGTCTGCGTGGTCGCCGCCAGCCTGGGCTCGACCAGGCGCGGCAAGGCGTAGACGGGAGGAGGGGTCCGCCGCGCGCCCCGGGACGGGAAACTCGTGGGCGCGCGGCGGAGGGCTCGGCGTCTATGGGCGGGGTGGTGCCGAGCCCGAGGAAGGCCAGCGGAGGGCGGGTTCCGCGTGACCGAGTTCGTGGAGTGCCGCCCTGCTCCTCGCGACGGGGAGCGCGGCCGGGCCGCGGGGGCGGTGGGGGTGAGCCCTGTCGGGTCTTCCGGCGGGCTCGCATCGAGATTACCTCGCGCGGTGAAAGCTCGATCCCCGAATGCGCAAACTCGTCCCCGGGAGCCGGCGGTCCGGGCTCAGGGCTCGGCGTGGGCGGCCCAGATGCCGCGGACGTGGCCGATGTGCTCGTCCATGAGCCGGGCCACGGCCTCGCCGTCGCCGCCGGCGAGCGCGTCGAGCAGCGCCAGGTGCTCGCGGGCGGAGTCGCCGAGCGCGTCGCGTTCGGAGAGCTGGGACAGGCCGTAGAGCCGGGCCCGGTTGCGCAGGTCGCGCACCACGGACACCAGGCGCGCGTTGCCGGACAGCGCCAGCAGCTCGACGTGGAAGCGCAGGTCGGCGTCGACGTAGGCGAGCAGGTCGCCGGCCTCGCCGGCGACGACGATCTCCTCGGCGATCGGCCGCAGCCGCTCGAACGCGGCGGCCTCCAGGGTGCCGGCGAGCCTCGCCACCGTGGGCACCTCGATGAGACGGCGCAGCTCGGTCAGCTCGTCGAGGTCGCGGTCGGACAGCTCGGTCACCCGGAAGCCCTTGTTGCGGACCGCCTCGACCAGACCCTCCTTGGCCAGGTCGAGCATGGCCTCGCGGACGGGGGTGGCGGAGACGCCGAACTGGGCGGCCAGCACCGGGGCGGAGTAGACCACGCCGGGCCGCATCTCGCCGGCGATCAGCGCGGCGCGCAACGCCTGCGCCACCTGCTCGCGCAGGCTCTGGCGCTCCCCCACCGCCGGCAGGTCGAGCCGGTCTGCGGCAGCCATCCGCCCTCCCTGTCTACGCTCCCTCGCCGGTTTCGCCGCCCGCCCACGCCTCGTAGGCGGCGGCGGCCACCACGAGGTCCTCCCACGCCATGCCGGTGCTCTTGAACACCCGCGGCCCGGCGCCCACCGGCACCGCTCCCGCGACCAGCTCGGCGAGGTTGCCCGCGAGATGACCAGAGGTGATCGTACCGTGGCGGATCGGAACGATCACATCGCCGGCCTCCTCCAGCGCCGCCGAGCGTGCTTCGACGACCACGGTGGCGCGGGCGACGAGGTCGCCGTCGAGCTCGCGGGCGTCGGGCTCGTGGGAGCCGACCGCGACGACGGTGACGCCGTCGCGGGCGAGTTTACCGGGGAACAGCGGTTCCCTGGCGGTCGTGCAGCAGGCGATCAGGTCCGCCTCCGCCACGGCGGCGGCGGCCTCGTCGGGGCCGTGGGCGCGGGCGGGCAGGCCGGCGGCCCGGCAGCGCTCGGCCAGGGCGGCGGCGCGGGCGGCGTCGCGGCCGACGACCGTGACCCCGGTGATCGGGCGGACCTCGCGCAGGGCGAGGACGTGCCCCCATGCCTGCGGCCCGCTGCCGAAGACGACGAGCCGGCCGCCCTCGGGCCGGGCCAGGTGGCGGACGGCCAGCGCCGAGACCGCCGGGGTGCGCAGCGAGGTGAGCGCGATGCCGTCCAGCGCGGCCAGCGGGGCCAGGGTGGCGCCGTCGAGCAGCAGGTACGTCCCCTGGATCCGGGGCAGCCCCCGCTCCGGGTTGGCGGGCGCGATGGAGACGGCCTTGACGCCGACGTAGCGGGCGGTGGCCGCGGGCATGAGCAGGAGCTGCCCGGCGGGCACGGCCACGATCGGCCGCTGCGGGGTGGCCTCCGGGTCGAGCCCGTCGCGCAGCGCGTCCTCCAGGACCCGCACGGCCCGGCCCATCGGCACCAGCCGCTCGACCGTGGCGGCGTCCAGGTACGGCAGATCGCTCATCGCAGCACGAACCCCGTTCCGATCGGGTCCTCGGGATCCAGCTCGAAGACGTGCCGCCCGGTCCGGTACGCCATGCCCTCGATCTCCGGCACGATCCCCTCCGGCACCACCTTGGCCACCCGCGCGACGAACGAGCTGCCGACGACGCTGTGGTGCACCAGCAGGCCGCGCAGCCCGTCGTCGTGCAGCAGGGCCAGCCGGGCGGCGGTGCCGGAGCCGCACGGCGAGCGGTCCACCTCGCCGTCGGCGAAGACGGTGACGTTGCGCTGGTGCGCCGCCCCGTCCACGTCCGGCAGCTCGTCGTGGAAGATCACGCCGTAGACGCCGGACAGCCGGTCGTCGCCGGGGTGCTCGGTGGCCGGATGCCCGGCCAGCGCGGCCTTGATGCGCCGGGCGTGCTCGACGAGCGCCGTCAGGTGCCGGGGCTCCACGGACAGACCCACGGCGGCCGCCGGCAGCGAGGCGTAGATCGCGCCCCCGTAGGCCAGGTCCACCCGGACGCCGCCCGCCTGGACGTCGCGCGCGAGCACGTACGACGGCACGTTCACGAACGTGACCGCCCGCACCCGCCCGCCTGAGGTGCGCACCCGGGCGGTGACCCGCCCGGACGGCACGTCGATCACCACGTCGGTCACGCCGTCCCGTGGGGCCGCCACCAGGCCCTCGTGCACCGCGTACGCGCCGAGCGCGATCGTGCCGTGGCCGCAGGCGGTGGAGAACCCGTCCTTGTGCCAGAACAGCGCCCCGAGGTGCGCGCCCGGGTCGTTCGGCGGGACCAGGAAGCAGCCGTACATGTCGGCGTGGCCGCGCGGCTCGTGGCAGAGCAGCCGGCGCAGGTCGTCGGCCTGCTCCATGGCGGCGATCCGGCGGGCGGGCACGTCCTCGCCGGGGAGGTCGGGCCCGCCGCCGGTGACGATGCGGAACGGCTCGCCACCGGTGTGGTAGTCGACGGTGGTGATCACAGTTCGAAGCCCTCCGGGAAGGGGTCGCGCGGGTCGAGGAAGTACTGGGCGGTGCCGGTGACCCAGGCCCGGCCGGTGATCGACGGCAGGACGGCGGGCGCGCCGCCCACGGTGCTCTCCCCCAGCAGCCGCCCGACGAAGCGGGTGCCGATGAAGGACTCGTTGACGAAGTCCCGCTCCAGGGGCAGCTCGCCGCGCGCGTGCAGCTGGGCCATCCGGGCGCTGGTGCCGGTGCCGCACGGGGAGCGGTCGAACCAGCCGGGGTGGATGGCCATGGCGTGCCGGGAGTGGTGGGCGTCGGAGCCGGGGGCGGCGAAGTAGACGTGGTGGCAGCCCTGGATGCGCGGGTCCTCGCGGTGCACGGGCCGGTCGGCGGCGTTGATGGCCTCCATGGTGGCCAGGCCGGCGGCGATGATCTCGTTCTTGGCCTTGCGGTCGAAGGGCAGGCCGTAGGCGGCGAGGTCGACGACGGCGTAGAAGTTGCCGCCGTAGGCGAGGTCGTACGGGATCTCGCCGAAGCCCGGCACGGTGACGACGGCGTCGAGCCGGTCGCAGTAGGAGGGCACGTTGCGCAGGGTCACGGACTTGGCCATGCCATCCTCGACGGCCACGTCCACCTCGACCAGCCCGGCGGGGACCTCCAGGCGGACGGTGGTGACCGGCTCGGTCACCTCGACCATGCCGGTCTCGACCAGCACGGTGGCCACGCCGATGGTGCCGTGGCCGCACATCGGCAGCAGCCCCGACACCTCGATGAACAGCACGCCGAAGTCGGCGTCCGGCCGGGTGGGCGGCTGGAGGATGGCGCCGCTCATCGCGGCGTGGCCGCGGGGCTCGTTCATGAGCAGCTTGCGGATGTGGTCGAGGTGGTCGCGGAAGTAGACGCGCCGCTCGGCCATGGTGGCGCCGGGGACGACGCCGACGCCGCCGGTGATGACGCGGGTCGGCATGCCCTCGGTGTGCGAGTCGACAGCGTGGAGCACGCGCGTGGTTCTCATGCCGGAATCCTCACCTCAGCCCTTCCGCGAGCACCTTCTCCGTGGCGGCCCGGACGGCCGCCTCCTGCTCGCCGGTCAGCGGCTGCCGAGGCTGGCGGCAGGGGCCGCCGCGCCGGCCGGCCAGGTCCATGGACAGCTTGATCGCCTGGACGAACTCGGTCTTGGAGTCCCAGCGCAGCAGCGGGTGCAGCGTACGGTACAGGGGCAGCGCGGTGGCGAGGTCGCCCGCGACGGCGGCCCGGTAGAGGGCGGAGGTGGAGGCGGGCAGGGCGTTGGGGTAGCCGGCCACCCAGCCGGTCGCGCCGGCCACGGCCAGCTCCAGCAGCACGTCGTCGGCGCCGATCAGCAGGTCCAGGCCGGGGGCCAGCTCGGCCAGCTCGTACGCCCGCCGCACGTCCCCGCTGAACTCCTTGACCGCCACGATCAGGCCCTCCTCGTGCAGCCTGGCCAGCAGCGCGGGGGTGAGGTCGACCTTGGTGTCGTAGGGGTTGTTGTAGGCGACGACCGGCAGTCCGGCCGCGGCCACCTCGCGGTAGTGGGCGAGTACGGCCCGCTCGTCGGCTCGGTAGGCGTTGGGGGGCAGCAGGAGCACCGAGCCGCAGCCGGCCTCGCGGGCCTGCTCGGCCCAGCGGCGGGACTCGGCGGCGCCGTACGCGCCGGCTCCGGCCATGACGTTGGCGCCGCCGACGGCGGCGACCGCGGTCTCGACGACCGCGGCCCGCTCCTCGGGGGTGAGCGTCTGGTACTCGCCGAGCGAGCCGTTGACCACGACGCCGTCGCAGCCGTTGTCGACGAGCCAGCGGCAGTGGTCGGCGTAGCCGTCGAGGTCCACGGACAGGTCGTCGCGCAGGGGCAGCGCGGTGGCGACCATGACGCCGCGCCAGGGCTTGCGTTCCGCCAGGGCCATCAGGGATTCCTCCAGGGGTGGGGGCACCGCTTACGGCAGTAATATGTCACATACTCTTGAGGCTGAGAAGCCCCCTTGCCGGTTCCGGGACCGCCCGCCACGGCCCGTACCATCGATGACGTGAAGCTCTCCACTGACCACCCCAACCTTTTCGTGCGCGGATTGGCCTCGTTCTGGGCCCCGACCCCACGGTCGATGCGCGCCTGGGCGCTGGCCTCGGTGGTGGCCAACGCGGGCATCACGGTGACCGGCGCCGGCGTGCGCGTGACCGCCTCTGGGCTCGGCTGCCCCACCTGGCCCCGGTGCACACCCGACAGCTTCGTCCCGGTGGCGCACCCCGAGGTGTCGATGCTCAACATGCTCGTCGAGTTCGGCAACCGGCTGCTGACCTTCCTGGTGCTGGCCGTGGGCGCGGCCTGCGTGCTCGCGGCCTGGCGGCTCCTGCCGCGCCGCACGGCGCTGATGCGGCTGGCCCTGCTGCAGCCGGTCGGCGTGCTGGCCCAGGCGCTGTGGGGCGGCCTGGTGGTGCGCAGCGCGCTCAACCCGTTCACCGTGGGCATGCACTACCTGCTGTCCACCGGCCTCATCGCGGCCTGCTGGCTGCTGTATGCCCGCGCGGGCGAGGGCGACGGCCCGGTCAGGTCCGTCGTCCACCGGGACCTGCGCGTCCTCGGTCACGTGCTGCTGGGAGCGGCGTTCGTGCTGCTGGTGGTCGGCGTGGTGGTGAGCGGCACCGGCCCGCACTCGGGCGACGAGATCGCCTCCCGGTTCGACCTCGACATCGAGGCCGTGGCGCGCTTCCACGCCGACGTGGCCTACGTCGTGGTGGGGCTGACGTTCGCGCTGCTGTTCGGGCTGCGCGTGTCGGGGGCGCCCCTGGCGGCCCGGAGGGCGGCGCTCGCGCTGCTCCTGGTGGAGCTGGCGCAGGGCGTGATCGGCTACACCCAGTACTTCCTGGCGGTGCCCGCCGCGCTGGTGCTGCTGCACGTGCTCGGCTCGACCCTGGTCTGGATCGCCGCGCTGCGGGCGGTCACCTCGCTGCGTTCCCGCGATCCGCTGCCCGCCGCTCCCGCCGGCCCCTCCCCCGCCGAAGTGGCCGCCACTGTGTGATCGGTTATGCCAGGGTGTGTGGTGAGATGTCCGCCACTCCCCCAGCCTGGAAGGGGTGCGATATGTGGGGAAAGGTGCACCCCTCCCGGAAGGCGCTGCGGCGCGCGTACCAAGGAGCGGTGCTGCTGAGCGTGCTCGCGCTCGCGCCCATGACCTGGGCCTGGCTGAGCAGCTCGGGTCACCGCGTGACGGCCGAGGGCGCTGGCTGGACGGCCCCGGTGCCGCCGGCGGAGGCGGCGCTGGTGCTCGGCGCCGGCCTGTACGCCGGGCGGCCCTCGCCGATGCTGGCCCGCCGGCTCGACATCGCCGCCGAGCTCTACCACTCCGGCAAGGTGCGGGCGCTGCTGCTGTCCGGCGACAACAGCCGCGAGGAGTACGACGAGCCGACCGCGATGCGCGACTACCTGCGCGCCGAGGGCGTGCCGGACGCGGCGATGGTGCTCGACTACGCCGGCTTCGACACCTGGGACTCGTGCGTACGGGCCAGGCAGGTCTTCGGGGCCCGCAGCGTCACCGTCGTCACCCAGGAGTTCCACGTGCCGCGCGCGGTGACGCTGTGCCGCACGGCCGGGCTGGAGGCGTTCGGGGCGGGCGACGACTCCTCCCGCCGCTGGGCCGGGACCACCTACGTCTACGCCGCCCGCGAGCTGTTCGCCACGGCCAAGGCGTTCGCCGACGCGAAGGTCCTCGACGCCGACCCGGTCTTCCCGGGGCCGCGGGAGACCTCGCTCGCCCGCGCGCTCGCCGAACCGCGCCCCTGACGCCGGTCAGCCGGGCGCGCCCGGCGCGTAGCCGGGCGGGGGCGTGCCGCCCGCGACCGAGCGGGCGTGCGCGGACGGCACGGGGAACTGCCCGCGCGCGGTGCTCATGCACTCCAGCAGCGCCCGCTGCTCCTCGTGGAAGGTCTGCTCGTCCACCATGTGACGGGCCGCCCGCTCGTGCAGCAGCCCCAGCTCGGTGGCCGCGAGCTGGTAGTCGGCCATCGCGCGCAGCCCGCGCTTGCCGCCGTACGCCTTGGCCCACTGCCGGGCCTGGCGGCGGCGGGAGAAGGCCGACAGCATGAAGATGTCGGCCTCGTTGACGAGCTTGGTCGGCTCGTACGCCGGCAGGTAGCGCTGGATCAGCGCCACGATCCGCCGCCGGTCGCGGAACACCACGCCGATGAGCACGACCAGCACCACCAGCAGCGTGAGATAGGCCACCACGAGACCGGGGAAGCCGCCGTAGGAGGCCAGGCCGTTCCACAGGCCGTGCAGGATCATCGCCCCCGACCAGCCGGCCAGGATGAGGAACACCCGCTCGGAGCCGCGCTGGGCGGCGTACGCCACGGCCACGCCGATCATCGAGCTGAACAGCGGATGGGCCAGCGGCGACAGGATGCCGCGCAGCACCACGGTGACCGCGAGGCCCTTGACGCCCGAGGTGGACAGGGCCGCCAGGTAGTAGCTGACGTTCTCGCTCATGGCGAAGCCGAGGCCGACCATGCTGGCGTAGATGACGCCGTCGGTGGGCCCGTCGAGCTCGGCCCGGCGGAACCTGAGCAGGCCCAGCAGCACCAGGCCCTTCATCGTCTCCTCGACCACGGGAGCGCCGAAGGTGGCCGCGATGTTGCGCGCGCTGTCCTGCGACAGCTTGACGGTGTCCATGAAGTAGTGGAGGTTGAGCGAGTTGATCACGCCGGCGACCAGCACCGCGACGCCCGCGCCCCAGGCGAAGGCGAAGATGAGGTTGCTGCGCGGCTCGGGCTCCATGCGGTCGAGCGCGAGCACGGCGGCGAGCAGCAGCGGGACCGGCGCGAGGGCGAGCGCGAGCGCGATGAAGAACTGCACGGGCTCGCCGTTGAGCACGTCGAAGGAGAACGAGATCAGCGCGCAGATGCCGGTCAGGACCAGCCCGATGATCAACGTCGTCGACGGGCGGTCCTTCAACACCCAGCGTGGATCACGGCTCGCCATAGGGTGACCTTAACGGATCAGCGTGTCGGGGCCGGTGCCGGTGAGCCGCCCCGGACACCCACTCCTCACCGTACGGACACGCGGATCCCGACGCCCGGCTCAGGCCAGCAGCGGGTCGATGGCGACGGCGAGGAACAGCAGCGCCAGATAGGCGTTGGACCAGTGGAAGAAACGCATGGGCCGCAGGTCGACACCCGTCTTGCCGGCGTTGAGCCTGGCCAGCAGGCGGTGCACCTCCCACAGGCACATGACGCCCAGCACGGCGGCCACGGCCGGGTAGAACAGCGTGGTGCCCGCGACCGGCCAGAGCGCCAGCGAGCACAGCACGGTCGCCCACGTGTAGGCGATGGACTCCAGGACGACCCGCCGCTCGGTGGCGACCACCGGCAGCATCGGCACCTTGGCCGCCGCGTAGTCCTCCTTGTAGCGCATGGCGAGGGTCCAGGTGTGCGGCGGCGTCCAGAAGAACACGACGCCGAAGAGCACCAGCGGGGCCCAGTCGAGCCGCTCGGTGATGCCCGCCCAGCCGATCATCACCGGCATGCAGCCCGCGATGCCGCCCCAGACGATGTTCTGGGCCGTGCGCCGCTTGAGGATCATCGAGTAGACCAGGACGTAGAACAGGATCGCGGCGAGCGAGAGCACCGCCGCCAGCCAGTTGGTGGTGACCCACAGGCCGGCGGTGGACACGATCCCGAGCACGATCCCGAAGATCAGCGCGCCGCGCGGCGACACCTGGTGCCGGGCGAGCGGGCGCCGGCGGGTGCGGCGCATCTTCTGGTCGATGTCACGGTCGACGTAGCAGTTGAGCGCGTTGGCGCTGCCCGCCGACAGGGTGCCGAACACCATGACGGCGACCGACGTCCACAGGGGCGGCAGGCCGCCGGCCGCGAGGAACATCACCGGCAGCGTCGTGATCAGCAGCAGCTCGATGATCCGCGGTTTGGTGAGCGCGATGTAGGCCTTTACGATCATGCCGATCGAGCGCGGCGCCTCCACCTGCGGAGATCGGGCCGTCGCCTGCCTGTTGGTGAGCACCGTCAAGGCGCTTCCAGCCTGTGCGGGGTCAACGCGTAACCTCTGATTAGAGCGGATCCATGGTGGGCGCCGGTGACGCCTCTGCGAACAAACAAACTGTAGTCGCAGGGACGGCCGGTCCGGCCAATGGGGGGCTTTGCGCCATGCATGGACACGCACGCGTCGATTGGAATTGATCGCCTGCTCCACTCGGTTAGGGTCCCTGTGGGCGGGATAGCCAACCGGCACAGCCAAAACATCGAGAATCCGGAGATCGAGCACTTGAGCAGCGAACTCGTGCCAGCCCTTGAATGGACCGACCTGGACGACCAGGCGGTCGACGTCGTTCGAGCCCTGGCGATGGACGCCGTGGAGAAGGCGGGCTCGGGTCATCCCGGCACCGCCATGAGCCTGGCCCCCGCCGCCTACCTGATGTTCCAGCGTGTGATGCGTCACGACCCGACCGACCCCAACTGGCTGGGTCGCGACCGGTTCGTCCTTTCGTGCGGCCACAGCAGCCTGACGCTCTACATCCAGCTCTACCTTTCCGGCTACGGCCTCACGCTGGACGACCTGCGCCGGCTGCGCCAGTGGGACAGCCTCACCCCCGGCCACCCCGAGCACGGCCACACGGCCGGCGTCGAGACCACGACGGGCCCGCTGGGCCAGGGCCTCGGCAACGCGGTCGGCATGGCGATGGCGGCCCGGCGCGAGCGCGGCCTGTTCGACCCCGACGCCGAGGCCGGCGCCTCGCCGTTCGACCACCACATCTGGTGCTTCGTCAGCGACGGCGACATCGAGGAGGGCATCAGCCACGAGGCCAGCGCCATCGCCGGCCACCAGAAGCTGGGCAACCTCATCGTGGTGTGGGACGACAACCACATCTCCATCGAGGACGACACGCTGATCGCGAAGTCCGAGGACGTCGTCAAGCGCTACGAGGCCTACGGCTGGCACACCGAGAGCGTCGACTGGACCTCGGGCGACGACTACCACGAGGACGTCCAGGCGCTCTACGACGCGCTGGAGGCGGCGAAGGCGGAGACCGGCCGGCCGTCGTTCATCCGGCTGCGCACGATCATCGGCTGGCCCGCGCCCAACAAGCGCAACACCGGCAAGATCCACGGCTCGGCGCTGGGCGAGGCCGAGGTGGCCGCCACCAAGCAGGTGCTGGGCATGGACCCGGCCAAGACCTTCGACGTGCCGGACGCGGTGCTCGCGCACGCCCGCGAGGTGGTCCAGCGCGGCCGCGCCACCCGGTCCGAGTGGGACAAGCGTTACGCCGAATGGCGGCTGGCCAACGCCGAGCGCGCCGCCGAGCTCGACCGGATCTCGCACCGCGAGCTGCCGGCCGGCTGGGCCGCGGCGCTGCCGTCGTTCGAGCAGGGCGGCTCGATGGCCACCCGCAAGGCCAGCGGCGAGGTGCTCAGCGCGCTCGCGCCGGTGCTGCCGGAGCTGTGGGGCGGCTCGGCCGACCTCGCCGAGTCCAACAACACCACGATGAAGGGCGAGCCGTCCTTCATCCCGGAGGAATACCAGACCAAGGAGTTCCCCGGGAACCGCTACGGCCGCACGCTGCACTTCGGCATCCGCGAGCACGCGATGGGCGCCATTCTCAACGGCATCGCGCTGCACGGCGGCACCCGCCCCTACGGCGGCACGTTCCTGGTCTTCTCCGACTACATGCGCCCGTCGGTGCGCCTGGCCGCGCTGATGAAGCTGCCGGTCATCTACATCTGGACGCACGACTCCATCGGCCTCGGCGAGGACGGCCCCACCCACCAGCCGATCGAGCACCTGTGGTCGCTGCGCGCGATCCCCGGCCTCGACGTGGTGCGCCCGGCCGACGCCAACGAGACGGCCTACGCCTGGAAGGCCGTGCTGGAGCACAAGGACCGGCCCGCCGCCCTCGCGCTCACCCGCCAGAACCTGCCGGTCTTCGACGGCACCAGCGCCGACGGCGTGGCCCGCGGCGGCTACGTCCTGCGCGAGGCCTCCGACGGCCAGCCCCGGGTGATCCTCATCGCCACCGGCAGCGAGGTCGAGCTGGCCGTACGCGGCCGCGAGCTGCTGGAGGAGCAGGGCATTCCCACGCGAGTGGTGTCCATGCCGTGTGTCGAGTGGTTCAACGGGCAGGATTCCGCCTACAGGCAGACCGTCCTGCCGTCGTCGATCAAGGCTCGGGTCGCGGTCGAGGCCGGCATCGCCCTCGGCTGGCACGAGTACGTCGGCGAGTGCGGCGAGGTGGTCAGCCTCGAACACTTCGGCGCGTCGGCCCCGTACAAGACTCTGTACGAGCAGTTCGGGCTGACGGCGGAGCGCGTCGCGGCGGCGGCCAGGGCGAGCCTGGCGAAGCTGGGTCAGGACAAGGGCGAGACGACGGGAAACTGAGACAAGACGATGAGCGAGATCCTCAACAAGCTGTCCGGCCAGGGCGTTGCCATCTGGCTCGACGACATCAGCCGTGAGCGCCTGCGCAGCGGCAATCTGGAGCAGCTGATCCGCGAGAAGAACGTCGTCGGGGTCACGTCCAACCCGACGATCTTCGCGGGCGCGCTCAGCAAGGGCGACGCCTACGACGCGCAGCTGCACGACCTGGCCGTGCGCGGCGTCACCGTCGAGGAGGCGGTGCGCGCGATCACGACCTACGACATCCGCTGGGCGGCCGACGTCCTGCGCCCGGTCTTCGACGCCACCGGCGGCGTGGACGGCCGGGTGTCGCTGGAGGTCGACCCGCGCCTGGCGCACGAGAGCGACAAGACGGTGGCCGAGGCCCGCGCCCTGTGGTGGATGGTCGACCGGCCCAACCTCATGATCAAGATCCCGGCGACCATGGCGGGCCTGCCGGCGATCACCCAGGCGATCTCCGAGGGCATCAGCGTCAACGTCACGCTGATCTTCTCGCTGGAGCGCTACCGCAAGGTCATGGACGCCTGGCTGGCCGGCCTGGAGGCCGCGCAGGCCAAGGGTCTCGACCTGGCCTCCATCGAGTCGGTGGCTTCGTTCTTCGTCAGCCGCGTCGACAGCGAGATCGACAAGCGCCTCGACCAGCTCGGCAAGCCGGAGCTGAAGGGCAAGGCGGGCGTGGCCAACGCGCGGCTGGCGTACGCGGCGTACGAAGAGGTCATGAACTCCGAGCGCTGGCAGCGCCTGCGCTCGGCCGGCGCCCGCCCGCAGCGCCCGCTGTGGGCCTCGACCGGCGTCAAGAACCCCGACTACAGCGACACGCTCTACGTGGACCAGCTGGTCGCCCCCGGCACCGTCAACACGATGCCGGAGAAGACGCTCGACGCGAGCGCCGACCACGCCGACATCACCGGTGACACCGTCCGCCCCTTCTACGAGCAGGCCTGGAACACCATGGCCGCGCTCAAGGACGCCGGCGTCGACTACGACGACGTGGTGCGCCTGCTGGAGGAGGAGGGCGTGCAGAAGTTCGAGGCGTCCTGGAACGAGCTTCTGGAGAGCGTCAGCAAGAACCTGGTTCCGTGATGGAGGTGCACTACCGCGAGGAGGGGGTGGCCGAGGCCGCCTCCTCCGTCGCGGGGCGCCTCGTCGCCGACGGCGTGCCGGCCCGGCTCGCCGCCGGCGACCCCACGCTGTGGGACGAGGACGCCGAGGGGGAGACGGAGGGCGGGCGGCCCTTCCGCGTCCCCCGCGAGCTGCTCGCCGAGCTGGACGCGGTGTCGGCGCGGCTGCGCGCCGCCGTCGAGCCCGGCGGGGAGGGGCCGCATGTCGTGCTGATCGCCGCGGGCTGCGCCGCGCCGGCCGCCGAGGCGATCTGCGACACGGCCGACGTGCCGCTCACCGTGCTCGACACCGCCGACCCCGGCCAGGTGCGCCGGGCGCTGGCCGACCGCCCGGAGTCCACGGTGGTGGTCGCCGCCGCTGATACCGCCGAGGGCGACGCCTGCCTGCGCCTGTACGAGGAGCTGTTCGAACGGGCGGGCCTCGCGCCCGCCGGGCGCGTGGTGGCGGTGGCGAACCCCGGCACGCCGCTGGCCGAGCACGCCCGCGAGCGCGGCTACGCCGTCGTGCCGGCCGGCGAGGGCGGCGCGCTGTCGGCCGCCACGCTGCTGCCGGCCGCGCTGGCGGGCGCCGACGTGGCCCGGCTGCTCGACGACGCCGAGGAGGTGGCCCCCCTGCTGTCGCGCGACGTCGGCAACCCCGGCCTCGACCTCGGCGCGGCGCTCGGCGGCGCGGCGCTCGCCGGGCGCGACAAGCTGCTGCTGGAGGACCGGCTCTCCCCCATCGCCGGACTGCCCGACTGGGTCGAGGCGCTCGTCACCGCGGCGACCGGCAAGCAGGGCCGCGGCATCCTGCCGGTCGTCGGCGCCGACCCGCTGCCCGCCGCGGACGAGCTGGTCGTCGGCCTCGACACCGACCTCGGCGACGTCCGCGTGGACGGGCGGCTCGGCGCGCAGTTCCTGGTCTGGGAGTACGCCACCGCCGTGGCCGCGCTGCTGCTGGGCGTGGACCCCGACGACCGGCCCGAGACGGCCGAGCAGGAACGCCAGGCCGCCGCCCTGCTCACCCTGCCCGACCTGCCCACCGGTGCGCTCGCGCTGACGGACGGCCCGGTCGAGGTGTACGGCGCGACCGGCGCCAAGGACCTGCGGGGCCTGTTCGCCGAGCTGCTGCACGCCGTCCCCCCAGACGGCTACCTGGCGGTGACGGCCTACCTCGACCGCCTGGCGGCCTTCGACGCTCCGGTGCTGGAAGGCGCCGACTTCGAGCAGATGACCGACGCCTGGATGATGGCCGACCCGGCCACGCTGCGGGCGCTGCTGGCGCTGCGTACCGACCGTCCGGTGACGTTCGGGTGGGGGCCGCGCTACCTGCACGGCGCGGGGCAGTATCACAAGGGCGGGCCCAGGAACGGGGTGTTCCTGCAGATCACCGGGGCAGTGGCCGACGACGTCGCGGTTCCCGGCCGGTCCCGCACCACGCTGGGCCGCCTTCAGCTCGCCCAGGCACTCGGCGACCTGGAGGCGCTGGAGACGCGGGGGCGGCCCGCCGTACGCCTGCATTTGACCGACCGCGCGGCGGGTGTCGCGCACCTGCTCGCAGCCGCACAGGAGGTTTGAGATGACAGAGCCTGCAGCACCCATGGAGGAGTCCGTGACCGTGGCGGCGGCCGTCGCGGGCACCGCCACCACGATCGAGGCCGCCGCCGCCAACCCGCTGCGCGACCCCCGCGACAAGCGGCTGCCGCGGGTGGCGGGGCCCTGCGTGATGGTGTTGTTCGGCGTGACGGGCGACCTGGCCAAGCGCAAGCTGTTGCCGGCGATCTACGACCTGGGCAACCGGGGGCTGCTGCCGCCCGGTTTCTCGCTGGTCGGCTTCGCCCGGCGCGATTGGAAGGACCAGGATTTCGCCCAGCTGACGCACGACGCCGTCAAGGCGCACGCCCGGACGCCGTTCCGGGAGGAGGTCTGGAAGCAGCTGCTCGAAGGCATCCACTTCGTCCCGGGTGAGTTCTCCGACGACGGCGCCTTCGACGCCCTCGCGATGGCGCTGAACGAGATCGACCAGACCCGCGGCACCGGCGGCAACTACGCCTTCTACCTGTCGGTTCCGCCCAAGTTCTTTCCCGTCGTGGTCGAGCAGCTCAAGCGGACCGGTCTCTCCGACGCGCCCGAGGGGTCGTGGCGGCGGGTGGTCATCGAGAAGCCGTTCGGGCACGACCTGCAGTCGGCGCACGAGCTGAACGAGATCACCACCTCGGCCTTCCCGGAGAGCTCGATCTTCAGGATCGACCACTACCTGGGCAAGGAGACCGTCCAGAACATCATGGCGCTGAGGTTCGCCAACAACCTCTACGAGCCGATCTGGAACCGCGGCTTCGTCGACCACGTGCAGATCACGATGGCCGAGGACATCGGCATCGGCGGGCGCGCCGGCTACTACGACGGCATCGGCGCGGCCCGCGACGTGATCCAGAACCACCTGCTCCAGCTCCTCGCGCTGGTGGCGATGGAGGACCCGACCTCGTTCGACGCCTCCGCCCTGCGCAGGGAGAAGGAGAAGGTGCTGCGGGCGGTGCGGCTGCCCGCCGACCTCAAGGCCTACACCGCGCGCGGCCAGTACTCCGCGGGCTGGCAGGGCGGCCAGAAGGTCGTCGGCTACCTGCAGGAGGAGGGCATCTCCGCCGAGTCGACCACCGAGACCTACGCCGCGATCAAGCTGGAGATCGCCAACAGGCGCTGGGCGGGGGTGCCGTTCTACCTGCGCACCGGCAAGCGGCTGGGCCGCCGGGTGACCGAGGTCGCCGTGGTGTTCCAGCGCGCGCCGCACCTGCCGTTCAGCAAGACCGACACCGAGATCCTCGGCCAGAACGCCCTCGTCGTACGGGTCCAGCCGGACGAGGGCATCACGGTCCGCTTCGGCTCCAAGGTGCCGGGGACGGCCATGGAGGTGCGCGACGTGTCCATGGACTTCGCCTACGGCGAGTCGTTCCTGGAGTCGTCGCCGGAGGCGTACGAACGGCTGCTGCTCGACGTGATGATCGGCGACCCGCCGCTGTTCCCGCACCAGCGGGAGGTGGAGCTGTCCTGGACGATCCTCGACCCGATCGAGGAGTTCTGGGCCACGCAGGGCCAGCCCGAGCCCTACGAGTCGGGCTCGTGGGGCCCTCAGTCGGCCGACGCGATGATGGCCCGTGACGGCCGGGTGTGGAGGAGACTCTAGATGACGACGTTCATGCTGTCGGACACGACGGCGGGCAAGATCTCCGCGCAGTTCACGCATCTGCGCCACCAGATGGGCGCCCCCGCCATCGGCATGGTGCTGACGCTGGTGGTGGTCTGCGAGGAGCGGCACCAGTACGACGCGCTGCGCGCCGCCACCGAGGCGGCCCGCGAGCACCCCTCGCGCATCATCGTGCTCATCACCCGCGAGCCGGACGAGCCGATCAGGCTCGACGCCGAGCTGCGCATCGGCGAGAACACCCCGGGCGAGGTGGTCGTGCTGCGCCTGTACGGTGAGCTGACCCACCACGCCGACTCGGTGGTCAGCCCGCTGCTGCTGCCGGACACGCCGGTGGTGGTGTGGTGGCCGGGCAGGGCGCCCGAGTCGCCCTCCAAGGACCCGATCGGCGCGCTGGCGCAGCGCCGCATCACCGACGCCAAGGGCTTCGACGGCGGCGGCGTGCAGTCGCTGGTGACCCGGGCCAGGGGGTACGCCCCCGGCGACACCGACCTGTCGTGGGCCCGGCTGACGCCGTGGCGGAGCCTGCTGGCGGCGGCGTTCGACCAGCCGGTGGCCAAGGTGCGCAAGGGCGTGGTGGAGGCCGCGGCCGGGCACCCGAGCGCGCCGCTGCTGGCCGCGTGGCTGTCGGAGCGGCTGGGCGCGACGATCAAGGTGACCGACTCCGACGGGCCGGGGCTGACCGCGGTGCGGCTGCAGACCGGCGACGGCGAGCTGGCCGTGGTGCGCGCCGACGCCCGCCTGGCCACGCTCTCCCGTCCCGGCCAGCCCGACAGGAACGTCGCCCTGGCCCGGCGCACCACCTCGGAGCTGATGTCCGAGGAGCTGCGCAGGCTGGACAGCGACGAGATCTACGAGGCCGCGGTCAAGCGGTTCGCGCGGACGTACAAGGGATGACACGAGAGACCGTGACCACGAGACAGGCGTCTGTGAGCGCCCCCGCCATCGTCGTCCACCGCAACGCCGACGTCCTGGCCAAAGCGGTGGCGGCGCGGATCATCACCCGCCTGGTCGACGCGCAGTCGGCCAAGGGCTCGGCCTCGCTGGTGCTCACCGGCGGGACGGTGGGCATCGCCACGCTGGCCGCGATCGCCGCCACGCCGGCCCGCGACGCGGTCGACTGGCGGCGGCTGGACATCTGGTGGGGCGACGAGCGCTTCCTGCCGTCGGGCGACAAGGAGCGCAACGAGACCGGCGCCCGCGAGGCCCTGCTCGACCACGTGGACGTGGACCCCGCGCGGGTGCACGTGATGCGCGGCCCCGACTCGGGCATGACGGCGGAGGAGTCCGCCGAGTCCTACGCCGCCGAGCTGCGCGCCGCCGCCCGGCCGGAGGACCACGGGCCGGTGCCCGGGTTCGACGTGATGCTGCTCGGCATGGGGCCCGACGCGCACGTGGCGTCGCTGTTCCCCGGCCTGCCCGCCCTGTACGACACCCGCCCCGTGGTGGCCGTGCACGGCTCGCCCAAGCCCCCGCCCACCCGGATCTCGCTGACGCTGCCGGCCATCCAGGCGGCCCGCGAGGTGTGGGTGGTCGCGGCCGGCGAGGAGAAGGCCGGGGCGGTCCACCTGGCCCTGTCGGAGTCCGGGCCCGTCCAGGTCCCGGCGGCCGGGGCGCGCGGGCGGCAGCGGACGCTGTTCCTGCTCGACCGGGCGGCGGCCGGGAAGATCCCGCCGGGGCTGGGCCGCCTGGCCTCCCCCTGACGCGCGCTCAGCCGGCCCTACCATCCATTGGGCCATCCATCGGGCCATCCATTGGGCCCTCCGTAGGGCCGGTCAGCGCGTCGATCTCGGCGAGGAGCGCCCGCTTGCGCTCCTCCGCCAGGTACGACGCCCGCACCCCGTTCGCCGCCAGCTCCGCCAGCTCGGCGCGGCCGAGGCCGAACACCCGGGCGGCGACCTGATACTCCTCGGCCAGCGTGGTCGCGAACATCGGCGGGTCGTCGCTGTTCAGCGTCACGTACAGCCCTTCCTCCAGCATCCGGGGCAGCGGATGGTCCTCGATGCGGGCGATCTGCCCGGTGCGGAGGTTGGAGGTGGGGCAGACGTCCAGCGGCAGCCGGGTCTCGCGCAGGTGCGCCACCAGGCGGGGGTCGGCGAGGCAGTTGATGCCGTGGCCGATCCGCTCGGCGCCGTAGCCCTCGATGACCTCCCAGATCGTCTCGGGCCCGCTCATCTCGCCGCCGTGCGGGACGCTGTGCAGCCCGGCGGCGCGGGCGGCGGTGAACGCGTTCCGGTAGGCGTCGCGGTACTTGGGACGTTCCTGCTCGATGCCGCCGATGCCGAAACCTACCAAGGCGGCGGGAGGTTCCTGGAGGGCGTGGTCGAGGGTGACCCTGGCGGCCTCCTCGCCGTACTCGCCGGGGATGTCGAAGATGTAGGCGATCTCCACGCCGTGCTCGGCGGCGGCGCGGCGGGCGGCGAGGTCCAGCGCCTCGGTGACCGCGCGCATCGGGAGGCCGACGACGTGGTGGGCGTACGGGGTGACCTGCAGCTCCGCGTACCGGCCGCCCTGGGGGGCGAGGTCGCGGGCCAGCCCGAGCACGAGCGTGGCGATGTCCTCCGGCTCGCGGACGAGCTGGTTGACCGCCCCGTAGACGCGGGCGAAGTGCGGGAAGTCGCGGAAGGTGTAGAAGCGGCGCAGCTCCTCCTCCTCGCGCGGGACCTCGGTGGCGCCGGTGTGGCGGCGGGCCAGCTCCAGGACAGTGGGCACCGAGGCGGAGCCGACCAGGTGGACGTGCAGCTCGACCTTGGGGAGCGCGGCGATGAACGCGTCGAGCGCGGGGCCGGGAGTGGTCTCTGTCGTGGTCATGGCGATGACCTTAAGCGCGGCGATTCGCGTCAGGGTAGGGAAATCAGGCGAATCTGACGTAGATATGTGAGTTTTCTGCTGGGCTAGGGTGAGGGCGTGGTGAACGCCGACGCCTACGACCGCGGGTTCGCCCGGCTGAGCCGGCACGCCGTCGCGCCCCTTCTCGCCCGCTCCCGGAGCGCGCGGCGGCTGCTCGACGTGGGCTGCGGCAGCGGGGTGGTCACGGAGGCGGCGCTCGCCCTGGGGGCCGTGGTGACCGCCGTCGACGCCGACCCGGCCATGGTGGAGCTGACCGCGCGACGCTTCCCCGGCGCGGCCGTCCGGCGGGCCACGCTGCCCGAGCTGCCGTTCGGCGACGGGGAGTTCGACGCCGTCGCGGGGAATTTCGTCATCAACCACGTGCCCGACACCGGCGCGGCGCTGCGCGAGCTGCGCCGCGTGCTGCGTCCCGGCGGGACGCTCGCCCTGAGCTGGTGGGCGGCCGGGGAGATGACCGCCACCGCCGTCCTCGCCGACGCCATGGAGGCGGCAGGCCTTTCGTCCGAGGCGCCTCCCCGGCCCTTCGCCGCCGACGCCGGCCCAGAATGGTTCGCGGCGCTGCTGGCGGAGACGGGGTTCGCGGGCGCGGAGGTGGAGAGCGTGCGCTGGCGGCACCGGGTGGACCTCGACGCCTGGTGGACGGACGTCGTGGGGGCGGGCGGGGCCAGGTTCGGAGCGATCGGGCGGCAGCCGCCGGAGGTGGCCGGCCGGGTCCGGGCGCACTACGAGCGGCTGGCGGCGCCGTACGCGCGTGACGGCTTCCCGGTCCGCGCCCACATCGCCCACGCCCGCCGTCCCTGAGCCGCGAGCTCATCGACGCAGCCGCCACGCACGCACGCGCGACGGCTTCCCGGTCCGCGCCCGCCGACCTTGAGCCGCGGGCTCACTGATCCAGCCGGCGACGGGCGTGGCGCTCCTCCCGTCGCGCGACCTCCAGCCGGTGCTCGCTGTCGTCCAGCCTGCGGCGGGCCTTGGCGAGCTTGCGCTCCAGCCGTTCGACCTTGGCCGCGCGGTCGTCGAAGTCCCGCTGGGCGCTCTCCAGGGCCTCCTGCCACTCCCGGTGCGCGGCCTCCGCCTCGGCCCGCTCCCTGGCCTTCCTGGCCTCTTCCTCCTCGCGGGCACGGGCCGCGGCGGCCTCTTCCTCCTCACGGGCGCGAGCCGCGGCGGCCTCGTCCTCGGGCGCGGCTCTCCTCTTCCCGCCCGCCCGCCGACCCGGCTCGGGCGCGGGCTTCTTCTTCCCGCCCGCCGGCGCACCCGGACCGGGCTCCGGCCGCGTCTTCTTGGCCGGCCGTTCACGGGGCGTGGGCGCGGGGGCGAAGCCGCTGTAGGCGAGGGGCCTGGCGAGCCGGCCTCGGCGTACCTGCTCGGCGGCGTCCGCGTCCACGACGGCGGCGTCCAGGGTCTGCTCCACCTCGGCGGCGCCGGAGGCCGACAGCTCGCTTTCCTGCCTCACCAGCCGGCCGAGGCGGCCGGTGACCTCGCCGCGGCGCCGGATCAGCTCGGCGAGCGCGTCGGGGTCCTGCTCCTGCCAGGCGGCGCGCAGCCGCTCCCCCACCTCCAGGAGCTCGGCCACCTCGCCGGGGTGCTCGCGGGCGACCCGGTTGACGGCCGCCGCCGACACCGTGGGCTTGCGCAGCTTCGCTATCTCGCGGGCGAGCCGGGCCTCGCCCGCGTCCTTGGCCGCGCGGGCTTCGGCCGTACGCGCGGCGGTGAACTCCGGCGGCGGGAGCGCGTACAGGCGGTCCGCCACCTCGTCAAGATCCACACAGGACAAATACCCCACACGGCGGGTTTTCTAGCGCATAGTGGAGGCAGCCCCCCAGCCGAACGGAGGCCCCCGGTGTTCGAACGCTTCACCGACCGAGCGCGCAGGGTCGTCGTCCTCGCTCAGGAGGAGGCGCGGACGATGAACCACGGCTACATCGGCACGGAACACATCCTGCTGGGCCTCATCGCCGAGGGCGAGGGACTGGCCGCGCTGGTCCTGGAGAGCAGCGGGGTGGAGCAGGACCGCGTACGCGCGTTCGTCGAGCGCGAGACGGAGCACGACGGCAGGCCGCCGAGCGGGCACATCCCGTTCACCCCAGGCGCCAAGAAGGTGCTGGAGCTGTCGCTGCGCGAGGCGCTGCAGCTGCGCCACAACTACATCGGGACCGAGCACATCCTGCTCGGGCTGATCAGGGAGGGCGAGGGCCTGGCCGCCCAGGCACTCGTGGACGCCGGCGCGGACCTGGCCGGGCTGCGCCAGCGCCTGCTCGACCGCGTCGGGCGGGGCTCCAGGGAGCGCGCTTCGGAGATGTTCTTCGCCGGCACCGGCTCGCTGAACGAACGGCTCGCCCAGATCCAGGAGAGCCTGGAGCGCATCGAACGCCACCTCGGCATCCACCCGCGCGCCGGCACCCCGGACGAGCGCGCGGGCGAGGGCGGGGTCGAGGGCGAGGAGGGCGTCGGCTGACCCGCTGTCAGACCGCCGCCATCGCGCCGACCGGCAGCCGCGCCTCCACCACGCCGGGGTCCTCGGTGTAGCCGAGCGTGGCGCCCAGCGACACCAGCAGCCGGCGCATCCGCGTGTTGTCGGACAGCATGGTCGCCCTGACCTCGGCGTACCCCAGGTCGCGGGCCGCGCGCACCAGCATCCGCGCCATGGCCACGCCCAGACCGCGCCCCTGCCAGCGGTCCTCGACGAGGAAGGCCATCTCGGCGATGCCGGGGTCCGGCGTGAACATCAGGTTGGCCATCGCCACGACCTGCCCGTCGTGCCCCGCGACCAGCGAGTGCCCTCGGTTCTTGTCGCACAGCCGGTCGAACATCTGGGGCGGCAGCGTGGGCATGGCGGTGAAGTAGCGGAACCTGCGCGACTCCGGCGAGCACCTGTCGTGCAGGTCGCGTACGGCCTCGCGGTAGATGGAGGTGAGCGGGCGCACCGTGACCTCGACGCCGTCGGACAGCTTGACCCCGCGTTCGGCGCCCATCTGGTCGGCGGCGGGCTGGGCGAGCCGGGCGAGGGCGGCGGCCCTGGCGGCCTCGGTCAGCGTGAACGGGAGCTCGGCGCGGCGCAGCCGGACCGCGCGCTTGGCGGCGACGGGCACGACGAGCCTGGTCGGGTCTGGAAGATCACTCACGGCTTCACCATAGATCCAGCGGGCGTCGTCGGCGCGCAGCAGCTCCGCGAGCAGCTCGGGGAGCCGCCACGGCATCGTACGCAGCCGGGAGGCCAGCAGGAGCACGCGGGTGGGCTCGTCGGTCAGCTCGTGGGCCGTGGCCGGGACCACCTGCACCTCACGGCCGCCGGCTGCCTCAAGAGCCTCGCGCACGGCCTCGGGGCCGGCGGGGATGTCGGCGACGAACTCGTCAACGGTGCCGCCGGTGTCCGACTGGACGCTGAGTCCGAGAATGTTGCCGCCCCTCTCGGCCAGGGCCGAGGCGAGGGAGGCCAGCCGCCCGGGCCGCTCGTCCACCGTGGTGCGGATGCGCAAGAATCCCATGCGTTGAGCATGCCTTGACGGTGTTACACGTCCGCTAACGACGTGTTTCATCGCGAAATGAGCCCATTTATCCCGATAAGGCCCCCAGCGCGGGGCTTCCGCCAAACCCCTCGCGCCGACCAACTCGCGGTGGGACCCTCTCGGTGGGACCCTTCGGTGGGACCCTTCGGTGGGACCCTTCGGTGGGACCCTCTCGGTGGGGCGGCCCGCGTCGGAGGCGGCGACCCCGCCTCACCCGACTCGGCCCCGTCCGACCCGGCCCCGTCCGACCCGGCCCCGCCCGACCCGGCCCCGCCCGACCCAGCCTCAGCCGACCCGGCCCCGCCTGACCCAGCCACCCCATCAGACCCCGGCTACCTGGAGTGCCTTCTCGGGCACCTCAGGCTCGTTGAGGATCCATCACGAATTTCGTTGCGAGATGCGGCACAGTGTCCGGATATAGCAGGATAAGGGGGCATGAGCGTGCGTGTTCCCTTGTCGTCCGAGTTCGTGAACGGCGACGTGTCCTTCTGGTACCGGTCCATGGGCGTCCCCGCCCCCGGCCCCCGTCTCGACGGCGATCTCGATGCCGACGTGGCGATCGTCGGCGCCGGCTACACGGGCCTGTGGACCGCGTACTATCTCAAACGCGCCCGCCCGTCCCTCCGCGTGGTCGTGCTGGAGCAGGAGTTCGCCGGCTTCGGCGCCTCCGGCCGCAACGGCGGCTGGCTGACCGGCGACCTGGCCGGCTCCCACGAACGCTACGGCGAGGGCGCCCGCCGCCTGCAGCGCGAGATGTACACCTCCATCGACGAGGTCATCGCCGTCTGCGAGAAGGAGGGCATCGACTGCGACCTGGTCAAGGGCGGCGTGCTGAACGTGGCCCGCACGCCCGCCCAGGCCTCCCGGCTGCGCGAGAGCGTCGAGTCGGCCCGCCCCTGGGGCATCGGCGAGGACGACCTGCGCCTGGTGAACCCCGACGACCACCTGCGGGTCGCCGGCGCCGTCGAGGGCTCGTGGAGCCCGCACTGCGCCCGCATCCAGCCCGCCAAGCTCGCCCAGGGCCTGGCCAGGGTGGTCAGGGACCTCGGCGTGCCCATCTACGAGCGCACGCCGGTCACCGAGATCGTCCCGCACCGCGCGGTCACCCCGTACGGCACCGTGACCGCCGGCCACGTCATCCGCGCCACGGAGGGCTTCACCTCCCGCCTGCGCGGCCTGCGCCGCCAGTGGCTGCCGATGAACAGCTCCATGATCGTCACCGAGCCCCTGCCGCAGTCGTTCTGGGACGAGGTCGGCTGGCGCGGCGCGGAGCTGCTCGGCGACATGGCGCACTACTACATGTACGCCCAGCGCACCGCCGACGACCGCATCGCCTTCGGCGGCCGGGGCCGCCCCTACCTGTACGGCTCCCGCATCGACGCCCGCGGCCACACCCACGAGTGGACGGTCGAGGCGCTGTGGAGCCTGCTGACCGAGTTCTTCCCCGCCGCCCGCTCCTCCTCGGTCGCCCACGCCTGGTCGGGCGTGCTCGGCGTGCCGCGCGACTGGTGCTCGACCGTCCACGTGGACCCCTCCACCGGCCTCGGCTGGGCGGGCGGCTACACCGGCCACGGCGTCACCACCACGAACCTGGCCGGCCGGACGCTGCGCGACCTCGTGCTCGGCGAGGAGACCGAGCTCACGTCCCTGCCATGGGTGGGCCGCAGGGTCCGCGCGTGGGAGCCCGAGCCGCTGCGCTGGATCGGCGTGCACGCGATGTACCGGCTGTACCGGGTGGCCGACGAGCGCGAGCGCACGATGCCCCGCACCTCGGTCCTGGCCCGCTTCGCCGACCTCATCACAGGGCACTGAACCGTAAAGATCACGAAGGAGACTAGATGGACATCCTCTTCCGCGGCGGCCGCGTCTTCACGCCGGACGGCGTACGGGAGACGGCCGTGCTGGTGTCCGGCGGCCGGATCGCCGCCGTGGGCGCGGAGGGGGAGCTGGCCCGCCGCGCGCCGTCGCACGAGACGGTCGACCTGGCCGGCGGCCTGCTGACGCCGGGATTCACCGACGCCCACATCCACCCGGTCCAGGCGGGCCTGGAGCGCGCGAAGTGCGACCTGTCGGAGGTCTACGGCCTGGACGCCTACCTCGCCGCGATCGACGCCTACGCCCGCCGCCACCCGGACAAGGAGTGGATCGACGGCGGCGGCTGGGACATGTCCGCCTTCCCCGGCGGCCTCCCCCACCGTTCCCAGCTCGACCACCTGGACCGGCCGGTCTACCTGATCCAGCGCGACCACCACGCCGCCTGGGTCAACGGCCGGGCCCTGGAGCGCGCCGGCATCACCAGGGACACCCCCGACCCGGCCGACGGCCGCATCGAGCGCGACCCCGACGGGACCCCGTCGGGCGTCCTGCACGAGGGCGCGATGGACCTCGTCGGCCTGCTCACCCCGCGGCCCACCCCGCGCGACCTGGACGCGGCGCTGGACGACGCCCAGCGGCACCTGTTCTCGCTGGGCGTCACGGGCTGGCAGGACGCCATCGTGGGCTCGTACGCGGGCTCCGACGACCAGTTGCCCACCTACCTGTCCGCGGCCCGCCAGGGACGGCTCAGGGCCCGCGTGGCGGGTGCCCTGTGGTGGGACAGGACCCGCGGCGCGGAGCAGATCGACGAGCTGGTGGCGCGCCGGGCCGAGGCGGAGGGCCTGGACCGGTTCCGGGCCGGCTCGGTCAAGATCATGCAGGACGGCATCACGGAGAACTTCACGGCCGCGACGCTGGAGCCGTACTGCCTGTGCGGCGGCACCGGCCTGTCGTACGTGGACCCCGCCAAGCTCCGCGAGTACGTCGCCGAGCTGGACCGGCTCGGTTTCCAGGTGCACTTCCACGCGATCGGCGAGCGCGCGGTCCGCGAGGCGCTGGACAGCTTCGAGGGCACCGACCCGGCCAACCGTCACCACATCGCGCACCTGCAGATCATCGAGCCGTCGGACGTGCCGCGCTTCGCGGCGCTCGGCGTCACGGCCAACCTCCAGCCGCTGTGGGCCACCCATCACGCCCAGATGGACGAGCTGACGCTGCCGTACCTGGGCGAGCCACGCTCGTCGTGGCAGTACCCCTTCAAGGACCTGCTGGAGCACGGCACCCGCCTGTGCGCGGGCAGCGACTGGCCGGTGTCGGACGCCGACCCGATCCAGGGCATGCACGTGGCGGTCAACCGCACCGAGCCCGGCGGCTCGGTGCACGCGGGCTATCCGACGGCGCGCACGCCGTTCCTGCCGGGCCAGCGGCTCGACCTGGCCACGGCGATGGCCGCCTACACCTCGGGCTCGGCCTGGATCAACCGCTCCCCCGCCGGCCTGGTCGAGCCCGGCCGCCCGGCGGACCTGGTGGTGCTGGACCGCGACCCGTTCGCGCTGCCGCCCGAGGAGATCTGGACCACCCGCGTGCGGATGACGTTCGTCGACGGCGAGCCGGTCCACCAGTAGGGGCCCCGGACACGCGCGAACCCCCGCCCTCACGGGCGGGGGTTCGTCGTGACGCCGGTCTTACCAGGGGGACTTGTTGGCGCGCAGGCGCTCCAGTGCTTCCTCCAGGATCGCCTTGCCGTCCTTGTCGCTCCTGCGCTCCTTCACGTAAGCGAGGTGCGTCTTGTACGGCTCGTTCCTCGGCGGGGCAGGGGGGTTCGACTCGTCCTGTCCGGCAGGGAGGCCGCAACGGGGGCAGTCCCACAGCTCGGGGACGGCCGCGTCACTGGCGAAACTGGGGCGCGTCTCGTGCATGTTGGCGCACCAGAACGAGACCCGCACTCTCGGAGCTGCCTCGCCGCGCTCGGCCTCCCCCATAGGGCCGGCGCCGACTCGGCTGCCACGGATCGCGTTGCCACTACCCACGGATGAACTCCTCGCTCGATCGCCCCGCGCGCGAACACGGGGGGAGAATCACTGTCACGCGTTGAACTTGTTGCTCAGGGCTTCACAAGCAGCCCGAGAGCGATGATGCAGACGAACCAGATGGTGCCCGTGATCACGGTCAGCCGGTCGAGGTTGCGCTCCACCACGGAGGAACCGCCGAAGTTCGACGAGAAACCGCCGCCGAACATGTCAGACAGGCCACCACCCTTGCCCTTGTGAAGCAGGACGAGCAGGATCATGAGAAGGCTCGCCAGGATGAGGGCGATGGAGATTCCGAGTTCCACGGTATGCCTGTTCCTTCAATGCTCTGTTACGCGTGACGATTCAAACTTGCCTTCTGAGGGTACGACGTACTGTCAAGTCGCACCCCCCGAACGGCTCAGTCAGCCAGGCATGTCGGAGAATCGGCAGATCTTGGCGAACTCCCCGGCGTCGATGCTGGCACCGCCCACGAGCGCGCCATCGACATCCGGTTGCGCCATGATTCCTGCGACATTTCCTGACTTGACCGATCCTCCGTAAAGGATACGGACCGCCGAGGCCACTTCGGCGTCGTAGAGCTCAGCGAGTCTGATTCGCAATGCTCCGCACACCTCCTGGGCGTCGTCGGGGGTGGCCACCTCGCCGGTGCCGATCGCCCACACCGGTTCGTAGGCCACCACTATCGATTTTGCCTGCTCGGCCGAGATCTTGCGCAGAGCGCCGTC
This sequence comes from Nonomuraea sp. AD125B, assembly GCF_041402765.1. Lineage (NCBI taxonomy): Bacteria > Bacillati > Actinomycetota > Actinomycetes > Streptosporangiales > Streptosporangiaceae > Nonomuraea > Nonomuraea sp. AD125B. The sequence goes on along the minus strand of NZ_JBGLOU010000001.1, from coordinate 39,037 downwards.
GAGTTGGCCGAGACTGTGCGCGATGTGACCGCCCTCTTGGCGCACCGCCAGGCCCTCCCCCACGCACAGGATGGGCGTGAGCGAGTGCCGGTAGGCCGCCTGCACCTTGGCGTTGACGACGTCGTCGTCCTCGCCGTGGTACTGGCGCCGCTCTGAGTGGCCGATGACGACGTAGGTGCAGCCCAGCTTGGCCAGCATGGGGCCGGACACCTCGCCGGTGTAGGCGCCGCCGTCGTGCGCGGAGAGGTCCTGGGCGCCGTAGACGATCCTGAGCTTGTCGCCGTCGACCAGGGTCTGGACGCTGCGCAGGTCGGTGAACGGCGGCAGGACGGCGACCTCGGTGCGGTCGAAGTCCTTGTCGTTGAGAGCGAAGGCCAGCTTCTGGACCAGCGCGATGGCCTCAAGGTGGTTGAGGTTCATCTTCCAGTTGCCCGCCATGAGCGGCTTGCGCTGCGACACCTACTCCTCCAGAGCGGCGAGTCCGGGAAGGGTCTTCCCCTCAAGATATTCGAGACTGGCGCCGCCACCTGTGGAGATGTGCGAGAAGCCGTCCTCGGGGAGGCCGAGCCTGCGCACGGCGGCCGCGGAGTCGCCGCCGCCCACCACGGTGAAGGCGCCGGAGGCGATGAGCGCCTCGGCCACGGCCCTGGTGCCGCCGGAGAACGCGTCGAACTCGAACACGCCCATCGGGCCGTTCCAGAAGACGGTCTTGGCGTCGGCCAGCTTGGCGGCGAACAGCTCGCGGGTCTTCGGCCCGATGTCGAGCCCCTCGCGGTCGGCCGGGATCGCGGTCGCCTCGACCGCCTCGTGCTCGGCGTCGGCGGCGAACTCGGTGGCGGCCAGCACGTCGACCGGCAGCACGAGCTCCACGCCGCGCTCGGCGGCCTCGGCGAGGAAGCCGCGCACCTGGTCGAGCTGGTCCTCCTGGAGCAGCGACTTCCCGACCTCGTGGCCCTGGGCCTTGAGGAAGGTGTAGGCCATGCCGCCGCCGATGAGCAGCCGGTCGACCTTGGTGAGCAGGTTGGCGATGACGCCGAGCTTGTCGGAGACCTTGGCCCCGCCCAGCACCACGACGTACGGGCGCTCGGGCTGCTCGGTGAGCTTGCGCAGCACCTCGACCTCGGCCGTGATCAGCCCGCCCGCCGCGTGCGGCAGGATCCGCGGCACGTCGTAGACGCTGGCGTGCTTGCGGTGCACCGCGCCGAAGCCGTCGCCCACGTAGAGCTCGGCGAGGCCGGCCAGCTTCTCGGCGAACGCGCCGCGCGCGGCGTCGTCCTTGGAGTCCTCGCCCGGCTCGAAGCGCAGGTTCTCCAGCAGCGCCACCTGGCCGTCCTGGAGCGCCTCGACCGTCGCGCGGGCGCTGTCGCCCACCACGTCGGTGGCGAAGGCGACGTCCTGGCCCAGCAGCTCGCCCAGGCGGGCGGCGACGGGACGCAGGGAGTACTTCGGGTTGACCTGGCCCTTGGGCCTGCCCAGATGGGCGCAGACCACGACCCTGGCGCCGCGGCCGGCCAGCGCCTTGATCGTCGGCACCGACGCGCGGATGCGGCCGTCGTCGGTGATCGTCTCCCCGTCGAGGGGGACGTTGAGGTCGGCGCGCACCAGCACGCGCCGCCCCTTCACGTCGAGATCGTCGAGCGTGCGCATGCTCTCATGCTCCTGTTCCCGCGGGGCGCGCGCGGCGCGCGCCCCGGCACATGGTCGTGGCCGGCCGGGGCCGGCGGGGTCAGCCGGGTCAGAGACCGCGGCCGACCAGCTCGATCAGGTCGACGAGGCGGTTGGAGTAGCCCCACTCGTTGTCGTACCAGCCGACGACCTTGACCTGGTTGCCGATGACCTTGGTGAGGCCGGCGTCGAAGATGCAGGAGGCCGGGTCGGTGACGATGTCGGAGGAGACGATCTGGTCCTCGGTGTAGGTGAGGATGCCCTTGAGCGGGCCGTCGGCGGCGGCCTTGACCGCGGCGTTGACCTCGTCGACCGTGACGTCGCGGCCGACCTCGACGGTGAGGTCGGTGGCCGAGCCGGTGGGGATCGGCACGCGCATCGCGAAGCCGTCGAGCTTGCCCTTGAGCTCCGGCAGCACCAGGCCGATGGCCTTGGCGGCGCCGGTGGAGGTGGGCACCACGTTGAGGGCGGCGGCGCGGGCGCGGCGCAGGTCCTTGTGCGGGCCGTCCTGCAGGTTCTGGTCCTGCGTGTAGGCGTGGATGGTGGTCATCAGACCCTTCTCGATGGTGAAGGTGTCGTGGATGACCTTGGCCATCGGCGCCAGGCAGTTGGTGGTGCAGGACGCGTTGGAGACGATCGTGTGCTTGGCCGGGTCGTAGGAGGAGTCGTTGACGCCCATGACGATGGTGACGTCCTCGTTCTTCGCCGGAGCGGAGATGATGACCTTCTTCGCGCCGTTGTCGGCGTGCGCCCTGGCCTTGTTGGCGTCGGTGAACAGGCCGGTGGACTCGAGGACGACGTCCACGCCGAGGTCGCCCCAGGGCAGCTTGGCCGGGTCGCGCTCCTCGAAGACCTTGATCGCCTTGCCGTCGACGGTGATCTCGTCGCTGGTGGCCTTCACCTCGTAGGGCAGGCGGCCCAGGATGCTGTCGTACTTCAGAAGGTGGGCGAGCGTCGCATTGTCGGTCAGGTCGTTGACCGCGACGATCTCGATGTCCTTGCCGCTGGCGGCGACAGCGCGCCAGAAGTTGCGGCCGATGCGGCCGAAGCCGTTGACGCCTACGCGGATGCTCACGCGATCTCCTCGAACAGATGGCGGGCTGAAACCTCAGCCACGAAGCCTATCGGACCTAAATTGGTTTAGACCACTGCGACCCCCGCCCTGCGCATGCGGGTGCTACACACACTTTTTGCGACCTTCGAGTAAAGTGCCCGACTCATTAGAGTAAATTCGTGCATTCTCTGGGGGCTGAGATGTCACATAACCGGTCGGGTCTACTTCCCGGACTAGTGCTGGGCCTGGTGGCGGCGCTCGTCGCCGCCGCCGCGCTGGGGGCGGCCGTGCTGTTCCAGAACCGCCTGCCCGCCGGCGTCACGTCGTTCGGCAACGGGCACCCCCTCTCGCTGGTCTCGTCCCTGCTGGTCGCGCTCCTGGTCGCGCTGGGGGCCGGCGCGACACGCCCGCGCGCCCTGACGCTGATCCCCGTGTCCGCGCTGTACGCCGGGGCCGCCATGGCCGCCGGGCAGGTGCTCGGCTCCTCGATCATGACCGGCGCCGCCCTCCGCACCCCGCCCGCTGAACACGTCACGGTGTCGGACATCACATGGGACAACTTCACCGCCGGCCTCCCGTACGCGCCCAACCTCTACCGTGACCCGATCGCGGAGACCTGGGCCGCCTGGCTCTACCTCGCCGTCGCCGCGCTGGCCGCCCTCCTGCTGGTCACCGTGCGCGTGCTCGGCGTCCGCCGCGCCCAGCGCCGGACGGAGTCCGAGGCGGAGAGCCAGGAGGAGTCGGAGTACCGCGCCCCCTTCGAACCCGCCCCCCCCCCCCCCCCCCCCCCCCCCACCGACACCGACACCGACACCGACACCGACACCGACACCGACACCGACACCGACACCGACACCGACACCGACGACAGCATCGGCGGCAGCAGCAGCGCCGACAACAGCAGCATCGTCATCGGC
>NZ_JBGLOU010000001.1:0-35391 GCF_041402765.1 Nonomuraea sp. AD125B | reverse complement strand
CGGGTGCCAGGGGCGCCTCGCTCCCCGTCGCGAGAGACGGCTCACTTCCGGTGGTCTCTGGCGGCACCCGGGTGGGAGCCACCGCGCAGGTCGCGGACAGCACTCGGTCAGAGTCGCCCCATGCAGGTCACGGACAGCACTCGGTCGGAGCCGCCCCATGCAGGTCGCGGACGGCATCCGGTCGGAGCCGGCCGCACGCAGGTCGCGGACAGCATCCGGTCGGAGCCGATCGCGCACCGGTCGCCATGAATCACGGAACCCGGCCAGGCATGCGCTCGTCACGGCGAGCAGCCCGTGAGCCTTCACGACCGGCCATGACGGACGGCCGCCCACGTCGGCGCGTGCGGCCCACCTGGCCTTGCCGTGAAGGATGGATCTGTCAGGGAGCAAGCATGTCAACGGTGAGGTTGGCCTCGGTGTTGGGGATGCCGAGATCGGACGCCCGCTTGTCCGCCATCGCCAGCAGCCGCCTGATCCGCCCGGCGATCGCGTCCTTGGTCAGCGGCGGGTCGGCGATCTGCCCCAGCTCCTCCAGGGACGCCTGCTTGTGCTCCACCCGCAGCCGCCCGGCCACCACGAGGTGCTCGGGCGCCTCGTCACCGAGGATCTCCAGCGCCCGCTGCACCCGCGCCCCGGCGGCGACAGCGGCCCTGGCCGAACGCCGCAGGTTGGCGTCGTCGAAGTTGGCCAGCCGGTTGGCGGTGGCCCGCACCTCGCGCCGCATCCGCCGCTCTTCCCAGGCCAGCACGCTGTCGTGCGCCCCCAGCCGGGTGAGCAGCGCGCTGATGGCGTCGCCGTCGCGTACGACGACCCGGTCCACGCCGCGCACCTCGCGCGCCTTGGCGTGGATCTTCAGCCGCCGCGCCGAGCCCACGAGCGCGAGGGCCGCCTCGGGCCCCGGGCAGGTGACCTCCAGCGACATCGACCGCCCCGGCTCGGTGAGCGAGCCGTGCGCCAGGAACGCGCCACGCCAGGCCGCCTCGGCGTCGCACGCCGCACCGGCCACCACCTGGCGCGGCAGGCCGCGCACGGGACGCCCGTGGTTGTCGATCAGGCCCGTCTGGCGGGCGAGCGCCTCGCCGTCGCGGTAGACGCGCACCACGTAGCGGGAGCCCTTGCGCAGGCCGGCGGGGGCCAGCACGAGCACCTCCGCCTTGTGGCCGAACACCTCACCGATGTCCTTGATCAGGCGCCGCGCGGTGGCGTTGGTGTCGAGCTCCGCCTCGATCACGATCCGCCCGCCCACCAGGTGCAGGCCGCTGGCGAACCGCAGCAGCGTGGAAACCTCGGCCTTGCGGCAGCAGGGCTTCAGCACCGGCAGGCGGCTCAGTTCGTCTTTCACCACACCTGTCATCGCCATAAGCGTTTAGTCCTCTCCCCCATTCAGACCGGCTCACGCCAGTCTCTCGCACCTTCGCGCCACGCCGACCAGGATCAACGCTTCCGGAGGAAAATCTCGTCCAGGACGGAGGCAAGACGTCGTGGGTCGTGCCGGGGCGAGCCGTCGCCGGCCGCCACGTCCGCCATGACGAGCCGGGCGCCGAGCGCGGCGGCGGCCTTCTCCAGGGCGTCGGGGTCGTCGACCACGCCGGTGTCGGCGAGGACGACGTCGATCGACAGGTCCGGCGCGTGCTGCCTGAGCACCTCCAGATGCTGCTGGGGGGAGAAGTCGTCGGTCTCGCCGGCCTGCGGGGCCAGGTTGAGCGTGACGAGCCGGCGGGCCCGGGTGGCGTGCAGGGCGCGCGCCAGCTCGGGCACCTTGAGGTGCGGCAGCACGCTGGTGAACCACGATCCGGGCCCGAACACCACCCAGTCGGCCTCGGACACCGCCGCGACGGCCTCGGGCCGCGCGGGCGGGTCCTCGGGCACCAGGGAGATGGCCTGGACGCGGCCGGGGGTGAGGGCGCACGCCACCTGACCGCGTACGGTCGAGATGACGCCGTCGAGCTCCACCTCGGCGACGATGTCGAGCGGCACGGACGCCATCGGCAGCACGCGGCCGTGCGCGCCCAGCAGCCGCCCGACCCAGTCGAGCCCGGCCACCGGATCGCCCAGCAGCTCCCACAGGGCCACGATCAGCAGGTTGCCGACGGCGTGCCCGTGCAGGTCGCCCTCGCTGCGGAAGCGGTGCTGCACCACCTCGCTCCAGGTGCTGCCCCACTCGTCGTCGCCGCACAGCGCCGCCAGCGCCATACGCAGGTCGCCGGGCGGGAGCACGCCCAGCTCACGACGCAACCGGCCGCTGGAGCCGCCGTCGTCGGCGACGGTCACGACCGCGGTCAGCTCGTCGGTGACCATCCGTAATGCCGACAGGGACGCGAACAGCCCGTGCCCGCCCCCGAGCGCCACCACCCGCGGCCCTCTGCCGACGGCGGGCGGGTCGTCGTCAGCGCGCGTGTCCGCCGATGCCGCGACGCCGTCATCGGTCACTCCCGCCCCACATCCCGATGGCTCACCTGGACCTCCATGCCGCGGTCACGCAGCCGGGCGGCGACCTGCTCGGCCATGGCCACGCTGCGGTGCTTGCCGCCCGTGCAGCCCACCGCGAGCGTCGCGTAGCTCTTGCCCTCGCGCGCGTAGCCGGCCGCGACCACCTTCAGGACCTCCTCGTACGCGTCGAGGAACTCCTTGGCGCCCGGCTGCCCGAGCACGTACTCGCTGACGGAGGCGTCGAGGCCGTTCATGGGCCGCAGCTCCGGCACCCAGTGCGGGTTGGGCAGGAACCGGCAGTCCACGACGAGGTCGGCGTCGACCGGCAGGCCGTACTTGAAGCCGAAGGACACCACGTTGAGCCGCAGCCCCGGCCGGTCATCCCCGCCGAAGTACGCGACGATCTTGTTGCGCAGGTCGTGGACGTTGTGCGAGGAGGTGTCGATCACCAGGTCGGCGTTGGCCCGCACCTCGCGCAGGATGCCCCGCTCGCGGGTGATGCCGTCGACCAGCCGTCCCTCGCCCTGCAAGGGGTGGGGCCTGCGGACGTTCTCGAACCGGCGCACCAGCTCCTCGTCGCTGGCCTCCAGGAACACCACCCGCACCCGGACCCCGCGGGCCTCCAGCTCTTCGATGGCCGCGTTGAGGTCGGTGGTGAAGGCCAGGCTGCGCACGTCGACCACGGCGGCGACCTTGTCGGCGGCCAGCTTGACCTTGCCCGCCTCCTCGGCCATGGCGAACAGCAGGCCCGGCGGCAGGTTGTCGATGACGAACCAGCCCAGATCCTCCAGGGCCTTGGCCGCCGTGCTGCGGCCCGCCCCGGACATGCCGGTCACGATGACGAACGCCGCGTCGGCGCTCATCTGCTCTTTCCGCCCGTCAGCCCGGTCACCGGCACTGCCCTCACGGCTGTCCATGTCAAAGCCCTTCCCGGCCGACATCGCCTGCCGGCCCAGCGACCCGGGCGCATTCCGCACGGCGGCCGTCCGGCACGCCCGGCCCGGTCATCGCGGCACGCCATCCACCATAGCGGACGGCGGCGATCGCAGAGCGCGACGCAACCCCTGCACGCCGTCGCCCTGTCACCGCCCTCCCTCTTCCCGAGGCGCGACCTCCCCGGCTCCATCCCCGCCCACAGAGCCCGCCACCCCAGCCCCGTCCCCGGAACTGACCGCCTCAGCCCCGTCTCGGGAACGCACGACCTCAGCCCCGTCCTCAGAACCCGCCGCCTCAGCCCCGTCTCGGGAACGCACGTCCTCAGAACCCGCCGCCTCAGCCCCGCCTCGGAAACCCACCGCCTCAGCCCCATCGCGGGGACGCACCACCGCAGCCTCATCCCCGGGACGCACCGCCTTAGCCCCGCCTTCAGAACCCGCCGCCATCACAGCCGTGTCCTTGGCGCCTGTCGCAGCGTTCCCCGTCATGCTGGCTTCCGCCGCGGACGCGGGCCGAGGCGACCCGCCTGCCAGGGTGGCGACGATGACCTCGGCGGTGGCCCGTCCGATCCCCGGCACCTCGCAGATCTCGGCCGCGCTCGCCTCGCGCAGCTTCTTCACCGACCCGAAGTGCTTGAGCAGCGCCTGCCGCCGCGCCGGCCCGAGCCCCGGGACGCCGTCGAGCGCGCTCTCCTTGACGCTGCGCGACCGCTTCGACCGGTGGTAGGTGATGGCGAAGCGGTGCGCCTCGTCACGCACCCGCTGCAACAGGTAGAGCCCTTCGCTGGACCGGGGCATGATCACCGGCTGGTCGTCCCCCGGCACCCAGACCTCCTCCAGCCGCTTGGCCAGTCCGCACACCGCCACGTCGTCGATGCCGAGCTCGTCGAGCGCGCGCTGGGCGGCGGCCGCCTGAGGGCCGGCGCCGTCGACCACGACCAGATTGGGCGGATAGGCGAACTTGCGCGGCCGGCCCGTCTCGGGGTCGATCGGGCCGTGCGCGCCCTCCTCGCCGCGCCCGCCGTCCTCGTCGTACTCGTCGGGGACCAGCTCGCCGGTGTCGGACCGCTCCTGCAGGTAACGGCGGAACCGGCGGAGGATCACCTCGTGGATCGAGGCGACGTCGCCCTCCTTGGTCTTGACCGAGAAGCGCCGGTATTCGCTCTTGCGCGCGAGACCGTCCTCGAAGACCACCATGGACGCGACGACGTTCTCGCCCTGCAGGTGGGAGACGTCGTAGCACTCGATGCGCAGCGGCGCCTGGTCGAGGTCGAGCGCGTCGGCGATCTCCTGCAGCGCCTTGCTGCGGGTGGTGAGGTCGCTGGCGCGCCGGATCTTGTGCTGGGCGAGCGACTCCTTGGCGTTGCGCGCGACGGTCTCCATGAGCGTGCGCTTGTCGCCACGCTGCGGCACGCGGACCTCGACCCGGGCCCGGCGCTGCTCGCTCAGCAGCTCGGCGACCGCCTCGCTGTCGGGCGGCAGAGCGGGTACGAGCACCTCGCGCGGCATCGACTCGGCCCCGGCCTCGGCGTACATCTGCAGCAGGAACTGCTCGACCAGCTCGCCCGGCGTGGTCTCCTCGACCTTGTCGACCACCCAACCGCGCTGTCCGCGGATGCGCCCGCCGCGCACGTAGAAGACCATGACGGCGGCTTCGAGCGGGTCCTCGGCCAGGGCGATGACGTCGGCGTCGGTGCCCTCGCCGAGCACGACCGCCTGCTTCTCCAGCGCGCGCTGCAGCGCCTGGACGTCGTCCCTGAGCCGGGCGGCGCGCTCGTACTCCTGCTCGGCGGCGGCGGCGCGCATCTCCTTCTCCAGCCGCTTGATGAAGCGGCTGGTGTTGCCCGCCATGAAGTCGCAGAAGTCCTCCGCCAGCTCGCGGTGCTCGTCGGGGGTGACCCGGCCGACGCACGGCGCGGAGCACTTGTCGATGTAGCCGAGCAGGCAGGGACGGCCGATCTGCCCGGCGCGTTTGAACACCCCGGCGCTGCACGTGCGTACGGGGAAGACGCGCAGCAGCAGGTCGACGGTCTCGCGGATGGCCCAGGCGTGCGAGTAGGGGCCGAAGTAGCGGGTGCCCTTGCGCTTGGCGCCGCGCATGACCTGCACGCGCGGGAAGTCCTCCCCCATCGTGACCGCGAGGTAGGGGTAGGACTTGTCGTCGCGGTATTTCACGTTGAAGCGCGGGTCGTACTCCTTGATCCAGGAGTATTCGAGCTGCAGCGCCTCGACCTCGGTGCCGACGACGGTCCAGTCCACGTCGGCGGCGGTGGTCAGCATCGACTGCGTGCGCGGGTGCAGCGCGGAGAAGTCGGCGAAGTACGAGTTGAGCCGCTGGCGCAGGCTCTTGGCCTTGCCGACGTAGATCACCCGGCCGTGGGCGTCCCTGAACCGGTAGACCCCCGGGGACTCGGGGATCGAACCCGGCTTCGGCCGGAAACTCACAGGACTGCGCGCAGATCTCGCCACATTTGAAGCCTAGTAGCCCCCACCGACAGACTCATCCGCCCACCGCCGAGCCCGCCCCACCGCACACGCACACCGCCGGCACCGGCACCGGATGCGGACGGCGCCGGACACGAGGACGCGGGCCCGCCCCGCGCCGTGGCGGACCCGCGTCCTCACGCCCTCATCGCGCCGTCAATCAGGTCACCGTCAATCACGTGACCGTCGATCAGGCCAGGGTGATCTGGTCACCCTCGACCTTGATCGCCTGCTCCGGCAGCGGCCCCTGGGCGGGCCCGCCCGTCACAGCCCCGTCGGCGATGTTGAACGTGCTGTTGTGGCACGGGCAGACGATGTTGCCACCGTCGACGCTGCCCACCACGCACCCCTTGTGCGTGCAGACCGCGCTGAACGCCTTGAACTGCCCCTCGGTGGGCTGCACGACCACGATCTTCTGGTCCTTGAGGATCGTGCCGCCCCCCACGGGGATGTCGGCCGTCTTGGCCAGTGCGGCGCCGCCGGCCTGCGGCGCGCTGGACTCAGTGGCGGCCGCGGTAGGTGCGGCGGAGCCGGTTGCGTCGCCGCCGGTCGCCGCATCGGTGCCGGTCGCCGTGTCGGTGCCGCCACAGGCCGCGAGGGCCAGCGTGAGGCCACCCGCGCCGACGCCCGCTATCACTGCCCGTCGGCTTCGAAGGTCATCTCCCATGCGGATCACCCAACCGCAGCCAGGTGAGAAATTCATGAGACCTGCATGAGAGACGCCCACCGGTCCGCTAAGCCAGGCGGATCTTGCCGCCGTCCACCGTGATCTTCTTCTCCTTGAGCGGCTCGGGCGCGGGCCCGTCGGTCACGGAGCCGTCCTCGATGCTGAACTTGCTGCCGTGGCAGGGGCAGTTGATCGTCTTGTTCTGTACGGTGGCGACCGTGCAGCCCGCGTGCGTGCAGACCGCCGAGAACGCCTTGAAGTCGCCCTCCACCGGCTGCGTGACCACGATCTTCTGCGCCTCGAAGACCTTGCCGCCGCCCACCTCGATGTCGGAGGCGTCGGCCAGCGCCTTCTTGGCCGGCTTCTTCTTCGGCGCCGCGGACGACGCCTCGTCGGCCGGCTCCTCCTCGGGCGCCGCGCTGGCGTCGGTCGTCGGCGTGCCGTAGCTCGCGCACGCCGTCAGGAACGCCGCGAGCCCGGCGCCTCCCGCGCCCAGCATCATGGTCCGGCGCGTCGTATCCGTCATGGTGCGTCCTCCCAGGTTGCTTCTCCTTCAGGTACGGGCAGCGCCCGCGCGCCGGTTCAGCGTGCCCGAACCCAATCCGGGGGACCACGTAGAAATACCTGCTCAGGCCACCACGATGCCGTCGCCCTCCACCTTGACGGCGATGGCGGTCAGCGGCGCGGTGGCCGGCCCCTTGTTGGGGGCGCCGCTGTCGGCGGCGAACTCACTGCCGTGGCAGGCGCACCTGATGATGTTGTCCTTCGGCGTGCTGACGGTGCAGCCCTTGTGCGTGCAGGCCGCGCTGAACGCCTTGTAGACCCCCTGCTGCGGCTGCGTCACGACGAGCTTCAGGTCGCCGATGAGCTTGCCGCCGCCCACGGGCACGTCGGCCGTCTTGGCGATGACCTGCCCCTTCAGGCTGGGCCGCGCCTGGGCGCCGCCCGTGCCGCAGGCGGCGAGCGCCACGCCGCACGCCGCCACCCCGGCCACCCCGAGCACCTCACGCCGCCCGGGCACGCCCCCGGACCCCCGTCCGGACTCCCGTCCGGTGACGTCGCCCCGTGCCGTCGTGCCCTCCGGCCGCCCGTCTCCAGGCATGGCTCCGCCCCGCTCCGTAGCTGTCATGATCGCCTCGACCCTTCGCGTCGCCGCTGACCCCCTGCAGGTCAGGCCGTTACCCGTGCCACAACTGTATTGCCGCACCCCGCCGGTCCCGCTTCCGGGGCGGGACCGGCGTCGGCTCGACCAGCTCTCAAGGCGCTCAGACGGACAGGATCTTGCGCAGGAACCGTCCCGTGTGGCTCTCCTCGACCAGCGCGACCTCCTCGGGCGTGCCGGTGGCGACCAGCGTGCCGCCCCGCGAGCCGCCCTCGGGCCCCATGTCGATGATCCAGTCGGCCGTCTTGATGACGTCGAGGTTGTGCTCGATGACAATGACGGTGTTGCCCCCGTCGACCAGCCGTCCGAGCACGCCCAGCAGCCTGCGGATGTCCTCGAAGTGCAGACCGGTGGTGGGCTCGTCGAGCACGTAGATCGTCCGGCCGGTCTGCCGCCGCTGCAGCTCGGAGGCGAGCTTGACGCGCTGCGCCTCGCCGCCGGAGAGCGTGGTGGCCGGCTGCCCGAGCCGTACGTAGCCGAGACCCACGTCGTGCAGGGTCTGCAGGTGACGCCGGATCGCCGGGATGGCGTCGAAGAAGCCGAGCGCCTCCTCGATCGGCATGTCGAGCACCTCGGCGATCGTCCTGCCCTTGTAGTGGACCTCCAGCGTCTCCCGGTTGTAGCGGGCGCCGTGGCAGACCTCGCAGGGGACGTAGACGTCCGGCAGGAAGTTCATCTCGATCTTGATGGTGCCGTCGCCCGCGCACGCCTCGCAGCGGCCGCCCTTGACGTTGAAGCTGAAGCGCCCGGGCTGGTAGCCGCGCACCTTGGCCTCGGTCGTGGCCGCGAACAGCTTGCGGATGTGGTCGAAGACGCCGGTGTAGGTGGCCGGGTTGGAGCGCGGGGTGCGCCCGATCGGCGACTGGTCGACGTGGACGACCTTGTCCACGAGGTCCATGCCGTTGATCCGCGAGTGCCGCCCCGGCACCGTACGCGCCCCGTTGAGCTCCTTGGCCAGCGCGTTGTAGAGGATGTCGTTGACCAGCGTCGACTTGCCCGACCCCGACACGCCGGTGACGGCGGTGAACAGGCCGAGCGGGAAGTCGATGTCGACGCCCTTGAGGTTGTGCTCGCGCGCGCCCTTGACGGTGATCTGCCGCTTCTTGTCGCGCTTGCGCCGGCCGGACGGCACCTCGATGCTCCGCCGCCCCGACAGGTATTGCCCGGTCAGCGACTCCTCGCTGCTCAACAGGTCCTGTACGGTGCCGGACACGACGACCTGGCCACCGTGCTCGCCCGCGCCCGGACCGATGTCGACCACCCAGTCGGCGGCGGCGATGGTGTCCTCGTCGTGCTCGACCACGATCAGCGTGTTGCCCATGTCGCGCAGCCTGACGAGCGTGTCGAGCAGCCGCAGGTTGTCGCGCTGGTGCAGGCCGATGGAGGGCTCGTCCAGCACGTAGAGGACGCCGACCAGGCCGGAGCCGATCTGCGTGGCCAGCCGGATGCGCTGCGCCTCGCCGCCGGCCAGGGTGGCCGCGGCGCGGTCCATGGTGAGGTAGTCGAGGCCCACGTCGAGCAGGAACCCGAGGCGCGCGTTGATCTCCTTGACCACCCGCTCCGCGATGTGCATGTCGCGGTCGGACAGCTTGAGCTCGGCCAGGAACTGGGCGCACTCGCCGATGGACATCGACGCGACGTCGGCGATCGACCTCTCGGCCACCGTGACGGCCAGGGTGACCGGCTTGAGCCGGGCGCCCTTGCAGGCCGGGCACGGGATCTCGCGCATGTAGCCCTCGAACCGCTCGCGGCTCGAGTCGCTCTCCGCCTCGGCGTGGCGGCGCTGCACCCAGGTGATGACGCCGGTGTAGTCGGTGTAGTAGGAGCGCTGACGGCCGTAGCGGTTGCTGTAGCGGACGTGGACCTGCTCGTCGTAACCGTGGAGCAGGGCCTTCTGCGCCTTCTTCGGCAGTTGCTCCCACGGGGTGTCGAGGCCGAAGCCCATGGTGTTGCCCAGGGCCTCGATCATCCGTACGAAGTATTCGCTGGTGTGGCCGCCGGACCACGGGTGGAGCGCGCCGTCGCGCAGCGTGCGCTCCGGGTCGGGCACCACCAGGTCGGGGTCGACCTCCATCTTGGTGCCGAGGCCGGTGCACTCGGGGCAGGCGCCGAACGGGGAGTTGAAGGAGAACGAGCGCGGCTCCAGCTCCTCGAACGACAGGTCGTCGTAGGGGCAGTAGAGGTGCTCGGAGTAGAACCGCTCACGGCCCGGGTCGTCCTCGGGCAGGTCGACGAAGTCGAGGGTGATCGTGCCGCCGGACAGCTGCAGCGCGGTCTCGACCGAGTCGTTGAGCCGGCGGCGCGCCGACTCCTTGACCGACAGGCGGTCGACGATGACCTCGATGTCGTGCTTCTCGTACTTCTTCAGTGTCGGCGGCTCCTCCAGCCGCACGACCGTGCCGTCGACCCTGGCCCGCGCGAAGCCCTTGGTCTGCAGCTCGCGGAACAGCTCGGCGTATTCGCCCTTGCGCCCGCGCACGACCGGCGCGAGCACCTGGAAGCGGGTGCCCTCGTCGAGGTCCATCACGCGGTCGACGATCTGCTGCGGCGTCTGGCGGGCGATGGGCCGCCGGCACACGGGGCAGTGCGGCTTGCCGATGCGGGCCCACAGCAGGCGGAGGTAGTCGTAGACCTCGGTGATGGTGCCGACGGTCGAACGGGGGTTCTTGCTGGTGGACTTCTGGTCGATCGACACCGCGGGCGACAGGCCCTCGATGAAGTCGACGTCGGGCTTGTCCATCTGGCCGAGGAACTGGCGGGCGTACGCCGACAGCGACTCGACATAGCGCCGCTGGCCCTCAGCGAAGATCGTGTCGAAGGCCAGGCTCGACTTGCCCGAGCCGGATAGGCCGGTGAAGACGATCAGCGAGTCTCGCGGCAGATCGAGCGAGACGTCCTTGAGGTTGTGTTCTCGTGCACCACGCACGATCAGGCGGTCGGCCACGGCGATCCCGGTAGTCGAAAGGCGGATAGGTCCACGGGGGATGGTAGACGGGGGCTCCGACAATTTCGGCGGCCCGCAGTGCGTCCTCCGAAAACCCGTCCCTCTCAGATTACGGCCATCTGCCGGCTCGGCAGGATGCCTTCTGATGTGAACGCCTTGACCTGGTGTTTTATGCCCTGGTAAGGCACGGGCGGGCCGCCTGCCGACATGCCGGTCCGGCACCCGGGGAGATCCGAGGGCGAGGCGTTAGGCTGGTGCTCGTGGGGCGGACGTTCCTGCCCGGCCGCGCGGGATGGTCTTCCCGCCGCCGTCGTGGCTGACGATGCCGGCCCCCGCTGATCTGCCCGCGACGCCCCCGAAGGACTGTTCATGACCTACACAGGTGACGTCCAGGTCGGCGGTCCCGCCGACGTGCGCGAGCTGCCCGCGCTGACCGTCTCCAAGCTCGCCGTCGGCCCGTTCGACAACAACGCCTATCTGCTGCGCTGTACGGGGACCGGCGAGGGCCTGCTCATCGACGCCGCCGCCGAGCCCGACCGCCTGCTCGCGCTGATCGGCGACCAGCCGCTCGGCGCGATCGTCACGACGCACCAGCACGGCGACCACTGGCAGGCGCTGGAGCAGGTGGCCAAGGTGACGGGCGCCCAGGTGATCGCGCACCCGCTCGACGCCCCCGCGCTCCCGGTGCCGGCCGGCCGCACGGTCGAGCACGGCGAGACGATCCCGCTGGGCCACGTCTCGCTGGAGGTCATCCACCTGCGCGGTCACACGCCCGGCTCCATCGCCCTGCTGTACGACGGCGGTGAGGCGGGCCCGCACCTGTTCACCGGCGACTCGCTGTTCCCTGGCGGCGTCGGCAACACGTGGAAGGATGCCGAGCGCTTCAACCAGCTCTACGACGACGTGGTCACCCGCGTCTTCGACCGCCTGCCGGACGAGACCTGGGTCTACCCGGGCCACGGCAAGGACACCACTCTCGGCGCCGAGCGTCCCTCCCTGCCGGAGTGGAAGGCCCGGGGCTGGTAGTCCCGCAGGCTCCGAGGTCAGGTCAGGTCAGGTCAGCGGCGGGCGGGCACGCGCGGAGCGTCGCCGTCAGCCCGCACGCTGCTCCGGCTCCATGGCCGGCTCGCCGGGATGCCGCGTACGCGGGTGCGCTCGCGGCAGGTCGCCGACCTGGAGCTTAAAATCCGAAATATGCCGAAAAATCCCGTTAGTTGTGGATTCGCTCGGCTACCCGGCGCTGCTCCCGCTTGTAGAACATCATCCGCAGCGGGATCGCCGCCACGAGCGCGATCTGCATGGTCGCACCGATCTTGATCGGCAGGTCACCACCCTCGGGCCAGGCCACCCAGAAGGTGAGGAAGGCCACGTTGACCATGATCCAGCCGAGGACGACCGCCGCGAGCTGCCCCTTCGGCTTGGGGTACTCGATCCGGCTGACCATGAGCCAGGCCACGCCGAGAACGCCGACCAGCGTCCAGATGCTCGGCTGGAACAGCAGCACGATCGAGATCACCGTCATGGCGCCCATCGGGATGGGCAGCCCCATGAAGTCGCCGCTCTTGGTCTTGACGCAGGCGAACCTGGCCAGCCGTACGACGCCGGCGACCAGCACGGACGCCGCCGCCACGAGCACCGCCGCGAACGGCACCTGGTCGGTGAACCCGCCCCAGATCACCACCATGAACGCGGGGGCGAACCCGAAGCTGATGACGTCGGCGAGGTTGTCGAGCTCGGCGCCCATCGCCGAGGCGCGGAAGCGCCGCGCCACGAGGCCGTCGAACAGGTCGCACGTGGCGCCGATGAGCAGCAGCACGATCGCGGTGGCGAAGTAGCTCGGATCGGGCTTGAAGGGCCCACCCGCGACCTGGAGCTGCTGGATGGCGGAGTAGGCGAGCACGCACACGGCGAGGAAGCCGCAGACCGCGTTGCCGAGCGAGAGCGAGTCCGCCGCGGAGAGGCGGAAGGCCTTGCCGACCGGGCCCCGCGGTTCTTCCTCGCTCGCCTGCCAGCTGCCGGCGTCAGCCGCGGTCAATTCTGGTCACCCCCGCAACCGTCTTCTCGCCCACGGACACCGCGGGCGAGATCCCTTCGGGAAGGTAGATGTCGACGCGCGAGCCGAACCGGATGAGCCCGATCCGGTCGCCCTGGGCGACCTTCGCGCCCGAGGTCAGGTAGGGCACGATCCTGCGCGCGACCGCGCCCGCGATCTGCACCATCTCGATGTCACCAAGCGCGGTCTCGAAATGCCACACCACACGCTCGTTCTGGTCGCTGTCCTTGTTGAACGCCGGCAGGAACCCACCTGCCACATGCTGCACGGAGGCGACATTTCCCGCAAGAGGGGCGCGGTTGACGTGGACGTTCAGCGGACTCATGAAGATCGCGACCCGGGTGCGGCCGTCGGGCCAGGGGTCGATGCTCTGCACCACGCCGTCGGCGGGCGACAGGACGCGCCCCTGCCCGAGGGTCCGGTCGGGGTCGCGGAAGAACCAGAGCATTCCCCCGGTGAGCGCGCTCAACGGCACCGCCGCGAACGCCCATCGCCGGTCCTTGCGCGTCAGCAGCGCGGTGGCGGCCGCCGAGACCGCCGTCGGGAGAAGCCACGGGGAGACCCCGCGTGCGAGCCGGATGCCGCTCGACTTAGCAGAATCGTCTGACACGTACAACCTTTGGTGGTGACTGGACTGGGCGCTTTGCCATGATGTTACAGAACTCGCAACTATTACACGGCACGGCTACACAAAGCAAAGCGCCTCGAAGCCCATCGCGCTAGACCTGCTCAGGATGCGGCTGCTCGCCCCTCCGCGCGTCGATCCGCGCCTTGATCAGGCTGGCCCCGGTCGTGATGACCATGGTGGTGCCGATGACCGTGAGCGAGACCCAGATGGGAATTTCGGGCGCCCAGGAGACATTGCTGGAGTGCAACGCTTCCAATACCAGCTTAACCCCGATGAACCCGAGGATGAACGCCAAACCGTAGCTGATGTACACCAGCCGCTGCAGCAGGCCGCCCAGGAGGAAGTACAGCTGACGCAGCCCCATCAGGGCGAACGCGTTGGCCGTGAAGACGATGTAGGGGTCCTGCGTGAGCCCGAAGATGGCCGGAATCGAGTCGAGCGCGAACAGCAGGTCGGTGGTGCCGATGGCGATCATCACGATGAGCATCGGGGTGACCATGCGCCGGCCGTCGATCTTGACGGTGATCTTCGATCCCGCGTAGCCCTCGGTGGTCGGGAAGGCCTTGCGCACCCAGCGGAGCAGGAGGTTCTCGTTGAACTCCTCCTCCTCGTCCTTGAGGTGCTGGCGGACGATGTTGATGGCGGTGTAGACGAGGAAGGCGCCGAAGACGTAGAACAGCCAGCTGAAGCGCTCCAGCGCCGCCGCGCCGAGCGCGATGAAGATGCCACGCATGACCAGCGCCAGCAGGATGCCGACGAGCAGCACCTTGTGCTGGTAGGCCCGCGGGACCGCGAACCTGCTCATGATGATGAAGAAGATGAAGAGGTTGTCGACGCTCAGGCTGTATTCGGTGATGTAGCCGGCGAAGAACTCCCCGGCCTTGTCGCCGCCGAGAGTGGCCCACAGCCCCACCCCGAACGCGATGGCCAGAATGACGTAGAACGTCACCCAGTAACCGGCCTGCCGCATGGAGAACTCTCGCGCTTCTCCGCGGTCCACGATCCACAGGTCGAGTGCGAGCACGACGAGGAGCCCGCCGATCACGGCCAGCCAAGCCCACAGGGGTACCATTACGTTTCAACCCTCCGGCATGCACGACTCATTGCCGGAGGTCTCTCCCGCCCGCGAATCGCGGACCGGCAGCCCCGGGGGCCCCGTGGAGCGGGGCTGCACCGTGATGACGAGGCTGTCGCGAAGGGATACTCCCCTCCCTAACCCAGGCAGTATACGAGAACGCCTTAACCCCGCCTAATCATCCCCGTGGCATCCGCACTGTCTCGCCCGCATTTAGGGCGCTTCGTACACATTCAGGACACTCTCCACCGCTTCGTCGCCGTCCGGCATCTCCTGCCCGCGCCGCACAGCCGCCGCCGCCAGCCGCCCCGCGGTCCCCGGCTCCTCCAGCAACATCCGTACGGCCGCGCGCAGCGCGGGAACGTCCCCATAGGGAACGAGAATCCCGGCATCACCCACGATCTCCGGGATCCCCCCGACAGCGGTGGCTATCACCGGTTTCCCGGCCATGAGAGCCTCCCTGATGCTGAGCGGCTGACCCTCCCAGCGAGTGGCGGTCACCACGGCGGTCGCCGCACCGAGCAGATCGGGCACGTCATCACGATTACCGAGCAACATCACCGGCAGCCCCTCGGCCGCGATCCGCCGCTCCAACTCCCCACGCAACGGCCCTTCACCAGCAACAACGAACAACGGTCTCCCTAGCCCCGCCCTGCCCTTGCCGTCGGCCGGGGCCTCTTCCCATGGCCCTGCAGCAACGTCGGGTTCGGCCGGAGCGTCCTCCCGTGCCTCAGCAGCGACGCCGAACTCGGCCGGAGCCTCCCCCCGTGGCCCAGTAGCGACGCCGAGCTCAGCCGGAGCCTCTTCCCACGGCCCGGCGGCGACATCGAGCAGGGTCTCCAGGCCCTTCTGCTGGGCGAGCCGCGCGACCGTCAGCAGGATGGGCCGCTCCCCCGCGCCCAGCTCGTCCGCGACCTCGCGCGGGGTGCGCTTGGCCGGGCGCAGCGGCGGCGCGGGCACCAGGGCCGCCCGGACGTCCCGCGCCCCGAGCCGCGTCATGCGCTCGCCGAGGTCGGGCGAGACCACCAGCACCCGGTCGGCCCGCCGGGCCACGATCCGCTCCAACACCCCGTAGACGAACCCGACGAGCCCGCCCGCGGTCAACGCGTTGTGCAACGTCACCACCAACGACCGACGCCGCCTCGATGCGCCGAGCGCCACCAGTGACCGACGCTGCCTCGATGTGCCGGCCGCCACCGGCGACCGGCGCCGTCCCCATGTGCCGAGCGCCGCCAGCGCCCCGGCGCGCAGCCCGTGGGCGTGCACGACGTCGGCGTCCCGAGTCACCCGCCGCAGCGCGAGCACCGCGCGCACGTCGGCCACCGGACGAGGCCGGTCCGCCACGGCCACCTCCACGAAACGCGCCCCTGTCTCGCCGTACGTGAACTGCTCCTCCACGCTGCGCGGCCCCGCCACGAGCACCTGATGCCCCCGCCGCGTCAGCCCTTCGGCCAGCATCCGCACATGCCGACCCGTACCGCCGGACGTGGTGCCCAGCACGAACGCCACCCGCACGCCCACCCCTCCCTCAGTTCCAACACTCACCCGTGACCAGCCGGCTCCAACCCCTCAGCCCACCGGCCCCACGCCAACAGCCTTCCAGCTCCAACGGCAAGCCAGTCCGATGACCGTCAATCCCGACCGCCCTACAGGTCTCCCGAGCGCCGGTCGGCTCCGACAGGCCCCCCATTTCGCAGGCCTTCAGCCCGACGGCCCTCCTTCCCGAAGACCCCCGTCACCATCCCGACGGCCCTCCATCCCGAAAGCCCCCATCACCATCGGGACGGCAGGTCAGCCTCGGCGGCGACGCAGCAGCGCGATCACCGCACCGGCGTCAGCCCGGTCCACCACCGCCACGACCGCACCGCCCACGCCCGCCGCCACCACGGCGGCGAGCACCGCGGCACCGACGTTCGCCCAGATCCCCTCGGCCCCGAGCCACCCGGCCACGGCGTCCCCGGCGAGGTAGCCCAGCACCCCGCCACCGGCCGCCGCCCCCAGGGCCCGTCCCAGCCCGGCCGCGGCAGCGCCGCCGCGCGCCCGTACGACGGCGGCCAGCAGCAGCGCCCCGCCCGCCGTCATGCCGACGCTCATGCCGAGCGCCATCCCGCCGATCTCCCACCCTCTGGGCAGCGCCAGCGCGAGAGCGGTCTGCGCGACCATGGTCACGACCCACCCCGCCACGGTGCCAGCCGCCGCCTCGCGTCCGCGCCCGGCCGCGTACAGCACCCGGCTGAGCTGCGCGATGAGCCCGTAGCCCACCAGCCCCGGCGCGAACAGCGAGACCGCCCGCGCCAGATCCACCGCCGGCACCTCGCTCTTCATCCCGAGGAACACCACCGCCCCCGGCCCGGAGGCCGCCGCCAGCACGCCGGCCGCCAGCCCCGACACCAGCACCACGGCCCGCGTGGTGCGCGCCGCCAGCCCCGCGAACGCCTCGGGCTCCCCGGCCTGCGCGGACAGCCGAGGGAACGCGCTGGTGGCGATGGGCACGGCCAGCACCGCGTACGGCACCAGATAGATCGCCCACGCGTAGTTGTAGACCGCGATCGCCCCGGTGCCGACCACTTTGTTGGCCAGCAGCACCACCACGATCATGGCCGCCTGCTGCGCCAGCAGCGCCGCGACGCCCGCGAGCGCGAGCCGGCGCACCTGCCCGGCCACCCCGTCGGGGAAGCGCAGCACCGGCCGCCACCGCAGCCCCAGCCGCGCCGTCGGCCCGAGCACGGTGAGCACCAGCGACAGCACCCCCAGGCTGGTGCCAATCGACAGCGCCAGCTCAGCCGGCCCGGGCACGGTGGCCGGATTGCTGTCGCCTCCGCTGAGCGGCACGAACATCAGGTACGCCACGATCACCACGATGCTCGACACGAGCGGCGCCACCGCCGGCCCGGCGAACCGGTTGTGCGCCTGCAGCACGCCGTAGAGCACGACGGCGACGCCGTACAGCGGGATCTGCGGCGCGAACACGGCGAGCATCCGCGCCGCCACGGCCGTGGCCGCCTCGATGTCGCAACCCCCTTCGAGCTGCGACCCGAAGAACACCCCGATGACCGGCCCGGCGAACACGGCGGTGAGCACCGCCAGCGGCACCAGCACCACGACCACCCAGGTCAGCAGCGCCGAGCCGATCTGACCGACCCGCTCACGGTCGCCCTCGCCGCCGCCCGCGTGCCGGGCCAGCACCGGCACGACCATCCCGGCCAGCGCCCCGCCGACGACCACCTCGAAGACGATGTTGGGGATCTGGTTGGCCGTCATGTAGGCCGAGGCCAGGCAGTTGGTGCCGACCGTCTGGGCGAAGGCGTACTGCTTGGCGAAGCCCGCCACGCGCGCGAGCACGGTGATGGCCCCGATGAGCACGGCCCCGCCGGCCACACCCCGCGCCGTCACGACTCCCATCCGGCCTCCCTCGCCCCCGCGCGGGTCTTCCGCGCGGACATCATCCTGGCAGGCCGCGCCGACACTCGCGCGTCAGGAGGGGTCACCTGTGGATAACGCGGGACCGGCCGGGTCAGGCGGGCGCGACGGGCCGGCGGCCGAGCATGTCGATGCGGTTGAGCACCGGGTTCCCGGCGATGACCTTGGTGAAGCTGACCTTCTCCGAGGCGGCGGTGAGCGCCGCCACGGTGCCGAGCAGGGCGTAGCGGCCGGGCCGGCCGAGCCGGGTGACGGCGGCCAGGCCGAGCAGCGCGCCCAGGGCGTTGGCACCGGCGTCGCCGAGCATGGCACGCTCGCCGAGGTCGTCGGGCAGCAGCGCGGCGGCGGCGCCGAGCGGCACGGCGGCCAGCGCCGCGGCGGCAGGCGAGCCGCGCAGCAGCGAGGCGGCCAGCAGCGGCCCGCCGGTCAGCAGGGCGACCTTGATGGCACGGCCGGGACGCAGGTCGAAGAGATTGGCGAGGTTGGCGGCGCCGGCGATGGCGGCCCCGTTGACCACCACGTCGAGCGGACCGCCGCCGGCGAGCGCGGCGGCGCCGAGCCCGGTGGCGCCGATGCCGAGGATCTTCACCGCGCCGCTGGTGACCTCGCCGCGGGCCAGCGCGGTCAGGTGGCCTTTGAAGCCTTTGGAGGACGTCGTGCCGTACAGGTCGTCGTAGGCGCCGAGGACACCGCTGCCCGCGCCCGCGACGAGGGCGGCCAGGCGCAGCCGGCCGGGCAGGCCGGGCGTGAGCGCGGCCGCCGCGCTCGCCCCCGCGACGAACGCGGGGCCCTCCAGGAGGGTGATGGGCTCGCCGCGGTGGTTCTTGCGCGTCCAGCGGCCGGTCAGGTCGTCGGGCTGCCGGTTGCGGGTGAAGGCGGCGTAGGCGGCGCGGGCCGCGACGGCGCCGATGGCGGCGCCGGCGAAGGCGTGGAGCAGTCCTCGGGCCATGTCAGCTCCCTGACTGGGCGGATGGGGTCGGGCTGGGGGTGACGGCCGCCGGCAGGGGCGCGGTGGCGCCCTTGCCGATGCCGTACTGGCCGGCGTGCCCGGCCAGTTGTTCCCGCAGAGCGTAGACCATGACGACGCGGCCCACGGGCATGTCGGCGGTGTCGACGGTGGACACGCGCTTGGCGACCTCGCTGTCGTCGCGGACGGCGCCGATGAGGTCGCCGGGCAGCGCGATGTTCGCGGCGGTCCCGGCGAGCACGGTGCCGCCGCCCGCCGTGTCGAACCCGTCGGCGACCGAGACCAGCGCCCCGGCCAGGGTCTCGGCGGTCTCGCCCTCGAACGGCTTCTCCGGCGCGAACATGACGGCGAGCGTGGCCCGTTCGGCCGGGTTGTCCTCGACGTTGAGCAGGCCGCCGGTCTCGAACGCGTCGAGCACGCCGGCGGTGGCGGTGTTGGCGGTGCCGGCCTGGGCGGAGTCGTTGGTGACGAGGGCGCCGGCCAGCAGCGAGGCGGCCCGGTCGTAGCTGGTGGCGGTGGCGGGGAAGACCATGTTGGCCGGTTTGAGCTGATCGACCAGCCCGTCGATGACGCCCTTGCTCTCGGGGTCGAGGAACTTCTCCGTCAGCGTGACCCGCCCGCTGACCTTGGCGCCGGCCTCGTCGAGCACCTGCTGGGCGGCCTCGCGCACGCTCGTGCTGGAGCCGGGCGCCTCGATGAGCAGCACGCGCTGCCCGGCGAGCTCGGAGGCCACCATCTGCGGGGTGCGCGCGGCGATGAACGCGTCGTTGCCGGCCTGCCGCCCGCGCAGCGCGTCGAGGTCGGCGCGCAGGCCGTTGTTGGCGCTGGTCAGCTCGTCGCTGGTGCGCTTGGCCAGGTCGAGCGCGGGGTCCTGGAGGAGGGTGGTGCCCAGGATGATGCCCACCGCCAGCGCCAGGAAGATCGCGACGATGGAGACGAGGTGATAGCGGAAATCGATCACGAGAAGAGTCCGACCAGCCAGAAGATGAACGCGTTCCAGACGTCTTGCAGGCCGTTCAGCCAGGTCTTGCCCAGCGGCGAGAAGACCAGCGCGACGCCCATCGTGAACAGCGCGGTGAGCACGAGGAGCAGCAGCTGTGAGGTGGAGATGCGGCTGCGGTAGAGCCTGCTGACGCCCTTGGCGTCGATGAGCTTGCTGCCGATGATGAGCCGGGTGAGGAAGGTGCTGGCCATGCCGGAGCGCCCCTTGTCGAGGAACTCCTCCAGCGTGCCGTGCGTGCCGACGGCGACGATCAGCTCGGCGCCCTTGTCGTCGGCGAGGAGCATCGCGATGTCCTCGCTGGTGCCGGTGGCGGGGAAGATCACCGCTTCGCGGCCGAGCTGGTGGACGCGCTCCAGGCCGGGGGCCCTGCCGTCGCGGTAGGCGTGTACGACGAGCTCGGCGCCGCAGGTCAGCGCCTTGGTGGAGACCGAGTCGAAGTCGCCCACGATCACGTCGGGCAGGTAGCCGGCCTCCAGGAGCGCGTCGGCGCCACCGTCGACGCCGACCAGGACGGGCCGGTATTCGCGGATGTAGGGGCGGAGGGTGGCGATGTCCTCCTTGTAGTGGTATCCGCGCACCACGATGAGGACGTGCCTGCCCTCCATCTCCGTGCGGATCTCGGGCACGCCGACGCCGTCGATGAGCAGCTTGCCCTCGCCCCGTACGTACTCCATGGTGTTGACCGCGAACGCCTCGATCTGCACCGAAAGCCCCGCCCGCGCCTCGGCCATGGCCGCCTCGACCGCTTCGAGGGTCTGCTCCTCGCCCTTGCCGACGACGTCGTCGTCCAGATGGACGACGCCGTCGCAGAGCCGGACGACGTCGCCGTCCTTGATGCGCTCGAACAACTCCGGGCTGGCGTTGTCGACGAACGGCACGCCGGCTTCGAGCAGGATCTGCGGCCCCAGGTTGGGATAGCGGCCGCTGATGCCGGCCGCGACGTTGACCACGGCGGCGGCACCGCATGCGACCAGGGCCTCCGCGCTGACCCGGTCCACGTCGACATGGTCGATGATCGCGATTTCACCGGGCCCGAGGCGCTTGGTGAGCCTCTTGGTGCGCCGGTCGATCCTCGCCACTGCCGTGATGCCGGGAAGGTCACCGACCTTCCTGCCGCGGAGGCCCGGCAATCTGCTTCCCGGAACCTTCATCATGACCATCCTGCCAGAGCGAAACAGCGGAGAGGCCACGCATCACGTGGCGTGTCCACTATGTCACCCACGATCACCTGTCTGCCGCGGCGAGCCCCAGCAGCTCCTCAGCGTGCGCCCGGCCGAGCTCGGAATCCTCCAGACCCGCCAGCATGCGCGACAGTTCGCGTACGCGGCCCTCGTGGTCGAGCGTGGTGACGCCACTGCGCACCACGCTGCCGTCACTGGCCTTCTCGACCACCAGATGCTGGTCGGCGAAGGCCGCCACCTGCGGCAGGTGTGTGACGACTATCACCTGCGCGGTGCGGGCCAGGCGGGCCAGCCGGCGCCCGATCTCGACCGCAGCCTTGCCACCGACCCCCGCGTCCACCTCGTCGAAGACGAACGTCGGCACCGGATCGGCGCCCGCGAAGACGACCTCGATGGCGAGCATGACGCGGCTCAGCTCGCCGCCGGAGGCGCCCTTGGTGAGCGGCAGCGGCGGCGCGGCGGGATGGGCGGCCATCCGCAGCTCGACCTCGTCGACGCCCTCCGGCCCGAACTCGGCGCTCCGCGTGAGCTGCACCACGACCCGGGCGTGCGGCATGGCGAGCGCGGTCAGCTCCTCGGTGACGGCCTGGCCGAACCGCTCGGCGGCGGCCTCGCGCACCCGGGTGAGCTCGGCGGCGAGATCGGTGAGCTTGTCGGTCAGCTCGTCGTGCTCGCGGGTCAGCTCGTCGATGCGCTCGTCGTCGCCCTCCAGCTCGGCGAGGCGGGCGGCGGCGCGCTGCGCCCAGGCGAGGACGCCGGCGCTGTCGGCGCTCTGCTCGCCGTATTTGCGGATGAGCCCGGACAGCACCGAGCGGCGCTCCTGCACGACCGCCAGCCGGGACGGGTCGGCCTCGATCGACTCGGCGTAGGAGGCGAGGTCGGTGGCGACGTCGGAGATGAGGTAGCCGGCCTCGGCGAGCCGGTCGGCGACCCCGGCGAGCTGGGGGTCGAAGTCGCGTACCGCCTCGACGGCCGCGCGGGCCTCGCCGAGCAGGGAGATCACGTCGTGGGCGCCGCCCGCGGCCTCCATGGGGTCGCCGAGCAGCGCGGTGTGGGACGTGGTGGCGGCGCTGCGCAGCGCGTCGGCGTGCGAGAGCCGCTCCTCCTCCTCGCGCAGCTCGACGTCCTCGCCCGGCTTGGGGTCGACCTTCTCGATCTCCTCCAGGCCGAAGCGGAGCAGGTCGGCCTCCTGGGTCCGCTCCCTGGCGCGGGTGGTCAGCTCCTCCAGCTGCACGGCGACCTGCTTGTGCCGTTTGTACGCCTGTGTGTACGCCCGCAACGGCTTGACCAGTTCCTCACCGGCATAGCGGTCGAGCGCGGCGCGCTGCCTGGCGGGCTGGAGCAGCCGCTGCTGGTCCATCTGCCCGTGCACGGCCACGAGGTCGTCGGCGAGGTACGTCAGAGTGCCGACGGGCACCGTGCGCCCGCCCAGCCAGGCCCTGGAGCGGCCCTCCGCCGAGACGGTGCGCGAGATGATGAGCTCGCCGCCCTCGACATCGCCGCCGGTGTCCTCGACCTGCTGGGCCACCCGGCCGCCTGGCTCGACGACGAGCGTGCCCTCGACCCTGGCCCGCTCGGCCCCCGGCCGGATCCTGGACGGGTCGGCCCGGCCGCCGAACAGCAGCCCGAGCCCGGTCACGACCATCGTCTTGCCCGCGCCGGTCTCACCGGTCACCACGTTGAAGCCCGGGCTGAGCTCTAGGACGGCCTCGTCGATGACGCCGAGCCCCTGGATGCGGACCTCCTCGACCCTTGGTCGCACTGCCCACTCCCGTCACTGCTGTGCCTGCCGATCACACGGCCCGTTCCCCGAACACGTGTGCCCACGCGATCCTACGCGGTCCTGCTTCCATTCACTCAGGGTCGCACCCTTCCGCGCCAGCCCTGGACGGGTAGCTCGAACTTGGCGACCAACCTGTCGGTGAACGGCGCGCCGGTGTCCTCGACGCCGTGCAACCGCGCCAGCCTGACCGGCTCGGCTCCCCTGCGCACCTCCACCCTCGTGCCGGACGGCAGCTCGAAGCGGCGCCGCCCGTCACACCACAGCACCCCGCCGGGAGTCTCCGGCAGGATCTCCACGGCCAGGGTGGACCGCGGCGAGACCACCAGTGGCCTGGCGAACAGGGCGTGGGCGCTGATGGGCACCATGAGCAGCGCCTCGACCTCAGGCCACACGACCGGCCCGCCCGCGGAGAAAGCATAGGCGGTCGAGCCGGTCGGCGTGGCGCAGATCACGCCGTCGCAGCCCCACCGCGACAGCGGCCGGCCGTCGATCTCGGCGACGACCTCCAGCATGCGCTCCTGCTTCTCGACCGTGGCCTCGTTGAGCGCCCACGTGTCGGCCAGGATCTTGCCGTTCTGCCGGGCGAGAACGTCGATCGTCATGCGCTCCTCGACGTCGTACCGGCCGGCCACGACGGCGTCGACGGCCCCGGCCAGGTCATCGACCTCGGCCTCGGCCAGGAACCCGACATGCCCCAGGTTGACCCCCAGCAGCGGCGTGCCGGCCGGCCTGGCCATCTCGGCGGCGCGCAGCAGCGATCCGTCGCCACCGAGCACGATCATGACCTCGGCGTCCTTGGCCGCGCCGGGCTCGTCGCCGGGCACGGCCTCGACCCCGGCGCAGCCGATCTCGGCATACTCGGATTCGAGCACCCGCACGGCGATGCCCGCGTCCACCAGCCGGTTGATCACCAGACGGGCGCTCTCGACGGCGGCGCCCCGCCCGGTGTGTACGGCGACCAGCACGGTCCGTTTCATTGCGGCCCTTCCGCCACGGCACGCTCGATCTCGGCCTCCAGGTCGGCGACCGGAGGCTCGCCCTCTCCCTTGCCCAGCCAGAGCAGGTATTCCACATTGCCCGACGGCCCCGGCAGCGGGCTCGCGGTCACCCCGCGCACGCTCAGCCCCAGCTCCTGAGCCTTGGCGGCGGCGTCGCGCACGGCCTGCGCGCGCAGCGCCGGATCGCGGACCACGCCGCCCGCCCCCACGAGCTCCTTGCCCACCTCGAACTGCGGCTTGACCAGCATCACGAAGTCGGCGCGCGGCGCGGCCACGGCGGCCAGCGCGGGCAGCACCAGCCGCAGCGAGATGAACGACAGGTCGCCCACGACCAGCGTCGGCGGCTCCCCCACCATCTCCGGGGTGAGGTCACGGACGTTGACCCGCTCCATCACCGTCACCCGCTCGTCGGTGCGCAGCGACCAGGCGAGCTGGCCGTAGCCGACGTCGACGGCCAGCACGTGGGCCACGCCGCGGCGCAGCAGCACGTCGGTGAACCCGCCGGTGGACGCGCCGGCGTCAAGGCACCTGCGCCCTTCGACGGCGAGCGCCGGGAACGCCTCCAGCGCGCCGAGCAGCTTGTGCGCGCCGCGCGAGACGTAGTCGGGACCGTCGGGGGACGTGGCGACGACGATGGCGGAGGCGGTGTCGACCTGGGTGGCGGGCTTGCGCGCGGTCTGGCCGCCGACGGTGACCCGGCCGTCGTCGATGAGCTGGGCCGCCTGCTCGCGCGACCTCGCCAGGCCGCGGCGCACCAGCTCGCTGTCGAGGCGGATGCGCCGGCTCACCGGTCTCCCCGCGCCACCTGGCCCACCTGAGCGGCCCACGCATCACCCGGTCGGCGGGCGTCGGCCTGGTGAACCGTTTCCCGGCGTTCCGGCTGGTGGGCCGCGCCCGCCATCTCGTGCAAGGCCCGCACCGGGTCGTCGTCCACGGCCCCCAGTGCGGCCTCCAGCGCCGAGAACGCCTCCTCGAAGATCCGCGGATGCTCGCCCACGGGCAGCTCGCCCAGGCTGCCCAGGCCGGCCACGATGGCGTCGACCCGGTCGTCGCCGGTCTCGTGCGGCAGCTCACTCATGACTCGACGGTAACGCCTCCCGCGAGCACCCGGGACCTTGGCAGGCGTGTCACTCGTTGTAGGTCGTACGGGGGTGCTAGTCATGTGGAACGCTACGGTCCGCATAGGCCCGACCAAGAAGGAGAGGATGCTCACCATGGCAAGCGTCGAGGAGTGCCGGACGGCACTGGCCAAGCTCGTCGCGCAGTTCGACGAGATCGACGAGCAGGACCGTGCCAAGCATGTGGTCGAACGCACGGTCAGCTGCCGGATCTCCGATCTCGACGTGACCTTCTACGGGCGGCTGCACCACGGGGGGCTGGATCCGTTCACGGAGCAGCCGCCGCCGGGCGGCAAGCCCGCCGACGTCAAGCTCACGATCGTGAGCAACGACCTGATCGCGCTGGTGGACGGCGAGCTGGATCTGGCGCGGGCGCTGCTCGGGGGCCGGGTGAAGGTCGACGCCAGCTTCGGCGACCTCCTCCGCCTACGCCGTCTGCTCTGACCGGCTCGCCCGGCCGTACCAATTTTTCGGCGACGAGCGAACAACGAAACCGCTCCGCCGCAGACGAGATTCCACCACACCCGGCGATGACCAGGCAGCCGGCGACAGTCGGCGAACCACCGATCCAGCCTCCCCAAGCACGCAGCCACCCAAGGCGCCCGACCCTCAAAGGCGCTCGGTCATCAAAGGCACCCGGCCCTCGGAAGGGTCCCGGTCATCACGGGCAGCTCAACCGGCGATGCGCTCAAGGACCGGCTTCACGGCGTCCTCCTCCACCCGCCCTTCCCCGGCCGCCGCCCAGGCCGCGTCGCACGCCGCCCGCAGCCCGTCGATGCGGCTGCCGTCCCCCTCCAGATGCAGCACGCCGTCGCGCCACCGCGCCTGCCATCCACCGCACGCGCCGTCCCGCACCTCGGGATAGTCCGCGAGCAGGGCTCCCAGATCCTCGGCCACGAACGTCGGCCGGTGCCGCGGCTCGGCCGTCAGCACATCGGCCGCCGTGGCCACCCCGGTCAGCACCAGCAGGGACTCCACCCCGGCGTTGGACGCCCCTTCGATGTCGGTGTCCAGCCGATCCCCCACCACCAGCGGCCGCCGGGCCCCCGTACGGATCATCGACTCCCTGTGCAACGGCGGGTCCGGCTTTCCCGCGTACACCGGCTCAACCCCGGTCGCGGCCGCGATGACCCGGACCATGGCCCCGTTGCCGGGCAGTTCGCCCCGCCCGGTGGGCATGGTGCTGTCCCCGTTGGACGCCACGAACCACGCCCCTTGCCGCACCGCCAGCGCGCCTTCCGACAGCAGCGCGTACGACAGCCCCGGCGCGATCCCCTGCACGACGGCGACCGGCGCCTCGAAGGCGGTCGAGACCGGCCGCAGCCCTCGGGCCCGTACGGCCATCCGGAGCCCCGACCCACCCACCACGAGCACCGCCGACCCCGGCGGCACCCGCTCCGCGATCAGCCGCGCCGCCGCCTGCGCCGACGTCACGACGTCCTCGGCGGTGGCCGGAGCACCCAGTTCCCGCAGGTGCGCCGCGATGGCGGCGGGGGTCCGCGAGGCGTTGTTGGTGACGTACGCCAGCCGCACCCCCCGCGCCCACGCCTGGTCGAGCGCCGCCGGCGCGCCCGGCACCGCATGGGAGCCCAGGTAGACCACGCCATCCAGGTCGAGCAGCAAAGTGTCGTACCCGTCGATCAGCACCGCGCCTCTTCCCGTTCGACTCACATGCCGCGTGAGACTCTAGCGCCGCGCCCCGCCGCCTCCGCGGACTGCCCATGACCCTGGCCAAGAACACCACCGGTGCTACACACGCACCTACGCCAACCACCGCAGCCTCGGCGATCTGTACGTCACCGCCGGCACAGGGCCCAGACGCCGCCCACCGATGAGCCACCGCCGACACGCGGGGGAACGAGCGAACCTCCTCCTACGACTACATCTCCCGCCGAGCCCGCAAAGTGGCACGCACACTCTTCAACGCCGACACGTAATGCCGCTCATCAGGACGCATCGCAACAGCGATCGCCAGTGGTTCCTGCGCCCCTTCGATGTCCCCGGTACGCCACAACGCCAGCCCCAGCCCGAAGTACGCGTAGTCCTCAGCCGGATTGGCCTCGACGATCTGCCGGAAACTCGCCGCCGCCTCGGTGTACTGCCGCGAGTTGAACTGCGCCCGCGCCAACGCCTCCCGGATGCTGCGCGACTCCGGTTCGACCTCCGCAGCCCGTTCCAGCAACGCGGCCGCCGCCGCCGGACTGCCGTCCTTCAGCAGCTTTACCCCACGCTGGTACCAATCGTAAACACTGCCCCGGGGAGTACCCGAGGTCTCATCATGGGCGTTTCCTTCTCCAACCATCGGCGAGACTCCCTCCATCGCTGGACGACGAACACGCCCTGTCCCACCACGGAGGCAGGGCACGGTTGCAAACCGAGGGGCGATTTCCGGAAGGCATGACCATCTATGGCAGCATGCCCGGTATGGGGACTCCTGAACTGCCAGTGCCCGATGGACTGGTGCTACGGCCCTTCCGAGGCGTACGTTTCGCCGTCGAAGATCCCGCCAAGGTAACCTCCCCGCCCTACGACCTGATCTCCGACGCGGACGTCGACGCGCTCCTCCACCTGCACCCGAACAACGTCGTCCGCCTCATCCTTCCCCGCACCCCCCGCCCCGATTCCGCCCACACCACTTCTGCCACTCAACCCCTTCCCGATACCGCCGATCCCTCTCCTGCCACCCACGCCCTTCCTGCCGTTGACGAACTTCCGCCGGAGACGCGTTACGCCGAGGCCCGGGACACCCTGCAGGCGTGGCTTCAGACAGGCATCCTGGTCCCGGACGAGCGCCCGGCCCTGTACGTGTACGAGCAGCATGGCCCGTACTTCCTGCAACGCGGCCTGATCGGCGACGTCGCCCTGACGGACCCGGGTCAGCACGTCATCCTTCCGCACGAGGACGTGATGCCCGGCCCCATCGCCGACCGCCTGGCCCTCATGAGCACCACCCAGGCGAATCTGGAGCCGATCTTCCTCCTCTACGACGGCGCCGGCGGCCCTACGACCCGCCTCGTGGAGGAGGTGGCGACCCGGCGTCGCCCCCTGGTGTCGGCCACGACGGAGGACGGCGTCACCCACCGCCTCTGGGCGATCACCGACACGTCCGAGATCGCCACCATCAACGCCGACCTCCGCGACCGCCAAGCTCTGATCGCCGACGGCCACCACCGCTACGCCACCTACCGCGTCCTCCAACGCCAGGAACGCCTGGCCCATCCTCCTGCCGAGTCCTCACCCACGCCCAGCGACGCCGCCCCCAGAGGCGAGGCGTCCGGCAACGCAGTGCCCGCCAGCGCCGTGCTCAGCAACAGTGCCGCAAGGCCTGGTGACGCCGGCACCGACCCCACACCAGCACATTCCTCCCCGGCGGACGGCTCGCACCAGCCTCCTTCCACCACTCTGGTAGCCCCCTGGGACTTCGGTCTGGCCTTGCTGGTCGACTCGACCGCCTATCCGCCCGACCTCAAGGCGATCCACCGCGTCATCCCCGGCCTCCCCCTGGCGAAGGCGGCCGCCCAGGCCCGCCAGTCCTGGCGGGTCCAGGAGTTCGGCACCCTCGCGGCGGGCCTGGGCGCGTTCGAGAACAGCCCGGACCCGGCTTTCCTCCTGGCCGACGAAGCCGGCGCGTACCTGCTCACTGAGCCCGATCCCGTCCAACTGGCTCATGCCATGCCGGCTGACCACTCCGACCGCTGGAACTCCCTCAACACCTCCATCCTGAGCGAGTTCATCCTGCCGAAGGTGTGGGGGATGCGTGACGACGAGCAGGCGGTACGCATCGTGCATCACGACGTCGAGGCTGCCGCCAAGCTCGCGACCAGCACGAACGGCACTGCCGTGATCCTCAAGCCGCTGGCGACCGAGGACGTCCTGGCCGTCGCCGCCAGCGGCGAACGCGTCCCCCGCAAATCCACCTCCTTCGGCCCCAAACCCCGAACCGGTCTGGTCCTCCGCACCTTCGCCATCAACTGACAGACGAATAGCTGCCCAGACGAGACAGCGCTATCAGGCACGCCGCTCCCACCCGCCACCGCCCCGGCCCCTCAGCTGACCCCACAACCAACCGGCCCCACAACCACCGGGACGACAGCCAACCAAGCGGCATAACCAACCGGGCGGCATAGCCAACCCGAGCCGCACAGCCAACCCGAGCCACAACCAGACCGGGCCCACAACCAACTGGGCCTACAGCCAACTGGCCTACAGCCAACGCGTCGGCGCGGAAGCCGATGTCGGTGTTCTCCCGGCCGGCCGGCGCGCGGAATCGGGCGAAGGACGGCCGCACGATAGACCGGCGCAGAACCACCAGAGCCCAAGCTCGCTTGGGCTTGCAGCCGATCGGGCCTACGCCAACGCGTCGGCGCGGAAGCCGAAGTCGGTGTTCTCACGGCCAGGCGGCGGGCGGAAACAGATGAACCAGGGCCTTGCGACAGACCCGGCGCGAAACCACCGGAGCCCGAGCTCGCTGCTGAGCCGGCCAATTGCTGCTGAGGCAGCCCCCAACGACTCTGAGCACGCTCACCTCGCCGCCCCTAGGGACGCCAGCGGCGTGCGCCTCGTCGCCGTAGGAACCCAGCGGTGTGCGCCTCGTCGCCGGCAGACGAGGCGCACGGGCTGGCGCGACAGCCCTAGCTCTTGGTCCGCGTGCTCTCATCCCCTCCGCCGCGTTGGATGAGGCAGGAGATCAGCTCGCCCGGGCGAGTTGCAGCACCCGCCTCGGCACCAATGGCGTCACCGTCCCCCTGGCCTCCTCGCCGACGCCGCCCCCGTCTCCATCCCCGTCCGGTGGATCTTCCGCAGCCACGACGACATCAACGGGTTTCGCGCTGGTCACCTCCACCTCGTACTTCCAGACCTTGGCTCCTGTCGGGCCGAAGATGCGGCAGCGGAAGGAGCCAGTGACCTGCAAATAGTCGCGCGGTTTGAGGCCGCGGACGACGTCTGCCGTCTCGGGGCTGAAGGTGACGCACGGGACGCTGTCCGTCAGCGTCCCGCCGCGTCGCTGCCGCCGGCGGCGCCGTACGATGATGCGCCACTTCGTGACGGTGTCACCGCTCGGCAGGGTGTGGTCCTCGGGCGCCGCCGAGAGCCGTCCAACCAGCAAGACCTCGTTCCGGTCCATTCCTCGTCCCTCCTGTCGGTGCTCTGCCGGAGATCACTCTTTACGATGAAGAGGAGCCCGGAACGGCCGAGCGCCGTTCTGGGGACAACGGCTGCACGCTCGGGAGTACCTGTGGACAACATCACCGCGCTGGGCGGCGACGTCTATGAGATCGACACCAGGATGGCCGGATACGCAGGCATCACCGCCGGATACCTGATCCTGGGCGACCGGCCATGCCTGGTAGAGACCGGTACCTCGACCTCCGCCCCGGTAGTCCGCGACGCGCTCGCGTCCCTCGGCGTCGGGCCGGAGGACCTCGCCACCGTCGTCGTGACCCACATCCACCTCGACCACGCCGGCGGGGTGGGAGACATCGCCAGGTTCTTCCCGTCCGCCCAGGTGGTCGTACACGAGAAGGGCGCGCGACACCTGGCCGACCCCTCGCGGCTCATGGCGAGCGCCCGGATGGTGTGGGGCGACCGGCTCGACACCCTCTTCGGCGAGCTGTCACCCACCGAGGCCGAACGCATCGTCGCCCTCGGCGACACCGGCGCCATCGATCTCGGCAACGGACGCACGCTGAGCAGCCACTACTCCCCCGGTCACGCCAAGCATCACGTGGGCCTCGTCGACTCCGCGACCGGCGACCTGTACGTGGGCGACGCAGCAGGCGTGTACCTCCCCGAGACCGGCGACCTGCGTCCCGCCACGCCGCCGCCGGACTTCGACCTGCAGACCGCCCTCGATTCGATCGCCCTGTTCAAGGCGCTCGGGCCGCAACGTCTGCTCTTCAGCCACTACGGCCCGGTTGGTGCGGTTCAGGACACCCTCGACCGATCCGCCGAGGAACTCCGCGTCTGGGTGGATCTGACCCGGCAGGCCCACTCCGAGGGCCTGGACCTGGACCATGCCATCGCCATGGTCCGAGACCGTACGAAGGAGCGCTACACCGCGCTGAAGGCGGACGACGCGACGGCCGAGCAGTTCGAGTTGTTGAGCGGAGCTCCGTCAAACGTCGCCGGCATCCTCCACTGGCTCGACCGCGTGTCGCCATAACCTGCTGCCAACCGCCAATCCGCTGACCTGCAGCGCACAGCCATCGCGAGATTGGGCAGCTCGGCCCGCACAAGGGGCTCGGACCACACGCGACCAAGCTCATCGCACACGCCCGGAGATCCCTCTGCTGTAGGTACGGGAACCGCCACCGGTACGCCGACGCTAATGCCAGCAGCCATGCTGCTGCCAGAGGACCAACCGGAGCATGTGGCGCCGCACGGCCCAGCGCGACATCACAGGCATGCCCAGCGCGGGGCTGCGGCGTCACAGGCGGACCTGGCACTGCTGTCCAACGGGCGAGGCCAGCGTCGGTAGTCGGACAGGGACCGACGGCACGAGCAGTCATGTCAACGGCGCACCGACACCGGTCTCACGTGCGGGCCCGACAGGGCGAGGCCCGGCGCAGGTGGCATTCGGCCGCAGAACGCACAAACTCCGCCGTCCCGCGCACATCGCGGCGGTACGGCGGAGCATGTGTCCAGCTTTCAGCTATGAGCGAGCGATGCTAGTCGTCCGCCTTCGGCCGCTTGGCAGCGGGCCCCTCTTCCTCGTCCAGGACATCGCCGAAGTTCGGCTCGATGAAAGCGGGCGTGATGCCGGGAGTCTCCGCCGGAGCGGCGGCAGCGCCTGCGGAGCTACCCTGCTGCACAGCAGCGTCGCCTGCGCCGTCCTCCCCGTCCGAATCATCCGAGTCGTCGGACTCGTCAGCCTCGTTGGCGGAGTCGGCCTGCGGTGCCTCCGCGACCTCATCCCCGCGGTCGGCGGCCTCGTCCGAGGTGACATCGGTGGCAGCGGCGACATCCTCGTCATCCGCCGCGCCGGCAGGCTCAGGCTCCTCACCCAGCAGGTCGTCGGCCTCGGCGAGAGAGGCGTCGTCGTCCTCCGGCTCCTCGTCCACGGTCACGGCGCTCTCTCCGCCGTCCGCCGCGCCGGCGTCGTCGAAGTCGTCCTCGTAGTCCCCGTCCTCCTCGACGTCCTCGATGACGGAGCCGGTCAGCTCGGCGTACCGCTCGGCCGCGTCCGTCTCACCGTCCTCGTCGAACGCCATGGCCCGCGCGAACCACTCGGTCGCCGCCTCCGTCTGCCCGGCGTCGATCAGGGCGTCGGCGTACGCGAACGCCAGCCGCGCCGACCACGGCCGCGGCTGCGGGTCGCGCAGCTCCGGCAGGCGCTGGAGAGTGATGACGGCCGCGTCGTGCTGGCCCAGGTCACGGCGCGCGCCGGACTCGACGATGGTCAGCTCGATGCGTCCGGCCCGGTCGAGGCGCTCGGCCTCGGGCGAACGCACAAGGTCGATGGCCCGCTCGGGACGTCCCATGCCGCGTTCGCAGTCGGCCATGACCGGAAGGTACGCCTCGGACCCCGTCAGCCGCCGCGCCGCCCGCAGATCGCTCAGTGCCTCGGAGAAATGCCCGGCACGGTACGCGACGATGCCGGCAGCCTCCCGCACGACCCCGATCCGGGCCGCGAACCTGCGCGCCACCTTCGTGTGCTCGTGCGCCCTTTCGGGGTCTTCGTCCTCCAGGGCCCGCTCGGCGGCGACCAGGTGCCGGCCGACCAGGTTGGCGAGGTCGTTAGGCAGGGAACGCAGCTCCTCGAGGACTTCCTTGTCCAGCTCGTCCGCGTTGATGTCGGGCGCGATCTCGGGCATCTGCTCGCGCTGCGCGTTCTCGGAGTCGCGGTCGGACCTGCCGTATCTGGCGCGGGTACCGGCTCCGCCGTGATCGTCACGCCTGGGGCGGTCGTCCCGGGAGAACGGCCGAGGGCCCCGGTCACCGCCTTCGCGACGCGGGCCTCGGTCATCACGGAAGCCACCGCCTTCACGACGCGGCCCGTACCCCGACCCCTCGCGACGCGGCCCCCGATCGTCCCGATCCCTGAACCCGCCGCCCTCACGACGCGGCCCACGGTCATCACGGTCCCGGAAACCGCCACCCTCGCGACGCGGCCCACGGTCATCACGGAAGCCACCCTCACGACGGGG
This sequence comes from Nonomuraea sp. AD125B, assembly GCF_041402765.1. Taxonomy (NCBI): domain Bacteria; kingdom Bacillati; phylum Actinomycetota; class Actinomycetes; order Streptosporangiales; family Streptosporangiaceae; genus Nonomuraea; species Nonomuraea sp. AD125B. The sequence goes on along the minus strand of NZ_JBGLOU010000001.1, from coordinate 2,396 downwards.
ACCCCGATCATCGCGGAACCCGCCCTCTCGGCGCGGACCCCGGTCATCCCTGAACCCGCCACCCTCGCGACGCGGCCCACGGTCATCACGGTCCCGGAACCCGCCGCCCTCGCGACGCGGCCCACGGTCATCACGGAAGCCACCCTCACGACGGGGACCCCGATCATCGCGGAACCCGCCGCCCTCACGGCGCGGACCCCGATCGCCGTAACCCGATCCCTCGCGGCGCGGCCCACGATCGTCCCGGTCCCGGAACCCGCCGCCCTCGCGACGCGGCCCTCGGTCATCACGGAAGCCACCCTCGCCACGCGGCCCGCGGTCGCCGTAGCCGCCCTCTCGCCTGGGACCATAACCCGGCCCCTCGCGACGCGGCCCGCGGTCGTCCCGGTCCCGGAACCCGCCGCCCTCGCGACGGGGACCCCTGTCACCGTAACCGCCTTCGCGCCGGTCGCCGCTGTAACCCCCGCGGCCGCCGCGGCTCTCGCCGTAACCGCCCTCGCGGCGCGGCCCACGGTCATCACGGTCCCGGAACCCGCCGCCTTCACGGCGCGGACCCCGGTCATCACGGAAGCCACCCTCACGACGGGGACCCCGATCATCGCGGAACCCGCCGCCCTCACGGCGCGGGCCACGATCGCCGTAACCAGGTCCCTCGCGACGCGGCCCACGATCATCCCGATCCTGGTACGTTCGCCGCTCCTCGCCGCGCCCGCCACGATCGTCGCGATCGCGGTACGGCCGACGGTCGTCACCGCGCTGCCCGCGGTCGAATCCTTCGCGGCCCTCGCGGCGCGGCCCGCGGTCACCATAACCGCCCTCGCGCCTGCCGCCATATCCGGAGCCGGCGCCCTCACGGCGCGGACCCCGATCCTCGCGGGAGCCGTCGTCCCTACGCGGCCCGCGGTCGTCCCGGCCGTACGAGCGGCCCCTGTCACCGGAACGGAACGGACGGTCGCTGCCGGAGTCCCGCCCGCGCGAGGCGTATCCCCCGCTCCTGTCGCTCCCTCCGGAGCGCCTGTCCTCGAAGTCGCCGCGCCCGCGCTCTCCGCCGTCCGGTCCGTTATCTCTGTTCACTTCTGGTCCATTTCGTTGAGCTCACCCAGCGGACTCACAACGACGGTCCACTGTGGCTGGTCGCCGCCCGCCCTCGGGCCTTACGCGACGAAGGCCACCGTGGAGGTGGCCCGGTCCCTCCAGCCTAGCAAGCCGAAGTACGTCCACGAGACCGGCTCATGCGCATAAATGGGTTGCCGTAAATCCAGGACGCGCAAGACTTCTCGTCATGTCACTACGCTTTCACGAAATCGCCGAGGCCCGGCACCGCATTCTGAACCCGCTGACCGACGACAAACTCGCCCTGCTCGGCGAGATCTGCCGCATCACTCCCGGCACCCGCCAGCTGGATCTGGCCTGTGGCAAGGGAGAGCTGCTTTCCCGCTGGTCCGCCGAACACGGCCCGGAAGGCGTCGGCGTGGACATCAGCAAGGTCTTTCTCGCAGCAGCGAGAGCCCGCGCGGAGGAGCTAGGCGTGTCCGGACGCGTGGAATTCGTGGAGGCCGACGCCGGCACCTACGAAACGGCTCCTGAATCGTTCGACATCGTTTCCTGTATCGGCGCGACGTGGATCGGCAACGGCCTCAAGGGCACCTTGTCCCTCATGCGCCGGCACCTCCGCCCGAACGGCATCGTCCTCGTCGGCGACTGCTACTGGCAGACCCCGCCTCCGCGCGAGGCTCGCGCGGCAGTGGGACTGGAGGACGACAACCTGGCGACCTCGCTCATCGGCACGAACGACCGCATCGAGGAGGCCGGCTTCGAGCTGCTGGACATGGTCCTGGCCAGCCCGGACAGCTGGGACAGGTACGTGGCCAGCCAGTGGTGGACGATCAGCGACTGGTTGCGCGACAACCCGGACGACCCTGACGCGCCTGCGATGCGCGACTTCCTGACCCAGGCACGCCGTTCCCACCTGGAGTACGGCCGCCAGTACCTGGGCTGGGGCGTCTTCGTCCTCCGTCCGAACCCATAAATGCAGAAGGGCCCCGACTGAACCAGTCGAGGCCCTCCATAAAGATTGTCCGGCGGTGACCTACTCTCCCACACCCTCCCGAGTGCAGTACCATCGGCGCAGAGAAGCTTAACTTCCGGGTTCGGAATGTAACCGGGTGTTTCCTTCCCGCCATAACCGCCGTAACCCTCCGAAACAAACAAACACAAGACGTGCTTGCAGTCTCAGAATTGCCTAGTGGACGCGAGCAAAAACTTCAAGAAAGTATGCTTTGAGGTCAAGTCCTCGGCCTATTAGTACCGGTCAGCTCCACACGTTACCGCGCTTCCACCTCCGGCCTATCAACCCGGTCGTCTACCGGGAGCCTTACCCCCTCACAGGGTGGGAG